>NZ_CP063849.1:8117267-8797034 GCF_015277775.1 Paludibaculum fermentans
ATAATTGCGGGCTTGGTATGCGGCTATCCGCAACAAACATGACGTTTGGCGAGGCCTTTTCATCCTTCCATGCCAGTTACTGATTCGCCCCTCCACGATGAGACAAACCAGGTGGATGCGGCCGCGCAATCGGCCCGCTCGCGCTATGTGGCGCGGATCGCTTCCACCGCCGCCCAGGATCCCTGGTGGGACGCGGTGGTGGTCACCGCGGGCTCTGCCCGGCAGGCGGAAAAATACTCAGAGGAGATCGTGCGGCGGCGCATGGAAGGCCGGCTCCCCGCCGGGGTGCTGTATCTCACTGCGCCCGATCTGGATGACAGCCGATTGGGGAGCGGCGGCGCCACATTGAATGCGCTGCGGATCCTGGCGGAAGCGACGCTGGTGCAGGAGCAGCCGTGGAAGGATTCGTTGGAATCGTGGTGGGGCCGGCGGCGGGTTCTGATCATCCAGGGCGGAGGCGACCCACGCCGGCTGCCGCAGTATGCGCTGTCGGGACGCCTGTTTGCGCCGCTGCCGGCGCATACGCCGTGGGGCGGACCGAGCACCGCGTTTGACGAAATCCTCGCTTCGTCGACGGCCTGGGCGGCACGAATTCGCAGCGGCCTGGTGGTGTGCGCGGGCGATGTGCTGATCGATCTCGACGACAGCGCGCTGTCGTGGGACCGGCCAGGGATCAGGGGCGCCGCAATCATTCAACCCGCGGAGCGGGCGGCTGAACATGGCGTCTATTCCATTGACGAATCCGGGCGGGTGTACGCCTTCCTGAGCAAGCCGACGCGGGCGGAGATGGCGGCGGCCGGCGCACTTACGCCGGACGGACAAGCCGCGATCGATACCGGCCTGCTGGCTTTCGACGCGGCGGCCTGCGCCCGGTTGAGCGAGTTGGCGGGCGTCCGGTACAGTTTCGGGCGCTGGCTGGCGGATCAGGGTATTCTCACGGCGATTGGCGGAGAGCGGCCGTTCATTGATCTGTACCAGCACGTGACCACGTCGCTGACGGGGCAGTGGGCTCCGGCAGCCAACGCTCCGGCCGCGTTGCGCCACCTGGCGCTCGCGTTGCAGGGTTTGCCATTTCACTGCTCGCTGGTGCCGGGGCGGCTGCAGCACATCGGTTCCGATGGCGCGCTGCAGGGGGTGGCGCTGCGGGATGCCGGGCTGGCGGGCGTTTACTCCGGGCAGCGGCGCACGGGTTCGATTGCTGCGTCGGGTGTCGAGTCGGCGGGTGTCGTGGTGGACAGTGTGTTCAGCGCCGGGTGCCGGCTGGATTCGGGCGCGATGGCGATCGAGTGCAACCTGGATGTGCCGGTGCGGGCTGCGCAGGGTGCGGTGTTGCGAGGGTTGACCGGGCTGAGTTCGGCGATCGAAATCCCTGAAGGCGTCATTGTCCACCAGATCCCGGTGACGCGTGCGGGCGGGGCTTCGTGCGTTGTCTTTCAGGTTTACGGCGTGGCCGATCATCCGGAGCGGCTGATCACGAATGGGTCGGCGACCTGGTTTGGGCGACCGATGGGGCAGGTGCTGGCGGACCTGGAGCTGGACACGGAGCTGGTGTGGGCTGATGTGCCCGTGGGGGCTCGGAGTTTGTGGAATGCGGGGCTGTTCGGCTGCTCGGACCTGGAGTCCGCCTGGACGTGCGCGCAGTGGCTGATGGGCCTGCATCCGCCGGGGTTCTCGGCTGTCGGGTGGAAGGCGATGGCGAAGCTGTCGCTCGAAGCCAGCGAGCAGCGGGCCGATGCCGCCGCGCTGGCCGAGGCGCGGGTGGCGCGCATGCAGACGGGCTGGCGGCGCACGGCGATGGAGCTGGCGCGCGATGGTTCGGACATCCGGCCCATGCTGGCGCTATCGCCAGGGATTCCCGCTTTGGCCGCGACGGGCCGCGCGCTGTGTGCCGATGCGCTGTCGCTGGAAGACGGGAAACTGACCGAGGCGGCGAGCCGGCACTTCCAGGCGAGCCTGTTCCTGGGGCAGGCGGGCTTGGCGGAAGAGGCGGGGCAGGCGCATGCGGCGGCGTTCCGGTGCGTGCGGTCGGCCGTGGAAGCGGCGACTCCGGCGGGGGGCGTTCCGCTGTTGACCGATGTCGAGCCGCGGTATCGAGAGGTGCGGGTGGCGGCGCCGCCGCGGATCGATCTGGGCGGCGGCTGGTCAGACACGCCTCCGTTCTGCTTTGACTGGGGCGGGACTGTGCTGAACATGTCGCTGGCGCTGGACGGCAGGTATCCGATCCGCACGTCGGTGCGCGTGCTGGATGAGCCCGTGGTGCGGTGTTTTGCCGATGGGGCCCTCGTCGAGTACCAGAGCGTGGATGAGGTGCGGCAGCCGCCGGCTCCGGGGGATCCGTTTTCGATTCCGCGTGTAGCGCTGCGGATGCTGGGGTGGAACGGGCTGGGTCTGGAGATTCGCACATCGGTTGATTTGCCGATGGGGTCGGGGTTGGGGACGAGCAGCATTCTCGCCGCGACCGTGCTGCGCGCGTTGGCCGAGTTGGCCGGGCACACACCCAGCGATGCGGAGTTGAGCGACCAGGTGATGACGCTGGAGCAGCGGATGACGACGGGTGGCGGCTGGCAGGACCAGGCCGGCGGGATTTTTCCCGGCGCAAAGCTGATCAGTACCGGGCCGGGGTTGCGGCAGAGGTTGCGGGTTCAGCCGGTGGGGTGGAGTGCTGAGCGGCAGCAGGAGTTTCAGCGGCGGTTTGTGCTGCATTATACGGGGATCCGCAGGATTGCGAAGGGGCTGCTCACGCAGGTGGTGGGCGGGTATCTGGCGCGAGAGGTGGCGGTGGTCCAGGTGCTGCACAGTATCAAGACGCTGGCCGTGGAGATGGCGTATGCGCTGCGGGAGGGCGAGTGGGGGTATCTGGGCGAGCTGATGCAACGGCACTGGCTGCTGAACCAGCAGTTGGATCCGCATACGACGAATGCTCCGATCAATCAGATGCTGGGTGAGTTGCAGCCGTATCTGGCGGGGGCGAAGCTGGCGGGGGCCGGCGGCGGAGGGTTCCTGATGCTGCTGGCGAAGGATGAAGAGGCGGCCGGGCAGGTGCGGGCGTTGCTGGGTGGGGTCGGCGGGCGGGTGTATGAGTATGAGATTGCGGAGGAAGGGTTGCGGGTGGAGAGGGGGTAGCGTGTCCGGGTTCGCCCGGCTCGCTTGGTGGTTGGGTGGGGCTCGCTGGAGGGATTCCGGGTTGGCGCTGGTAGTGCCTGGTGTTGGCGGGAGAGTTTTGGATGGTGCCCGCTCCCTTACGGTCGCGGCTCAATTCGCTGTTGGCGGTTCGGTTCGGGGGTAGGCTGAGAAGATGTTGCGACGCACTTTCACCGCGGGGTTGCCGGCTGCTGCTGCTGCTGCCCCGGCTGCTGCGGGGGGTGGGCTGAAGTTTGCCGTTTTGATTTCCGCTAACGCGGAGTGGGGGCCGGTGCGGCGCTTTTTTCCCCAGGCTCCGGTTGCGAAATCGCCTTTTGGCGAGTTCTTTTCCGCTAGGGTGGGGGCTCATGCTCCGCTGTTTGTGCATGGGGGGTGGGGGAAGATCGACGCGGCGGCGTCGGCGCAGTACGTCATCGATCGGTGGGCGCCCCGGTTGCTGCTGAATCTCGGGACTTGCGGCGGGATGCAGGGGGCCGTGGAACGGGATCAGATCGTTCTGGCCGAGCGGACCGTGGTCTATGACATTGTCGAGCTGATGGGCGATGCCGAGGAGGCGATCTCGGATTACACGACCCGGATTGACCTGGGGTGGCTGGGCTCGAAGCACCCCGGTCCGGTGGTGCGGTCCACGCTCGTTTCCGCGGATCGGGATCTGGCCGTTGCCGATATTGCGCGGTTGCGGGCCAAGTATGGCGCGGTGGCGGCGGATTGGGAGTCCGGCGCGATTGCCCGGGTGGCCGCGCGGAATGGGCAGAAAGTGCTGATCTTGCGGGCAGTCAGCGATCTGGTGGGCTCCGGCGGCGGGGAAGCGTATGGGCAGCCGGGCTTCTTTGAGCGACGGTCGGAGGAGATTATGCAGGGGCTGCTGCGGTCGTTGCCGCTGTGGCTCGACCATTGCGTTGGGCGGCTCAGTTAGCTCGCGGGCTATCATTAAAAATACCGCCCGCATGAGCAAAACATCCCTGGACAAGAGCAGAATCAAGATCCTGTTGCTGGAGGGCCTGCACCCCAGCGCCGAGGCCGCCATCCGCGCCGATGGGTACTCGTGGATCGAATCGCACCCCAAGTCGCTTGCGCCGCAGGATCTGGCTGCGGCCATGAGTGACGCCTACTTCGTGGGCATCCGCTCGGCTACTCAGCTTACGCGCGAGGTGATCGAGCAGGCACCCCGCCTGACCGGCATCGGCTGCTTCTGTATCGGCACGAACCAGGTGGACCTGGAAGCCGCGCTGGAGCGTGGGATTCCGGTGTTCAACGCTCCGTTCTCGAATACGCGCAGCGTGGCGGAACTGGTGATGGCGGAGGTCGTGCTGCTGATGAGGGGCATTCCTTCGCGAAACGCGGCTGCGCATCGCGGGGAATGGATCAAGACGGCCACGGGCTCGAATGAAGTCCGCGGGAAGACGTTGGGCATCATCGGATACGGGCACATCGGGACGCAGGTGGGCCTGCTGGCCGAGGCGCTGGGCATGCGGGTGCTCTACTACGACATCGAGACGAAGCTGGCTTTGGGGAATGCCCGGCCGGTGTCCACGCTTGAGATGTTGCTGCAGGCTTCCGATGTGGTGACACTGCATGTGCCGGAGACTCCGCAGACGATGGGGATGTTCGGGGCCGCGCAGATCGCGGCGATGAAGCCGGGCTCGAAGCTGATCAACAACGCGCGCGGGACGGTGGTGGATATCGATGCGCTTGTAGTGGCATTGCAAAGCGGCCATATCGGCGGGGCTGCGATCGATGTGTTTCCGGAAGAGCCGAAGACGGCGGGCGAAGAGTTCCGGTCGCCGCTGCGCGGCTTGGATAATGTGCTGCTGACGCCGCATGTGGGCGGGAGCACGGCGGAGGCCCAGGAGAACATTGGGATCGAAGTGGCGGAGAAGCTGATTAAGTACAGCAACAACGGGTCGACGCTGAGCGCCGTGAATTTTCCGGAGGTTGCGCTGCCGGAGCATCCGGGGTTGCACCGGTTGCTGCATATTCACCGGAATCAGCCGGGCGTGCTGTCGGCAATCAATGCCGTGTTCTCGAAACAGGAGATCAATATCGCCGGCCAGTATCTGCAGACGAATCCTCGGATGGGGTACGTCGTGATCGATGTGGAGTCGGATGAGAAGGCCGAGACGCTGCAGTTGAAGCAGCTGCTGGATGAGGTGCCGGGGACGATCCGGACTCGGGTGCTGTACTAGGGCGGTGGGGATGAAGGGATGCGCTGGATGGCGGCGCGGCGTTGAAGAGGCGACGGCAAAGGGTTGCGATCCTGCCTGAGTGGAGGCTTTCGGGTGCTATCCGCTCATCTAGATTCGCGGCTCTATTTGCGGGCTGAGTACGGGGTGGCGACCACTCCGTTGAAGACGCCCGCGTAGCCCGTCGCTGCGCTCCGGGACTGGGGTTGTGGGGGCGGCTTCGGGCGCGTGGGCGGCACGTGGGGCCATACTGGGACTCCCTTACGGTCGTGGTTCGTTGTGGGGGGCGCGGGTTAGTCCATGCGTAGGGCTGACATCGGGTCCAGACGGCCGGCTCGACGGGCTGGGAGATAGGCCGCCAGGAGCGCTACCGCGAGCAGGACCGCCGGGACCACCGCGAAGGTGGCCGGGTCGCGCGGCTCCACTCCGTATAAGAGGCCTTGCAGCAGGCCCGCTAAGGCCAGGGCTCCCGCTATGCCGGCCAGGGTTCCGGCTAGAACGAAGCGGGCACCGGCGGCTACGATTTGCGCCGTGATCTTGGCCGGGCCCGCGCCCAAGGCGAGGCGGAGGCCGATTTCGCGGGTTCGCTCAGTGACGGAGTAGGCCAGGACTCCGTAGACTCCTACCGCTGCCAGGAGCAGCGAGAGGATCGAGAAGCCCACCAGCAGCAGCGCGCTGAAGCGCTGGCGCGCGAGGGTTTCGCCCAGGACTTCGTCCATGGTGCGGGCTTCGGCGATGGGCTGCGCGGGGTCGAGTTCCTGGACGATGCGGCGGGCGGGCTCGATGAGGGTGCGCGGGTCCGACTGCGTCTTCAGCAGGAGGGTCATGCCCGGGTAGTTCAGGCGGGCGTGCGGATAGTAGATCGTGGGCTCGGCCGGTTTGTCGAGCGCGCCTTCCCTGACATCTCCGACGACGCCCACGATCTGGCCGTAGGGATTTGTCGCATCCATCAATGCGTTGATGGAGGTGCTGAGGGCTGGGGTGCCTGCGAGGAACTTCTTCGCGTACGCCTCATTGACGATGAAGCGCATGGGCGATTTTTCTTCGTTGTCGGCGGCCGTGAAGTCGCGGCCCTGCTGCACGGGGATGCCCATGGTCTGGAAATAGCCGGGCATCACGGTACGGATGACGGCGAGCAGTTCCTCGCCTGGGCGCGGAGCGGGCCGGCCTTGGATTGCGGTGTAAGTGCCGGCCGCGTCGCCGTCGAAGGGGAGATAGCTGACGGCGCTGGCGGACTGCACACCGGGCAGTTGACCGAGGCGGGCGAGCGCCTGTGTAAAGAAGCGGGTGCGCCGGTACTCGGGCTTATACTTCGCGGCCGGGAGTGAGACGCGAAACGTCAGCAGGTTGGCCGGGTTGAGGCCGGAGGAGACGGATTGCAGGCCGGTGAGGCTTTGGAAGAGGAGTCCGGCACCTGTCAGGAGGATGACGGAAAGGGCGACTTCGGCGCCAACGAGCCAGGCGCGCAGGGATCCGCGCCGCGAGACTGTGCCACCGCTCTGCCGCATCACTTCGAAGAGGTTGAAACGGGTGGCGGTCCAGGCGGGGGCGAAGCCGAAGAGCAGGCCGCTGAGTGTAGACAAGCCGACAGCGAAGACGATGATGCGCAGGTCGATGCGGATATCGGCCATGCCGGTGAGCGCTTTGGGGGCAAGGATGAGGAGGCCGAGGACGAGCCAGCGGGCCAGCAGGATGCCGGAGGCGCCGCCGATTAACGACAGGACAACGCTTTCCGTGAGCAATTGCCGCATGACTCGCCAGCGTCCGGCGCCCATGGAAGCACGCACGGCCATTTCCCGGCGGCGCGACGCGCAGCGCGCCAGCATGAGGTTGGCAACGTTTGCGCAGGCGACGAGCAGGAGCAGGCCGACGGAGCCGAGCAGCACGAGCAGGGAGGAGCGTGTATTGCCCACGAGTGAATCGCGTAAGGATTCGACGTTCACGGTCCAGTTCTTGTTGAAGCCGGGATTGGCGGCCTCCAGTTGGCTCGCAATGGCGGTCATCTCGGCGTGGGCCTGGTCGCGTGTGACTCCGGGGTTGAGGCGGCCGGCGACCATGATGTAGCGGCCGGAGGTCTGGCGGTAGTTTCTGGCCGGATCGATGCCGAACGGCTCCCACAGATCCGTTTCGCGATTGCGGAAGTAGAAGCCGGGGGGCATGACGCCGATGATGGTGCGCGGGGTGGAGTTGATCATCACCTTGCGCCCCAGGATGGACTCGTCACCGCCGAACCAGGACTGCCAAAGGCGGTGGCTGATGAGGATGACGGTGTCGCGGCCTGGGCGGTCTTCCTCCTCGGTGAAGAAGCGGCCGCGGTAGGGCTGGACTCCGAGCATGGGGAGCAGGTTGGCCGTCATGGCCTGTTTTTTCAGCTCTTCGGCGCGATGGCCGTCGGAGAGGACGGAGTTCAGGTAGCGGAAGGCGGCGATCTGCTGGAAGGTGCGGGTGCGGGCTCTCCAGTCGAGGTAGTTGCCGGGCGACACCACGTTCTGAGTGGAATCGACATGTTTGTGGTTTGCCTCCCAGATCATCATCAGGCGGGCGGGGTCCCGGTAGGGCAGCGGCCGGAGGAGCACGCCATCGGCGACGGTGAAGATGGAGACGCTGGCACCGATGCCGAGGGCGATGGAGAGGGCGGCGGTGGTGGAGTAACCGGGATTGCGGCGCAGGCTGCGGAGGCTGTAGCGGAGGTCCTGCCCCCAGGTCTCGAGCCAGGCGAGGGTCCAGCGATCGCGCATGGATTCCTTCAGGGGTTCGACGCCGCCGAGCTTGAGCAGCGCCTCGCGGCGGGCTTCGGCTTCGGTCATGCCGGCGCGGAGGTTATCGTCGATGTGCATCTGGAGGTGGGCTTCGAGCTCCTCCTGGAATTCGCGCTCACGCCGGGATTGGCCGAGGAAGTTGCCGAGACGGAGGAGAAGGACTCGAAGAGCTCTCACAGAGTTTCGCCTCCGGGTTCGAAGAAGCGGGCAATGATGTCGGTGGTCTCCTGCCACTCGCGCTGTTCGCGGGCGACCTGGCGTTTGCCGGCGGCGGTGAGCTTGTAGAACTTCGCCTTGCGGTTGTTCTCGGAGACGCCCCATTCCGAGGCGATGTAGCCTTCCTGCTCAAGCTTGAGGAGGGCCGGATAGATGGTGCCGTAGTTGAGCACCAGGCGGTCGCCGCTGGTCTGCTCAATGCGGCGGGCCACGCCGTAGCCGTGGAGTGGGCCCAGGCCCTGCAGGGTCCTGAGGATCATGAGGGCCAGGGTGCCCTGCCAGACTTCGCTTTTCGCTGGTTTCCTGCCCATATGGGATGCCAATACAAAGGTACGGCAGGACCTATGGCCTGGCAATAGGAAGAGGCGAAGTTTACATGCCGGACAAGCAAAACCGCGCCGGACCCGGGTGGGGTGCGGCGCGGTTTTGCGGTTGGGCGGAGGGTTAGTTGGGGATCTGGAGGGTGAAGGGGTCGGCTCCGATGGTGCCCACGAGTTCCTCCAGGTATTCGGGGGCGCTGACGCGGGCCAGTTGGACGCGGGCCTCGGCGAGGCGGGCGTCCACGTCGAACTGCTGGGCGACGGCGCGGGGCAGGAAGGCTTCGAGCTCCTGGACATGGCGTGTCCAGAGGGCGACGTCGCGCTGCTGCTTCACGGCGAGGCGCTGGTGATACCAATCGCTGGCCAGGAGGGACTCGCGCGTGAAGAGGGCGCGCAGGCGGGGATCCTGGATGGTCATGCCTTCGAAGTGGCCGTGGACCAGGACGTGGAGGAGGGCCTTGAGCGGAGGGCAGGCGGCGTCGACGCTGCCGTCCTCGAAGTAGTTGAGGGCGACGCGCTGCTGGGCTTCGACGATGGCGTGGATGCCGGCGGCGAAGTCTTCCGGCCCCTGTTTTTCGGGGCGCAGGAGCTCCTCGGTGAAGACGGCGTCGGGGGTCTCGAAGATGCGGCCGAGGAAGCGGTCGACGAAGAGGGAGGTGACGCGGTAGCCGAGGCGGCTGGCGAGGACGACGCGGCCGTCGTGCTCGAAGTCCTCGAGCTTTTCCAGGTAGCCGTTGTCGATGAGGAATTTCGGATCGCGCTCGTCGACGCGGATGCGGCACCAGACCTCGGGCACGAGCATGCTGACGTCGTGGTCGACCTTGTATTTGGGGCCGACATAGCCGGCGGCGGTGGTGAAGCCGGCGTACTCGGTGAGGATGAAGGAGACGAGGGCGTTGTTGAGATCGACGACCGGCCAGACGGCGTTGAAGGGTCCTTTGGTGAGCGCGCCTTCACTGCCGAAGCCCGTGGTGGAGGGCGATTTGCCGGTGAGGCTGCAGATGAAGTCCATGAACAGCTCGGGCAGTTCCTGGTAGTGGATGGGGTTGTAGACGGCCAGGGGCGGGACTCCGATTTTGGGATCGGAGGGATTGCCGCGGCGGCCGGCGAGGACGGCGTTCACGGGGAAGTGGACGGGCTCGGTCGAAGGCACGGTGCGGTTGAGGCGGGCGCAGACTTCGGCGAGATAGGCGTCGCGCGGATCCACACGGTTGGGCACCTGCTGGAGGTAGCGCGGGTTCTTCGACGGTTTGCCGTCGATGACGCGGGCGTGGGCGGAGGAGACGATGAAGCTGCCTTCCTTGCTGTTGACGAAGTCAAACAGGAGGCGCTTCATGGGCAGGGTGTACTTGTCGAATTGGACAACGTGATCGACGAGTTCGCGGGCTTGGCCGCGGGTGATGGGCTCGAAGTTGGAGATGAAGGTGTTGGGGGTGGCGAGGTCGGCTTCGGCCTGGGCGTCGAAGCCGCGGATGACGGCGTCGTCGGGGCGCTGGAAGAGGAACGACTCGCAGTTGGTGACGAGCTTGGCGCTCTGGTTGGGGTACTTGGTGTCGAAGTCGGGCAGGGAGTTGCGCGGGACGACGACGGAGGCGGTGATGTCGTCTTCCACCTGCACCTTGTCGGCGGGGTGGAAGTCCGGGCGGAGTTTATAGATGCGCCAGGAGCCGTCGGGATCGAAGCCGACGCGGAGGTAGTTGCCGACTAATTTCTGGTTGCGGTATTTGAGTTCGTGGCCGAGGAAGCCGTTGATGCGGTCGACGGTGAAGAACTCGCGCCAATTGGAACCCCACTCCTGGCGGTAGTAGCGTTTGACGGTGAAGACGAGCTGGCGGATGGTCTGGGGCAGGCCGCGGAGCCAGGCGTTGTGCGCGTCGCTGTATTCGGAGGAAGGCGTGAGGAGGCGGATGACGGAGCCGAGCGAACGCTCCGGGCTGAGGATGGGGCGGTTGGCGCGGCTGTCGGGCTGGGGCAGGGCGAAGATGTTGGAGAAGTCCATGGCGAGGATGCGCTCGACTTCGTCCATGTCGTGGTGGTAGTCGCGGACGAAGACGGGTCCTTCGAGCTGGGCGTTGGCGATGGACTTCGAGATCTCCGATTTGCCGCCGCCGGAGACGGTGCAGGGCTTGTGGCAGAGGGTGCCGTGGGCGACGACGCCGACGAGGCGCCAGGCTGCGCCTTTTAACTGCTTCTCGAGGCGCAGGCGGTAGCCGGAGGGGAGGACGTAGGTTTCGCCGACGCGCAGGGTGAGACGGTGTTCGCCGTCGTCGCGGATCCATTTGACGTAACCGCCCTGGACGTTGAACTCGGCGTGCTCGGGCAGATAGAGGATTTCGGGGTAGCGGACGTCGACAGCGTAGCCTTCGGGCATGGCGCGGGCGCGGCCGTCGAGCAGGCGGAGCACGTCGTCGATGGTGCTCTTTTTGAGTTGGACGGCGCGGTCTTCGCTGAACTCCTGGCCGACGACGTAGGCGGGGAAGGCGATGGCGCCGCCGGCGTGTTCTTCCTCGGCGAGGCCGTAGAGGTTGGCGGCGAAGCTGACCTGGGTTTTGACTTCCTTCTTGCAGTAGCCGAAGTAGTTGTCGGCGATGATGGTGACCATGACGCCGCGGTGGTCGCGGCAGGCGATCTTGAAGGCGCGGCCGCCGTTGTAGGGCTCGTCTTCGGCGCGCCAGCACATCTCATCGCGGCGCTGGCGATCGGTGGCCTGGTCGTAGTGGGGCAGGCCGAGGTACTTCTTGCTGAGGCCGACGAGGTGTGGGGCGAGGATGACGCAGCCGGAGTGGCCGGTCCAATGATGGACGTCGAGGGCGGCGTTGTTCTCGGGCAGATAGGGGTCGCCGGCGTTGCCGAAGATGCTTTCGACGAAGTCGAGGTTGCTGACCAGGCTGGCGGGCGCGAAGAAGCGGATCTCCATCGACTTCTGGGGATCGCGTCCGGTGGCGGGGCAGACGATGGGGCGGAGCAGCAGGGAGACGAAGAGGCGGTCCTTATCGTCCTGGTTCGCGGTGAAGGGCAGTTCCAGGACTTCGGACGGGGGGCGGAGGGCTTCGCGCAACAGAGTGGCAAAGGCCTGTTTTGGGGCTTCCAACTTGTCGGCGGGCACGGGCAGGCCGCCTTCGACGATCTGGAAGAGGCCCTGGGTGGTGCGGCGGTCGCTGCGCGGGTTGTGGAGAACGCCCTGGGCGATACGGTAGGACTGCAGGTAGGGGGACGAGAAGGAGTCCGCGTCGACGGGCAGGGACATGGCGCGCGCGAGTCCGGGGCGGTCGAGGACAAAGGTGTTGGCCGGCAGCTTAGGCGCGCCACCTGGGCAGATCTCGGATAAGTAGGAATCGAGGAACGCCTGGATGCGGGTGTCGGCCTGGCAGAGCTGCCCGCCGAGGAGCTGATCCTTCTGATAGTAGTTTCTGAGCAGGGGGCCCGCGAGTTCGAGGAAGTAGGGGTCCGCTGCGGATTTACTGGTGGGCTGGCCCAACGCTGCCAGCTTGAGATTGATATACCGGATTAACTCGACGTCCACTCTCTGTTGGGATCGATCAGATTGACTTACATCGCTACCAGAAAAAGGCATTATGCCAGTTGTAGCATGACGGGGGTATGGTTCAGCGGGGCCTGCGGCTGTGGGTGTAACCGCTCTCAGTCACCCTGCATACTCTGCCGGGTCTCCAGGTCACATTGGAGGACGACGTCATGGGTGGCGGTCTCGTAGAGATCGCCGAGGGTGGGGTAGTTGAAGCAGGCGCGCTCCAGCAGTTCGGCGCCGCCGTCAGCGAGCATCACCATCATGCCGGTGTGGGCGAGTTCCGAGGCGAGTTCGCCGATGACGTGTACGCCGAGGAGCTTCAGGTCGGACTTGCGGAACAGGAGCTTGAGGAAGCCTTTGCAGTCGCCGATGATCTGGCCACGGGCGTTCTCTGAATAGTTGGCGCGGCCGACGAGGTACTCGATGCTCTTCGCCTTGAGGGTCTCCTCGGTTTCGCCGACCATGCTGATTTCGGGGATCGTGTAGATGCCGGTGGGCAGCAGGGCGGCCATGCGCGACCTCTCGAGAAAGCCGAACGCATGGCCCATGGCGAGACGGCCCTGGGCGGCGCTGGTGGAAGAGAGGGCAGGGAAGCCGACGACGTCTCCGGCGGCGTAGATGTGGGGAATGTTGGTCTGGTATTGCTCGTTCACGGGGATGATGCCGCGCTTGCCGAGGGTGACGCCCGCCGCCTCGAGATTCAAGCTGGCGGTGTTGCTGCTGCGTCCGGCGGCGACGAGCACCTGGTCCACTGAGAGCTTCAGGCCCGACGCGCATCCCAGATGGATCTGGCCGGGCTGCTCCGAGTCGCAGCACTTCACCATTTCGTTTTTGTGGAATTGGATGCGCAGGTCCAGGGAGAGGGCCTTTTCCAGCGCGAGCGAGATTTCGCGGTCGAGAAAGGGCAGGAGTGAATCGCGACCGTCCAGCAGATGTACGTCGCAGCCGAGGGCCGCGAAGGTGCAGGCGTACTCGGTGCCGATGACGCCGGCGCCGATGACTGCGAGCGACTTGGGGATCGACTCGATCTCCAGCAGTTCGTCGGAGTCGTGGATGCGGTCGTCTTCGAACTTGAACTCCGGCGGACGGAAGGGGGAGGAGCCGGTAGCGATGAGGATCTTTTCGGCGCGCAGTTGGATGCGGCCGGTTTCGATGGTGTTGGCGTCGAGGAAGCGGGCGGCTCCGGCATAGAGGTCGACGCCGCGCTGGCGGATGTTGTCGAGGACGCGGGCACGTTCGCGCGCCTTCACCTGGGTCTCGTGATACATGACGTCGCGGATGTTGGCCTCGCGACGCAGCGAGAGGTCGACGCCGTAGAGGTTGCGGGCGCGCATGCCGGTCAAGGCGAGTGCCGTTTCCCGCAGCGTCTTGCTAGGCAGGGTTCCGGTGTTGGTGGAAGCGCCACCGAGGGCCGTGTTTTTCTCGATCATGGCGACACGCTTGCCTAGCGCCGCCGCGGTGGCCGCTCCTTTTTCCCCAGCCGGACCCGAGCCAATTACGATCGCGTCGTACTCTTGCATCCTCAGTCTCTCCTTTGGCCCGAGCGCCTGATCCCCGGCGGGCCGCTTTTTCGAGTGTAGCGGGAACTGCCTCTTGGCACGGCGCTGCGCTCGGAGGATAGGCCTTTACGGGTCGAGCGGTTCGGTGTTATCTGCCTGCAGGGAGTCGGTCAGGGGGAGGAACTCGAGGTCGAAGCGCGAGACGCGTTTGATGACCCGGTGGGGGACGTAGCCAAGTTCCAGCTTGCAGCGGGCCGTGAAAACAGGGCTTTCGATGGAAGCGCTCTGGAACTCATCGGTGGTGATGAGAGCCGGTTTTCCAAACGGGATGCCGTAGCGGTACATGAGGCGGGCCGCGTTGCGAAGGTTGGTGGTGGTGTGACGCGCGTGCGGATCGATGAGGATTGCGCCGGCGGGGATGTGGAGTTCCTCCACCAGCAGGCGCTTCATCTCGATCGCTTCGGCCCACGGGGTCTGGTTGGGGTGGACATAGCCGCCGGAGACCAGGATGAGCGGGGCTTTGTGGTCGAGGTAGCGTTTGGCCGCGAGTTCGCAACGCATGCGGCCCGCGGGGGACATGCGGACGCTGACGCTCTCAGTGCCGGAGCCGGGCACGACGATGACGGTCCAGGGGTACTTCGCCCAGGGGATGGTGCGGATACGGGCGAGGGCAGCGCGGTTCTCGCCGAGGTCAAGAGGCTCGTGCCGGCCGGCCTCGTCGCGGCGGTGGAGGCGGAGGACCTCGAGGGCGAAGTCGAGCGAGGGTTGGAAGAACAGTTTCGACTCGGGCAGGCGGTCTTCGATGACCAGGGAGGCGGCGGTTTGGATGAGGCGGCCGAAGGCGGCGGACTTGACGTCGTAGGCAGCGGAGTCGATCTGGGCATAACGCGGTTTCTGGCCCAGGGCGTAGAGGTCGAGCATGCGGTTGATGCCCTGGGCGCAGTCCTGCCAGGCGGAGGCGAGCATGTCGGGTCCGGGGTTGGATTGATACTTCTGGTAGAGGCCGCTGCGGCGCAGGGTGGTGCCGGTGAAGAAGCGGAGATATGGGTTGGCGGCGTAGAGGGCGCGTAACGCGGTGGAAACCTGGTCGATCTCAGCGGGGGGCCACCGCATCGGCTGGGCGTAGCATTCGGCGGCCGCGGTGGGGGTGGCGGGGCAGGCCTTGTCCGCGGCCCGGAGCGCCTGCTGTTTGCTGTCCAGCAGTTGTTTGAGGACAGGGTCAGCGGCTATGGCCTCGCGAGTACGGGCGTCCCTTTCGAGGGCGGAGAGCAGCCAGAAGTTTTTGTCGCGGACGGGATCGGCGCCCATGGCGAGCGGAGTCTTGGCGGCGGTGACGGGCTCCAGCGCGTAGAGCGGAAGGCAGCCGAGGATCAGGCCAAAGATCAGGGATCTGGGTTGCACGCGACTCATTCTCGCACGGCAGGCAGTTGGAAACTCGTGAGCTGAAAAGCAGAACGCCCGCCGGCCCGGTTGGGGCTCGGCGGGCGTTCGAATGAACAGGACTGGCCAGAGTCTAGAACACATACCGCAGCGACAGGATGGCGCGGCGGCTGTTGTACTGCGTGCCCTGGATGGTGCCGAAGGCGGAGTTGGTGTTGACGCCGGTGGTGTAGTTGCGGGTGATGGTCATGTTCGGGTTGGCCGGATTGAAGTGATTCAAGGCGTTGATCGTCTCGATCTTGAATTCCAAGCGCTTTGCTTCGGAGAAGCGGAATTCCTTCAACAGGGACAGGTTGAACAGTTCGAGGCCCGGGCCGTAGGTCAGCGTTGGGGGCATGTTGCCCTGGATGCCGCGGCCGGCGAAGGTGGAGTTGATGGTGGGCAACACGAAGTTGTTGACGTTCATCGGGTACCACAGCTTGGGATCCGCGGTGGAGCCCACATCAGACGGCTTGGCGCCGCTGGGCAGCCAGACGCCGTTCATGGTGGCATCCGTCATCTGGCAGCGGAACAGGACGCCGCCGGTGGGCGTGCCGTTGGGCCAGCCGACAGGGTTGGCGGTGTAGCCGCAACTGGGCGCCATGGCGGCTCCGGAGAAGATCTGCGCGGTGCCGGTGAAGCGCCAGCCATCGGTGATCTGCTTCACCAGCCGGCTGGCGCTGGGCAGGGTGGGCAGCGAATAGCCGAAGTTGGCGTTGAAGGCGTGAGGGCGGTTGCTGGTGACGTTCTTGGTGAGTGCGTCGTCAGTGAACTGCTGGTGCGCATAGAGCAGTGTCTTGGACCAGGTGTAGTTCGTACTGAAGGTCAGTTTGCGGCCGATGCGGCGGTTGACCTGCAGTTGCAGCGAATTGTAGTTCGAAGCGCCGACGTTCATGAAGACCGGAACCTGGCCCACGCCCTTCAGGCCGGTCATGGAGCGGATGAGGTTCGTGCTGTAGAGAGCTCCACTGGAGCTCGTCGGATCGACGAACGTCTTGTTGGTGCCGCCCTGCGGAGTCCAGGTGGTGAAGGGCCGAACTGCGTTCAGGTCTTCCCAGTTGTAGTTGTAGCCGTGGTGGTAGGAGTTGCCTACATAGGCGACGTCAAGAATCAAGCCCCAGCCGATATCCTGCTGGATGCCGAAGCTCCAGTTGTAGGTGGTCGGCGGCAGGTGATCGGGGGAGCCGCCCTGGATGTTCTGCGGCGTGAAGAGGCTCTGTTGCCCCTGCATGGCTGAGAAGGTGGTGTTCAACAGGATGGGGGCGAGGAAGTCGGGCGGAGCGGCCAGTGGGCCGGTGCCGACGCCCTGGGCGCCAATGTAGTCGACGGTGTAGGCACGGTCGTAGAAGATACCGAAGCCGCCACGGACCGCCATCTTGCCGTTGCCGAACACGTCGTAGGCGAAGCCGACGCGCGGGCCCAGCGTGATGGGCGGCGTATTCCAGAAGCTGCCTTTGTAATCCTTAACGCCACTGAATGGAGACCCGGAGAAGCTCTTCGGATCGAAGGTGCCTTGCAGCACGTAGGGGTAAACCGCGCCGGTGGACGGGTTGATGGAGACCTTCTTGCCGTCCTGCATCGCCGGGTAGAGGGGCTGGCCCGCTTTGGCCGCGCTGTAGACGGAGGTGTCGAACAAGCCCAGGCGCTGGCCGTCGGTGTGGAGGGCCCCCATCCGCTGGAAGCGCATGCCGAGATCGAAGGTCAGGCGGGAGGAGACCTTCCAGCTATCCTGAATGAACCAGTCCACCTGGGTATAGCGGGAGTGGTTGACCTGCTTCACGCTGTCTTCGCCGTATGCGAAGAAGGCGCCGGTGGCCATGTTGGAGTACGGATAGTTGGTATCCACTGGGCTCGCCGTGTCGGAGCCGAAGTAGTAGGTGCCGGCGATGTTGTACGTCGAGTAGACGCTGACATTGCGCGACATCCGTTCGAGGTAGATGCCCATCTTCAGGTTGTGGCGGCCCTTGACCCAGGTGAGGTTGTTGCTGATGGTCTGCAACTGGTCAGTGCCGTCGAACGGCCAGCGGCTGTCGAACCCGTACTGCGGACCGTTGGTAATCGCGAGGCCGGCCGACTGCGCATTGAAGGAGTTCGGGAAGCCCAGGTTGATGGCGGGCCGCAGGTTGAGGTAGTTCGAAGCCGACAACCGCGTGAGCGGGATGGTGCCCGCGGCATCAGTGAACGGGAGTTGGCTGTTCTTGTAGAGTTCCGGATCGGTCGGCGTATTCATCTGGTGGCCGCGGTTGATGCCCCAGCTGGTTTCGTTGATCAGATTCGGACGGAAGGTGTGAATGATGGCGGCCACGGCGCCAGCCGACGGGATGTCGTAGCCGTGTGGGAACTGCCGCCAGCCATCGCCCAGGGCGCCGAGAATCTGGCCGTAGCCGTCGTTGCCAGTGTAGTCCTGCAACAGACGGACATAGGACGTGGTCTTGGAGCTGATGGGATAATCGACGCGCAGGATGCGATCGTGCCGCGGCTGGGTGAAGGGGTTGACGAACTCCGCGTTGTACTGGCGCTGTCCGGTGGGATCCGTGGTGTTCGGCAGCGGGAAGAGATTCATCATCGCTAGACCGGTGCGGTCGAGACGCGAGGAAGGAATCTTGTTGCCGGGGAACTGTGCGCCGGAGAGCGGGTCCTTAATGGGGATGACCGTGCCTGTGGTGGTGGTGGTAGCGGAGAAGTCGCCTGTGCGTTCCAGGGCCGTAGGCATCGTATAGCGGTTGGGTGCCGTGACGTTCTTGGTGTGCAGGTAGTCGTAGGAGAAGAACCAGAAGAGTTTATTGTGGTCCTTATTGAAATTCGTGCCCGGGATGATGAACGGTCCGCCGATGGTGCCGCCGACGTTCTGATAGCGGTAACGTGGGCGGGCGACGCCGGTCTTATTGTTAAAGAACTCGTTGGCGTTCAGTTTTTCATGCCGCAGGAAGGCGTAGCCTGTGCCGTGGAATGAGTTGGTGCCGCTCTTGATCATGACGTTCATCTGACCGCCGGAGCGCGCGCCGTACTCGGCATTGAAGTTCGCCGTCAGCACCTGGACTTCGCCGATGGCGTCGACGCTGGGTGCGATGTAGCCGAAGTCACGGTTGCCCGAATCCTGGGCCGCCGCGCCGTCGAGCGTCAACATCTTCTGGCCGGACTGTCCGCCCATGATGGTCGGACTGCCGGTGCCCCATCCGCGTGAGTCATTCTGGTTCAGATCCTGGACGCCGGGCAAAGTGCCCATCAGCGCCATGTAGTTTCTGCCCTTGGTGACCGTATCTTCAATCTGGGTGGTGGTTACGCTGACACGGCGATCGGAACTGTCGGTTGCCACGTGAACCGCCTGGGCCTGCACTTCCACCGACGTGCTGACATCGCCCACTTGCAGTGCGATCTCCGGCAGCGCGACCCTTTCCAGGCCGGCCACGTTGAGGCCCTTCTGCTCGTAGGTTTTGAAGCCGGGCTGGGCTACACGCAGACTGTAGTTGCCCGGTACGACGTTGGTAAAGATGAAAGTGCCGTTCGAATCAGTGCTGAACTCACGCACTTGTTTTGTCAGGTCGTTGGCGAGCTGAACTTTTGCGCCGATGATGACCGAACCGCCCGCATCCACCAGGCGGCCAGTGATCTGACCTGTGATCGTTTGGGAGTATGCGAATGGCAACACTGCCATAAGCAAGAACGCTACTAACGCCACAACACGATAAGACTTCATGAGGTACCCCTGTTTGTCCGTATTCTCGGACTGACTCATTGCATACCGGTCGGATTTGGGGCGGCGGTTGTGTTGTCCCGTCGACTGACGATGAAGGAAGCAATCGAACGTAGCTTGATCCAACTTCCCAACCTCAGGACCCGCTCATCCCCCAGACCCGTAACTCGCCAGAGCATAGTAGTACAGCGTTTTAAGGATTTCAAGGCAAAAAGGACTGCAGAGAAGAGCGGCTCGCCACTGGTGGCCAACTGCCCCGGCGAGCCTTCGAAAGCCGCAATTTTAAAGGGTTCCGGGCATGAGCCAAGCCCCAGGGAGGAATTGGCTATCCTCCGTCGCAATATTCCGACATGCGGAATATGCAGCAATGCGAGTGTGCGTAGTGCTATTGGTCTGACATGCGACAGCTCGAGTGTAAGCGCTTTCGGCGCTGCATGTTCGGGTGGGCAGCCGTTATTAGCGCCTGGACTAATTAAGGGTATGATTGTCCACAATAAACAGGAGGGACGAAGAGAAAGAGAATAAGATACCGGCAGCTTTCGGGTAGCCTGCTACTGGCCGCCGCAATCGGGAAACATGATCTGCGCGGTTTGGTGGAGGTAGCGCCGCCAGTTGGCCCATTCGTGGCCGCCGGAGCTGAGCACCCAGAAGTTGCGAATTCCGTTCTGGTTGAAGAGCGCCATCACCTTCTGGCCGTTTTTGAGGGCGATGTCGGTCTCGCCGGCGGCCATGTAGTACGGCACGCGGAACAGGTCGTTGGTGGCCGGATCCTTCAGGACCGGCGCGAAGTTGTCCTCGAACTGTTTGAGGGTGGACTCGTTGATGTGGCCGGAGCTGTAGACATAGAGTTCGCTGAAGGTGTCGAGGTGCGGCATGCCTGTGTGCAATACCACGAAGCCGCCCATGGAGAGGCCGGCCAAGGCACGGCTGGCACGGTGGGCGCGGGTGCGGTAGCGGGCGTCGATCATCGGAATAATGTCCTTCAGGAACTCCTGGGTGCAGGCGTCGTCTTTGCCGGGGGCCGATGGAGTGGCGCTGGCGCAGCCCCGGGTGCTGGGCATCACGACGAGCATTGGTTTTGCCTTGCCCGCTGCAATAAGATTGTCGAGGATGAGATGGGCACTGCCGCCGCTTGCTCCGGTGGCGGACCATTTGGAGTCGTCGCCGCCGCCGCCGTGGTTCAGGTAGAGGACGGGGTAGCGCGTTGTCGGGTTCTGCTCGTAGCCGGGCGGCAGGTAGACGTGCAGGCGTTTGTCGGCGGCGGCGAAGTTCTTGTACTGCACTTGCTCCACCTTGCCGTGGGGCACATCCTTCTGCGCATAGAACGAGGCGTCGTCCATGGCAGGCAACGCCGGGAGGATAGGCAGGGGGCAGACTCCTGCTTTCGGTGGCGCCATGCGGACGGGCGGCACTGTCTGGCCCGGCACCGCCGGCGTCTGTGCGGACGCCATCATCGAAGCTGCCGCCAGGGCGGAAGCGAGCCAACCGGAGATCCTGCGCATACAACTGACTCCAGCGCCCCGCTCGGGCCGGGGCAAACCGCCTCCTATTCTATTGAAAAGGGAGGCGGGCGGTGAGGCCGCTTTGCCGGGTGCCGGCCCAACCGGGTCAGGCCGAAGGCCAGCCGGCGCCTGCCTCAGCCTGACCCGGCTTCCTCTCTACCCCGGTGGACTTCTTCAGCACGGCGGTGAACGTCCCTGACGGAACTTCACTCGCCATGGTGCCGCGCATGCGGTTGGCGGCCCCCAGCGTGCCCTCATAGCGGACCGTCACCTCAGGATGCTTCGGCGGACTGAGTGAGAACTGGATCCTGCCGCATCGCGTTGTAGGCGGCGCAGCTCCAACGGATCATCGGATTCATCAGCGCGGCTCCGCGGTCCGGAGGCTCATCGACCTCGTTTTCGCCAAGGAGGCCGCCATGCGGTCCAACTCCAAGCGGAGGGCCGCGCTGCCGTCCGTTGTGACCCGGTGGTAGCGCCTGCGGCTGTCGGCGTCGTCGGGACCTTCCACCTCCTCAGTCAGGCTGTGCTCCAGCAGCCGCTGAATGGTGGTGTAGAGCGTGGCCGGCACAGGGTTGGCATCGAGTATCTGGGCGAGACGAGATGTTACAGTCTCTGCCCGGAAGGCCGCAGATTTCGATTGATCCAAAACAAACAGACGTAGTAGTATAACAAGCAGAATTAGTAGGAAGCATGCCGTCGCCAAAACTCACCAAGCTGGAACTTCGAATCATGGAAGCGCTCTGGAGACTCGGGCCTGTCTCCATTCGCGAGATTCAGGAAGACTTCCCGGAAGATGACCGGCCCGCTTACACGACCATCCAGACTACGGTCTACCGCATGGAAGACAAGCAGGCCCTGCGGCGTGTCCGGAAGATCGGCAACGCGCATATCTTCGAGCCGATGGTGGAGCGCAAGTCGGCCCAGAAGAACCTGATCGACGAGTTGCTGAGACTGTTTGGCGGGCGGAGCCAGCTCATCATGTCGCACCTTATCGAATCGGGGAACCTGACGCTGGAAGACGTACACGAGGCGGAGAAGACGTTACTGAAGCTGGCAAAGAAGGACAAGACGAGATGATCAGCGAAGTCCTGAACCTGACGAAGGGTGCGGCCTGGCCGGCCCTGGCGCATCACCTGTGGCAGTCGACGGCTTGCCTGGGACTGGCTGTGCTGCTGACTTCCGCGCTACGGCGGAATCGGGCTTACATCCGGTATTGGGTATGGCTGGCGGCCTCCGCGAAGTTTCTCCTGCCGTTCTCGGCGCTGGTCTATCTCGGAGAACGGCTGGGCTGGAGGTTGACTCCGGTGAGCTCGCCGTTGATCTACTGGTTCCTCGAAGAGAGCTCCGCTGGTGCCTCCTCGATGGTGCCGGCATTGCCGCCCGCGCTGCAGGGGGCTGGTGCGCCGATCCTGCCGCTTGTGTTCACAGGGATCTGGCTGCTGGGCGCGGTCTGCGTGCTTGCCCGGTGGCGGTCTGAGTGGAGGCGGAGCCGGATGGTTGTTCGAGAGGCAGTCCTGTTGCGGACAGGGTCCGAGTGGGATGCCCTGCAGCGGTGCCGCTGCCTCACCTCCATGTCGCGGTCGGTTGAGCTCGCGATCAGCCGGTCGGCCATCGAGCCGGGCGTCTTTGGAATCCTGCGTCCAACGATCATCCTGCCGGAGGCGATTCTGCGGCGTCTGACGGTGGAGCAACTGGAGGCGATTCTCTCTCACGAGTTGGCGCACATCCGGCGCCGCGACAACCTGCTGGCCGCGATGCATCTGTCGGTGGAAGCGGTGTTCTGGTTCCACCCGCTGCTCTGGTGGGTGCGGACCAGGCTGCTGGTGGAGCGGGAACGCGCGTGTGACGAAGCGGTGCTGCAGTCCGGCCGCGATCCGCAGGCCTATGCCGAGGCGATCCTTGTGGTCTGCCGGTTCTGCCTGGCTGCTCCGGCCGCCTGTGTGGCCGGCGTGACAAATGCCGATATCCGCCATCGCGTGGAGAGAATCATGAGCAACACGATTGGGGAAGGCTTGAACCTGGCCAGGAGGGCGATGCTCACGGCGACGGCTGCCGTTACGCTCCTTGCGCCGATCGTCATTGGGCTGCTCACCGCACCACACAGCCGCGCTCAATTGCTGGCGGCCGATGCCTCCATCCTGCCTGCCTTTTCGTTCGCGACCATCAAGCCAAGCGGCCCGGAAACTCGCCTGAAAGTGGATTTCGGACCCGGCGGGCGGCTGGTGATCAGCCATGCCACGCTACGCTTCCTGATGAAGATCGCCTACGACGTGGGCGACAACCAGATTCTCGGCGGGCCGAAATGGCTGGAGTCGCGCAGGTTCGATCTGGAAGCCAAGCCGGTGCCGGCCCTTGGTGGGGATCCTCGCAACATGACGGAGGATGAGCGCCGGGCCATGCACGAGCAGGTGCGGCTGAGGTTGCAGCGCCTGCTCTCAGATCGCTTTCATCTGCGGGTCAGGACCGAGGCGAAGGAGATGCCGATCTTCGCCCTGGTGGCGGCCAAGAGCGGTGCGAAGCTACGCGAGAGCCAGTCTGCCGGGCAGCCGGAGATGAAGTCCGGCCACGGGCAGTATACGGGCATGCGGGTGAGTCTGGAGCAGTTTGCGCGGTTTCTGAGCGAAGGACAGACGGGCCGGCCGGTTGTCGACATGACGGACCTGAAAGGTGTGTTCGACATTCACCTGCAGTGGTCTCCCGATCCCGGGCAGTCGCTGTCTGCCCTGGATGCAACGAATGCCACGCCGCCGCCGGCCGATAGTGGCGGGGTCACCATTTTCACGGCCCTGCAGCAGCAGTTGGGCCTGAAGCTGGAAGGCCGGAAGAGCCCGTCGGACTGCCTCTTCGTCGTCAGTGCCGATCTGCCATCCGAAAACTAGACCGCTCTTCAATTGAACGGCCAGCATCCAGGAGTCCTCGCTTCCCATGCCACACGTGTCGTTGCGCTATTGCCATTGCCTGGCGGGGCTGCTGGCGGCCTCATTGGAGCTCTTTGCCGGCGAGCACCGCGGGGTGGTTCGCATCGGCGGCACGGCAGTTCCAGGTGCGCAGGTGGTCCTCAGCCGCGACGGCCGAAGGGCAGTGGCTATGACGAACCTGAAAGGCGAGTACACCGTTGCCGATATCGGGGATGGGGTCTGGCTGGGGCGGGTCGAGATGCGCGGATTTGTGCTGCTGGAGCGCGAGGTGCGCGTGGCGGCGAATCAGGAGGCGAGCGTCTGGAGTCTCGAAATGTTGCCGCTCGCCGCGATTGTCGGCAAGCCAGTATCGCTTGTTGTTGCGGCGCCTGCGGCCGTTGCGGCGGATCCGGACAACGGCGGTACGACGGATGCGCCGTCTCCCATGGCTGCTGACCTGCTGATCACCGGTAGTGTCAACAACGGGGCCGCTTCGCAGTTCGGACAGTCCGCTGCCTTCGGCAATCACCGGTCGACGTTGCGTGCCGCGTATAACGGCAGCCTTGGACTCATCGCCGGGCATTCCGCCTTGGACGCCCGTCCTTTCTCGTTGACTGGGCAGGAAACGCCCATGCCCGCCTACAGTCACTGGAAAGGCATGGCTGCCTTCGGTGGTCCACTGAGGATCCCCCATCTGTTGTGGCAGAACGGCCCCAACTTCACGCTGAACTACCAATGGACGCGGGACAGAAGCGCCGATGTTCAGGCGGCGCGCGTGCCCAATCTGGCGGAACGGGCCGGCGACCTCTCTGGTTTGACGGACCGACCCTTCGACCCGGCCAATGGTGCGCCTTTTCCCGGTGGTGTCATTCCGGCGACCCGCCTCAGCCCGCAGGCGCAGTCGTTGTTGCGCCTGTACCCCGAACCAAGCTCCGCGTCAGGCGCACGATACAACTTTCAGACGTTGACTCCCGGCGGGATGCAGGAAGACTCGTGGCAGTCTCGATTCACACAGTCCTTGAATCGCTCAAATCAGCTCGTGGGCTCCTTCTCCGGACAAAGCACGCGGGCCACTGCATCGAATCTTTTCGGATTCCAGGATGGGACCGGCACGCTGGGGCTCAATGCCAGTGCAGCCTGGCGGCATCTCGTTTCCACGCGCCTCTCGATCGTGCTCGGGTATCAATATAGCCGGCTGTCCGCCCGGACCACGCCGTTCTTTGCGGGGCGCTCGAATGTCTCAGGAGACGCCGGCATTTCGGGCAACAACCAGGACGCCGCAAACTGGGGGCCGCCCAAGCTGAATTTCTCCGGAGCCACGCCCTCGCTGGTAGACGTGAACGCCTCGTTCACACGTAATCAGACCAGCGGCGCATCGTTCAGCGGACTCTGGAACCGCGAGCGGCACAACTTCGCGTTCGGCGGAGACGTGCGCCGCCAGCAGTTCAACCTGCTCGCCCAGCAGGATGCGCGCGGCACGTTCGGCTTCACGGGTGCGGTGGCAGGGTCTGACCTGGCCGGGTTTCTACTGGGTTTGCCGGATACCAGTTCCATCGCGTTCGGCAACGCCGACAAGTACCTTCGCGCCGGCCTGTACGACTGGTTCTTCACCGACGACTTTCGTGTCTCACCTGGCTTCACTCTGAATGTCGGCGTGCGCTGGGATTACGGTTCGCCCATCACCGAGAAGTACGGCCGGTTGGTGAACATGGAGGTGAGCCCTGGCTTCGGGTCCGGTGCGCCTGTGGTCTCTTCCAGGCCCGTCGGCTCGCTCACCGGGCGGAACTTTGGTGACTCGCTGCTTCGTCCTGACTATGCCGGGCTGCAATCGCGATTGGGTCTCTCCTGGCGGCCAGTAGCGGCATCCTCGCTGGTGATCCGCGCCGGATCTGGAGTTTACGACAACACGGCGGTGTATCTGCCCATCGCCTCTGCCCTGAGCCAGCAGCCGCCGCTTTCGACGAACTTCAGCGTTCAGAGCACTCCCAGCGCGCCGCTGACCCTGGCTGACGGATTCCATGCTCCGGCTGGGGTGGCATCGAATACCTATGCCGCCGATCCGGATCTCCGCGTTGGCTACGCTCACGTCTGGAACATATCTCTGCAGCGGGATCTGCCGGCAGGGCTTGCGATGACCGCATCCTACCGGGGCATCAAAGGGACTCGAGGGCTGCAGCAGATCCTGCCGAATACCGTGCCCACGGGAGCCGCCAGCCCATGCCCTGGCTGCCCGGTTGGATTCGTGTACCTGGAATCGAACGGAAACTCGTCGCGGCATGCGGGCCAGTTTGAGTTGCGCCGGCGGTTCCACGATGGACTCACTGCGCAACTGCAGTATGTCTACTCGAAGTCGCTCGACAACTCCGGGCTCGCCGGCGGTTTCCAAGGCGGCCAATCGATCGCGCAAAACTGGCTCGACCTGAAGTCGGAGCGCGGGCTCTCCAGTTTCGATCAGCGTCATCTGCTGAACCTGTCGGGCCAGTACACCACGGGCATGCGCAAGAGGCGCGCCGCCTGGCTGCCGGCGTGGGGCGATGCGCTGGCCAACGATTGGAATCTGGCGGCGCAGTTGAGTGCCGGCAGCGGGCTGCCCCAGACGCCAATCTACTTCGCGGCGGTCCAGGGCACCGGCGTAACCGGCAGCCTGCGGCCCGACTTCACAGGAATCCCCGCGACTCAGGCGGCGCCTGGCTTGTTCCTGAATCCCTCCTCGTTTCGTACGCCTGCCATTGGGCGATGGGGCAACGCCGGGAGGAACTCGATCACCGGCCCCGTGCAGTTCAGTATGAACGCGTCGCTTGGCCGGACCTTCCGCGTGGGCGAACGACTAAGTCTCGACCTGCGCATTGAGGCCGTGAACGCCCTCAATCACGTCACCTTCACTGGTTGGAACACCACGGTGACCAGCCCGCAGTTCGGTTTGCCGTTGGCCGCCAATCCCATGCGCGCGGTCCAGACGACACTGCGGCTCAGGTTCTAGGACACGGAAGGACGCCCGATGACACAGTTCCGCACCGGCCTTTGCCTCCTGCTGATGAGTTGCACCCTGGGCGCGCAGCAGTCGCCGGATGCAGCACCCACCTTCACCAGCAGCGCGCAGCTTGTCGTGCGGACGGTCTTCGTCAAAGACAAGGCGGGCCGGCCGGTGCAGGGGCTCACCGCGAAAGACTTCACGATCACGGAAGACGGTAAGCTTCAAACCGTGAGCCTATGTGAGTTCCAGACTCTTAGCGGCCCACCCGCGGGGACGGAGCCGGCGGCGCTGCCGCAACCCCGCCCGGGCGCCGCACACAGCGCGTTTTCGCAGCCCGCCGGATACTACCGAAACCGGCGGCTGCTGGCGATGTACTTCGACATGACGGCCATGTCCGTAGCCGATCAACTGCGCGCCCTGACAGCGGCCCGCAAGTTCGTGGAATCCGGGATGGACCGCGCCGACCTAGTCGCTCTCATGAGCTTCGCCGGCGGCGCGGTGCGGATTGAGCAGGACTTCACGGACGACCGAGGGGTTTTGCTCAAGTCCATTCAATCCCTGGTCGTTGGGGAAGGGCAGGGCTTCCAGGGGGATCCAAACGATGCCAGTTCGCCGGCCTCCGGCGCGGCCTTCGGGCAGAACGACGGCGAGTTCAACATCTTCAATACAGACCGGCAGTTGGCGGCGCTCCAGACAGTCACTTCGCTCATGGCGCACCTGCGCGAGCGGAAGTCGCTGCTGTATTTCGCTGGCGGGATCCGCATGGACGGCGTGAACAACCAGGCTCAACTCACGGCTACGATCAACGCGGCCGTGCGGGCCGGCGTCGCGTTCTGGCCGATTGATGCGCGGGGCCTGCTCGCCCAGGCGCCGCTGGGGGATGCCTCAACGGCGGCGCCAGGCGGGACGGCGGTGTACACGGGAGCGGCCGCCCAGGCGGTTGCGGCCAACTTCGATCGCTCGCAAGACACGCTTTGGTCCCTGGCCGCCGATACTGGCGGTCAGGCGCTTCTTAACTACAACGACCTCTCGCGCGGAATCATTCAGGTCCAGCAAGCCATGTCGAGCTACTACGTTCTCGGCTACTACACCGCGAATCAGGCTCGGGATGGACGCTACCGGCGCGTTAGGATCGCAGTTGCTGCGCCTGCCGTGGCGAAAGTGGAATACGAGCCCGGCTACTATGCCGGCAAGGAATACAGGAATTTCACGCTGGCTGATAAGGAGCGCCAACTGGAGGAGGCCCTGATGGAGGCCGATCCGGTGACGGAACTTACTATGGCGCTGGAGGTGAACTTCTTCCAGTTGAATCGCGCGGAGTACTTTATCCCGGTCACGGCCAAGCTGCCCGTGCAGGAACTAGCCGCGGGGCGCGGCAGCGGTTCCAGCCGCCTGCTCATCGACTTCATCGGCGAGGTCCGCGACGAGTTCGGGGCGACGATTGCGAATCTGCGCGACAAGGTGGAAGTGCGGCTGGCCGGCAGGGATGCGCCGGAGTTGGCCAATCGCTCGGTCAACTATGATGCGGGCTTCACGTTATTCCCTGGCCGGTACACGATCAAGATCCTGGCACGAGATGCTACCAGCGGCCGTATTGGAACCTATCAGACGAAGTTCCTGGTGCCCGACCTCAACCAACCCGGTCCTGGAGTTCCCATCAGTTCCGTTGTGCTCAGCAGTCAATTGGCTGAGTTGGGCAGCGCCGCGTTCAATGCGAAAAAGGGCTCCAGTCCGGCTGCGGATCCGCTAGTGCAGGGTACGCGGAAACTCATCCCGAGTGTGACCCGCGTGTTCCATCGGCAGAGCCCGTTCTATGTCTATCTGCAGGCCTATGCGCGCCCAAGTGGGAACCTGCACCCTTTGGCCGGCTTCGTGACGCTTTATCGCGACCAGGCGAAGGTCTTCGAATCCAGCGCGATTGCGGCCTCCGAAGTCTCGACAGCGAACGGAAGGGCGATCCCCCTGCGCTTCGATCTGGCACTGGGCGCGCTTTCGCCGGGCCAGTACGACTGCCAGGTGACGGTGCTGGATCCCAGCCAGGGGACTGCTGCTTTCTGGCGGGCGCCCGTAATACTCGGGCCTTAGCCGCCCTGCGACGCTGTTTGCCAACCCACAACGGCCATTCTCGACAGCCTGCTGCTTCCTCCTCATCGACGCACGGTCAGTTCGCAGCATTTCCGGTGTCAACTAATGCAGGATGAGGAACGACGTGGCGCTGATCACCGATCCGAGGGCGGCACTCGTGATGCCCGAATACCAGAAGAGATGCTTCCTGGTGAGAATCGCCAGCGATGAGAAGACGATCGCCATCTCCAGGAAGATTTCGCCGATGTGGAGGCGCAACGCGCGGCGGCCGGACAGGGCACTCTCCTTGCTCAACTCCTGCGCCTTGTCCTTGATCTCTTCTCCCTCCTTCTCATAGCGGGTCAAATTGGATTCGTATTTGGCCGCCTCCGCCACTGCCCGGTCGCCCGGCGTCGCCTTCAAAATGTCCCGGGCAACCTCCGACTGATACCTCCGCAGGGACTTCGCCTGGAAGAACGCCCACTGGTCGGACGCTTTCTGCTGGGCCAACAGTTCCTCGGTCGTCATCAGGTGACCGTAGACCGCGACCACAGCCAGCAGTGCGGCGATGATCGCCATGCCCGCGCCTGCCTTGCGGCTGAAATCGTCGTGCGCGTGCTCGGCGTGCTCGCGGAGTTCTTCGTTGACTGACATATCTAGTTGGATGCGCCACACGGTGCAGCGTTGCGGCGCGGGTACCGCTCTTTCGCCTTGTATATTGGGCGGCCCACTTACGGAACGAGGGGCCGGTGAGGAGCCGCGTCGAGGGATAGCTATCGAGGGTCCACGAATGTCCTGCGTCAGATGTTACAAGGTAGTCGCGGCTTTCTGTGGTGTTGCCACAGGAGTTATGACATTCTCATGTGTGAATACCACATGAGTGCCAAGCAACCCGACCGGCTAGGCCTGCTCCAGGGCACCCTGGATGTGATGGTCCGAGTGTTGATCCATGCCGCGGAGGAAGGAAAGTGATGCAGACGTTGCACGAGCTCATCGCACGCATCCGATCGGTTCTCCAACGGCGCAGCAGGGATGAAGACTTCGACGCGGAGCTGAATCAGCATCTGGAACTGGCGATCGAGGACAACGTGCGTCAGGGAATGCCGCCTGATGAGGCGCGCCGGCTGGCACTGGTGCGACTGGGTGGCCTCCAGCAAACGCGGGAGCTGCATCGGGAAAGCCGCGGACTGCCGCTGTTGGAGACTGTGCTACGGGACCTCCGCTACGCGCTTAGAACCATGCGGCGCGATGCGGCTCTCACGACGTTCGCCATCCTCATCGTGGGCCTTGGCGTAGGGGCCAGCTCCACCGTTTTCTCGGTACTCGACACGCTGCTCCTGCGCCCGCTGCCCTTTTCCGATGCCGGACGCCTTGTCTGGATCGCCAATGGAGAATCCGCAAATCTTTCGGCTCAAACAGTTCAGGTGGACAACCTGCAGGATCTGCAGGCACAAACCCAGTCGCTCTCCGATGTGGCCGCCTACTCGCCCTTCTACGGCGCAGGCGACCTGCAACTGACGGGCGTGGGCGAACCGGAGCGCCTGACAGGTGTGCCCGTGACGGAAGACTTCTTCCGGTTGCTGGGCGTGCGGCCTCGGATGGGCCGGTCGTTCACGGCGGAGGAGTGCCGTTGGAATGTAGCTAAAACCGTTGTCCTGAGCCACGCTCTGTGGAAGCGCCGGTTCGCGACAGACCCGCATGTGGTCGGGCGCGCGATCACACTGGACGGGGCGCCTGCCACCATCGTGGGCGTGCTGCCGAGTACCTTCGATTTCGCCGCAACCTTCGCGCCGGGCACCCGCGCCGATCTGTTTGTGCCTTTCCCGCTGAGTCCGGAAACGAACCGGCGGGGTAATACGCTTGCGTTGATTGGACGTTTGAAGCCAGGAGTGGACCTGCGGACCGCACAGGCGGAGGCGGCCCTGATTGCAGAGCGCCTGATGGCGGGGCGTTCCAAAGATTCCCGCCGGAATGGCTTCCAGCCGCGCTTGAGCATGTTGCGCGACCACATCAGCGGCCGGTTCCGCTACGCCCTGTTGGTGCTGGCTGGATCCGTGGGCTTCCTGATGCTGCTGGTCTGCGCCAACCTCTCCAACCTGCTGCTGGCGCGTGCGTCGGCCCGGCGGAAGGAGATGGCAATTCGAACGGCCCTGGGCGCGGGCCGCGGACACCTGATCCGGCAACTGCTGATCGAAAGTGTTGTGCTTTCCTGCTGCGGGGCGGTATTGGGTCTTATACTGGCTGTCGCCGGAACGAGCCTGATTGCGCAGGTGGAAGGCACCAGCATCCCCTTGCTGCAGGCCATCCGGGTGGACGCCGCCGCGCTGTCCTTCACTGCCGCGATGGCGGGATTGACCGGACTGCTGTTCGGGCTCGCTCCGGCGCTTCAGGCTTCCGCGCCGGCCCCGCAGAGTGCCTTGAAGGAGACCGGACGTGGAGCCACCGGAGGCCGGGAGCGCGGCTGGCTGCGAGATTCCCTGGTTGTGTGCGAAGTGGCGCTGGCGTGTGTCCTTCTGACCGGTGCCGGCCTGCTGGTGCGCAGCTTCGTGCGTGTGCTCGACGTGGAGCTCGGATTCGAAACGAACAACGTGCTGGCATTGCGGATCGATCCTGGCCGCGCCTACGAGACCTATCAGCGGAAGCTGAACTACTTCGACGGCGTGCTGGAGCGCGTGCGTTCCCTGCCTGGCGTCGAACAGGTGGGCCTCACGGATGCGTTGCCGCTGGGCGACAACTATGGCTGGCGCTTGTGGGGCGTGGGCGATGCCGCGCGCACCTACCAGATGGGCGAGCGGCCGACTGCGCTGGTCCGCATTGTCGATGATGGCTACCTGCCGGCGATGAAGATCGCTCTTCGTTCGGGGCGGGCCTTCACGGCTTCCGACAATTCCTCTTCGGAACAGGTGATCCTCATCAATGAAATGCTGGCGAGAACGCTCTGGCCGGGCCAGGATCCCGTCGGACGGCAGGTTCGAACTTTGGGGCCGAATCCCTGGCGAGTGATCGGGGTGGTGGGTGGCGTGCGGTACTTCGGACTCGAGACGGAGTTCGCCTCCGAGATGTACCTGCCCATCCGGCAGACAGGGGACTTCAGCTCAGTGGATCTTGTGGTGAGGGGATCGCGCTCGCCGGCGGAGCTCGCGCCGGAAGTGCGCAGGGCGCTGAGGGCTTTCGATCCCAGGATGCCGGCGGCGGAGTTCCGGACCATGCAGCAGTTGGTCGATCACTCGGTCTTCTCCCGGCGGTTCGTGGTGTTGCTGCTGGTGGGCTTCGCGGTGTTCGGATTGGTTCTGGCGTCGCTTGGCATTTACGGGGTGATTTCGTATTCGATCAGCCAGCGGCGGCAGGAGATTGGCATCCGGATGGCGCTGGGTGCCTCCGCCGGTAACTTGCAGTTGAGCATTCTGTGGCAGACCGTCAGGCTGGCGCTGGTGGGGCTGGCAATGGGGGTGCCGCTGTCCTGGGCGGCTGCTCGCACGATGCGAGGGCTGCTATTCGGAGTACCATTTGCGGATCCGCTCACATTTGGAGCGGTTCTTGTGTTGCTGGCCGCCGTAGCGGCCCTGGCGGGATATGGGCCTGCTCGAAGAGTTTCCAGACTAGATCCGAGTTGCGCGTTGCGGAGCGAATAGCCGAGCGGGCAGGATAGCCGGTTCCTTCGTGCGGAGCCCCTTCGCAACGAGACTGGAAGTGCGTCCATTCGGTCAACTGAGGGGGAGGGTCCTGGCCTGAGGTGTCAATGCACCGATGACCATTAGCGGTCAGATGACCGCGGCCCGTCTCATCCCAGCGCCAGCCCGCCGCTGTTACCGGGCGATCCATCCCAGCGAGTGACCTTCGAGTGGCTCCCGGCGGCCGCAATTGCGGACGAGCCCTGACTTCACTTGGGTTTGGCACGCCGAGTGCACGAGAGAGGGGAGGCCAGCGGAAAACCCGATGGCCGAAGGAGCAACCAGGACCATGATGGAAACAGCATCGCCTCTCGGCGGGAAACTACAGGACACGCTGGAGCAGGTTGGTTCGCTGCGCCGTGCGGCGGGCAGGAAGTTCACGGACGCCCGGCGCGAAACGGCGAACGCGATCAAAGACTCGGCATCTTCCGTTCGGGAAGCTGGAGAAGCCCTGGATGAACTGGCTGAGCAGGCAGCTGCCCGGCTCGACCGCAGCGCAGCCTATGTCCGCAATTACGATCTGAACGGCTTGGTTCCGAACCTGCGGCAGGCCATTCGCCGCCATCCGGCCGGCTTCGTGGCCGGGGCCATCGCGGGCGGACTACTCATCGGGTTGGTGATCCGGGGGAAGGCCGGCAGTTGCAGTATCTGTGGGAAACAGCGGGATGCGGCCGGCCGCAAGTTTGCCGAGGAAGTCGAGGCATAGAGAGTGCTTCGAGATGATGCGGCTGGCGTTCAGATTCAGCAGTGTCCAGACTGAGCCCGGAATCGAAGCCGCCAGCGTATTCACGCGGGGCTCGCGCTCGGAGCCACCTGGCTTTCCAAGTCCTCCATGAGATGCTTCCGGCAAGTGTACAGCCTCCCCTCGGGGGAACTCGCAGCCCTGATTGGGGCAACCTTCCGTAGTTGGCAGGAAGACCGCGCCCCGCGGATGGGCGCGGCCCTTGCCTACTACCTGGCCATTTCCCTCGCCCCGACGGTGGTCATCATCCTGGCGGTCGCCGGCTGGGCGTTTGGATCGCAGGCCGCGGAAGGCCGCCTGGTGTGGCAAATACAAGATCTGGTGGGGCTGGAGGGCGCCAAGGTCATTCAATCGATGATCGATGGAGCTCACCAGCCGCTACGCGGGGTGACGGCCTCCCTGCTTGGACTCATCACCCTTTTCTTCGGAGCCACGGCCGTCGTCAGTGAACTGCGGGATTCCCTCAATACCATCTGGAAAGTGCCCGACGATGCCACCTTCAGCACAGGCCGCACGTTGCTGGAGTTCCTGAAAGCGCGCATGGTCTCGTTTGTCATGGTTCTGGGGGCCGGACTCTTTTTGCTGGCGTCCCTGATCCTGAACGTCTGGATCTCCTTCGCCGGTGAGTATCTGCGTTCCGTCGCCGCGCCGCCTCCGGCGCTGATTCGAATCGCCGACTGGGTTATCAGCTTCACCGTGATCACTGCGCTGCTGGCTTTCATTTTCAAGGTGCTGCCGAATGTGCAGTTGGAATGGTCCGATGTCGCCGTCGGCGCGGTGCTGACGTCGCTGCTTTTCGCCGCGGGGCGTTTCCTCTTGAGCGTCTACCTGACCAAGGCGGGCTTCAAGGACAGTTATGGAGCCGCCGGGTCGCTGGTGGTCCTGCTCGTCTGGGTTTACTACTCCGCCCAGGTGCTCTACCTGGGAGCAGAGTTCACTCGCGCCTACGCTCGCCGCTATGGGTCGATGGTGGTCACGGGTTTCCAATCCTGAACAGCGCGGTTCGTTGGAATGGCCCCTCCCCTCGCTTCCCGCCTCACTCTGACCTCTCCGCCTCCGTGGGATATCATCACCCAATGCCGATTTCCCGCCGCCATCTGCTTTCCTCTGCCGGTCTGCTCGCCTTCGCCGGCTCCACTTCCGCGCAAACACGCATTGGCACGGCGCGGCGGGCCGCCGAGTGGCAGTTCTCTTCCGGTAAACAGTACCTGGATCCCTTCCCGGTCGATGTCGATGTGGTCTTCGTGGACAAGGCAGGCAAGCAATCTGTGGTGCCCGCGTTCTGGTCTGGTGACCAGACGTGGCGTGTTCGTTTCGCGGCTCCCAGTGAGGGCCGTTACCAATGGCGCACGGTCTGTTCCGATACCGCTGACCAGGATCTGCATGGTGTACGCGGCACCCTCGACGTCGAGCCGTATCGCGGCGGCAATGCGTTGTTGAAACACGGCGCCATTGGCGTCGGGCCCGACCGCAAGCACCTCCAGCACGCCGACGGCACGCCCTTCTTCTGGCTCGGCGACACCTGGTGGATGGGGCTCACCAGCCGCCTGCGCTACCCCGAGGATTTCCAGGCTCTCGCCGTTGACCGGCGCCAGAAGGGGTTCAATGTCGTCCAGATCGTCGCCGGCCTCTATCCCGACATGCCGAGCTTCGACCCACGCGGATTCAACGAGGCCGGCTCCGCCTGGGAGCCCGAGTTTCGTTCCATCCGCCCCGCCTACTTCGACATGGCGGACGTCCGCATCCAGCACCTGGTGGACTCAGGGATCGTGCCCTGCATCGTTGGCTGCTGGGGCTACTTCCTGCCGCAGATGGGCATGCAGAAGATGAAGCAGCATTGGCGCTACCTGGTTGCCCGCTGGGGTGCGCTGCCTGTCGTCTGGTGTCTCGCCGGCGAAGGGACGATGCCCTATTACCTTTCAAAGACGCCCAAAGAGGATACGGTCGCGCAACGGTCCGGCTGGACCGAGATCGCGCGGTATGTCCGCCAGGTCGACCCGTATCACCGCATGGTGACCATTCATCCCAGTTCCACCGCGCGCAACTCCGTCGACGACCCGGCGGTGCTCGATTTCGACATGCTGCAGACCGGACATGGTGATCGAGACAGCATTCCGAACACCGTGGATAAAGTGACGGAGTCGGTCGCCCGCACGCCTCTGATGCCTGTGATCAATGGCGAGGTCTGCTACGAGGGGATATTGGAAGCGAGCCGGCAGGAGATCCAGCGCTTCATGTTCTGGAGTTACGTCCTCAGCGGCGCGGCGGGACACACGTACGGCGCGAACGGCGTCTGGCAGGTGAATACGCGCGAGACGCCCTACGGGCCCTCGCCGCATGGCCGTTCCTGGGGTGATACGCCCTGGGATGTCGCTGCTCAACTTCCGGGCTCGCGGCAACTCGGCCTGAGCAAGCAGTTCCTGATGCAGTACCCGTGGCATCGCCTGGAGCCGCACCAGGAGTGGGTGGAGCCGCACTCGGCCAAACCGAACTACATGCGGCCGTACGCGGCGGGCATTCCCGGTGAGCTGCGCATCGTCTTCATGCCGCCCATGTGGAACCCGCCGAAGGTGAAGCTGCTGGAATCCGGCAAGGCGTACAGCGCGCTCTTCTTCAATCCCAGCGATGGCCGTGTGCACAAGCTGGGCGAAGTGAAGCCTTCCGCGGAGGGGGAATGGCCGGTGCCCAATCCGCCCACCTTCCAGGATTGGGTGCTGGTGCTGCAGGCGGTGTGAGCGGCTTGGCTGCTACGTCCGCCCGCCGCCTCTGGAGATATTGAGGTAAAGGCGGGTTTGAAGGCGCGAAAGGGTTTCTGGTTTCAGGCCTTCGCCGCACGGGGTTACGGGGAAATACGGATCGACTGCCGGGGTTGCAGCCGGAATATAATTCTGGCAGATGCATCGTGGGAGTGCGAAATCAATGCTGAGAAGAATGGCAGAGGGTGCCCTTCTGCTCGCATTCGCTGCCGGGACGGGTTCCTGCTTCGCGGGGAGCCTCGCGATCTCCTTGATCGATCAGTCGGGCGCTTCGATTGCGGACGCAATTGTGCTCCTGCAGTCGGAATCGGACTCGAGCCGCCGGTACCTCGGCCGGACAAATGGAGTTGGAACCTACAAATTCCTCAATCTCCCGGAGGATACCTATCGGCTTGATACGATCACCAGCATGTTCCGAGACCGGCCCATTCGCGCCCTCCACATTTCTGCCGAAGAAGAGAGGGCACTGGCGCCCCTTGAGTTGGAGGCTGGACTATCCGCTGGCTGCGATGCTCTCTCGCTCGATCTGCGGGATGGAATCCTTCTGGCCGCCGGAACGGAGGCCGGAGCTCTCGCCGGTGCAGTCGTGAACAGAAAAGACAAACCCATCGCAAACGTTGCCGTTGAACTGTCATGCGAGGAAGATCGGATCTGTGGACAGACGAGGACGAATGCCAAAGGGGAGTTTCTCTTTCGCGGCCTCAAACCCGGCCACTACTCTGTGATCGCGAAAGGGGCCCGCCATTACTCATTGACCAAGGAAGGCTTTGTAGTCCGGGCCGGTCTGCGGTTGGTCTACGGCTCCATCGAACTGGAGTCGTGTGGATGGGGTGACTGCAATCCGGCTCACCGGCGCAAGGACCCGAAGTTCCTGGGGCAAATCTGCGAAGACTGAAAAGATTCCCATCCTGGCGCCGGTGCTTGCGGAAGGATGGCCCATGGCGGTCGAAGCCTGACGGCGTCGATCCCGCGGCGCGATGTCGGAGGATTCCGGTTCCAGCGGCTGCCCGCGCGTTGTGAAGGAATACGAGCGATTCATCCTCAGATCCACTGACATCCAATTGGTAAAACTTTCCGGTTGCCTGAAAAGAGTTCCGATATTCCGGGCCGGCCCGGGGTTCAAGCCGGCCGGAGATGGTGTTGCTCCAGGGGGCCAAGCTCCAGCCGCGGCCCCTGGTGCACCCCCACTGGCATTCACGCCTTTGGCCCCGGTACTGCTTTCGTTGCGGAGCTGGTTGCCGACTCGCTGGTGAACTCGTGCCAGGCATCGGCCTGGGTCAAAAGGCGAAAGTCAGGGCGAGAGTGTGTCAACACTGGCATTTCCCGCCAGTGGAAGCCCAAATGCAGCCCAAGTGGTCACAATGTCCACCGAAAAGGTTGCAGCCGAATCAACCAGCGAGCAAATCCACTTGCTCATCCGGAAAGCCGCCGCTCTCCGCATCGACTCTGTCCGGGCTACTACCGCCGCGGGCAGCGGCCATCCCACAAGTTGCGCCTCGGCCGCCGAAATCGTTTCCACGCTCTTCTTCGCGGTCATGCGGTTCGATCCCAAAAACCCGCAGGCCGAGCAGAACGACGTCTTCATCCTCTCGAAAGGTCATGCCGCACCGCTGCTGTATGCGGCTTGGGCTGAGGCCGGCGCATTCCCTCGGGAGCGGCTGTGGACGTTGCGCAAGTTTGGTTCTGAACTCGAAGGCCATCCGACGCCGCGTCTCCCCTTTGTGCCGGTGGCTACCGGTTCCCTCGGCCAGGGACTGCCCGCCGCCGCCGGCATCGCCTACAACGCAAAACATCTGGAGCAGACGGGTCAACGAATCTACGTCCTGTTGGGTGACGGTGAGGCGGCTGAGGGCTCCGTCTGGGAGGCTGCTGCATGGTCGGCCTTCCACCAGTTGGACAACCTCTGTGTCACGGTCGACGTAAACTGCCTGGGCCAAAGCCAGCCGACGATGCTGCGGCACAACATGGATGCGCACGCGGCACGCTGGTCCGCCTTCGGGTGGCACGTGGCGGTGGTCGATGGGCACAGCCCCAGCCAGCTTCTGGGCGCGTACCGGGCGGCGCTCAAAACCCGAGGCCGTCCCACGGTGGTGCTGGCTCGCACCATCAAAGGTAAAGGCCTACCGGGTATCGAGGGTGACGAGCATTGGCATGGACGCGCACTCGACTCTGCCAGGGCGGAGAAGGTGATCCACGAACTCACCCGCCAGATGGGCGACTCATTGGCTGAGTGGGAGCCCAGCATCCGGATTGAGGCGCAAGCCACCGTGCCGCCACCTGTCCGCACCCTCCGGCCGGACGTGTACACGCCGCCTTACGATCCGAGACTTGACTCTGTCTCCACGCGCCAGGGTTTCGGCAGCGCGCTGGCCGCCATCGGCGCGCGGAACAAAGCGATCGTCGTGGTCGATGGAGACGTCAAGAACTCCACGTACACAGAGGAGTTCGAGAAGCTGGCGCAGCTCCGCTTTCTGCAGGGTTACATCGCGGAGCAGAACATGGTTGGCATCGCGATGGGCCTGGCCGCCCGCCGCAAGGTTCCGTTTGTGGCGACATTCGCCTGTTTCCTGACACGCGCGTTTGACTTCATACGCATGGCCGCGATCAGCGGCCTCAATATCAAAATTGTCGGCACCCATGCGGGCGTTTCCATTGGAGAGGATGGCCCCTCCCAGATGGGCCTGGAGGACCTGGCCATGATGTGCGCGGAGCCTGGTTTCACCGTCCTCTATCCTTCTGACGCCACCAGCGCCTGGCGGGCGACCGCTTTGATTGCCGCCCATGACGGACCGTGCTACCTGCGGCTGGGCCGTCCGGCTGTCCCCGTTCTCTATGGTGAACAAGAGCCTTTTGCCATCGGACGGTGCAAGGTCCTGAGGAAGAGTGATCAGGACCGTGCGTTGATTGTGGCGGCGGGCATCACTGTTTTCGAGGCCCTGGCCGCCTATGAGCAGCTTCAGGCAGAGGGCCTCATCGTCCGCGTCATCGATCTCTTCAGCATCCATCCCATTGACGGGGAGGAACTCGTCGCGTCGGCCAGGGATTCAGGTGGAATTGTCGTTACAGTGGAGGACCACTACCGCCATGGTGGGCTCGGCGACGCAGTGCTTTCCGCGTTGGCACGCCATGAAATGCGCGTCTGCAAGCTGGCTGTGTCGGAGATCCCGCGCAGTGGCACCAGCCGGGAACTCCTGGCCGAAGCCGGCATCTCGGCTGGCGATATCCGTGATGCGGTTAGATCGGCGCTCAATGAGTTCCACTCGCATGATGCCCAATGAGAATAGTGTGCACCCCGCCTTCCGGGCTCAAACCGGGCCGCAAGACTCAGTGCCGCCCTGTAGGCACACTCGCCGTTCAGCGGCGAGCGATACCCAGGCCGCCAACGGTTCCAAGGGCGACAGTTGGCAGTCCACCTGAGCGACTGCTTCGCCAAACTACCAGCAGCGGGAGTTCCGGCCCAGGGGCGCGGAAATGGAGCCTGCGCGTGGTTCGCGGCCGGGCGAGTTCTCCCACCAACCGGCCCATATGCCTCGTCACCATCGCCTCCGTGTTCGAGAGGAGAGACAGGGGCCAACTGGCACTGGCATTCAATGCCAGGATGGGCGGCTCCGTTGCTCGATCAGGACACCCAGCTGTTTGCAGGCATCTCCGTTAGCTGCCCTTCACATGGCACTTGTTGTTGGTGCAGTTGCCCTCGGATGCAAACGCGGCGCCATCAGCCCGGTGGCAGGCTCCGCAGGACGCTTTGGCATCCTCGCGTTTTTTGTGAGGTGACGAGAACTCGATGGGCGCCTTTCGATCTCGGGTGAACAGCCTGGGATGACAGATGAGGCAAGCATTCATCTCCCGCTTTGCGTGCCCGGCGTGGTCGTAATTGACATCTCCCGCCGTCGTTTGAATCACCAGTCTGGATGGCGGTTTCTTATCCTCGCCCAATAGCAGGCTCGACCCCAAGAGCGAGAAGAGAAGCAAACCAAAAAGAGGTTGTCGCATCTCAATACCCTAATACAAAATTGTCTGCGATGCAGCGGTCTGCCCTGCCCGGATGGGACTGTGAGTTTGCCTAAGCGACAAGGAGTTGGGCCTTAAGTTACACGGTGGAAACTGCTGTTTTGCACCCGCCCGGCCGATCAGGAATCGCGGAGCGGAAATACTAGTTTTGAGATGGAACAAAGAAGAGAGGAGGCCCTTCTTGTGATTCCAGAGGGTCCGGATGGGCGATTGTACTGTGCGAGTCAGTAGTTGAGCATGGACCCGAGCTTCACAACATGGCTCATGCAGGCCGGGCGATCTGGGCGGCCGGGACTGCTGCGGATACGGGTTTGGCGCGCGCCCGGGCCATCCTCAGTCCTGCCGGCCAACCGTTCTCCGCAGTGCGATTGGCAGGAGAGATTGAACTGTCGTGGCCATCGCCATCTGCTGAGAAGTGTGTATCCGAATGAGCTTCTGAATCCGCCAGCATTGAAGAGCCGCCAGCCGGATTCATAAAAGATCCTTAACAGAGCGTATACTTCGCTCTGTCGAATATCGATGTAGATTCTTTCATTTATTTCCGAAGAACCGACTGGCTGAGGCTGCACGTGCGATGATGCTGCCAGATTAAGAGATCATCATGATCGAAGAGGTTTCCGTCGCTTTCCGGGCGCGCGCAACTCCGAATATCAAGTCCCGCCATTTAGTCTTACCTGTCGGGCTGTCAATTAGGCGGGGAGGATGATAGGGTTCCACTGAGCTGACACGGCGGGTGATCGCAACGTGATTTAGGCTGGCCGCGGTGCGCGCGGCCAGCCCTCAGGCCACCAGCCACTTCTGCGCCAGCTCTTGCGGATCCGCGCTTAGGTCCACAGGCTCCGTACAGACCTCTTCGCCACCCTCTACCCACACAGCTTGGATGCCATCGGCTTCCGGACGTAACTCCAGCCGCCGTCCCTTTGCCTCCAGCACCAGCGTCGTTCCAGACCAGCGGAAGTCCACAAAGGTTCGCTGCCCGTGCCCGATTGTCCGGCAAGCCGTCAGGAATTTCTGCGTGTAGGGACTCGTTTTCAGCGCGTCCGCATGCGGAGCCGCCCTCAGCGCAGCCTCCCGCTCCGCCGCTTTGGCGTCCAGTTCCCGTTTGATCTTCTCCGGATCCCGCTCTTCCCGCGACTCCAGCGCTTTGAGATTATTCTCCAGATTGTCCAGATAGCTCATTCCCTCCAGGATAGCGGAGCCTCGCTCTATCAGGCCCGCGGGCTGGCCGTTGTATAATTGCCCTCATCTGGATGGCGCGATCCTGCGCCCGTGTTCGCTGGGGCGATGCAATGAAACTATGGGCCTTTCTGGCCGTCGCTGGACTCCTGGCCGCCGCCGAATACCACGGCGACACCGACAAGGACCGCGCGCGCATCCTCGCCCGCCGCAACTGGTGGTCGTTCCAGAAAGTGGTCCGCCCGGATCCGCCCAAACTCAATAATCCCTGGGTCCGCACGCCCATCGACGCATTCCTCCTGGAGGCGCTCCAGGCCAAGTCCCTTAAGCCCTCGCCCGAAGAGAGCAAACTGCGCCTGCTGCGCCGCGTCACGCTGGATGTTACCGGCCTGCCGCCCAAGCCTGAAGAGGCTGCCGCCTTCCTGAATGACAAACGGGCCGACGCCTACGACCGCCTGGTCGACCGCCTCATGGCCTCCACTCAATACGGCGAACGCTGGGCCCAACGCTGGCTCGATGTCGCCCGCTACGCCGACACCAACGGCTTCGAGCACGATCTGGAGCGGACCCATGCCTGGCGCTACCGCGATTACGTGGTCCGCAGCTTCAATGCAGGCAAGCCGTACGACGTTTTTCTAAAGGAACAGATTGCTGGTGACGAGCTCTGGCCCGGCCAGCCGGACCCGGTGATTGCCGTTGGCTTCAACCGCGCAGGTCCGGAGCACCTCACCGGCGGCAACCAGGACGTCGAGCTGAACCGGCAGGAGGTTCTGGTGGAGATGACCGCGGGCGTCAGCAACGTCTTCCTCGGTCTGACCATGAACTGTGCGCGCTGCCACAACCACAAGTTCGACCCCATCCTGCAGACCGACTACTACCGGCTGCAGGCCGTGTTCGGCGGTACTGAGGGCAAGGACGTGCCGCTCGCCAGCGCCGACGAAAAAGCCCGCTACGATGCGGCTCGCAAGGCGTACGAAGCGCGGCTGAAACCCGTTCAGGACCAGATCACGGCCATCGAGAAGCCCTACAAAGAGGCCCTCATCGCCGAGCGCCGCGCCAAGCTGGAGCCGGCTGTCCAGGCTCTGCTCGATGTCCCCAAGGACAAGCTCTCCGAAGCCGACCGCGAGAAGCAGAAGAACGCCAAGGACCAGATTTCGCCTTCCTGGGATGAAGTGCTGGCTCGCGTCCCCAAGCCCGAATTGGAGCGCCGCTCGGGCCTCCGCCGCCAGTTGCACGCCATTGAACTGGACGAGCCCGCCCCGCCCGCCGCGGCTTACGCGGTGGTGAATCGCGAGAAGCCCGAAGACACTAACGTCCTCAAGGTCGGCGACCATCGCATGAAGCTCGGCACGGTGCCGCCGGGCCTGCCGCTGGTGCTCACGGCCAACACGGCCAGGCCGGTTCCGCTGGAAGCCGCCGGCCGCCGCACGGTGCTGGCCGAGTGGCTCGCCCAACCAGAGCACCCGCTCACCGCGCGCGTCATGGTCAATCGCATCTGGCAGTTCCGCATGGGGCGCGGCATCGTCGGGACGCCCAACGATTTCGGTATGATGGGCGAACGGCCCACGCATCCCAAACTCCTCGACTGGCTGGCCGCGGAATTCGTCTCGAGTGGTTGGAACGTCAAGGCCATCGACCGGCTGATCCTGACCTCCAGTGCTTACCGCCAGGCCTCCGCCCGCGATGCGGCCGGCGAAGCCGTGGATCCAGAGAACAAGCTCTACTGGCGCATGAACCGCCGCCGGCTGGAAGGCGAGGCGATCCGCGACTCCGTCCTGTCGGTCAGCGGCATGCTGAACCTGGAAGTGGGCGGGCCGCCCATCCGGGTCCCCATCGAGAAGGAAGTCTACGACTCCATCTTTACCGAGTATGAGAACGACAACCTGTGGCCGCTGCCCAAGGATCGCGCCCAGATCTATCGCCGCTCCCTGTACCTGCTGAACAAGCGCACGGTGCGGCTGCCGATGCTGGCGAACTTCGACCAGCCCGACGCGATGACCTCCTGCGCTTACCGTCCTGTCTCCACGCATGCGCTGCAGGCGCTCTCGCTCATCAATAGCGACTTCATGGCCGAGCAGTCGGCCGCGTTTGCCAGGCGCGTCGAACAGGCTGGAACGGGCGTTCCTGTCCGCGTCCAGCGTGCGTATCAGCTCGCGCTGGCCCGTCCGCCGAAGCCCGCCGAAATCACCATGGCCCGGGACTTTTTCACCAAGGGAGGCACGCTCCAGGAATTCTGCCTGGCGCTGTTGAACCGCAATGAGTTCATCTACATCCCCTGATCCTCGCGGTCATATCCCTGTCGCGCGAACGCGCCGCAACGTGCTGCTCGACGCGGCCCATGGCTTCGGCGCGATCGCCTTGCAGAGCCTGCTTGCCCGCGAAGGGAAGGCCGCGCCGCGCATCAATCCGCTAGCGGCCAAGCCGCCGCACTTTCCCGCGAAGGCTAAGTCCGTCATTTTCCTGTTCATGGTGGGCGCGCCCAGCCAGATCGATACCTTTGATCCCAAGCCGGGCTTGAAGAAGTACGATGGCCAGCGGCTGCCCGAGAGTTACGGCAAGATCCAAAGCCAGTTCACCGATGGCAGCACGCCGCTGCTCTCGTCGCCTTGGGCCTTTCAACAGCATGGCCAGTCCGGCGCGTGGGTCTCGACCCTGATGCCGAACCTCGCGCGCTGCGTCGACGACCTGTGCTTCGTGCGCAGCTTTCATACCGACAGCGTCGTGCACGCGCCGGCGATGTATCACGTGCACTCCGGCCGTATCCTGATGGGCTACCCGTCCCTGGGCGCGTGGGTCACTTATGGGTTGGGCACCGAGTCCGACAACCTGCCTGCCTATGTCGTGCTGCCGCAGCCTGAGGGTACTCCCGAAGGTGGGACGCCCTGCTGGGGCGCCGGCTTCCTGCCGGCCGTGCACCAGGGGACCGTACTGCGGCCGGGCGCGACGCCCATTCTGAATCTGCAGCCTCCCCCGGGCGTCACCCAGCAACGTCAGCGCGCCACGCTCGATCTGCTGCAGAAGATGAACGACCTGGATACAGATCCGACTGATTCGGAAATGGGCGCCCGAATCGCCTCTTATGAGCTGGCGTTCCGCATGCAGCGCTACGCGCCGGAGGCGGTGGATCTCTCGAAGGAGCCCGAACATGTGCGCAAGCTCTACGGGCTGGATCAGAAGCGCACCGCCGACTTTGGTTCCCGCTGCCTGCTGGCCCGCCGCATGGTGGAGCGCGGTGTCCGGTTCGTCCAGCTCTACTCCGGCGGGGGCCCCGTTTCCACGCAGTGGGACGCGCACAAGGATCTGGTCGAGAATCACGAGAAGATGTGCGGCATGACGGACCAGCCTATTGCCGCCCTGCTCACCGATCTCAAACAGCGCGGGTTGCTGGATTCCACCCTGGTCATCTGGGGTAGCGAATTCGGGCGTCTGCCCATGACGCAATCCGGCAACGGCCGCGATCACAATCCGCACGGCTTCACCATGTGGTTTGCCGGCGGGGGCGTGAAGGCCGGGCGCACCATTGGTTCGACCGACGAATTCGGGTTGCGCGCGCAGGACGACCCGTATTCCATGCGCGACTTCCACGCCACGATCCTCCACCTGTTGGGCCTCGACCAGAATCAGCTCTGGTATCTCCACAACGGGCGTCAGGAGAAGTTGACCGACTTCGGCGGCAACGTCATCCAGCGCGTGGTGGCGTGATCAGGCATACCCGCCCGTGGCGCGATGCGCCCGCAGCAGTTCATCCAGCACCGACTCCGGCGAGCCCGTGAAACCGGGTGGCAGTTCATTGGACGCCTGGACCTTCAAGAAAATCTGGTGCGCCATCTGACTGCGCAGGTCGGCTGGCAGGTCGGAACGCCGCGCCACAAACGTCTCGATGAGGGTGGCGTGGGTCGGTGACAGGCGGTATCCGGCGAAGGCGCCGCCCGCCGGAGCGGACTCCTCGATCTCCTGCCACATCGACTCCTGCTTCCGTTCCCTGATTACGATGGACCCGGCCACAAAGTCGCCCAGCCGCTTGCTCTGCGCATTGAACAGTGCGGTGAGGATGCCCACGGCGTAGATGCCCGGCAGTTGATCCACAATCCGCAGAAGGTTCCGTCCGATCGTCTCCGCCGGTGCCAACGGCCGCCCGCTCTCTTTGATCACACGGATCCCGATGATGCGCTTGCCCGGAGTCTGGCCGCGCCAGGCGATCTCGAAGATTGTGAAGTAGCCGTAGTACAGGACGAAATTGAAGCCGATCACTACGGCGGTCCACCACTGCTGGGGCACAAAAGCAAACACCATAAACAGCCGCGCCCCGGTGACGGCTAAAATAAGGAGCCCGGCCAGGAACGCCACAAATTGGATTGTGGTATCGATGGCCAGGGCCAGAAAACGGCTCCCGATGCCGGCGAGCTGGAAATGAAGGCGCGTCTGTTCCGGCGTCTCGATGGAATGCACGTCGATCAGCGCGGGAGCCGGCGGCATCGGATTGGATGGAGTGGGCGACATGGTTTCTACTGCCTGGATCAAAAAGCGGCAACCTCACTGGAAACGGCTGGAACGGCTTGTCGAAGTTGCATCGGGCGGACTCTCCAAACTCAATCATGCCGAACTGCGGGAATTCGGGCTGCTTTACCGGCAAACCGCGGCTGACCTCTCGACCGTAGTCGAAGATGCCTCCAGCTCGCAACTATCCAATTATCTCAACCATCTGCTGGGGCGAGGCCACAATCTTCTCTACATGGGGCAGCGGCCGAAGATCTCGGGTATTTTTGACTTTTTTTCGTCGACCTACCCTTCCATCTTCCGCCAGACCCTGCCCATGACCGCCCTCGCCACGGCCATTTTCTGCCTGGCGGCGATTGTGGGCTGGGTGGTCACCGCGTACGACCCTTCCTTTGCGCACAGGATTCTCGGACCGCAGATGATGGTCAGCATCGAGCGCCATGAGATGTGGACTCATTCCGTGGTGGCCATGAAGCCGGTGGCCGCCTCGGAGATCACTACGAACAATCTCAGTGTGGCGTTCGCTGCCTGTGCCGGCGGCATCACCGTGCTGGGGCCGGTCTACCTGATGGTCTTTAACGGTTTGCTGCTGGGCGTGGTTGGCGCTGCCACGCAGGCCGCCGGAATGGCCCTGCCGCTGTGGAGCTTCGTGGCGCCGCACGGCGTGCTGGAACTCCCGGCCATCTTCATCGCCGGAGGAGCCGGGCTGGAGATCACGCGCGGGCTGCTCTTTCCAGGGTTGCTGCCACGCCGCGCCTCGTTAGCCCAGGCCGGCGCACGTGCGATTCGACTGATGTTGGGGGCGGTGCCGATGCTTCTGGTGGCCGGGTCCATCGAAGGGTTCTTCTCGGCTACCAGCACACCCGTCGCGATGAAGTTCCTACTGGCCGGTGTGCTGTTTGCCTGCCTGCTTGTCTATCTGTTCGGCTCCTGGTCTACAAAAGGCTCCGGTCCTTCACCCGCAAATACTCGTTGAGCAGGGACGTCGACAGATTGCCCGGATGGAGGTCCAGCGCCAGGATTCCCCGTTGACGCAGTGAGCGCATCATCACCTCACGCCGCTGTACGATTTCGAGCGCCGCGGTGTGGCGGTACATCTCCTGTCTGGTCTGGGGCGTCTGCGCCGCCAGCATGGCGAGGTCGGGCTGGCTGAGCGCGGCGAACACGACCAGGTGCCGCTGGCTGAGCTGGATCGCATGCTCGATGACGTCGGGCGTGCCGGGTGTCTCAGCGAAGTCTGTGATCCAGACGACCAGCGAGCGGCGGCTCTGGGCCTTCAACAAGGCGCGGGCCGCGCGGCCGTGCTGGGCTTCCAGCGCTTCGGCTCGGACTTCGGCGATGGATTCCACCAGCGCGCGCAAGTGCAAGGGGCCCCGGCTGGGCGCGATGGATTTCTGCACGGTGCGGCCGTAGGCGAGCAGCCCCACTTTGTCGCCGCACTGGCTGGCGAGTACGGCCAAAGTGAGGGCGGCGTTGGCCGCATGGTCTAGTTTTGTCAGCCGCAATGAGGTGCCCGGCTGCTCCACCAGGGTTCTTGATAACCGCCCTGCGTCGAGCACCAGCCAGATCGTTTGGCTGCGCTCCGCTGTATAGGTGCGTGTCACCAGATGATGCCGGCGGGCCGTGGCCGTCCAGCAGATATCGCGCAGGTCGTCGCCTTGCCGGTATTCGCGCAGGGTCTCGAACTCCCGCCCGAGCCCGCGCAACTGGCGGCGGCGCTGCTCGACTTCCACCTGCTTGTGGCGGATCACGATGAGGGCTTCGGAGCGCGCCAGGGGCAGGTCCGGCAGCACCCGCACAGTCTGCGTCAGAGGAGCCGCGGCCCAGCGTTCGGCGAGTCCGAGCGGCGATTGGTAGCGAAGGTAGACATCGCCGGCTGCGTGGTCGCCGCGAGCCCGGCCCACGACACCGTATTCCGCCGAGGCAGTCCGCGCCGGCGCGGTTTCGATCTCGAATCGCGAGACGTCTTCCGCCAGGCCGGGCGGCACGACATCCACGAGTTTTGCCCGCACCGTGCAGTTGCTGGTGTTCTCCAATGTTATGGTGACCTTGGCGCCGTGGGCGAGGAAGAGCGGGCCCTCCCAGGAGCGGGTGAGCCGCAGTTGTCCGGGCGCTGGCAGCCGCAGGAGATCGTAGAGCCACGCGGCCACGATCAGGGCGTCCCAGATCCAGAGTCCGGCCACGGCGCCGGGCCAACGCCATGCGGGCACCAGCCAGAGCAGGCCCGGCAACAGGGCCAGGAAGAAGCGTTGGCCGAAGCCGAAAGGCAGGCGCCGCCGCGGCTCTGCTGGAGCCTGGATGGCCGGCGGTGCAAGCGAGCCTGTCATTTCTTATAGACCTGGGGGATGTCGACGGATGAGAGCACCTGCTGAACCACCAGATCCGGGGTGAGCCCGTCGAGGGTGGCGTCCGGCTTCAGCATCAGCCTGTGCCGGAGCACCGGCAGTGCCGCAGTCTTGATGTCATCCGGCAGCATGTAATCGCGGCCGTCCATGGCCGCCAGGGCGCGGGCCACGAAGAAGAGCCCGATCGCGGCGCGGGGACTCGCGCCTAAGGCAATGGCCGGCCAGTCGCGTGTGCGGCGAACGATGGAGACCGCGTAGGAGCACAGCGTTGGTTCGACTTTCACTTCCGCCACCTCGGCGCGCGCCGCCGATAGCAACCCTTCCGGCAGCACTTCCAGCGGCATCGACTGCAGGCGCCGCGGATCGAAGCCCTGGTCGTAGCGCGAGAGGATCTCGACCTCCTGCGCCTCGGACGGGTATTGAATGCGGATCTTGAGCAGGAAGCGGTCGAGCTGCGCTTCGGGCAGAGGGTAAGTGCCCTCGAACTCGATCGGGTTCTGCGTAGCCAGCACGGTGAAGCTGGGCGGCAGGTGGTGGCAGACGCCATCGATGCTGGCCTGGCCCTCTTCCATGGCTTCGAGCAGCGCGGACTGTGTCCTGGGCGGGGTACGGTTGATCTCGTCCACCAGGAGGAGATCCGTAAAGATGGGCCCCCTGTGCAGGTCGAAGCTGTTGGTGCCGAGGTTGAACACGTTGGTTCCGGTGATGTCGGCCGGCATGAGATCGGGCGTGCATTGCACACGGCGGAACTCCAGGCCGCAAACGCGCGCCAGCGCCTTCACCGCGAGGGTCTTGGCGAGGCCCGGCTCGCCTTCGATCAAAGCGTGACCGCTGCAGGCCAGTACGAGGAGCAGTTGGTCGACCACTTCCGCCTGGCCGATCAGGACTTTGGACAGTTCGCCGCGGACATGGGTGCAGAGATTGGAAAAGTGCTGCAAGGCTATCGGGCCTCCAAAGTAAGTTTCGTACGGGCGCTGAGGCGCCGGCTGTAATCTTCCAGTTGCTGGACCAGTGCCAGCGCTTCGCGCGGCTCCAGGCGCTCGATGTGCCGCGTCTCGGCGGCATGCCGCAACGCCGCGGCCAATTCCGACTGGCTCCAGCCCAGGCGTCGCGCGGCGGCTTCCGCCAGGCGGGCATCCTCGATGGTGCCCGGCAAGGCCAGCCGCTGGGTGAGTTGCAGGCGCAGTTGCCGGTAGGCGGCGCCGACACCGAGCGAAGCCGCGCCCGCGCGTTCGTACAGCGCACCGAGGGTGTCGACGAACTCCAGCGGAGAAAGCCTGGATTCGATGATGGGCTGCACCACCGGACCCGAGCGGCGGCTGAAGGCGAGCAGGGCGACGAGGGCCGCAAACGCACACTGCCAGAGCACCCAGCGGGCCGGGGTGCGTTCCACATAGCTCCAGAGCGACCCGTGCTGGCCATGGAAATACTCGTCCCAATAAATGCGTGGTTTGCCGGTGCCATCGGACGGCGCGACGGCGTTCAGGAACACGCGCAGGTTGGAGGCTCTGAGGATGCCGTCGTTCGTCAGTGGTGTGGCGGCGGACCACCAGACAATCTCTCCGCGCCCGGCGCGCCACGCTACGGCGACAGGCTCCTGTGCCGATCCATACAAGACGACGACCGGCTTGTCGAGCGCCTCGAGTTTTGCCCGCCGTTCCAGTTCGACGGTGGGTGCGCCTTGCGTGTAGCGGCCTGGCCAGGCGGCGTGAAAAGGGCGTGGGACCAGGGACCAGTCGAGCTTGGTTGCGGGCGCGCCTGGGAGGAAGCCTTCCGCGCCGCGTCCGCAGAAGAGAACGCGTCCGCCGGTTTCAACGAATCGGGCGAGCGCCGCGCGGTCGGCAGCGGTGGGCGTCTCGGAGGGTTCCGCCAGGATAAGGACGGAGCCCTCTCCCGGCGCCTGGAGACGTTCCAAGGGCTCTTCCCTTCGCTCGACGCGATGGCCGAGATCCTGCAGTAGCAGGTAGGCCGCCTGGGCACCGCCGGGCAAGGTGGAATAGGTGGTTGGGATGGCGCTGCTGCCTTGTGCTTCCTGCGGTTCCAGGATGGAGATGGCGATGGTTGACACCACCGCGATGACGCCGCAGGCGATGAGCAGGCGGCGGTCCGTCCGGCTTAATCCACTGCGCATCCGAGTTCCTTCAGGGCGCCAAAGCAGGTGGTGAGATCCTGATCGTCAGGCGTGGCGCGGGCGTACCAGCAGCGCTCCAGGCGAGTGCAGAGGATACTCAGCGCGGCCCTCAACTCCTGCTGGCCGGCCAGCAAACGGAGGTGTTCGCGCGGTGTGTGGGCGAAGTGCGGCGGCAGGGTCCCCGCCTCCTGCAGGTGTGTAACGCCCGCCCAATAGCAGCACTGGATGGACCCTGCGATGTCGCCCTTGCGCCGGGCGGATTGGGCGGCGGCGATCCACGCTTCTGAGTTCAGGGAGGGATCCGGCAGTCGTCCCGGAGAGAGGGGGCTCGCCCGCGTTTCGTGGCGCCACGTGTGCATCAGCAGGTAGACGAGCACGCCGCTGGCGCCGACCAGCAGGGCCCACAGAAACAGTTGGATGCTGCCGGGGTGCCTGCCGGTAAAGCCGAAGAGTTTGTCCAGGAGTGCTTCGACCCAACGTCCAAATTCCTTCCAGAACAGCTCCCACTCGCTGGGCGGATTGGGCGGCCGGAATTCGGGGCGTGCGAGGATGCGTTTCAGCTTGACGGCGGCGGAAGGGTCGGACTCGGCCGTTGTGCCGGAGTCCAGGGAGGCCGCCAACAGCTCGAGCCACGCGCGAACCTCCGCGCCCTGCTGCTTCTTGGGTCCGGACTGGAAGTATGCTCTCAGCGGCGCCGTGGAGATGGTAAATGTCTCGTCCGAGACGTCAACCGACCACTCCGCCGGAAGGGTAGCCGCGTCGACGGTTGTGCCTGCTTCCATCGTGGCGCTCCACCGCCGTAGCTCGGCCGCGAGATCGGCCGGCCTCTGCTGGGCCGGCAGTACCGTCACAGCAAGCAGCAACCAGAGGTGGGACCACGGCCGCATCTAAGGAAGAAGGGAGAGTCCGCGATCGGATGGGGTGGACCGCTCGCTGTCGGGATTCATCATGAATTGCAGGTCGAAGCCTTCCTTGCGGACTCGCAGGTCGAAATAGAAAACAGAAATGGCAATCGCCAGGATGGGCGTTGCGATGGATCCAATCACGAAGCCGCCCAATTGGAGCAGAATTGTCGCCAACCGCATGGTGGCCGGATCCTTGCTGACCAGGCCCGGCCCGGCGGCAACCAGAATCGCCATGCCGATCCAGAGGCTATAAGTAATGACGATGTAGAGCAGCAGAATGATGAAGCTCCGGCCGGCGAAGCCGCTGGTGAGGTTCTTGCTGCGGGTGATGGAGTCGCCTGGACCTCGCTTCTCGATCAGGCCCGCCGGCAGGCAAACGAGCAACCGGCAGGCGAAATAGATCCCCGGAATTACCAGAAGAACCACGCCCAGTAAGACCGCCAGGCCATTCAGCCACACAATGCCGACGACACTCCAAAACTCGGAGAGTACGTGCCTGACAGATTGAGCCATGGAAGTGGCGCGGCCGAGATGAAGATCCGCGACGGCATAGACGATGCCGGCCATGGCAACGGTGTAAGACAGGGACGACAGGACGTAGGAGACGAACGCCGAGAGTCCCCACATTGCTGCCGCAAGAGGCGACTGCGCAACGGTCGCGCCGGCCACGAATGGGTTGGGTAATAGCACCGATCGCGCCAGCTCAAAGACCAGGACGATCGCGCTGGGAATGGCCGAAATGCCCGCAAAGAGCAGAAACTGCCGCCGGTAGAGGGAAAAGGTCCGATCGAGAATCTCCCCTAGCGAGAGCGGCCGCAATTCCAATCCGTTCACAATAAACCCCAAAAGAGCTGAGAAATAACCGGTAAGCCCGCAATCATAGCAGACCTGCATGGAGGATGGATGAAAGCCGCGGCGGCGGCTCGCCCTGGAAAGGCAATGCCGAAGACTTGCAGCGCCTCCAACTGATATGATCCGGACGATTGAGCAGGCCGGGCGCCTGCCTGGAGGCTTCATCCATGACTCAGCGCACCCCATTTCTATTGATGTTCGCTTGTCTCGCCCTATCGCAGGCTCATGCCCAGAGCATCGTAATTCAAGTGGATGCGGGCAAGCCGGCAGGGCCTCTGAAGCCTGTGTGGAGCTTCCTGGGTTACGACGAACCGAACTACACCTACATGAAGGACGGCCGGAAGTTGCTGTCGGAGTTTGCCGCCGCCAGTTCAGTGCCGGTTTATGTGCGCGCTCACAGCTTGCTGGTGACCGGCGATGGCGTGGCCGCGCTGAAGTGGGGTTCCACGAACGCTTATACAGAGGATGCCAACGGCAAGCCCGTCTACGATTGGACGATTGTCGACCGCATCATCGACACCTACCTGGAACGCAAGATGAAGCCGCTGGTGCAGATCGGCTTCATGCCGCAGGCGCTCTCCACCAGGCCGGAGCCGTACAAGCACAACTGGAAGCCGGGCGATAACTACAACGACATCTATCTGGGTTGGGCTTATCCCCCGAAAGACTATGCCAAGTGGGCGGAGTTGGTCTATCAGTGGGTGCGGCACTCCGTGCAGAAGTACGGCAAGTCCGAAGTCGATACCTGGCTGTGGGAGGTGTGGAACGAGCCTGACATCAGCTACTGGAAGGGCACGCCGGAGGAGTATCACAAGCTCTATGACTATTCGGCCGATGCCGTGAAGCGCGCGTTGCCCAGCGCCAGGATCGGCGGCGCCGATTCCACTGGGCCTGGCAATGATCGGGCCAGCAAGTGGATGCGCGACTTCCTGACGCACGTGGTCCACGGCAAGAACTATTTCACCGGCAAGGTGGGTTCACCCATCGACTTCCTCAGCTTTCACGCGAAGGGCCGCCCCAGGTTCGTGGAGGGCGGCGTGGTGATGGGGATCGAGAATCAACTGCGAGACCTGGACAAGGGCTTCGAGATTATTGCCTCCTTTCCTGAGTTGAAGGGCAAGCCGATCGTGATCGGCGAGTCGGACCCGGAAGGCTGCGCCGCGTGCTCTTCGCGCGTATATGCAAACAACTCATACAGGAATGGTGTGATGTATTCGAGCTACACGGCAACGGTGATGCCGCGGCACCTCGAGTTGGCCGCCAAGCACGGCGTCAACCTGTTGGGCGCCGTGACGTGGGCCTTCGAGTTCGAGGATCAACCCTATTTTGACGGGTTCCGCGATCTGGCTACGAACGGCATCGACAAGCCGGTGCTGAATGTCTTCCGGATGCTGGGCATGATGACGGGGCAACGAGTCGCCGTCACGAATCCGGCGGCGGCCTCGTTGGCTTCGATGCTGGCCAGCGGCGTGAAGACCACGCCCGACGTGCATGCCTTTGCCAGCCGGGACACGAACTCGGTCACCATCCTGGTCTCGAACTATCACGACTCCGAGAAACCCGGTCCGGCGGCGCAGATCGACTTGAATATCACGGGTCTGCCTGCCGGACGCATCCAGATGCAGCACTACCGTGTGGACGACGAGTTCAGTAATTCGTTCGAGGCCTGGAAGAAGATGGGGTCTCCACAGCAGCCGACCCCGGAGCAGTACACGAAACTGGAGCGGTCAGGACAACTGCACTTACTGGAGTCGCCGAAGTGGATCCAGGCGAAGGCGGGCAAAGCGCAGCTGGAATTTGGCCTCCCACTGCACGGCGTCTCTCTGATCCGGCTCACCTGGTAGTGGCGAGGCAGATTTCCAGTGCCGGTGCAGGAGGTCCGTATCCAACCGAACCTGTGGCGGATCGCGCTGCTGATTGCGGTGGCGATCGCCATCAGCTATTTGGATCGTCAGACGCTACCGGTGGCAATCGCCGCCATCCAGCGGGATATTCCCATCTCGAATACGCAGTTCTCGCAACTGCAGGCCGCGTTTCTTGTGGCCTACGCAGTGATGTATGCGGGTGGCGGCAAGCTGATCGATGTGCTGGGCACGCGGCGCGGCTTCGTCTGGATCATGACGACATGGTCCCTCGCCTGCGCGAGCCACGGCTTTGCGACGGGCTTCCGGTCGCTGGCGGTCAGCCGGTTCCTGCTCGGGCTGGGCGAAGGCGGTGGGTTTCCGGCTGCTACCAAGGCGATTGCCGAGCGTTTCCCGGTGGCGCAGCGATCGACGGCTATGGGCATTATCAACTCCGGCACGGCCGTGGGTGCAATGGTCGCTCCGCCGGCGATTGCGGCGATTCTCGGGGCGACGTCGTGGCGCTGGGTCTTCTTTGTCACCAGTCTCCTGGGCCTCCTTTGGACGCTGTGGTGGCTGCGGGACTATACGCCGGTTGGGGCGGTGCAACACGGTCCGGCGGAGCCTCCGATCCCGTGGTTGAGGCTGCTGACGTTTCGCGAAACATGGGGGCTGGTGATGGCCAAGTTCATCAGCGACGCCGCCTGGTATTTCTATCTGTTCTGGCTGCCGAAGTACCTCTACGATGTGCGCGGGTTCGATACGAAGAGCGTGGGCTACTATGCCTGGATCCCCTATGCGCTGGCGGGTGTGGGGAGTCTGACAGGCGGATGGTTTTCCAGCCGGTTGTTGACGGCCGGCAAGTCGTTGAATTTCTCGCGTAAGCTTACGCTCGGCTTGAGCGCGGCACTGATGCCGATTGTCGCCCTGGTGAGCAGTTCCCCGGTGGAGATGGCGATCGCGCTGTTCAGCGTGGCGTTCTTCGGGCAGCAGTCGTGGTCGACGCTGGTGATGATCCTGCCGGCGGACCTGTTCCCGCGTGGCGCTGTGGGTTCGGTGGCGGGGCTGGTGGGCTTCGGTGGATCCATGGGCGGAGTGGTCTTCAACCTGGCTACCGGATTCCTGTTGGATCACGGCTTCGGATACGGCTTCGTGCTTGGACTGGTGAGCACGTTCCACATTGTGGCGTTCCTGATTATCCTGCTGACCGTTCGCGATGTGAAACCGCTGGCTGTCGAGCGAAAGCACTGATGCGGCGAAGGGTTTGGGGTTGATGATGGAGAAGCACTCGCACAAGTTATGGGAGGTGATGGAGTGAGCATTCGACTGGTGCAATTGGAATCGGGCGGCGGCCGTTGTGTCGCGCTGGTGGAGGGAAACCACCTTCAGGTATTGCGGGGCTTCGCCTCGGTCTACGAACTGGCCCAGGCCGCCATCGGGCGCGGAATGCGGCTGGGCGCGCTGGCTGCGGAGAGCGTCTCCGGGCGGACTGAAGACTATGATGCCGTTTACGCTGGGCGCTCGGACTGGCGGTTGCTGCCCGCGGGCGATCATCCCACGGAACCGGCGCGCTGCCTGGTTTCGGGGACTGGACTGACGCACCTGGCGAGCGCGAGCCGCCGGGATGCGATGCACGCAAATACGGCGCAACTCACCGACAGCATGCGCATGTATCTGTGGGGCGAGGAGGGTGGACGGCCAACAGCGGGTCAAGCGGGCGTGGCTCCGGAGTGGTTCTACAAAGGCAATGGCACCATTCTCAGGGCGCACAACCAGCCGCTGCTGGTGCCGCGATTTGGCGAGGATGGCGGCGAAGAGCCGGAAATCGCGGGTGTCTATCTCATCGATGCGGAGGGTGTGCCCCGCCGGCTCGGTCTGACGATGGGCAACGAATTCTCCGATCACAAGCATGAGCGGCGCAACTATCTGTACCTCGCTTCGTCGAAGCTGCGGACCTGTTCCATCGGGCCGGAACTGGTGGTGGATGCTGAATTTGGAGCGGTGGCGGGTCAGGTGTCGATTCTGCGCGGGGATCAAGTTTTGTGGCGGCACGACATCGGCTCGGGTGAGGCGCGGATGTCGCACACGCTGGCTAACCTGGAGCACCATCACTTCAAGTACGAGCAACATCGCCGGCCGGGCGACGTGCATATCCATTATTTCGGAGCGGATGCCTTCAGCTTTGGCGATGGCCTTGAACTGGCGGAGGGCGACGTGATGCAGGTTCAATTTGAGGGATTCGGGCGGCCGTTGCGAAATCCGGTTCACATCGACCGGTCCCCGGACGCACTGGTGGCGGTAATGCCTTGCTAGGCCGGCACTGCGGCAAGTCGAAGAAGGATTTGAATGCGTGCGGGCCGCGCGGACAGGCTACGGTTTGGCGGGCTTGCGGGCCGACCTGGCTTTGCCCTGGCCACCGAACTCCACAGGCGCCTGCTCGAGAGCGTCGTTCAGGGCGGCTGTGATTTTTGGATCTCCGGGCGCTAGTTTCAACGCCTCGCGCAACTGGTCGAGCCCTTCCACCCAGCGTCCCAGGCGGAGCGCAGCGACCGCGTAGTTGACGCGAATGCCGACGTGGCTGGGGTCCAGGGCCACCGCCGCCTGGTACTTGCTCACTGCTTCGGGAAGCTTTCCGGACTTTTCCAGCTCGGCGCCCTCATTGTTGAGGCGCAGCGCATTGAAGGCGTTCTGGCTCTCCCCGTCGATGCCGTGCAGCACCTCGGTCAGGCGCTGCTTGACGCGCTGGGCTTCTTCGGCCTGGCCGTCCTGGCGCAGGGCCAGTTGCAAGCTGTTCAAGGTCGCCTGGTCGTTCGGCTTGAGCCGGTCAGCTATTTTAAGAGGCGCGACCGCTTCGTGCGGGTGGCCTTGCCGCAGGTACTCTGAGCCGAGGCGGAGCTGGGCGATCGCGTTCTCCGAGTCGATGGCGACAGATTTCTGGAAGGCAGCCAGGGCGCCGGGCTCGTCCAGCAGCGTCTTGCGGGTCTGGCCGAGGTCGGACCACGCTTCAGCGAATTGCGGCTGCAGGGCGACCGCCTCCTGCAGCAGCGCCGCGGCTTTCTGCGTCTCGGTGTTCTCGGTGTGGATCTTGGCGCGCAGGTAGCGAGGGAAGGCGGAATCGGGCTTACGGCCCAGCAGCACGATCGCCCGGTCGAGGTGGACCGCGGCGCCCTTGAAGTCGTTGGACTCCAATAAGACAAGGCCGAGGTCGATGCGGGCCTGGGCGAAGTTGGGGTTGAGCGTGACGGCCCGCAGAAACTCGACCCGCGCTGGTTCCGGCTGGCCGAAGTTCTTCAGCGCCTCGCCCAGGGCATGATGGGCTTCCGCGGATTGGGGCCGGAGTTTCACCCCCTGCCGGAGATGCTCGAGCGCTTCAGCCGGCTTGCCCTCCTCAGCGAGCAGGCTGCCTAGCATCAGGTGGGCGTCCGCATTGGCGGGGGTCGACTTCAGAACTGCTTCGAGGATACGGGTGGCGCCGGCCCTGTCGCCTTTGGCGATGAGATCCCAGGCCTGATCCAGCGGCTGGCGCTGCGCGAACAGCAGCGAGGAGAGGACCAGAAGTGGAAGCAGTTTCGACATGGATCAGCCTTGCTTGAACTTCTGGGTACGAGTGATGCCTGAGCCCTCGGTGACGTGGATCAGTTGGTCGCAGGGCACGGCGGCGAGCTTCTCTACGAGGCCGAGCGGCCAGCGAATCTCAAGGTCCACGGTCTGCGCCGGGCCGAGTCCGAAATGAAGCCTCGTGTCATTCACAGACAGGTAGGACGATTGGCTCAGCACCTCCTGCACCTGGACCTTGCCTCCATAGCGGGCCGTCACCCGGGCTCCGATCGCGCTGCGGTTCGACTTCACGCCCGTCAGCTTCACCTTCAACCAATGATGGCCGCTGGTGACGTCGTTGCGAAGCAGGGACGGCGGCTCGTTCTGATTGACGATCAGGATGTCCATGTCGCCGTCGTTGTCGAAATCCCCGAAAGCGCAGCCGCGGCTGGCGTGAAGGGCGGCGACCCCGGGTCCCGCTTCCGCGAAGAGTTCCTCGAACTGGCCCTGGCCGAGGTTGCGGAAGAGGACTCGCGGGGTCTTCAGCGGTACGTTCGGGAACTTCTTTTCGACTTCGGGATAGATGCTGCCGGTCACCCAGAAAATGTCGGGCAGGCCGTCGTTGTCGAAGTCGACCAGGCCCGTGCCCCAACTGACGTATTGCGTCTCGACACCAAGTCCGGCTTTCAGCGTGACATCGCGGAAGTTGCCCTTGCCGTCGTTCTGGTAAAGAGCGGGCGTGTCCTCGCGAAAGTGCATCTTGAGGATGTCGAGATGGCCGTCCAGGTTGTAGTCGCCGATGCCGAGGCCCATGCCGGCCTGTTCCATGCCGTCCTCGCTGAGGGCGGCTCCGCAGTCGAGGCCCTGTTCGGTGAAGGTGCCGTCGTGGTTGTTGCGGAACAGCAGGCTGGGCGTGGAGTCGCAGGCGACGTAGATGTCGGGCCAGCCGTCGTTGTCGAAGTCCGCCGCGACCACGGTCAGGCCGAAGCCCCCGGCCACCTTCGAGATTCCGGCCTCCGCTGTGACGTCTGTGAACGTGCCGTCGCCGTTGTTGCGATAGAGCAGGTGATGGCCATAAGGCAGCCCTCGAGGGCCGCAGTTCACGGCAACATTCATGTAGTTGCAGGCGCCGGTGTCGGTGGGGCGCGGCACGGTCTTCATGTCGAATTCGAGGTAGTTGGCGACAAAGAGGTCCAGGCGGCCGTCCCGGTTATAGTCGACAAAGGCGCAGCCCGAGCCGAAGCGGGGCGTGGGGCTCAGCAGCCCGGCTTCCTTTGTGACATCCGTGAACGTGCCGTCCCCATTGTTGCGGTAGAGGACATTCTGGCCGTAGTAGGTGAGGAAGAGATCCTCGAAGCCATCGTTGTTGTAGTCGCCGACAGTGACGCCTTGCGCGTAGCCTGTGCGCAGCAGACCGGCCTTCTCGGTGACATCGGTGAAGGTGCCGTTGCGGTTGTTCCTGTAGAGGCGATTGGAGGCGGCTGGCGGCGGGTCTGCGGTTCGGGATCCGCAAAGGACCAGGATGTCGAGCCAACCATCGTTGTCGTAGTCGAAAAACGCGCAGCCGGCGCTCATCACCTCCACAATATAGTCGGCGCGGTCGCGGTGGCCCGCGACGGTGATGTGCGTGAGTCCGGCCTGGGGTGCAACGTCAGTAAATCGGGCAGGGAAGGGGAGGCCGGAGGGTTTCCGCCGCGGCGAGGCTTTGACGCCGCGGGAGGCCATGCCCTGGATCTGGGCGCGTACATTGGAGGCGGACAGCGAGAGCAGGCTCAAGGCGGCCCGGCGGGTGAGAGAGGCCATGTCGGGTGCTAGCTGTGATCCAGTATATCGGTGGCGGGCAGGAAAAACCCGCGCGGAGTGCCGAAGTTGAGCTTCGACACCCTGCGCGGGACAGGGGGCCAATGGAATTGGCGTGAGAGGGCTAGAAGATGATCTTCAAGCCGACTTCCACCTGGCGGCCGGACACGTTGCCGAGTTCCTGGGTCTGGGGTCCGAACTGTGCCGCGGGGGTGCCTTGGTACAGAGCCTGGCCAAACTGCGAGCTGGTGACATCCGTGTTGGGGTTGCCGAGGTTCAGGCGGTTGATGGCGTTATAGGCGGCCATCTTGAGCTGCACACGGACGCGCTCAGTGATGTTGACGTCCTTGGTGAGGGTGGCGTCCAACATGTAGTACGCGGGACCGGTGAGGTTGTCGAACTGCAGCGGATTGGCCCGGATCACGTAGGTGCCGGACGGAATCGCTGAGAAGGCCGAGGTATTGAACCACTTGTTCATGCCCGGATTCGAGATCGTCGGATCCGTGCCGTTGTAGTTCATCTTGCCGAAGCGCAGGATGGCGCCGGTGGAGTAGGTGGAGATGCCCGTCAACTTCCAGCCGCCTGCGATGTAGTTGCCGATCTTGCTCTCGCCCAGGAAGGGCTTGCCCTTGCCGAAAGGCAGGTCATAGCTGCCGGCCATCGTGACGCGATGGCGCGGCTGATTGCTGTTCTGGTAAGTCAGGCTGTTTGTGAATGTGTCGAGTTCATTGAACAGCTGCTCGGTCTTTTCACGAATGAACACATAGGCGAACAGGAAGTGGTAGCCGTGGCTGTAAGCTTTCTGGGCCTTCAGTTCGAGGGAGTGATAACGTTCGGCTGCGCCGCGCGTGCCCACTTCGTAGAGCCCGCCGTACTGCGGGTAGGGCGCGAGGAGGCTGGACAGTGTCACAGTCTTCTGATTCCGGAGCGAACCCGGGAAGAGGGTCGGCGTGAGGTAGTTGTAGAACGGGTTGTCCACGTTCACGTTGATAGCGCCCTGCTGGGCGACCTGGATGCGGGGATCCCAATTGTTGAGAGCCTTGGTGTAGTGCTGGTTGCCAAGGTTCAGGAAGTAGGTGGCCGAAACCATGACCTGACCAGGCATCTGGCGCTGGAAGTTGACGTTGAAACGGTCGTTGTAGGCCTTTTCGAACTTCCGGGGGTACCAGAGCAATGACGTGCCGCCACGGCCCAGGTTGGTGCCATATGCTTTACCGTTGATCGGCAGCAAGGGGTTGCTGGCCGGATAGGGATCGGAAATCGTCTGCTGCGGGATGCCCTGCAGCAGGCCGGCCGTATTCTGGTAGCCCTTGACGCCGAAGTAAGGCGGCTCCAGGAAGCTGACCGTTTCAAAGCCGGACACGGGAGCCTGGCTGAGGTTCATTTCCGTCGGGATGACGTAGCGGGCGTAGCCGACACGAAGTACGGTGAGGTCGTCGATCTTGAAGGCGGCGCCGGCGCGAGGTGCGAGGGCGAGCTTCGGTGCATCCCACATGCCGGGATGATCGCTGGAGGTCCAGAGCCACTGGCCTTTGTTCTGGTAGTAGTTATTCCCCACCAGGGCGAGAGCGGAGGCCGGCATGGCGGCCGGGCTGGCTACCATTTCCGGTACGGGAGCTGACATGTCCAGGCCCTGCGACATGAAGTGATTCGGGTCCGACCAGGCAGACTCGTACTCATTGCGGAGGCCAAGGTTGAGGGTGAGGCGGCGGCTGACCTTCCAGTCATCCTGGAAGTACATGCCCCAGAACTGGACATGCGGATCGGGGGCGGGACCGCCGATCATCTGGGAGGAGCCGTCCAGTGAGCCAAGCAGGAAAGTAGCAAAGCCGTTGCCATAGTGCTTGGTGTCCGGGTTGTTATAGGTCTCAGCCGTGACGTTGGCCGGGAAGTAGAAGTTCGAGGTGTTGCCCACGAACGACACGCCATAACCGCGACGGGTTTCGACGCCGGCCTTCAGGTAGTGAGAGCCGCGCTGCTGGGCGATCTTGGCGCTGTACGCCATGCCTTCGGGGCGCTGATCCCAATAGAAGCCGCGGCCGCCGAAGCCGTTGCCGCCGATGTTCAGGCCGGGGAAGTAGACGGGCACTCCGGGGGAGGCGTCCATATAGGTCTTGTACCAGGAGTTGCCGGGCCAGAGCTTGCCCCAGCCTTCCGAACCCATGCTCGTGGAGACGTAGGCGTCAATTACCTTGTGCCAGTCGCCGTGGAAGTTGACCACGGTGGTTGGGGTAGCGGTCCAGATGGCGTCGCCGGAGAGCTGATGAGCGGCTCTCAGTGTGCCGGTGGGGGTATAGAGCTGCGACTGGTTCGGGGTGGCGTTCGGCGAAAGGTCGTCGGTGTGATACCGGCCGAAGCGGCCATAGACCTTCCACTTGTCGTTGATGTTGTAGTCGACGCGGTCAGAGAAGTTGTAATACGTGTAGTTCTCGACGTAGCCGGCCTTGAAGTTGTTGACACCAGTGATGTTGTCACCACCGCTGTTCGCATCCCAGAAGTTGCCCATCAGGCTGGAGGCCAGGGGGTCGAAGCGGCTTTTGGGGATGACGTTGCCGGCGAAGGGCGTGCGGGTCACGACACCCGCTGCATTCTGGACCGTGGTGTAGGGATCGAAAACGGTACGCAGGCCGCCGTCGATATTGAGCGATTTGGAGAAGTCGCCGCCGCGTTCCAATGCCGTCGGGACAGTGGTGGTGTAGCTGCTGGGGTAGCCGACCTTCCAATACTCGAGAGAGAAGAAGTTGAACAACTTGTTCTTAATGATCGCGTTGCCGAGCGTGCCGCCCAGCATGTGCTGGCGGGTGGCGTTCTTGGTGAAACGGGTGCGGTCTGCTTCCGCGTTCAGCCAAGGGTAGCGGCCCAGGTAGAAACCAGTGCCGTGATACTCGTTGGTGCCCGACTTCAGCGTCATGGAGATGAGGCCGCCGGCGCTGTGGCCGGATTCCGCGTCCACGCTGTTCTGCGAGACGACGACTTCCTGCACCGCGTCGGTGTTCGGGGGATAGCTGTTCTTCTGCCCCATGCCGATGGGGCTGCCGTCGACCTGGAGGTCATTCTTCAGGTTCGTGCCGCCGCCGAGGTCGACGCTGTTCGCGGCCCAGGAGTGATAGGGGGCCATCTCACCGCGTGTGTTAACGGCCGAGGGAGCGAGGAGGGTTAACTTGAATGGGTTGCGGTCGATACGGGGGATGTCCGCGGTCAGCTTAGAGTCCAGCGTGAAGTCCTTGTTACTGGAGTTAAACTGGACGGCCACGGGTGTTTCCGAGACTGTGATGCTCTCCTGGACGGCGCCGGGCTTGAGGCTGGCGTCGATAGTCACGTCGCCGCGCATCTGGACCGTGATGTTTTCCTGGCTGTATTTGCCGAAGCCAGCCGCTTCGACGGAGATCGTGTAGGTGCCAGGATCCACTAAATCAAAGAGATAAAGACCTGTATCGCTGGTTTTGCGAGTTGCCTTGACGCCGGTGGCGACATTCAGCAGGGTAACGCTGGCACCCGCGATGACAGCCTGGGTCTGATCGGTCACTACGCCTTGGACTCGGCCGCGATAGCTCTGGGCAAAGGCGCTAAAACAAAGGATTGAAATCAACAGGAACGCTGTTGCGATGCGGATCGCAGATCGGTGCAATCTCATTCATGAACCTCCCAACAATATGACTACTAGCGAGACGTTGAACGGGGTTGGCTGCAGGCAGAGAAGTCACCGGGCTGGGGACGGCCCGCGCGAGCGGGACCGGGATTTGCCTGGTGTTCGCCGAGGGTGTCCGATCTGGCCGATCTATCGCGGCTTGTGGATCAGGACAACCGCCCTGCAGTTCCCTTAGGACCTAGGACTCCTTACGGCGCAAACACCGGTGGGATCACGCGGGATTCCGGCGCGCCAGTTCATCCATGCTTTGATATACTACCGGTCGGTGAACTTGATTAATATTGTCCGACTACCGTACTAGGAGATCAAGGTAAGTCATAGTGAATTCACTCGCCGGTTCACTAGTGAACGAGTGAAAGTAACACACTCGGTCGAGTATGAGCGAAAGTCACTCCATGCTGGTGGCGGCTAACGAAAAGCAACTCGCAGGCGATGCTCGCTGGGCTCTGGCCCTGCGGGTTGCGAGCAGCAAAGGGTTCGCGAAAGCGGCCCACCTGCGGGAACTGCTGCTCTACCTGGTGAAGCGCACCCTCACGGCGCCCGGTGTCGAAATTACCGAGCAGGAAATTGGCTGCCAGGTGCTGGGGCGCCGGCAGGATTACGATACCCAATCGGACAATATAGTAAGGGTTCAAATCCGCCACCTTCGGCAGAAATTGGAAGAGTATTTCGCGACCGAAGGCGGCACCGAGCCGCTGGTGCTCACGGTGCCCAAAGGCAGCCGGGTTCCCCACTTCGAGATACGTTCGGAACCCGAAGTAAAGACAGTCCATTCCGATCCCGCGGTGGTGGTGGAGACGGCGCCGGCCAGAAGCCTGCGATCCCGCATCCCACGGTTCGTCCAGGTGGCGTTGCCAGGGTCTGTACTGGTGCTTGCGGCCTTCCTGATAGGGCGGGTTTCGGTCCGTCAGGATGCCGCGAACCAGGCCCTGGCAAATCCAGGCTCCAACAGTCCGCTGTGGAGCCGCCTGTTTACCCCAGCCGAACTGACGACCATCGTGATCGCCGACAGCAGCTTCGCCCTGCTTCAGGACACGCTGCGCAGTGCTTTGACTCTGGACGAGTACACAAAGGGTGGATTACGGAAGCTGATCGAGGCGGAGCCGGACGAGCGGCTCAAGACTATACTGCGGGATATGTCGACCCGGCAGCACACCAGCCTCGCGGACGCCACAATCTCCAGCAAGCTAAGGGTGATCGGGAAGCAGGCCGGCGGCAGGGTTACCGTGCGTTACTCCCGCCACATGGGCGTGAGGGACTTTGCAGCGGGTAACTTCATTATCATTGGTAGCAAGCGCGGAGTGCCGTGGGTGGAGCTGTTCGAGCAGGATCTCAATTTCCGCCTGAAGCACATTGGACCGGATTGGCGGTTCGGGTTCGCCAACCTGAACCCGCAGGCTGGCGAAAGTGCCAGCTACTCCACCATGGTGCCCCCCAACACGCCCACTGAAAGCTACGCGACGGTCGCCTTTGTTCCGAATACGGCTCGGACAGGTGATGTGCTGCTGCTCGACGGGCTGATGATGGAAGCGACCGAGGCCGCCGGCGAGTTCTGCATGGGCGGCGGTCTGAACAGACTGCTGGCTGAGAAACTGCACTTCACTACGAGCGACAAGCTTCCGTACTTTGAGGTCCTGCTTAAGATCCGGGTCGTCTCCGGCGCGCCGCACAACGTGGAAGTCGTGGCCTGGCGCCGGCCGGCGATCCTTTAATCGTCCAACCTTCTGTTCTTTGAGCCGGTATGCCTGCCGCCCGATGCATGAGAAAAGGAGCGCCGGGCCCAACCGGGAAGGCCGCCGCTTGCCTGTCACGGCCGGCGAGGTAGAATCCGCCCGCCAACGCGCTGGCGCCTGAGTCGTGCGAGCACTGCCCGGCGCTCACCCGCGCGGCCCGCGATCAGGAGCCAGGCATTGCTGTTCTGTAGCGAGTGATGAGTCAGCGGGCTGCATCCCTGATTGCGAAACGAAATCAGCCAGGTACCCTGCATAACTATCGGCGGATGGACGCCGCGAAGAGATAGCGAGATTAGTGATGGTTCATGAAGATTCGTTAAACATTATCATTCTTGAAAGTTTATTATCCAGCGGACAGCCATAATGAAATTCTTACGGTTTTGGTACCATTAGGGCCAGATACATAAAGAGCGCCCGCCTCCATGGTTGCCTTTCAAAATCGATTGACCCCTTGGCGGTCACTACTGCTGGCGTTCTTCTCTATCTCCCTGTCCGCGCAAACCGGCCCAAGCTGGCGATTCTGGTCCTCACTGGACGGAATGCCCGAATCGTGGAGCTTTGACGTGACCCGCGGGCCTTCCGGTCGAATTATTGTCACGCACGGAGATGTTAAGAATCTTTCAGTTCTTGATGGGTACAAATTCCAGCAGTTGCCATCTCCCGGCGTAAATCTAACCGTTCGTGAAAGTCCAGACTTACGCCTTTGGGCATTATTGCCTTCGCTCGACGGGTTTCAGCGCCTGGAAAAAAATGGCTGGGTCGCTTATCCGCTGCGCGGCGTAAGTATTCTGGCCGACCATGATCATCGCAGCTATTTTCTCCCCTGGACCTCCGCGCAGATAGTCTTTCTGGCCCGTGATGGACTATATGAATATGACGCGGATCGAGCCGCGGCCCGCGTACTGAAGCGGGACGCCGACGCCGGGTTGGGGCCGCTGACGGTGCTGGTGCCCTCTAGCAATGGAGGCGCGTGGGTATGCGGACGGGAGGGCGTGGGGCGAGTCAGCAGAGTCTCGTCGGGATCAATCGATTGGTCGGTTCTGCGTTTTCCCCAGTCGGCCGGTGAATGCCGGTCGGTGCTGGAAGGCGAGCACGGCGAGTTGTTTGTGTCCACGCTGGCCGGCACCACCGGGGGGCAGCGGCTGTTGCACTACGACGGGGCGGCTTGGACGACCTTGGCCACTTCCGAGTCGGGTCGTTCCCTGGTTGGATGGCCGGCCGGTGACGGCAGCGCCTGGGTGGCCGAGATCAGCCGCACTACTTTTGAATTGAGATCGGGCACCGGCAGCCGCGAGAGCCGGTCTAGAGCGCTGTCCGGACGGTTCCTATCTGTTCTCTATGAGGGCAGGGGTTGCTTCTGGGTGGCAACCTCTCTAGGGCTGGCACGGTTTGCGCCGCCCGTTTGGAGAACGCCCGGGGCGCTATTGGACAAAACCGGCCAGGCGTCTGCCATTCTGCGCACCAGGGCGGGCGGCCTTTACCTGATCCACGGCAGTGAGTTGCTGGAGAGAAAAGGCGGTCGCTGGTCCACATTCCTGCTGCCTGGAGGATTTGACCCCGATCCGTCAACCCACTCCCTCGTGGAGTTGCCGGACGGGCGATTAGCCCTGGCCAGCGGCCCGGGCCTGCTTGTATTCGATCCCATCCGGTCGTCGTTTACCACCATCCGGCACCCGGACGGCAGGAATGTCTCCGTGCTCGGCCCGGGCCGGAATGGCACGGCTTGGGTTCTGGCCTCGAAGGATGGCCGGAGCCACCGTCTGGAACGGTTCGATGGCAACTCCTTCTCCATTCAGTACGACGCCGCCGAACGTTGGGGCGAGACAATTCCCCGGGCTGTCCAGGAGACAGGCGACGGGACGCTATACATCGTTCCACAGCCGCAGGGGATTGGCGTCCTGAAAGACGGGCACTACCACTCATTGGGTGCTGAGCAGGGCTATCCGGGCCGGAGCCCGCTGGCCGTGGCGGAAGTGGCTCCGGGTAAGCTATGGTTCGGCGACCGCAACAGTGTCGTGGAGTATGACGGCCGCGGTTTTGTGACGATTCGGGACAATCTGCAGACCGTCCGCTCCATTCTAAAGGCGGGCGACGGTTCCATCTGGGTGGCTTCCGGCCGGGGCCTCAGCCGGTTTTGGAACGGAGAGTGGATCAACATTGCCAACACCGAGGGGCTGCCGGATGCCGCCGTGTACGGAGTTGCGGAAGATGCCGAGGGCCGCATCTGGGCTACTACCACCGCGGGGATCTCCCGAAGCGACCCTGGCGCCGACACGGAGCCCCCTCAAACCCTGCTCGACATGGACGCCAATCCGCGCCACGTTCCGCCGTCCGGAGAGGCGCGCTTCGTCTTCTCCGGCATGGATAAGTGGAAGTACACGCCGGAAGCCCGTCTCCTCTATTCGTGGCGGCTGGATGGCGGGCCATGGTCCAGGTTCGCCGCGTCGGATTCGGCCGAGTTCCAGCATCTGGAGCGTGGAAAGAGCCACGTTCTGGAAGTGCGCGCGGTCGACCGGAACGGGAATGTGGATCCCGATCCTTCCTCGCTTGCCTTTGACGTTCTGCTTCCGTGGTACCTGGAGCCCGGGTTCCTGGCCTCCTGTTTTCTGGGTTTGTTCGCATTGACCGGGGCCGGAGTGCTGACGCTGGTGCGGCAGAGGCAATTGGCCACACTGGTGGAACGGAGAACGTCGGCGCTGGCCGCCCGCAACAAGCAGTTCCAACAGGTTGCGGCCGCCGTGCCGGGCGTCCTCTACTCTTTCCGAATGACGCCCGAGGGGCAGTTCTCCGTCCCGTATGCCAATCAGCGAATCTTCGAAATGGCCGGCGTCAGAGCCGAGGATCTCGTGGCGGAGGCCGGACCGCTGTTTGACACGATTCATCCTGACGACATGAGGAGGGTGAGTGAATCGATTGCCGCGTCAGCCGCCTCGCTGACCCTGTGGCATGACGAATTCCGTGTGGTGCGGGCGGGGCAGCCGGTTGTCTGGATCGAAGGACGCTCCATCCCCTCAAGGGAACCGGGCGGAAGCATCCTGTGGCACGGCTTCATGTCGGATGTCACGGAGAGGAAGCGGTTGGAGGAGGCGGCGCGCCGGGAGACGGAACGAGAGATGGTTCTCCTGCAGACCCTGGTTGCGGAGGCGCCCTACGGCTTGGCCATGCTCGATCGCGGATTGCGCCAGATCCAGGCCAGCGAGCGTTGGCTGGCCGGTATTGGGCTCAGCCGCGAACAGTCGAGCGGACGCACGATCAGCGAACTGCTCCCCACGCTGGAGGATCGTTGGATGGATGCCTGCCGGCGCGGCCTCAGGGGTGAAGTTGTGTCCGAACAGGATGATCATTTCACGCGTGCGGACGGTTCCGAACGCTGGGTCAACTGGACGGTTTGTCCGTGGGGCGACTCGGGTGAGGAGACCGGTGGCATCATCATCTATACAGAAGACATAACTGAGAGGAAGCAGGCGGAAGAATCGGCCAGGGAGACGGAGATCCGGTTCAGCGAACTCTTCGTACACATGAGTGAAGTGCTGATCTATGGCCGCATGCTGTATGCAGACGGTGTCCCGTACGACTTTGAGTACCTTGCCGTAAACGAAAGTTACCGGCGATTGAATCCTGCGCGCCCTGCGGTGGTGGGGAAGCTTGTCTCCGAGGTTCTTCCGGGCCTGCGGCAATCGGATCCCGCTGTACTTGAGTTCTACGGGCGGGTGGCTTCGACGGGCAAACCGGAAAGCACTGAGCTGTTCGTCCAGGCAACGAAATCGTGGTACTCCATCTCCTCCTACAGCCCCAAGCCCGGCGAATTTGTCGGCATCTTCAGTGTGATTACTGGCCGCAAGCGGGCGGAAGAGGAGTTGCGGCGCAGCCAGGCGATGCTGCATTCCATCATTAACTCCGCGCTCGACGGACTCATCGCCATCGACGGCGAAGGCCGGACTGTTCTGTGGAACCCTGCAGCGGAACGGATTTTCGGATACACTGCCGCAGAGGTGGCGTCGGAGCCGCTGCACAAGCTGATCGGGTCTACAGGCATCAGTGAACTGTTCTCGCAGGGGTTCGAACTGATCGGGGCATCTGGCCAGACACCGTTCGTCGGCCGGACAGTGGAGATGACGGCCGTGCGCAAGGACGGGACGGAGTTCCCGGTGGAACTGAGCGTGGCGCCCGTCCACATGTCGGATTCGTTCCGCGCCGTTGGCGTCGTACGGGATGTGACGGCCCGCAAGTTGGCGGAAGCTGAAAGGGAGCGGCTGCAGAATCAGTTCCTGCAGGCGCAGAAAATGGAGACGGTCGGCCGGCTGGCCGGCGGGATCGCCCACGACTTCAACAACCTCCTGACCGTGATCGGCGGCTATTCCCAGATGGCGATCGATCAGTTGCCGAAGGAGAGCCCGGCCCGTCCCAAAATCGATGAGGTTGTCAGGGCGGGCGAACGTGCCACGGGGCTGGTCCGTCAATTACTCGTATTCAGCCGCAAGGAGGTTCCCAGATTGGAGGTAGTAGATGTCAACTCAACTATTGCCGAGATGGAAAAGACGATCTTCTACCTGGTTGGGGAGGACATCAGTATCGTTACCAGCCTGGCGTCTGAGCGCGTGTTGGTGGCGGCAGACCGGCACCAGTTCGGCCAGGTGCTGATGAACCTCATAGTCAACGCGCGCGATGCGATGCCGGGAGGCGGATCCATCACGATCACCACCCGTGTCGCGGACGCCGGTGATGCGGCCGCGGTGAGTGCCGGCATTCCGCCGGACATTGGCACCGTTTGCGTGAGTGTTTCGGACACCGGTACTGGCATGGACGAGGAGACCAAGCAGCATCTGTTTGAGCCATTCTTTACCACCAAGCCGGCGGGGAAGGGCACCGGCCTGGGCCTGTCGGTGGTTCACGGCATCGTTTCGTCGTGTGGCGGCCGGGTGGCGGTTGAGACTGTGCCGGGCTCCGGCTCGGCGTTTCACGTCTACCTGCCGGCGGTCACGGCGGAGGTGCCCGGAGACACGCCGGCCGCCCGGCGGGTGTCTGGCGGGTTGGAGACAGTCCTGCTCGCTGAGGATGAGCCTGAGGTCCGGCGCTATGTTTCCGCCGTCCTGGCTCACTTCCACTACCAGGTTATTGAATGTCAGGATGCCGAGGACGCCCTGGAGATGCTCAAGACCCAGAGGGTGGATCTATTGTTGACCGACGTTATCATGCCGCGCATGAGCGGCCGGGAACTGGTGCTGCGCGCCCGGACTTTGAATCCTGATTTGAGGGTGCTCTTTATGTCGGGCTATCCGGGTGACGCCCTGGATGGACTGGAGGACATCATCGGAACCAGCGCTTTCATCCAGAAGCCGTTCAGCCCGAAAGACCTGGCTGCCCGGATCCGTGAATTGCTGAGCAAGCCGGGCCGGTCCTAAGGGCGAGGCTGCGCAATCGCTGTGGCGGTGCCGGAAACGCCAGGGGATGAAATGTGATCCCCCTGGCGTGGATCGGATTGCGGCGTATAAGGCACAATACATGGAGAGTCGACTGGGGCCGCCGGTAGTTGGGCGGGAATCCTTGCGAACTTCGAGGGGAAGATGCCCGGAAACCGCGAGTTTGCCGCAAGATTCTACAACTGTGGCCGCCTGCCGCCTGAGCTCTGCGGAATAGCGGAGGGTGCGCGGTGACGGCTGAACGCTGGGCGCGGGTGAAGGCCATTTTCGGACACGCCCTGGAGATACCGCCGGCTGAGCGGAGCGCCTACATCGAGGAGTCGAGCGAGGACCCCGAAATCCGCGAGGAGGTCGAGTCCCTGCTGGCTGCAGCGGACGAAGCCGGCGCCTTCATCGAGCAACCCGCGCTGGCGCCGCCGGCGGCATCCGCAACGGAATTCCCGGCTCCGGGTGATCGGGTGGGCATCTATTCCATTATCCAGAAGGTCGGCGAAGGCGGCATGGGCTCGGTCTTCCAGGCCCTGCGTGACGACGGTGAGTTCCGCCGCCTGGTGGCGGTGAAGATCCTCAAGCGCGGCATGGACACTGACCATGTGCTGCGCCGCTTTGAGAACGAGAAGCAGATTCTCGCCCACTTCGACCATCCGCACATTGCAAAGGTGCTGGATGCGGGTGTTACCCCCGATCAGCGGCCGTTCTTTGTGATGGAGTTCTATGCGGCGCAGCCCATCGACACCTACTGCCACGAGAAGCGGCTCTCCATCGATCAAAGGCTGGAACTCTTTCAAAAGGTCTGCGGCGCGGTGGAGTACGCCCATCGCAACCTGATCGTCCATCGCGACCTGAAGCCGGGCAACATCCTGGTGACCGCCGAGGGCGAGCCGCGGCTGCTGGACTTCGGCATCGCCAAGGTTCTCACCGACGAGGGCAAGATGACACGGGCCGGCGTTCACCTGATGACGCCGGAATATGCCAGTCCCGAGCAGATTAAGGGCGATCCGGTAAACACGGCCACTGATATCTACTCTCTCGGCGTGATGCTGTATGAGATTCTGACCGGCGCCCATCCGTTCCCGGGACGGCGCAATGGGACCTTCCCGCTTGCCCCGGCCGATTTGGACCAGCCGCCCAGGGCGCCCAGTACGAGAGTGAAGACCCATGCCGGCCGGGCACACGACGAACAGGCCGAACCGCCGGCGCTGCCCGGAGGCATGTCTTCGATCCAGCGTTGGAGCGGCTCGCTTCGAGGGGATCTCGACAACATAGTTCTTAAAGCGCTGGATCCGGATGTTTCGCGCCGCTACCCTTCGGTAGAGCAGCTTTCGGCCGATATCGACCGCTATCTGCACGGCCTACCGGTGAGCGCCGCCGGCGACAGCTTCCTGTATCTGATGCGGAAATTCGCGCGGCGGAACTGGCTGGCGGTGAGCTCGGCGGCACTGGTCGTGCTGGCGCTCGCCATCGGCCTGACCGTGGCCAGCTATCAGGCCCGTGTGGCCCGTCGGGAGAGGGCTCGGGCCGAGCAACGGGAAGGGGAAGTCCGCCAGCTTGCCCAGACGCTCATCTTCGATTTGCACGACGCCATCAGGAACCTGCCCGGCGCGACGCCCGTCCGGCAGGAGCTGCTGAAGAAGGCGACGCGCGCCCTGGACAGCCTGGCCAAGGGCGCGACGAACAGCCTGGATCTGCGGCTGGAGCTGTCGGATGCTTACGTGCGGCTGGGTAGTGTGGAAGGCTCGCCCAGCGAGTCCAACCTCGGCGATAGCCGCGCGGCGCTGCAAGGCTACCTCAAAGCCAAGGAACTGCTGGATGCGATCCCGGAGAAGGACCGCAACCCCGAAGTGCTGGGCCGGCTGGCCGATGTCTACGACCGCATTGGCGAGGTATTGCGGAATGTAGGTGAGCGGGCGAACGGAAATGATCACTCGGCCCGCTCGATCGCTTTTCGGGAGAAGGCAGCGGCGCTGCAGCCCACCAGCATTCCGGCGCAGCGCTCCCTGGCCATCGCCTACTTCACCGGCAGCCGGCTGGCCGTCGACACAGGTCAATACGAGGAAGCCGAACGCCTCGCCCAACAGGCCCTCAAGACATTTCAGGTGGTCTACGATTCCAACCGCGCCAGCGAGCGGGGCCGTTACAATCTGGCCTTGTCGCTGAAGTCGCTGGCCGCGCTACGGTCGCACGCCCAGAATCCCCAGGGCGCGCTGGAGCTCTCTAAACGCGCGATCGAGCTGGATAAGTTGCAGGTGCAGGCCAAACCAAACGACTTGTCGGCGAAGCTGGACCTGGCGATCGACTATAGCGAACTGGCCGAGGCGGAGGCCAAGCTGGGACAGAACGAGCAGGCCGTGCGCGACTACGAGCAGTCGCGGACCCTCCGCGAAGAGCTGCTGAAGCGCGATGTGAAGAACGCCCGCCTCAAGGACCGGACCGCGTTCATCAACAGGCAGGAAGGGCTGCTCCTCATCGATCTCAATCGGCGGCCCGAGGCCTTCAAACTGCTGCAGCGGGCGCTGGCCTTGCAGTTGGAACTGATGGCGACTTCGAACGATGTGGAGGGCCGCACCCGGCTGGCCGAGTCCAGGGGCGCTCTCGGCATGTGGTACTGCGCCGATGGCCAGAAGGCAGAGGGCCTGCCGATGCTGAAGGGCGCTGTAGCGGAGTTCCAGGCGGTGGACCAGTCGCAGCAACTCTCCTCGCCCGATCAAGCCATGCGGCGCCATCTGGAGGAGCGGCTGGCCAACTGCTCCAAATCCGGCAAATAGCCGTCAGGCGGATGGTAGTTTGTCGGGATTGGCGACGATGTAGATCTCCGAGATGAGATCCCCTTCCAGCCGCACCTGCGCCATGTAGACCAGCTGGTCTCCGGCATAGCCCAGGACGGCGGGCTGCCCATTCACACTCTTGATGCGGACGGTCACGCCGGGCTGCCCCTTCCCTCTAACCCCCAGGAAGAACCGGCTGATGGCATCCGCTCCGTGAATAGGGTTCAATGCCGCGCGCACCTTGCCGCCTCCGTCACTGTACATTTTTGCGTCGCGCACCAGCATGGCCGAAATGGAGTGGAGATCGCCGTCCGCGCAGGCCTGGGCGAACGAGCTGAGAAGGGCCTGGTGGCGCTGCTCGGGGATCGGGAAACGCGGCCGCCGCGCGTCGATATGGGTTCGCGCGCGCTTCAATAACTGGCGGCAATTGGCCTCGGTAGTCTCCAGCATGCCAGCGATGTCGACGTACTCGTAGTCGAAGACTTCGCGCAGCAGGAAGACGGCGCGCTCCGCCGGAGAGAGGGTCTCCAGGACGACCAGGAAGGCGAACGAGAGGGATTCCGCCTCGATGGCAGTGTCGGCAGGAGTGGAGGTGAGGACGGGTTCCGGCAGCCAGGGTCCGGCGTACTCTTCACGCCGGACCCTGGCCGATTTCAGTGTGTCCAGGCACAACCTGGCCGTGATCGTCATCAGGTAGGGTTTGAGCGACAGGATAGGCGCGGTCTCCTCGGCATAGCGCAGGTAGGCCTCCTGCACGATGTCTTCCGCCTCATGCGCCGAGCCCAGCATCCGGTAAGCCAGGCCGAAGAGTGCGGACCGGTGCTGCTCGAAATCAGACGCCGGGTGCATGTACCGATGATTGTACCCGGGCCGGCAGCAGGCAGTAAGCGCCCTCGCTGAAGCCCTGCGGCTCCAGTTCCAGTGCGTGGTTGAAGCGCGCGCGGTTGTTCTCCCAGGCGATCGCCGCGGTCAACTCCACGATCTGGGCCGGCTTGAAGTGCCGGCGCACGGCGGCGAAGACCTCGCCGGTCACCCGGATCGGCGTCGAACACATGGCCACGCTGTAGCGGATGGCGGCGCGTTCCACATCGCTGAACGCCGTGCTGGTCTCGAAATCCATCAGCTCCAGGATCTGGCGTTCCGGCACGCCCTGAAGGCGGGCGACGGCCGGGCCAATGTCGATGCAGTAGGCGCAGCCGATGGTGCGCGCCGCGGCCATGGAAGCCAGGCACTTCAGGTTCTGCGGCACAGACCGGCAGGACGAAAGCGCCTGCTCCATTCCGGCGGTGCCGAATAGGAGTTTGGGCTGCAGGGCCGCCACGGTAATGGGCTCCGGCAGGACGGCGGAGCCGGTGATCTTGCCAGTGATCTTCACCGCCAGGCGGTAGATGAGGCGCAGGAAGAATCCGGCGCGTTGGGGGGCAATGCCTTCGATTCTGCTCATGGTGTTCACTCGCCCGGTGAGACGAGGCAGCGAGCCACCCTGTGACAGCCGGTGTAAACAAACTGTCTTTCGTTGGGATTGATCCGCTTTTCCGGATTGCTGCGCGTGAAGTGAGTGAAGGAAGAGGAAACACCATGAAAACCTGGACCAGGATCGTCTCAGCAATCGCCTCGGTGTCCGCCGTCGTGGCGGGTACAACCGCGCTTTACTATGGACTCTATCTGCCGCGCAGCACGCAGCCGCGCGCCGGCAGCGTTACGATGAGTGCCGACCGCATCGCCCGCGGCAAGTATCTCTTTGAAGTGGTTGCCGACTGCGACGGCTGCCACTCTGAGCGCGACTATTCGCGGTTCGGCGGGCCCGTCGTTGTGTCAGGCCGGGGCAAGGGGCAGATTATCCCGGAGAAGGGTCCGGTGAGTCCGCTGGTCACCGCCAACATTACGCCCGACAAGGAGACGGGACTCGGCAACTGGACGGACGGGGAAAAGATCCGCGCCATCCGCGAAGGCATCAGCCGCGACGGCCGGACTCTGTTCCCCATGATGCCGTACAAGAACTTCAGCAAAATGAGCGACTACGACGTCGAGTCCCTGGTGGCTTACATGAATACGCTCGCTCCGGTGAAGAGCAACCTGCCAAAGATGAAGATCCCGTTCCCCATCAACGTCCTGATGAAGACCTATCCGGAGCCGGTGGCGAGGGTGCAGTCACCCGACCGCGGGCGCAATGCCGAGTACGGAGCCTATCTGGCGACCCTGGGCCATTGCATGGATTGCCACACGCCCGCCGACGGGCATAATTTGGACGAAAGCATGAAGTTTGCAGGCGGACGCGTCTTCGATACGCCGCTGGGCAAGGTGGTGAGCGCCAACATCACGCCGGACCCGGATACCGGAATCGGCCGCTGGTCGGAAGACTACTTCGTCCAGCGTTTCACGCTGCAGCGCACCTACGCCGTCAACGGAGCCCCCAAGTTGCAGCCGGGCCAGTTCACGCTGATGCCCTGGCTGAACCTCTCACAGATGGATCCTGACGATCTTTCGGCGATCTACCGCTACCTGCAGACACAGTCCACCATCCCTAATAAGGTGGACAAGCATCCCGGCGCGACGCAGACGGCGGGCTTCTGATGGGCTGGTTTTCTCTCAACAAGGCGGAAGACTGCCGGGGCGTTCGCTTCGCCCGGGCCGTCTTCCTCGGCGCCGGCATCTGGGGTCTGCTGCTGCTCACCCCGATGTACTTCACCGAACTGCTGGTGAGTCCGGCGGAATCGCCGGCCCAGAGTCATCCGGAGTTCTTTTACGGGTTTGTCGGCGTCGGGCTGGCCTGGCAGGTGGCGTTTCTGGTCATCTCGCGTGATCCGAAGCGCTACCGGGCGCTTATTCCGGCGGCGCTCATCGAGAAGTTCTCCTTCGGGCTGGCGGTGTTGGTTCTGGGCGTGTACGGGCGTGTGCCGGCCTCGGCGATCGGATTCGGGTTGATTGACCTCTTGCTGGGCGTTTTGTTCGCGATCAGCTACCAGGGGTTATAGCCGTCCGGCGGACGCATGGCGGCGGGATGGGATAAGCTTGCCTAGTAGGCAGAAAGTCTGCCGGATGGCGATGGGGCGGCGAGCCGCGACGCAAATGGACGGCCAAACGCGCGGTTCGGATGCGGAACTGGCCGTGCCCGCTCCAAAAAAACTCTCCGGCTAGAGTAAATTCTGGAACTTAACCCAAGTCCGACCGTTATAAAAATAGATGAAGGTTCTACACGCTCGCGGTGAGGCCCCACGCCTCCTCTCAGTATTCCTGTGCGCATCGCTGCTTGTCGCCCAATCCGCTACGGCCCAGACGGCAGTGAGAATCGACCCTGCCACTGGACGATTCGGGCGGCTCATGGATCCATACCGGACCCGCGATGTGCCCGCCATCAACTTGGCGAATTCGTCCAGGTTGGACAGCCTGGTGCGGGCGGGGAACCTCTACCTCACGGCGCAGGACGTAGTCGCGCTGGCGATCGAAAACAATATTGACGTGGAAGTACAGCGCTACGCGCCGCTTCTGGCACGGGAAGTCCTGAAGCGCGCCCAGGGCGGCGGCGTTCTCCGCGCGGTGGGTTCGGGCGTGGCGGCGGGACCGCAGAGCGTAAGCCTGCAGGGCGTCAGCCTGACCGGTGGAAGTGCCGGATCGGCCGGCAGCGGCGTCAGTTCCGGCGGCGGCATCCTCACCCAGTTGGGGCCGAGCATCCCGACCCTGGACCCGACCATCTCTGCTTTCGCAAACTTCCAACACACGACGTCTCCCCAGAGCAATACAGTTCTCACTGGTACGAATGCCTTCGTTGCTGACACGCGGACCTACCAGGCCTCCTACTCGCAGAACTGGCTGTTTGGCCTGGGTGCCACCATGAGCTACTCCAGCCAGTACACCAAGGTGAACAGCAACTTCTACACCTTGAATCCTTACACCTCCGGCAATCTGGATCTGCAGTTAACTCAGAACCTGCTGCAAGGGTTCGGTTCCGCGGTGAACGGACGCAACATCCGCGTCCAGAAGAACAATCTAAAGGTCACAGACCTGCAATTCAAGCTGCAGCTCATCACCACCATCTCGGCGGTGCTGAACCTGTATTGGGACCTGGTCAGCTTCCAGCAGGACGTCCAGGCGCGCGAGCAGGCGGTGAAGACGGCCCAGCAGTTGTACGACGACAACAAGCGGATGGTCGAAGTCGGCACGCTGGCTGAGATCGAAGTGACGCGCGCGGAATCGCAACTCTATGCCGCCAAGCAGGATCTCGTGATCTCCCGCACCAACCTGCTGCAACAGGAGACGGTGTTGAAGAACGCACTCAGCCGCTCCGGCGTAGCGAGTGCGGAGCTGGCCTCGGTTCATATCGTTGCTCTCGACCGCATCGCGCCGCCTGACGCGGCTGAGATCGGGGAACTCGAGAAGCTGGTTGCCGAAGCCGCGGAAAAGCGGCCCGAGATTCAGCAGAGCCGGATCAACCTGGAGAGCAACAACCTGAACCTGGTGGGCATCAAGAATTCGCTCAAACCCACACTGCAGGCTTTTGCCGAGCTGACCAACAACGGCTTGACCGGCGACCTGACGGCGCTCGGGCTGGCGGCCGGTGCCGCCGGTTCACCCCTGGTGGGCGGTTACGGCAACCTGTTGGGCCAGATCGCGCGGCGCAACTATCCTAACTACTCGGCCGGGTTCTCCCTGAACATTCCGTTGCGCAATCGTGCCGCCCAGTCGGATTACGTCACCAGCCTTATTGAAATCCGCCAGAACGAGCTGAACCTGCAGAAGACCCTGAATCAGGTGCGGGTGGATGTCCAGAACGCCATGATCGGTCTCGAACAGGCCAAGGCCCGCTACGATGCGGCCAGGACGTCGCGTACGCTGGCGTTGCAGACGCTGGAAGCCGATCAGAAGAAGTTCTCGCTGGGCGCCTCCACTTCCTTCCAGGTAGTGCAGGACCAGCGCGACCTCGCCAACGCGCAGAGTTCGGAAGTGCAGGCGATGGCGAACTACACGCACGCCCGCATCTCTCTCGAGCAGGCGTTGGGCCGCACCCTGGATGTCAATCACGTGTCGGTGGAAGAAGCCATGCGCGGCAACGGCGGGCCGGCTTCCAAAGGGCCCGATGCGGGGCAGGTGAAGCAATGAACGCTCGCATGGCCGGCAGATTCTTCGCGATCCGCCGCTACCTGGCGGCGGGCTTGTGTGTCCTTTCCCCGGTGACGCCCATGCTGGCGCAGCAGCCCATTGCGCCGGTCCGGTCGACGGCGGCCTGGGGCATCCGTACCTATTCCACTCCAACCGTGCCTCCGGTGCGGCTCAGCAATTCCGACCGCCTGGCCAGCATGGTGCGCGCCGGCAAGCTCTATCTGACGGTGCAGGACGCCATCGCCCTCGCCCTCGAAAACAGCATCGATCTGGAAGTGGCCCGCTATGGCCCACTCATGGCGGAGTGGCAGTTGAACCGCGCGAAAGCCGGCGGAACGCTGCCGGGTGTCCCCAGCGGTGCGTCTCAGTCGCAGTCCGTGGCGAGCGGCCAGGGTGTCCTGGGCAGCCAGGCGGCGGCCGGCGTCAGCGGCGGCAACAGTGGAGCCACCAGTCGCGGCGGCGGCAACGCCACCATCAGCCAGGTGGGCCCGGTCACGCAGAACCTCGATCCGACGATCAAGGGCGCCTTCACCTACAGCCACCGCTCCATACCGCAGCCCAACAGCGTTCAGAGCATCACGTCGGTGCTCGTCCAGGATCAGCGCGTCTACAACGCGTCGATCCAGCAGGGCCTGCTCAGCGGCGGCAGCGTCACACTGAGCTACAACAGCAACTACCTGAATGAGAACTCGCCCAGCAACGTCCTGAACCCGTCCGTGGCGCCGCGCCTGGCGCTGCAGTTCCAGCACAACCTGCTGCGTGGTTTTGGAGTCGCGGTGAACTCGCGCAATATCACCGTGGCCCAGAACGGCGTGAAGAACTCCTCTCTCACGTTCCGGAGCCAGGTGACGGCAGTCGTGGTCCGGGTGTTGAATTCCTACTACGCCCTGGTGGGCAATCACGAGACACTCAAGTCGACAACGGCCGCCCTGGATGTGGCCGAACGGCTGGTCACCGACGGCAAACGCAAGATCGAAGTCGGAACCTTGTCGGAAGGCGACCTGATTCCGGTGCAGGCGCAGGCCGCCACCGCCCGCCTCGACCTGGTGAACGCGCAGACTGCGCTGCAGCAGCAGGAGTTGCAGTTGAAGAGCCTGCTCAGCCGCAACGGCGTCCGGGATCCGATTCTGGCCTCCGCGCAAATCATCCCCGTCGACAGGCTGGTCGCGCCCGATCAGGCTGCCCTGCCGCCGCTCCAGGAAATGGTGGAGAAGGCGATCGCCCAGCGCCCGGATATCGCGCTGGAGAAGGCGAATCTGGTCAACTCGGAAATCAACAACCTGGGTACGAAGAATGGGGTGCTCCCGTCGCTCCAGGTGTTCGGCAGCACGACGAACTCCGGCTTGGCCGGTACGGCCCGCAATGTTCCGGGCAGCGCTCCGCCTGACGCATATTTCGAAGGCGGCCTGGGGACAGCCGTGGGCCAGGTGTTCCGGCGGAACTTCCCTTCGCAGGCTATCGGCGCCTTCGTTCAGTTGCCCATCTACAACCGGCAGGCTCAGGCCGATTCCAACATCGGCAATCTGCAGATCCGGCAGAGCCAGCTGGCGCTGCAGAAGGACGTGAAGCAGTTGCAGGTGGACATCATGAACGCCACGGTGGCGCTGGAGCAGTCCAAGGCCCGCTATGAAGCAGCCCTGAAGAGCAAGTCCCTGGCGGAAGAGCTGCTGAAAGGCGAACAGCGCAAGTTCGAGTTGGGCGCTTCGACACCCACCGACGTGGTCCGCCAGCAACGGGATCTGACCACGGCCCAGACGGCCGAGGTTTCCTCGCTGATCAACTACACCAACGCCCGCGTGCTGATGGACCAGACGTTGGGCTCGGTGCTCGAGGCCAACCACGTGCAGTTGGCGGAGGTCAGTGCCGGCAAGTTGACCGCGGCGCCGTCCGTGCCGCCGGTCTCCTCGGATCAGAAATAGGGCCGCTTCCCAGTCCCCGGCTTAGTCGTTCTCTGAGTTGTACAGCACTTCCTCGCCGAAGCCGCCGTTGTGCGTAGGCTCGTGGTTCACCGAGGCGGGGGAGCGCAGGACGCGGATGGGCCGCGCTCCGGCCTGGATCGAATCGCGAATGTCGCCATCGGAGTCGCCGTAGCTCACCTGCGCCTTGATGTCCTTGAACGCCTTGGTCTTCGGCTGGCGGCTGGTGAAGATCACGGCCGGAGAGTCGGCGGGCAAGCCGAATTCGCTGCGCAGCAGACCGGTCAGCTTCTCGCTGCCGGTGTAGATCCGCTTCGTGACGAAATAGATCCTGTCCCCGCGCGACTTGTGCAAGGCGATCAACTCGCTCGCGATCCACTTCTTCACGCTGTACTGGTCGAGCTCGTTGTTCATCTTCGTCCAGAACTCGCGGTACTTGCGGCGGTCTTCATCGGACGGCAGGTCTTCCTCGCGTACTGAGACGCCGGCCGAGACGATCTGCGGGCCGTAGGTGCGGGAACCCCACTGGAACCCCGGCGAGGTGAAGAGCACCGTATCATCGACGTCGAAAACGACGTTGATGGGCTCCTTGGGCAGGCTGCGGGCCAGCTCCTCCAACGTAATGGTGCGCGGCGTTTCCGCCAGTGCGCACGGTGCGAGGCACGAAACAAGCAGGGCGGAAACGGTCAGGGCAAATCGGGAGATGCGGTGGATGTGCATAGGGGGTCTGTAGTCAGGGGGCTTCTGGTTCTTCGTGAGGGCGTAACTGGCCCCAACTGATTAAGGCGCAATTTGGTCCTGAATACGATCACCGGCTGCGATCGATGACCAGTTACGGCTCCGCATCTCCGCCGATGAGGCCCTTGGAGAAGAACTCCGCTTTCAGCTTCTCTGCTTCCACAATCGCGCTTCGCAACTCCGTCAACAGTGGGTTCCCGTCGCCTGGGTAGGACTTCCACAGGTTGAGCCCATGGATGCTGAAGAAATAGACATCCTCACGGTCGGTCATCTCTTCGACCAGGCCGGGTAGCAGGTCCTGCGGAATCAGCCCGCCGCCGCGCCCCTGGTTGTTCTGCCACCAGTACTTGTTTTGAATGAACTTGAAACTAGTGAGCGGGCCCTTCAGTTCAAACGCGCCATCCGGCATGCGCATATGGTTGACCGGCAGCACCAGTTGGAACTGCTGCGGCCGGCCGTTGTCGATGGTGTAGCGCCAGGTGCCGTGGCGGGTCCATTGGCCCACAGTGGCGGGCGGAAACCCGAGTTCCTTCAGCGCGGCCGACAGGAGTTCCAGGTTGCGGGCCGCCTCGGCAGTCCGGCTGTTCGTCTTGTAATCCCGCAGCTTCTCGAAGTACGCGGCCCGCGTCGGCGCAACTGTGATAGTGCTTCGCAGGTACTTCAGGTTGGCCCGCGCCTGCTCGACGGTGTACTGCTTCTGGTAGCCGAGCCAGGTGATGACGATCCCGGCCTCCGCGTCGGTAAGCCGCAGGTAGTGCGCCGGTTCCTTCACGGGGTCGCGTTCGTAGACCGTCTGGAAGATCTCCCATTGCAGCGGCCCTTCCGTGCTGGTCGCCCCGGTGCCTGACGCCTTCGTCACATCGAAGAGGCCTTGCCGGCGTTGGGCCTCGAAGGTCGCGCGGTCCAGGTCCGGCGCGGCGATGGTGATCACCATCGTCTCCGCGTACGAGGTCTGGCCGTTCAGGTGGGTGTCATTGACGCGCCGGAACTGGAATTGCGCCGTATCTCCGCTGCGTTGCACGGGTTCGGCGTCGTAGCGCAGGTCGCTTGGGACTTTCACGGTGGCCAGGCCGTCGAGGTCGACGGTGGTCTGTTTCAGGTCCGCCCAGTTGCGCGCTTTGCGAAACAGAAAACACGCCGAGGTTCCCAATGCGACGGCGAAGATAAGGCTAACCAGGAGAGCTGGTTTCATGCAATTTTTCGATTATCGCAGAGAGATCCTCTGTTCGCCTCTTTCGGTTCCCGAAAAACGCGCTGGATCCAGAGGGTTGGAGATTTCCCGCACACCGCGGGCTCAGGACCCGGCGTTCCGGAGTAAGCTCGGAACTGAGATGCGGCAAATTACCTGTGCGGTGATCGTCCTCGCGGCCGGTTTGGCGGTCCGGGGACAGGAGTGGCGGCAGTGGTCGCCGCGGCCCGAAGTGGCTCCGAAGTACAGCCGGACCGGCGCGGAACTCACCTTGGAAGGGGCAGGGAACCCCGGAGTCTTCGGCGGCTGGGAGCAGGTGCTGCCCGCTATTCAGCCCGGCCAATGGTACCGGCTCACCGGCCAATACCGCGCCGCCGGATTGGGTTACGAGCCTCTGCAGGTGCCCGTGAAGTTGGACTGGCAGAACGCCCAGGGCCATAGGGCCGGCCAGCCGGACTACGCCTGGCGTGTCGAAAGTTCAGGTGAATGGCGGTCGGTTTCGCTGGAAGCTCCGGCTCCGGAAGGCGCCGTGTCCGCCCGGCTCCAACTGCTGCTGCAGAATGCCCCACAGGGGCGCGTGTCCTGGAAAGACTGGAAGCTCGAACCCATCGCCGCGCCCAAGGCCAGGCCGGTCAAAGTGGTGGCGGTTCGCCTGAAACCGCGCGGGCCGGACCCGGTCGCGCGTTTCGTGGAGATGTCCGGCGCAAAGGCTCCGGCGGGGACCGACGTGATCCTGCTGCCCGAAGGCATCACCGTGGTCGGCACGGGCAAGACCTACGCAGACGTGGCGGAGCCGGTGCCGGGTCCGACCACGAAACGGCTGGGCGAACTGGCGAAACGCAAAAGTTCCTGGGTCGTGGCCGGCCTCTACGAGCGGGAAGGCGCCCTCATCTACAACACGGCAGTGCTGATCGACCGCACCGGCAAATACGTCGGCCGCTACCGTAAGGTCTACATCCCCCGTGAAGAACTGGAAGGCGGCATCACGCCCGGCAGCGACTTCCCCGTCTTCCAGGCCGACTTCGGCAAGGTCGGCATGATGATCTGCTGGGACGTGCAATACGCCGATCCGGCGCGCGGCCTGGCGCTGCGCGGAGCGGAACTGATCCTCATGCCCATCTGGGGCGGCAATGAGACCCTGGCCAAGGCCCGCGCGATCGAGAACCACCTCTTCCTCGCGTCCTCGGGCTACGATTTTCCCTCGCTGATCATCGACCCGGCCGGCGAAACCCTGGCGCGTACTGAGGACGACGGCACCGTGGCCCTGTCCACCATCGACCTGAACCGCCGCTATCTCGATCCCTGGCTGGGCGACATGAAAGCGCGCTATTTCCGCGAGTTGCGCGGCGATGTGACCGTCGATCCCGTGGGCCGCAAGTAGCGCGCCCGCGCCGTGCTGTATGCTCGGTGAAGCGAGCACTTATGTACGATCCCTCACAGACCAACCGGCGAGCCTTCCTGCGCCAGGCCGCTGCCGGCTTAACGGCTCCATTTTTCATCCCTAACCTCCTTTCCGCTCCGCGCGACGGCCTCCGCCTGGCCAGTTTCGGAGCGGCCAACATGGCTTTCGCCACTCTGGATGGCATAGCCACGCACCCCAAGGTCAAACTCGTCTGTGTTGCCGAGGTGGATTCCGCCCTTCTGGGCGGCGTGAAGAAGAAGTATCCCGATGCCAAGGTCTATGTGGACTGGCGCGAGATGCTCGACAAAGAGCACAAGAACCTGGACGCCGTCTGCGTCGGCACGCCCGACCACATGCATGCGCCCATGGCCGTCAGCTCCATGCAGCACGGCTTGCATGTCTACGGGCAGAAGCCGCTGGCCCACGACCTCTATGAAGTCCGCAAGATGACCGAAATGGCGCGCAAGAAGAAACTGGTGACCCAAATGGGCATCCAGATTCACTCCGCCACCGAATACAAAACGGCCGTGCAACTGATCCAGGGCGGCACCATCGGCAAGGTCAAGGAAGTCTACGCCTGGAGCGGCAAGAAGTGGGGCGATCCCGAGCCCCGGCCCGACCGCACCGATCAGGTTCCATCCACGCTGAATTGGGATCAGTGGCTCGGCGTGTCGGCCGAACGCCCCTATCTGAAGGGCTACTACCATCCCGGCGAGTGGCGCAAACGCATCGATTTCGGCACCGCCACCTTCGGCGACATGGGCTGCCATATCTACGACCCCATCTTCTCGGCCCTGCAACTGACGTCGCCCATCTCCGTCCGGTCGGAAGGCGCGGCGCCCAACGCCCACAACTGGTCCGTCAACGCGGTCATCCACTACGTCTTCCCGGGGACCCGCTTTACCAGCGACAAGACCGTCAACGTGACGTGGTACGACGGCGACGAACGTCCTCCGCGGGAGATTCAGGCCATGGTCGGCGGCCAGCGGCTGCCCGGCACCGGCTGTATCTTCATCGGGACCAACGGCGTGATGCTGCTGCCGCACATCAAGATGCCTCTGCTGTTCCCGCAGGCTCAGTTCAAAGACTTCCAGATGACCAAGGTCGAGGGCGTGGATCACTACCACGAGTGGGTGGACGCGATCCTCGGCAAGGGCAGCACCTCGACGCCCTTCAGTTACTCCGGACCTCTCACCGAAGCGGTCCTGCTCGGTCCCCTGGCCACGTTCTTCCCCAAGACGACGCTGGAGTGGAATGCGAAGAAGCTGAAGTTCAAGAACTCCCCCGAGGCGAATGGCCATGTGCGGCGGGCCTATCGCGCGGGTTGGAAAGTGAAGGGCCTCAGCTAAACGCCCGGAGCTCGGGCAATCAGGCCAGCGGCTTCCCGCCCGTCCAAAGTGAGGTCGGGCGGGAGGTCAGCGGGTTGGAACATCCAGGAGCGCTCCACGATCAGGCCGGAATTCGTGGCCGCGCGCGCCAGAATCTGATCGTCCAGCAGGTGGACCGCGGGTGGCATCTGGCCCAGTTTACGGTGCTGGGAGTAGACGCTCACCTTGGGAATCCAGCCCGGCCACCTTACCCCCTCCTGCAGCCGCCTCTCATACTCCGTCCGGAACAATTGGAACGGCGCCAGGTAGGGCGTCACGACTTGAGCGAAAAGCCGGCCGCCTGGTTTCAGCCAGCGGGCAATGGCCCGCAGGCCGCGCTCCAGTTCGCGCCCACTCAGAAAATGCAGGACGTTGCAGGCATGCACGGCGCTCAGGCTTTGATCCGGGAAGTGGATGACGCGGGGAAAGTGGCCCGCCCGCAGGGTTAACCGGTGCCGGTCTTCCGGCCGGGCTGACGCTTCCGCTTCGTCGAGATGACGCTGGTCCAGATCGTTCAGGATCACCCACGCGCCGGCCTGCAACGCCGCGAGACCCACCAGTCCGTACGCCGCGCCCAGGTCCAGCACCGGCGCGTCCGCCCCGCCGATCGAACCGCTGCGGCACTCCTCCACAAACAGGGCGCTCACATTGTGCACTTCGATCGCCGCCCAGCCCATTCGATTGCGGGTGAGCAGGCGGCGCCGGACCGGTTTGGGCTTCGCTTCCATGTGGATCTGTCAGGGCCTGACGGGCAGCGGTTCCGCCTCGGCCAGGGTCTCCACGTGGATCGGTCGGACTTCACCGTCCACCCCGCCAATCGTCTGCGCCGTGTGCTGGTACGCGATCACGTCGCCCGTGACCAAATGCAGGATCCCCCCGATGCCCGGCAGTTCCGGATCCTCGATATCCCCGATCGCCGCGGCGACCGTGGCGGCCACCGCCTGTGCGCTGGAGATCACATTTACCGACGGGCCCAGCGTTTGCTCAATGATCGGCCGCAGCACCGGGTAGTGGGTACAGCCGAGGATGAGCGTATCGATCTCCGGCCGGTCGGCGAAGTAGTGGCGCGTGAGCAGCGCGGCTTCCTCGGAATCGGACAGGTTCTCTTCCACCAGGTGGACGAACATGGGGCAGGCGCGGGCCCACACGCGCAGCCCCAGTGCTTCCAGACGGCGCTGGTACGCTCCGCTGGCGATCGCGCCGCGCGTCCCGATCACGCCCACCGAGCCCGTCTTCGAAGCCTCAAACGCCGCGCGGACACCGGGCTCGATCACGCCCCACACGGGTACCGGCAGCTCCTCGGCCAACGCCGGCAGCGCCGCGGCAGTGGCAGTATTGCAGGCGACGACGATGGCCTCGACATTCTGGGCCAGCAGGAAGGCCGCGATCTCGCGGGCGAATCCAGCGACCATGGAGCTCGGCTTGCGGCCATAAGGCACGCGAGCGGTATCGCCGACATAGAGAAAGTCGGCCTGCGGCATCGTCCGGCGCATGGCCTTCAGCACGGTGAGGCCGCCGACCCCGGAGTCGAAAACGCCGATCCGGCGGCGGACGCCGGGCCGGTGGGCGGGAGGAACAGGCGCGAAGCGAGGGAGTTGCATGAAGCAGTGGCCGGAGGCGTCGGAACGCAACCGGCTACTACCAGTTTAGGCGAGCGGCTCCGGGCCGGTCCTGGGCGGGGCAAAATTGCGCCGGCAGGGCGAAACAACGTAAATTGGAGGAGGAGGAATGGCCGAGTGGTTGAAGGCGGCGGTCTTGAAAACCGTTAGCGGGGTGACTCGCTCGGGGGTTCGAATCCCTCTTCCTCCGCCAGTATTTCCAGTTGATTCCGCGTGGGCGTCCTGACGAATCACTTCGCCTGGTAACGACGCCCACTCGCAACCCTCCCGGCTGACGCTCCCGATCGATTGCACTTTCCGTCTACGCGGCTCGCCAAGCAGCTCTCCAGGTCGTTCGTTCGACCTTCAATGCTCTCTCGACTTGGGCACCACCAAGCTCGCGTCAGGAGTGACCTGCCTTTGAGCGACGAAAACCTGCCTCATCCGGTCAAACTCAACCTGCTCGTGAATAGCGCAATCGCAGCCGTGTCCAGGCTTCCAGGTATAATCCCATTTGCCAGGGCGAACGGGTTGAGCGTGGAAGATCTTGGGAGCCCACCAGGCGAGTTCGGGCTTCTTGCCTTCTTCGATGATCTCCACCTGATACTGAGCCGCCTGATCTCTCCTGCTGCTGTATCCGAACACGCTGGTTCCTGTGATGCCGCATGCCATAAAACTCGCCAGCACGAACTGTCCCGCGACACCCTCTCCCGTCAAGTCCCTCAGGCTCAGGATGAGCGGCGCTCCTTCCCCCTGGCGGTCAACGCGAGGAACCTCATATGCGACTTTCGAGACGAGGAAGGGGATGGCAAATGCATCACCTGATTCACCGTCGGTCATCAGTAGATCCTGCACTTCAATGGTGTTAATCAGGGACTTGCGCCCTGCATCCAACAGGCTCAGCCTGGTTGGTCCATACCAGTGGTCTCCGTACACATCATCGATACAGGTCAAGTCTTCCCTGTCTCTTCTAATCTTCGTCGGGTGCAACATCCACAAGACGAGGCTTCTTGGCTGTCCTTTGCTCGTCTTCACGTCGGCGGTCTCGATGATTCGGGCCTCGGGCGGCAGGAGTCGCTGAATCCACTTCGCCTGCGCCGAAGGTTGAGCATGTATGCAGGCTGAAAAGACAAACCATGCCAACATGCCCAACGGCCCGCGGAGTCTGATCATATCGTGATTATATTGATGAAATGAGAGGCCCCAACGTCAACCGGCCCATCTATAGGCCCGACACCGTTTGCTTTCAATGACGGTTCTGAGGCCTTGGAACTGTCCGCTCTCATTGAAGACAGGAGGCAACGCCCGAGCGTGCGCCCCTGCCAGCCAGGCACATCTCCCGCCTCCGCCCTATCGAACGCGGTCAGAAAATGATGGGGTTTCCAGTCGCCACGCTTGCTTCGGCAAGTTCGATCAGGTCGACCGCAAACTCCTTCACGCAAGGGTCGGATGCGCTTTCGAGCAACAGCCGAATTTCTTTCGCCAATATTGCGGCGTCTCCAGGCGAAATTGAATCACCACAGTGCGTTCCGGAGTAGACCACTCTCTCCCGAAGGAGGGGGAAATAAGTGGGGGGCAGTAGCTCGATGTACGCCCTGACGTGCGCGATAGAACTGACATTTCCGAGACGCTTCGACACAATGTAACCATCCACGTGCGGACAGGCAGCTTTGCACCACTGGTCGTGCATCGCCCACTGCGATTCGCTGATGCCTTGCTCCGACGCCAGGTGCGGTTCACCGTCTTCGTCAAATCGCAAGAGTTCGGGGAGAGGATGACACGCTGCGCGGCCCTCTTGTATGCAATTACATCGAACACAAGCGTCCAAGCCCATTACAGAATAACGCCGTCCTTCGCCGAGAGTAGAATTGTCTTCCTGGCTCCTCCCAGCTCTTCCTCCACTTCGATGGTCAAAAGACCTTTTGCACACTGAGTCAGTTGGGCATCATAGCCACCAAGATCGCTTTGGGTCCAGATCTGGCGCCTGTCCTTCCCGAAAGCAAGAATACTCGTCGAGGTGGCAACGAAGCGCATCCCGTGTTCCTCCTCCAGAATAATGTCGTCAACTAGATTTTGCGAATCGAGAGTAACATAGCTGTCCGGACGGCCTGCGTCCACAAGGTAAAAGCTATCCATTGCGAGGACGGCAATAGAACCGGCTTCCGGCCAAAGCGCGACCTTTGCGCTCCAGTCCTGTAAACCCTGGAAGTTGCCCACCCATGAACTTCCATCGGCTTTCCAGAATCGCACGACCAAGCCCTCGGCCAAAGGTGATGGGTGCCTGGGATGGAAGTGGCAGGGAATTGGGCCGTCCCCCGGCAGTCCCTTCAAGACTTCCCAACGAACGGCCATGCTCGTGCTGCTTTCGTTCACTCGAGTTGAGCATAGCAACCGTTCTCATTGCGATGAAGTGCCGGGCAGGTTTTACAGACTGCGCCGTAGAACCTGGCGGCGCGACGCTCGGTACGCGGAGTATGATGACGGACGTGATCGGATCCCACACGATCGCCGCCCTTTGCTTCGCCTTGCTGCCGGTCGCCTCCCTCGCCCAGTCCACACCCAGTAGTCCGGCTCGCCCCATTCCTGACACGACCAACAACAACGTGAAGCCCCTCACGGTCTGCGAAGCCCTGGCCAATTGGAAGCAGCTCATCGGCAAGCCCGTCGCCATCGTGGGCCGCATCGATTGTGGAGCCAGTCTCATCGACCACAATTGTTTCCTGGTGGAAGATCGATGCGACCGGCCTGTATCCTCTGAAGGCGGCGTTTGGCCGAACCAGGTGTACATCATGAATGCCTGGGAGGAGGGGATGCTCAAGCCGCCTTCCTCATGGCCAAAGTTCGACGAGGCTGTACTCGCGCAGAAGTTGTCGCTGATCGGCGGGAGTACTACCCTCGGCATGCACAGATCACCACGCTTCAAAACGGATGGCAGCGGACTCAAGTACGCCGGATCTGTCGAGGTGAAGGACGAATGGGGCATTGCCTACGGCACTTTCTTCACCGCAACCCGCTTGCGAAAGCCTGGATGCGATGAGGAAGTCGGATGCGGCGGTTTTATTGGAGCGCCAGCGGCCCTCATCACCCTGCCGCGGGGTCTACTCCCGATCACACGCGACGGAAAGGTAGCCGGGAAATGATCGCCGCCGAAGCGGACCTGCTGTGTAGGTTCTGGGTTCGTTACTACCGCTGAGACTGGCCGTCCCGCGCGCAGTTCCGCTCCGATCCCCGTTACAATGACGATGAATCCCGGCCATCGTGACGGGAGTCCCGTACCGAAACCATGCAGGCAGCAAAGCTTCTATGACGCACCACAGGCGAGGCGCTTGGACCGCCGTCAGACGCTCGTGGGGCATGCCGTTCGAGCCCTTTGCGCCCTGCCGCCAGCACCCGTGAAACACGACGCGCCCGCCTTCCTGCAGTTCTGCCTCCGGCTCTACTCCCACGCCGGCATGCGCGAGGTCTGCCTCCACCTGCAGAACTCCGCCGGAGCCAACGTCAACTGCCTCCTGCTGGCTGCCTGGGCCGCTCGCGCCGGCTACTCCATCGACTCCGCCCTTTGGGCCGACCTCCAGCAGCACACCGCCACCATTCGCGAAACCGCCGTTCAGCCCATCCGCGCCCTGCGCAAGCAGATCAGCAAGGAGCCCCGGCTGAACGAAGACCTGCGCGGTCCCATCAAGCGCCTCCTGCTCTACGCCGAACTACGGGCCGAACAGGCCGAGGAACACGCCTTGCACAACCGCATGGCCGGCCTCGCTGCCCGCGCTCCGGCCGGCGAGGCGCTGTTCCGCCAGAACTTGGACGCCCTCGCCATCGACGCACCCCAGGTAGAGTCGTTCTACCACCTCACCCTCGAATCCGGCCTGCTGAACCCGCGCTCCTGACAGAATCCGTCAGGCCTTGCGCGCCAGTTCCATCTCGGCCAGGTGCGAATTCCAGTACCAGTCCAACTTCAGCCCCGTAGCCTCCACCAGCGGCGCAAAGCGCGGAGCGGCATAATTCCCCGTGACAAACTGGGCCCCATGATTCGGCAGCGTATAGCCGCCCGGCACGGTGGAACAGTCCAGCGTGAACAGGCAGCCGCCGCCCTCAGCCATCCGCAGGCACAGGGCAAACTCCTCGCGGGTGCTCACAAAGGGGCGAACATCCGGGAAACGCACATTGTGCAGCGCGAGCAGCGCGAGAAACTCATCGTCCGTCGGAGCGTAGGAGAACTCCCGGAAAGTGGAGCCCGGAGCGGCCTTCAGCCGCGGCACGCCCAGGATGTTGCAGCCGCGCCCATAGGTGTCCCGCAGCCATTGCTGATGCCGCAGCAGCATCGACCAGTCGCGCCGCCAGTCCGCCAGGCCGCTCAATACCCCGTACCCCACGCCTTCCAGCTCCGCCTGGATCATCCGGTCAAAACTGTCCAGCCGGTACCCGAAATCGGACTTGATGTGCGTCCCGGGATGCAGCTCAGCATACCGCACGGGATCGTAGGTCTCCTGCCAAACCACTGAAAACGTGAGGCCCACGTCCTTCAGCGCCCGGTACTCGTCGACGCTCATCGGCTCCGCGCTCAGGCCCACCGTGTGCCCTCCATGCCGCTCGACAATCCTCCGCGTCAACGCAATATGCCGCACGATGTCGGCGTGCGTCAGCAGGGGGTCGCTCGCATAGACCAGTTCCACCGCGCGCAGCCCCTCGGTCTCCACCAGGAACTCCACTTCCCGCGCCAGGTCGTCATCGGACAGCCGCACGCGCTTCAGGCCCGGATCGCTGCTGCCCGCCCGGTAGTTGCAGTAGGTGCACTTCTCCTTGCAGATGCTGGTGACATACAACGGCGAGACCGGGAAGACAGTGTTTCCAAACTGCGAAAACTTGGCCTGGCGGCTCTGGGCCAGCAGGGCCTCCAACTGCGCCGGGTCGGAGCCAAACCCAGCACTGTCCAGCGGTTTGTCGGGGGCTGAGGACACTGCCCCCCAGAAGGAATCGAACGCTTGGGAGAACATAGGAATCGGTTACGTACCTGCTTCCAGGCTAACGGATTCCGGCCTCCCCGTGCTGATTCCGGACCCGCTCCCTCCGCAGGTCCGCCGCTCGCCTCAGCGGACCAGGTTCAGCCCGCTCACCGCCAGGTCCGGCGACTCTTCAAAGGTGATCGCCCACGGCTCCTGGAAAGCCTGGTGCCTGCGCCATCGCAGCCAGGCCAGGGTCCCCAGCAGGATAGCGCTGAAAACCGCGGCGCTCCGCGGCGAGTGTTGCAGCAGGATCTGGGACTCCAGCACCCCGGCCATCGAAGAAGTGAAGCCGAACAGGATGAAGTAGGCCCCCAGCCGCACCTTCAGGTTGGCCTTGCCCGGCAGCCACGAGCACGTGAATGGGATCTTGTGGAATTGCCGCATCAGGATCTCCAGCAACAGCGTGGTCTCCAGCAGGTAGAACCACGTGTGGATCAGCGCATTCACCCAGCCCCATGCCTGCGCATAGGCGGGCAGCGCCAGCAGCGCGATCGGCAGGATCCCGGCGCAGATCAGAAACTTCCGCGTGCCGGCCTCCACCGCCGGAGTCTTTTCGCCCACCGTCAGCCGGAACATCCAGTTGGCCCGCAACTCCACCGGCAGCGTGAACAACACCCGCAGCCCCGCCAGCAGGAAGAACGCGAGATCCAGCGGGATCGTGCACGTCACGGGATCCACCCGCAAGGTGCTCGCGGTGAAACCGGAGCGCGTCATGTTGGAAGCCTCCGTCAACACCCACGAGAGCCCCAGCCCGATGTAGACGGCCAGCAGCAGCCGGTGTCCGCGATGCCGCGAAATCGTTCTCCACGTGAACCAGAACACCGCGCTCTCCCGCTGATCCCGCAGCAGCGTGGCATTCAGCAGTTTTCGCACCGCATGGTGCACCGGGCCCGGACCGGCCGGAGCTTCCTCCTGCCCCTCCACGGCTTTGCGCATCGCCCGGCGATACCCCCAGGCGAAAGCGACAAACGCCACCGTGGCGGCGCCCGTGGTGCCCCAAACCGCCCGGGCCGCCAGCCCGCTCTCCAGCAACGGCGGCTGGTTCATTAGCGACTGCCACAGCGCCAGGAACCAGTAGGCCGGCAGCCAGTGCGTCCAGTTCACCGCGCCGCTGACCGCGGCCTTCAGGCCCGGAGTGAGGAACACCACCCCGAACGACGCCAGCAGCGTGCCGATCTGCAGTACCGCCGACACCTGACGGAACCGGGAGTAGCTCAGCACCAGCAGCAGCAGACCCTGCAGGGCCATCGCTCCGAAGAAGACAAACGCGGCCGACGACGTCAGCACCGCGGCCTGCACGGCAATGCCGCGGAAGACGCTCTGTTGGAACATCACCGCCGGCAGCAGCACGGCCGAACAGATCTGCATCGCCGTCACCAGCAGGAAGAAGTACAGCAGGATGGCGTAGAGCTTGGCCTCGAAGATCGTGCGCGTGGGAATCGGCAGGGAGCCGAGGATAAAGGCATCCCGCCGGTCCGTAAACAGCGCATCCCAGCCCAGCACGACAAAGAACCCGGTCCCCGCCATCACCAGCAGCAGCAGCGTCATCTGGTCCGAGGTGATGATCGCGTTCCTCACCGCCGCCGAGAGCTTGTCCGGCAGGAACGTGTGGCGCAGGAACAGGATCAGCGTCAACGTGAATCCGAAGCCGCCCAACAGGCCGAACGCGGTGACAAACACCTGGTGCAGTTCGCCGCCCGCCGCCACCAGTTCGTGATCCACGAAGCGGTGGACGAAATGCCGCACCAGCCGGTTGAAGCGGATCTGCTCCGTGCGTGTGGTGGGCCGGCTCATTGCCGCATCGCCTCCGCCAGGCGCTGGGCCATCTCGTCCGGATCCTGGCGCAGGGCCAGTTGCGTGAAGATCGCCTCGAGTGTCGGCAGTTCCATCAGGCCGCGCAGATTCTCTACGGAGTCGTTCGCCACGGCCTTGCCCTTGTGCAGGATGACGACGCGCGAGCAGACGCGTTCCACCGTCTCCAGTTCGTGCGAGCTGAACAGCACCGTCTTGCCCGACTCCGCCAGCGTCTGGATCAGCCGCCGCAGCACCAGCGCGGAATGCACGTCCAACCCGGAAAACGGCTCGTCCAGGATCACCAGCGCCGGGTCGTGCAACAGCGCGGCCGCCAGCAGGATCTTCTGCCGCATGCCCTTCGAATACGAGGCGATGGCGGTATAGCGGTCCTCCCACAGGCCAAACTCGCGCAGGAAGGCTTCAATCTTCAGCCACAACCGCTGGCGCGGGATCAGGCGCAATTCGCCGGTCAACTCCAGGTATTCGGCGCCGGTCAAATGCGGATAGAGGTACGGCTCCTCCGGGACATAGCCCAGTTGAGCCTGGAAGGCCGTCAGATCGGCGCGCACATCGGTGCCCTGCCACAACACGTGCCCCTCACTGGGTTCCAGCAGGCCGGTAATCATCTTCACGGTAGTGGATTTCCCGCTGCCATTCGGCCCGAGATACCCCGTAACCTGGCCGGGCAGGGCAGTGAAGCTGACATCGTCGACAGCGGGAATCCCGCTGAATCGTTTGGTAAGGCTGCGGAGTTCGAGCAATTCTGACCCTCCGCCGCGATTAGACTCCACCCGCCCCCCATCAGTTCCAGCCGCCCACCCCCCGCACCTCGCGCCGCAAACGGAGCCGCGAACGTGAGTGAGCGGATAGTCCAACGAAAATCCCCAGCTCAAACACCAGGTCGCCGCCCATCCCCGCGAATCGAGCTGCGAATCGCGCCGCGAATTGAGCCGCGAATGTAAATGAGCGGATAGCCCAACGAAAATCCCCAGCTCAAACATCAGGTCGCCGCCCATCCCCGCGAATCGCGCCGCGAATTGAGCCGCGAATGTAAATGAGCGGATAGCCCACCGAAAATCCCCAGCTCAAACACCAGAGCGCCGCCCGTGCCGCGCGCGTCTTGCATGCGTGTCCCACCCGCCAACCACCGGAACTCGCGTTCAGAACCGCGTACAGAGCCGCGACTAAAAGGAGCGGGGGAGCAACGCCAAGCCTCCAACCAACCAGCGAAAAAGCCGTTCTTCCCAACCCCCGCCATCCTCACCAGAAACACAAACAAGGGGCTTCAGCCCCGCTTCTTCCGCTTCTCTCGACTCTCCAAAGCCCCCCACTTTACCGGTCCCACACCGCCAGGGACCCTCCGTCCGAATATCGCCCGCAGGGCCCACCCCACCGCGTCCTCCCGGCCATCCCCCCGAGCCGCCCCCAACTCCGCAAACAGTGTGGACTTAGGAAGCGAGGGCCTGCATCCGGACCCGTCCACCCGTCCGACCCGGCCCACCCCCGCCCAGTCCCAGAGCGTCAGCGACGGGCTACTCGGACCCGCCCCCGTGATCGCCCGCAACCCCGCCATCCCGCCAACCCCGCCCGCCCCCACCCCAAGCCCACCGGGTCCCTCGCCTAATCCGGAACACCCCGTTGCAGCCAGTAGCCAAACGGAATCACCTCGCCGTGGCTCAACTGCAGTTCAAGGTACTTGGCGTATTGCACTCTCGCGATAACCGTCTCCGCCAGCAGGCGAAGCTCTGGCTCCTCGAGTTCGCTGACCGTCTTCGTGCCCGCCAGATAGTCGGTGGACGAACCGGCGTACTGCGCCAACAAGGTGCTGGACCAAGCCTCCATCTCTGGATCCGCGGGTAGCAATTGGCGGGCTTGAAACTCGGCCAAAAGGCGCGCGTAATACCCCTCCGCCTTCTCTCGCTCGACCCGGACATCCCAAGGCATCACCCTCGCCACCGGAGCCAGTGCCCTCTCGTGCAGGCCTTCCACAATCCGCAGGTCGGGACGTGGGAAGTGCTCCAGCGGCTCCGACTGCAGATCCATTCCGACCACCCAGCGAAGAATCCGGAGTTGCTCGCACCAGACGACTATCGAATCCTGGTCCGCACGTGCCGACTCGGTCTGACTCCGCTCTGTTGATACCCGCTCAGCCGCGTTTCCGTAGACACACCTATGATGGATGGTGAAGCTGCAGATCATTTCGGAAACTCGATGTTGAAGGCACTGGTGGCTTTTCTCGTAATGCTCCCAAGCTCGGGATGGGCCTGTTCCCTGGTCGCGTGCATAGACGGCGGCCCAGCGTTTTCTAGCAGCTTCACGGTCCAGCTGAAGTACGAGCGGAAGCCCTTGCGTGGCGGGACAGTGAGAATCATGTCCAACGGCGACCTCAGGTTCTCAGGCGCCACGGACGCTGACGGGACCCTGCGCGTCAGCAAGCTCGCGCCAGGAGAGTACTGGATGGAGGTAGAGTTCCTGGGTATCAATGCCGCCTATCACTGCTTTCACATCGCCCAGGATGTTTCCGTATTTGCAAAGCGGCGTGCCAGCTATGAATGGGGTCGCTTCGGGACCCCCACTCGCAGGGTGGCCGGCACTCTGGTCGATTCTCAGCCAGGAACCGGAGAATCCCCTCTGTGGAACCAGGTCCACAGGGTCAAGCGTCCCATTCGCGGATCGACAGTGATAATTCAGAATCCATTGACTGGGGTGGTGTTGAAGACGAAGTCTGACGCGGACGGTAACTTCGTCTTCGACCCGTTGCGAGACGGTCAGTACGTGTTGCGGGTCGAGGGCGGAGCCAGCAATCGAGATTTCGCCTTCGTCGATATGCTTGTTCACGTCAGCTCGAAGGCTCAGGGCGACAGGCTAATCCTCACGAAGTCTGATGCTGGCGCTGGCACTTGTGGGGGCACCTCAGTTCAAATAGATGCGGTGAACTGAACTCCTGCGGAGCGGCGGTCTCACGTCGCCAAGATCAATCTGATGCGCAGGTGCAATACTCAGGGACATACTGAAGGGCGCCCGAAGAACTGGCATTCTATGCAGGTCCTCCTGCCGCAGGCGCTGCAGTACAATGCAACGAGGCAATAAATGACAAGTCTATCGGTTTGTGGTGCTCCAAATGAATCGGAATTGCGGGAGGCTGCCCGGTACACCACATGGCGGCGATCACATGCGATTAAGTTCATGTTCGGCCTAGGGTGCTTCCTGATCCTAACGGGAATCGCCTCTTTTGCGTTGGGTCAACGCGAGAACGCCGTGGGGGTCACCGTCTTGGGCTCATCCTACGTCGCATTTCTGCTACTATCGCCTCGAATCTCAATCAGAAAGCAGATAAAGTCCACTCCGCATCTCTTCGAGGAAGGAGAGTATGACTTTGACGATAAACAGTTCCAGATCATACGCCCATCGGTACAGTTAGCGATGTCCTGGAACAACGTCCACAGCGCGGTTGAGCTCCAACGCCAGTTCGTAATCTATACGACCAAGACCTGCTTTTTTTCAGTTCCCAAGCGTTTCTTCTCGGATGACCAGCTCAGCTCAGTCCGTGAGCTCCTCACGCAGGTACTGCAGGCGCGAGGCAAGACTTTCCATGCCGCCTGAATAGGAACTGTTGATGTCTCCGGGCAACTCGCCCCTCACGCCGGAAAAACATCTTTGCTGGATCGGATCCTGCTCCCAGGAAATCCTGGAGTTCAAAGCTCTATCCCGTGCTGAGTGCATTCGGTTCGGGATCGCGAATGCCACTTGTCGCCACCCGCCCCCCTCAGTGCGTCATCGCATAAGCAATATAATTAATCCCCAGCCGGATCGCCAGATCCGCGCACCGCTCCGGATACTGCGGCTCATCCGCCCACTCCCACGCATCCCCCACATCCGAGTTATACGAAATCGCCACCATCAGCCGCCCTCGGTCGTCGTAGATCCCCCGCCAGTGCGCACCCTTTCCATCCTCCGGCCCCAGCGCATGAATCGGCCGCTTATAACCCTGCCGCAAGTGCGCCCAGCCCGGCAACTGATATCGCTCGTCCAGGTCATACACCGTGTGGAAAGCCGCGTCCCCATCCTCGATATCCACAATCGGCCGGTCTGGAAATGCCATCTTCATGGTCCGCGCAAAGAGGTCCCATTCATACTGGCCATGCAGGTCGTCGGCCATGAAGAAACCGCCGCGCAACAGGTATTCCCGCAACACCAGCGCCTCTTTCTGGGTCAGACCCCACTCCCCCACCTGCACGGCATAAATCCACGGCCAGTTGTAGACGTCGTTCGAATCCAGGTCCACCACCTGCTCGACCGACCGCGTATGAATCCGCGTCAACCGCCGCACAGCAAGCGAAAAATGCCGGTCCGCCCGCGGGTAGTCCTGCGTCCACAGCGACAGCCCCAGTCGGTAGTCGCCCTGGTAGCGCGGGTAGTACCCGTCGTCCACCCCGCCGCCGGGAAACATCAGCCGGGCAAACGCAAACTCCGTCTTCTCCTGGTGGTCGGCAGGTAGCGGAATCTCTCCGGGACTATACTCAACACCGGGAAACTCACGAAACGGCCGTTGGAAGGCGCAAAGCGAGGCAATCACGGCAAGACCGGAAACAGCGGCCCGGACTGGCTTGGTCCACTCCATCCCTCTCCGTTCCACAGCACAAGGACTCTGCCCCCTCCTGATTCGTGCCGCACGCCCATCGACGCCCATCTTTCGGATCGGGCGGGACGAGCCGGCGCCGGCGGCCCCCATTCCGCCGCGGACCGGCACTGCCCGGACCGATCCTCACCCCAGTTGGACCCTTGCCCCATAAATAAACTGTTGCAAGCACGAGGTTGCAATGAGTGTTCCGTGTATACTCGACTGATCCCCTGGGGATGAAAAAGAGGAGGAGATCCAATTTTGAAAGCTGTATTTCTGTTGGCAACCCTGGTTGTCCCTGGCTTGAGCTACGGAGCAACTCTGAACGCCGCCTCTGTGGCGAATAACGGAGCTGGCGGCATTTTCATGGCGATCACTGCCGCAGGTTCCGCGATCACAGTGACGAGCTTCGATCTGTTCTTTGATGGAGCGGCACCGGGTACATCTCCGGTGGAGGTTTACACACGACCCGGTACATATACTGGGTTTGAAAATAGCAACGCAGGCTGGACCCTGACACAGACGGTGGTCGCCAACACGCCGGGCACGACGGCGACTTTGGCCCCACTGACGCTGACAACCGGGATTACGATCGGGGCGGGACAGACTCTGGCGGTGTATTTGCAATCGACCAGCTTTCTAAACGGGATCTACTACAACGGGAATTTCCAGGCACCGCCGACGACGACCTGGAGCAATGTGGATTTGAGCCTGTTTAGTGACACAGCGATGATCGGCGATGTCGCGTTCAGTGGCAGTTTATTCACGTCGCGGACGTTGGCGGGCAACGTGAACTACTCGCTGGGCACGGCGGCGGTTCCGGAGCCAGGCACGGTTTCCCTGTTGGGCTTGGGCTTCGCGGGTTTGGTTTGGCTGCGGCGCAGGCGGGCCTAGTAATACCGGCGGGCGGGGGGCTCAGGCCCCCCATTCGCGCCGCCCCATCGACGCCGATCGTCCGGCTGTGCGGGGCCCATCGGCTCATGCACCGCTCCTTCCGATTTCGAGCCGGCGCTGTACGGACCGGCTGATTCCTCTCCTCTCCTCCCCTCTCTACTCCACGGCACATGGAACGGCCAAAGCCATCTGCGGCGGAAGGCCCGCCGCCCCACTTCCGCCCAGGCTGGCCAGGTAGTGCGACGGCGCCCACCCGGCCATTGCAGGCAAACCGCGAGCGGAGTGGCAAATCCTTGAAAATTGATCGCCAAAAAGGCGCGGTAGACTCCACGAATCGGCAGCACCGTGCGTCTTATGGGTTAGCCATGAGACTGCCTGTACTCGCCTGCGTCTGCCTGACCTGCTCGTTCGCCCAGAATGGCGGGGAACCGCCGCAACTGCTGCAACTGGTGAGGCGCGCGGGCGGCGACGCGCGGCCAATGCGGCCCTATGCGGAACTGCAGGCGCCGCTGAACGTGTGGGGACTGACAACCCTGACCGGCGTCTCCGAGGCTTGGGCGCTGGAAGCCCACGACTCCTTTGCCAGCATCGAGGAGTTGGACAAACGCCTGAATCCGGTGGACGGGCCGCGCGCGGGCAACGGCGACAGCGGGTTTGTCGCCGACGAGATTTTAGGGCCCAGCAAGGCGATGGTGGCGATCTATCGTCCGGACGCCAGTTACCGGCCGGACCAGGCTTTAAAAGCTCTGGCGCGGGCGCGCTATGTGCACATCACCATTTACCGCATGCGGCCCGGGATGGAGAACGGATTTGCGACGGTGGCCGGATACCGGCGCAATGCGTTCGACACGATGAACCTGGACCGCCCCGATATGGCCTATCAGGTGCTGGCCGGGGCGCCCTCGGGGACCTTCCTGCTCTTGGCGCCGATGGCTTCGCTACGAATCCTGGATGAAGGGCTATCGCGGCGTGAGGCGAGCGGGCGCGGGGTCGACAGTCCTGCCGCCAAGACGGTCTCGGAGACGATGCTCGTGCGCGAGCAGCGGCTCCTGCGCGTGGAGCCGGCCATGAGTTGGGTGTCAGATGAATTTGCGGCGCCGGATCTGGATTTCTGGCGAATGCGCTCCAGCCCCAAACAGTAGTGGCCCGGCTGCGGGCGCACAATCCGGTCCCATCTGTGTGGTTGCCCGCGAACTCGGCCATACTTGCTTCTCTCCACCAAGGGAATCACTTGGCATTCGCTATCAGATGAAGCCCCCAAACGTCCTACATTGGCGCGAGAGAGGAGTTTATCGGCTTATCTTCACCACTTCAAAGGCTGCTCCGCCGATGCCGAAATTGTGGGGACTAGAGGAATAGGCCAAATACTCGTTGCCGAGAAAGGCGGCCTTCACCCAGCATCGGCGAGGAAAGTACTTCCGAAACAACTCTTCGCCCGTGACAGCGTCCAGGACCACTGCTGACGATTCGATTGCACTGCCCGGGTAATCTCCATCCGTGCCGATAGCGATGAGACGCCCGTTGGGGCTGAGGTCCACCGAGTTGATTTGAGTCCCGCTCTCGACGCGGTGCCGGCCACTTCCTTGGGGTAAGTGCCATTCAACCATATTGCAGACGGGCAACCCGTACCAACCGATCCAGCCGCCTTGACGTAGCAAAACGCGCTGGACGACACTCTCAGGATCCTCCGGGTTTCCGATTGCAATCGGGCCGAGTCGCAACGCACCGTCGAAGCCCACAACCACCGCATCTCGATACCCCTTTCGAGCAACGATTACTGACCTTGCATCCGTGTCAATCCCGAGCAACCAGAATCGGTCCGGACTGAACTCCTTCGAATTGATACTCAACATCTCGCCAGTACGCATGTCTTTGAGGGCCACCTGTGCTGGGCCGCTCGAAGGTGACTCAATCATCCAGCCAACCCACTCACCATTTGCGGAAAGAGCCGGCCGCGAGGCGTCCGCGCCGTGTGGGGGTGAGATCAAGCGAGGGGTGGAGTTCGGTGCTGGCACGTACCACCACTCCTTGAAGTTCGGTGCCATACCCTCCCCAGGATCGCGGACAAATATCGCTGCCCCGCCTGTTGCGCCATAGAACTGGGTCTCCGAAACCTGTCTGATGCTGAGTCCGGCTTCGCGAACACTGCAGCCAGGCATGCTAAGGACTGCGAAGGTATGATCACGGCGATGCCGAACCCACACTTGGCCGTAAGTGGTCAATGAGCCGTAAGGTGGTATGTACAGGAATGGAGCTATTTCAAAGTTGGCGACATGACATTCTTCCTCCCACGCTGCCCGTTCCGGAGCAGGTCGATGCAGCCGTGTGAATGCTGGCTCAGCGACTCGAAACGACATCAGAAGAATCGACTGGCAGGCAACCGCGATGACAATGGGACTGGTGAGACTCAGTACTGCGATGCCTAAGACTGCAGTCCGGAACTGGCGGCGGAGAAGTTGGTGCACGACCAAGGCGGCGGAGACCTGCGTTGCCAGGATTACGCCGAGCACCGCTGGCAGAAGCAACCCTTCGAATCCTCCCGGCACTTCGATGAGGAATGAGCGCCGTCCCTCCGCAAAAGGATCGAGGCCTCCGAAATCGTATATCAGCTGAATGATGAAAGGCCGCCGGTGGGTAATCGGCGGCACTAAGTAAATCAGAAACGAAAACAGAACAGCGGCGGACCAACGCAAACCACCTGAGGTCATCGTCCGGATCCTGTTCGCTGGTCAGATGAAGGCATCGCCAATCGAGTATTCTGACACCGCCGCGATCGCTCAGGTGCCTCAACCCCATTCGATTGTCGGAGGCAAGGGCTAAGTGCTCCGATCAACGCAGTAGCAACGAATCCCCCAAACCTTTCGGCAGGGCCTCATCGCCCCCACGCCCCCAGCAACCGCACCATCTCCCCCCGCCGATGATGCCGGGCCCAATCCGCCGCCGTCCCCCGATAATCCAGATCCCGCACGCCCACATCCGCCCCGTTCTCCAACAAAAACCGCACCACCACCTCCCCATACCGCTCCATCGTCGCCATCCGGTGCAGCACCGTCACCCGGGAATCCAACCCCGGCACAATCGCATTGATCTCCGCGCCCTGCCCCAGCAAATACTCAGCCGCCTCCAGTCGGTTATTCACGCAGGCAAAGTACAGCGCCTGGCTCAGCACGTTCGCCCGAGTCCGCTCACACTGGAACGGTGACAGGCCTTTCAGCTTCCGCTCCAGCCCATACGGATCCGCCAGCGCACCCGCCCCCGGCTTCAACGATCCATCCGCCTCGAACCAGCCGCGCACCACATCCATCCGGCCCAGCCCCGCCCCAAATCGCAAGTCGAGTCGAGCCCCTCGCGCCGCCAGCAATTCAGCCACCTCCTGGAACGCAAAGTGCATCGCGTACCCCATCGGCAGCCCATCCCCATCCACGCCATCCACCTGGGCGCCGCCATCCAGCAGCGCCTCCACCACGCGCAGCACGCCGAAGCTGACCGCCGACGTCAACGGCTGCCCGCCATCCACCTCGACCTCCGCACCAGACGCAATCAGGGCCCGCGTCAGCTCGTACTCGTTCCCTCGCCGGTTCGTCCCGCGGAACACCGCTTCGGAAACACAGAACAGCGGAATCGAATCGTTAGGAGGTGGCTGCGGAGCCGCGAAGCCCGCCACCCAATGCCGGTTCGCCGCCGCCGGATCCGAACGCAGGATCTCCTGTAGCTGAGCGAGATCCCCGCTCCGCACCGCGGCAATCGCCGCCCGCACATCCGGATCCAGATGCAGATAGCTGTCGTACTTCTCCCAGTACGCGTACCCCTCCGCATTGGCCACCAGCAGCCGAGCGTCCCGGTGGGACAGCGAGGCCGCCCGCGGATCATAATTCTCGAAGCGTTCCCGGGCGTGCGCCGGCTGCAGCAGCCGCAGCTTGACCTGCGCGTCTCCAGCCGCAAACTCGGCCTGCAGTTGCGAAACCCGCGCCTCGACCTCGGTCTGCAATTCGACGTGCTGCTTCAGCTTGGGCCAGCTCGAAAACCCATACTCCCGGGCGATCACCAATTGAGCGTCGCTCAGCGTCGCCGCCTCCAGTCCGCCGCCCTGGGGATGCTGCTCGTGAAACCGCGCCAGGGCCTCCGGCGTGCCGCCGCGAAATTCCTTCAGCAGGTCCTTGGCCTGGTGTTTCAGTTGAATCAGGCTCGGTTGAGCCGGGAGAGATCTCTGCATAAACGAACGTCCTTTCGCTATGCCTGATGTCCGCTAGTGCAGGCCGAAAGAAAGTTCGTATCGGTCTCGAACGCCAACGAGTGGACTCAGTCCTTTCCGCGGACAGGAGGCGCCTCGCACGCCTTGACCCGAAGATAACATCCAGGCCCCCAAGCTGCAAACCCAACCCGCCCCCCAACGGAGCCGCCCCCAAACGGAGCCGCGAACATGAGTGAGCGGATAGCCACCAAAAGGCTCCAACGACCCCACCCGGGCGACCCAGTGTCGGCGCGTCTTCAACGCAGGCGTCCCCACTCGCTCGAAGCGCACACAATCCAATCACCGCCCCTTCGACAGAAGACTGCATGCCCGTCGATCGGCCGGCGCGCCATTCGGCCTCACCACGGTCCTTTTCGTTCTTCGTCAGCAGCGGAACTCACCAGGGGGCGAAGTCGGCCACCTGGCAAAGCGATGCTTCACAATCCTGCAAACGTATGCGATACTCAGACGTCTCAATATCGAGCGTCAAACCCATGGCTAAACCCGACTCCTTGCAGGGCTCCCTCGATCTCCTGGTTCTCAAGATTCTGTCGAGGCGGCCGCACCTCCACGGCTACGCCATTATGTCGGCCATCAGGGAATTCTCCGGTGAGGTGCTACGCGCCGACGAGGGTTCTCTCTATCCCGCCCTCCATCGTATGGAAGAGAACCAGTGGATTCGTGCCGAATGGACCACAAAGGAGACCGGGCACCGCGCGCGCATCTACGAGGTCACCGCCGCGGGGGAGAAACAGTTGGCCCTTGAGGAATCACGTTGGCACACAGTGATCTCAGCGGTGAATCGAGTATTGAGGACGGTGTAATCATGTCGTTGTGGTCTCGCATCTCCAATGTGTTCCGGACGGAAAGGCTTCACCGGGACATCGACGAAGAGTTGCAATCGCACATCGCGGAGGCACTTCGGGAAGGCCGGGATCCTGAAGAGGCTCGCCGCGCGTTCGGGTCGGTGCTCTCTCACAGGGAGTCGAGCCGCGATGTCCGGCTCCTTCCTTGGCTCGATTCGCTGTGCGCTGATGCCGTTTTCGGTTGGCGGCAACTCCTCAAGCGCAAGGTAACCTCGGCTGCCGCAATTCTCTCTCTCGCTCTTGCCATTGGGTCCTGCTCCGCTGCTTTCCGCCTCATGGATGCGTTGCTATGGAGGCCACTGCCGGTCGCTGCGCCGGAAAGGCTCTACGCCATATCCCGGGAACTCGCCGGCCGCGAGGGCAAGGATTCTACCAGCGACCGCTGTGCCTACCCGATGTTCCGGCAAATGCGGAGAGCTGTGAAAGACCAGGCCGATTTGATCGCTGTGTCGACCAGCGGTCGCATCGACATCACCTATGGGTCGGATGAAGAGACCGAGAAGGCCTATCAGCAATATGTCTCTGGGTGGATCTTCCAGTCGTTTGGTATCCGCGCAGCCGTTGGACGGCTCCTGACGGAAAACGACGATCTCACTCCTCGGGCACACCCCTACGCGGTTCTCTCTTTCGAATATTGGACGCGGCGCTTCGGAGCGGATCCGGCCGTAGTAGGGCGGACCTTTCGCGCGGGCAATGAGTTTTATCAGATTGTCGGAGTGGCCGAGGGACCTTTCACTGGCACTGAGCCGGGCATCGTCACGGACATCTTTGTGCCCACAATGATGATGAAGAACAATGCGATCGTCCGTTCGGACTACGAGTGGTTTCGGACCTTCGTCCACCTGAAGCCGGGCGTCCCTTTGGCGTTGGTCCAGGAGAAACTCCGTCCGCCCTTTCGGGCGTTCCTGGAAGAGCGGGCAGCGGCCTCCGCCGGAGTGCCCGAACAGGAAAAGAACGCCTACCTCAACCAGGCATTGGTACTGAACTCCGCCGCCGCCGGGGTTTCCGGATTGCAGCAGGGGTACGGGAAAGCTCTCCTGGTCCTCGGTGTGCTCGTTTTGCTCGTGCTTCTCATCTCTTGCGCGAATGTGGCCAATCTGATGACCGCACAGGCAATGGCGCGCCATCGCGAAATGGCCCTGCGGGTTGCCATCGGTGCCGGGCGTGGGCGGTTGGTGCAGTTGGTTGTGATGGAATGCCTCTGGCTTGCACTCTTTGCCGCGGTCTTCGGCGCCTGCTTCGCCTCGTGGGCCGCGCCTGTCGTGGCGGGCATGATCAGCACACCGGATAATCCGGTTCGCCTGATACTGCCCGCGGACTGGCGGGTGGTCGGATTCGGTGCGGCCCTGGCTCTCACGTGCACTCTGCTCTTTGGCCTCTACCCGGCTTTCCGCGCTTCCGCGGTCAAGCCTGCATTCGCCCTGCGAGGTGGCAGTGCACAACTCCGGCCTCGCATGATGCAGATGTTGATCGCCTCCCAGGTGGCTTTCTGTGTGCTCGTGCTTTTCGGGGCTGGACTCTTCCTTGTCACTTCCGAACGCCTCACTCATCAGCAAACCGGCTTCTCACAAGAACGCCTCCTCACCGTGGAGACGGTAACATCGCAGCCCCAACCATACATGGTCTGGAATCAGGTCGCCGCGCAACTCCGGACTGTGCCTGGTGTCGAAGCGGTCGCATTGTGTGAATGGCCGCTCATGACTGGCGGCGTTTGGGACGGACTCATCTCCGTCAATAAAGCCCCTCCCTCACCGGTTGCCTCTTACTTCCTCAGAGTCGACCCCGGCTGGCGGAAACTCATGCACATCCCGTTGCTCGCGGGACGGGATTTTCGCGAAGACGACTTTCTGTCTGGGGCGGCGGTGGTCAACCAGGCATTCGCCCGCCAGTATTTCGGTGGCCGGGACCCCGTCGGAAACTCCTTCGATGTCGTCGCTGTCGAGGGGCTCCGCGTCCCTTACCGGATCGTGGGTCTGATCGGCAATACCCGCTATCGAGATATGCGTGAGGCCATGCAGCCGGCGGCTTATTTCCCGTTCAGCGGCAACTATGGCCGGGCTTCGTTTATCCTCCGCACCTCCAGTCAAAACCCGATGACAATGGCAACGGCCCTGCGGCTCGCCGTGCAGCGAGCGCGAGCCGGATTTCGCGTCAGCAATCTGCGGACACAGACAGCTCTGGTCGAACAGCATCTGGTCCGCGAACGGCTACTCTCTCTGCTGGCGTTGTTCTTTGGCCTGGTTGCTTTGGTGCTGGCGGGTGTTGGCCTCTACGGCGTTCTCGACTATTCGGTAATCCAGCGTCGTCGTGAACTCGGCATCCGTATTGCCATTGGGGCTCATTCCGTCGATATCGCGCAATGCGTCATCCAGGACGTCTTCCGGGCCGTGGCGGGGGGAGCCCTGCTGGGCCTGGCCCTGGGGATCATCTCTGCAAGGTTCGTCGAGGCCTTGCTCTTCGAGGTCAAGCCCACGGATCTGGGTGCGCTCGCGCCGCCAGCAATCATCATCTCCGCCGTGGCGCTCTTCGCCGCGCTGCCGGCGATCATCCGGGCAGTCCGCATCGATCCCATGGCCATGCTGCGATCCGATTAGGAGACGCACGCCTCTTCATGCCAGGAGAGCGGACGAATTCACAGGATGCAGGCCCGGGCAGGGCGGCGGACCCGTGGTGCGCCTACAGCACGCGAATCCTTCCATGAAAGGAATCTGCGTGTACCACCGCCCTGCCTGGCTTCTCTTCGATTGGCGGCATCCATGCGCAGGTCGGCGCGAGCCGATGCATTCCACGATGGACGAGCCCCCGATACGCCCGCACCAAAGCCCCAAGCCGCCCAGCCACCCAGGAGCAGGAGATCAAACGGACCCAAACGCCACCGAATCACCAGGGCCCGCCGATCCGCCAAAGCGGCCGAAGCCGAAATAGCACCGCGAACGTGAGGGTTTGTGAAAACATCCCGCTTCGCCAAAACGGTCAAAAATGCACGCGAGAATGGCCTCGCCAAAGGCTCTGGGCGCGATCGCAGCGGGTCGCCCAATGGTTTCCGTGCCCCCTGCATGGGGCTTGATTGCGCGTTTTTGATTTCTTCACAGACCCGTGAGTGAGCGGATAGCCACCAAAAGGCCCCACTCAGACAGTCTCAAGACCCATTGCGAACACGTCTTCAACCTAGCGGGCCACGGCTCAGGCCGCGGCAGCAACCGCATCCCCCCCAGCGGCACACACCCAGCCACCGAGGCCGCGGCCCAAGCAGACTCCCCAGACGCAACCCCACCCCAGCCCATACAGAGCCATCGGAATCACTTCCCGGAAGCCCTCCGCCCGCAGACCCACCCGGAAAAACCACAAAATGCCGCATAAGCAAATCTTCATCACGCGCAAATCGGAAAAATGATCTGCCATCAAATCAACAACTTAATATCACCAGCCACCCCGTCCGCTTGGTCCCCCAGGACTATGCTGGTTGCGGAGAAACAGCAATGGATCAGTTCTGCAAAAGTCCGGACCGCACGGGAACGCCAGTTGGAAGCGCTGGCCGCCCGACCGGGCATGTCGCCGCGCCGCCCGCGCCCTCAGCCCCGGCCATCCCCGGTGTGTTCAACCTGACGGACGGCACCGCGCTAGCCCTGCGCCTGGAATTCCTGCAAAAGGAGATCCGAGCCTCCGAGCGCCGCGAGTCCGCAATCTTTGCCAATCAGCGGCAACGGGACTGGCGGGATTTCGGGCCAGGCACGCCAGTCCTGACTCTGGAGCAACGCAACCGCCGGGCGTGGCTCCTCTTCCCAAGGGAAGACCGTCTGCTCATCACCCGTCTCCGCCGGCGCCGGTACCGCCAGCAGCGGGCCAGCGCCCAGTTGGAATCTCATCTGGCCGCCGGTCCGCCCGCGACCAATCCAGAGGCCGCCAATTAGGAAGCCCCGCCATGTCCCAACCCGCCCCCGCAGCATCCCCCTGGGCATTGCCCAGGCCCCGCCGCAACACCAACCAAACCCGCCCATCAGCAAAATCTGAGCGAACAAACCCATTCGAGCAGTCTGCCCCGACACCGCCATCGGCCCCGCCAGCATCCCCGTGGGCATTGCCCAGGGCCCGCCGCAACCCAACCCGCCGCATCGGAATATTCCGTCGGAAGACTCCTGCGGTGGCGTCTCCGGCTCGTGCGAAGAAACCTGCGGCAAACACCCTACTACACCGAGCATTGGACCGCAGGTCCGTGGAACCACCAACAAAACCCGCACACCAGCAGAATTTGAGCAATCAAACCCATCCACCTCCACCCGGCCCCGCCCCGACCACGATAAGATACCCCCATACCTCCGGCGGCCTTGGTCCCGCCGGCCATCCCACTCTGGAGATCCGCTGTTGCTCTCTCTTTTCCTTCGCGGAGCCCTGCTCCTCTCGCTCCCGCTCCTCGCCCAGACCCACAGCACCTGGCGTGACTACGGCGGAGCCCCCGACGCCGCCCAGTACTCCGATCTCAAGCAGATCGACCGCGCCAACGTCGCCAAACTCAAGCCCGCCTGGACCTACAAGACCGGCGACGGCAGCAAGTACTTCTTCAACCCCCTCATCGCCGACGGCCGCATGTACGTCATGGCCAAGAAGAACTGCATCGTCGCCCTCGACCCCGTCAACGGCGCCGAACTCTGGACCTACACCCCCGAACCCGACACCAAAATCATCACCAACCGCGGCCTCAACTACTGGGAGAGCAAAGACCGCTCCGACCGCCGCCTCCTCTTCGCCAGCAACCACCGCCTCCGCGCCATCGATGCCCGCACCGGCCAGCCCATCGACACCTTCGGCACCCACGGCAGCGTCGATCTCAAACAAGGACTCGGCCGCGACCCCGAATCGCTCGCCCTCGTCCAGTCCACCACCCCGGGCCGCGTCTTCGAGGACCTCCTCATCCTCGGCTCCGCCACCAACCAGGGCTACGGTTCCGCCCCCGGCGACATCCGCGCCTTCGATGTCCGCACCGGCAAGCTCGTCTGGACCTTCCACACCATCCCCCACCCCGGCGAGGCCGGCTACGAGACCTGGCCCAAGGAAGCCTGGAAAACCGTCGGCGGAGCCAACGTCTGGGGCGAGATGTCCCTCGATGTCCGGCGCGGCATCCTCTACGCCCCCACCGCCAGCGCCAAATACAACTTCTATGGAGCCGACCGCGCCGGCGCCAACCTCTTCGGCGACTGCCTCCTCGCCCTCGACGCCCGCACCGGCAAACGCCTCTGGCACTTCCAGATGGTCCACCACGACATCTGGGACTACGACGACGCCACCGCGCCCAAGCTCCTCACCATCCACCACAACGGCAAGATCGTCGACATCGTCGCCCAGGTCACCAAACAGGGTTTCGTCTGGGTCTTCAACCGCGTCACCGGAGAGCCCATCTGGCCCATCGAGGAGCGCCCCGTCCCCCAGACCGACATGACCGGCGAGACCACCTGGCCCACCCAGCCCTTCCCCACCAAGCCGCCGCCCTTCTCGCGCCAGAAGTTCACCGTCGACGACCTCAGTCCCTACCTCACCCCCGAAGACCGAGCTAAGTTCAAGGACGAGATCCTCAGCGCCCGCAACGAAGGCCTCTTCACCCCGCCCGGCAAGCGCAACACCATCCAGATGCCCGGCAACAACGGCGGAGCCAACTGGAGCGGAGCCGCCGTCAACCCGTCGCAAGGCCTTCTCTACGTCGTCTCCAAGGACCTCCCCGCCATGCTCAAACTGGAGCCCAAGGGCGAACCGCGCAAGGCGCCTACCCCCGAAGCGGAGATGGTCCGCTACTACAGCGGCTTCGGCTTCATGCTCGACAGCCAGGGCCTCTCGCCCATCAAACCGCCATGGTCGTCGCTGACCGCCTACGACTTGAACGAAGGCACCATCAAGTGGAAGATCCCGCTGGGCGAGGTGCCCGAACTTGCGGCCAAGGGCATCCACGACACCGGCTCGCACTACCCCAAGGTAGGCCCCGTAGTGACCGCCGGAGGCCTCATCTTCGCGGGCACAAGGGACAAGAAGGTGCACGCCCTGGATGTCGACAACGGCAAGATCTTGTGGGAAGCCGAAGTAGGAGCCGCCCTGGAAGGCATGGCCGCGGTCTACGAAGCCGAAGGCCGCGAGTACGTAGTCTTCTGTGCCGCAGCCCAGGAGGGCCTGACGCCCGCAACCCAAAAGCCCATCCAAGGCAGCTACGTAGCCTTCGCCCTACCCAAATAACAGCACCACCCAGTCCGCCCAGTGAGAGGCCAACCTCTCGATAGGAGGGCGGACCCCCTGGTCGGCGCGGGGTCCCCCGACCCCGCCCTCGATCCCGCCCAAGCCCCACCCCGCAAACCCCCAAGTGGGACGGCGGACCCCCAGGTCCGCGCGGGGTCCCCCGACCCCGCCCCCGAAAAGCAGGGGAAGCCGCAAATTGAGCCGCGAACGTGAGTGAGCGGATAGCCACCGAAAGGCTCCCCTCAGGCAGGATCGCGACTCCTTGCCCGTCCGTCTTCAACGGGGCAGACGCCCGGCCCCCACGGCAGCCACACCCACCCCGTACCGAACCACAAGCGTCACCGCGGGGTCCCCCTCCGCGGCATCATTCATCTCCGAGGACCCCGGCCAGCCTGGAACCGCTCCCGGCTCTCCAGGTTCGCCTCAATCTCCTTCCGGCTCCGCCAGGCCGTCCGCAGCTCCTTCCGGGCCAGATACGGCAGTTGGTCCGTCTGGTGCCGGCTCCCCGGCTGCGACGAGTTCCCATACGACAGCAGCACCTTCGCATGGGCCGCCGGCTTCGTGAACTCGACCGCCGCCACATACGTCTCCCCATGCGTCTGCGTCCGGACCCCGTCCCGCAGCGGCCCGAACGTAATCACCCGGAAGATCCCCAGATTCCCGAAGCCCCCGTTCGCCGGCTGGTCCACCCCGGCCCACTGGATCCGCATCACCTGCCCCCACGGCACATCCAGCGCGCCGAAGTTCTTCAGGGTCTCCGCCGCGGCCTCATCCAACTGCGCCGCCGCCTTCCTGGGGTCCTTCAACCCCGAAGGCGTCGTCAGCGGCGACTTCAGGTCATACGGCACCGCGAACCCCGCCTGCGACCCCATCGCCGGCCCCATGAACCGCGTCGCCCACGCGGCAAACAGCACGGCCCCGCGACTCTCCGGCTGGGCCTGCCGGTCCCACTTCGTCAGCACGGCAGCAGCCTGCCTGGCCCGTTCCGGCCCATACTCCTCCGCGGCCTTCACCAGCTCAGGCAGGATCCGGTCGGCCAGCTCCGCCCGGGTCGAGTGCTTCTGCTCCACAAACCGGTCGAACGTAAACCGGGGCTCCTCGCTCAGCATGTGCAGCGACCGCTCCGCCCGGAAGCTGGTATTCACCGGAGCCGTATACGCCGGGTACTTCGCCGGATCCAGCGAGTTCGGCCAGGCCGCATTCCACGGCGGATCGTTGGTGTTGTGGACATAGCCCGAAGCCGGATCAACCACCTGCGGCAGCTCCTCATAAGCGTGGTACGAGGTCCACAGCGTCTCCGAAGTATCGCCCGGGACGACGCCCGCCCAGTAGCGCAGGTCCCCTTTCGAGCGCTTCGGCAGCAGGCCGTTGAACAGGTACTCGATGTGGCCGTCCCGGTCGGCATAGAGGATGTTGAACGTCGGCACCTGCAGGCGCTTCAGGGCCGTCTCGTACTCCGCGAAGTTGTGCGCCGTGGCCATCTGCCAGTACTGCTCCAGCAGGAACGGCCGGTCGAGCCCGGCCACGCGCAAAGCAACAGGCCCCGAAGGATCCTGCCGGATCACCGGCCCGTGCACGGTGCTGTAAGTCGTCAGCGGCTCCACCCGGAATCGCCCGTCCGGCTGCCGGACCTTCAGCTCGTGCGAGCTCCTCTCAAAGGCCTTCACCTGGCCGTCGAAGAGATACCCGTCGCCCTGGGCCTTGATGGCATACAGGTCCGCCGCATCGATGGAGTTGACCGTCTGGTTGAAGCCCACATAGTCGCTGAACACGAAGCGCAACACGGGGAAGCCCACCTGGCTTGCTCCATACAGGTCGATGCCGGGCGCCGTGAGATGGATCTCGTAATAGGTGCTCCAGTCGCCCCACGGCAGGTGCGGATTGCCCAGCAGCAGCGCGTGGCCCGCCGCCGTCCGCTTCGGAGCAATGGCCCATCCGTTCGACCCCACCGCCTCCGGAGTGTCGAGAAAGTGGGCGGCTGCCTCCTGCGGAGCGATCGGCCCGGCCAGCCGTGGCGAGGCGATATAGGTGAAGTGGACGATCCGGTGCACGTGCTGCAGCGGGTCCAGCGCGGTCACCGGCAGCACCCGCCTGGCCTCCTCCGACAGCGCTTCGGGATGCCGCGCGGCGTAGTCGTTGATCCCTTTGGCAAACGCCTCCAGATACCCGCGAAACTGCGGAGTCTGCTGCGCCAGCCACTGCGCGGAACGCTGGGGCACGCTGTTCGTCCACACCCACCGGTCGTTGGCGAGCCCGGCGGGTCCGAAGTACTCAGCGGCGCGCCCGCGCGATTCGCCATACAGCTTCAGCAGCAGGTTCCCATGGCTCTGGGCTTGGGCATACCCGTAGCAGTAGAAGAGATCCGGGGTGTTCTTCGCGTAGACATGGGCCACGCCAAAGCGGTCCCACAGGATTTCAGTGCCCTTCGCCGGAGAAGCGGCCCAGGCGAAGACACCGGCGAACAGGCCGAGCAGGGCGGCGCGCCATTGCATTGAGGGGGGAGACTCCTTCGCATGCGGCGGAGACATTGCCGCTCTGGCGACGGAGCCACGATCCAGGATAACCCGGGTCTGGACGCGCGAAGCCGTTCCGCCGATAGAGAGAGCGGTGCTGCCCCTCCTCGCCCTTCTGCTGCTCGCCAGCGACCCCGTGGTGCACGGCGGCGGAGCCGTCCTGCGTTCCGCGTGCTCGACGGACGCCGATACCGTCGCGCGGTTGGCCGAAGGCACGGCGGTGCAGGTGCGGTTCTCCATCTCGGGCGACGCCGGCACCTGCTACAAGGTGACCAGCGCATGGCAGGCCGGCTACGTCCTGGCGTCCGAGTTGGAAGGCTTGGAATCCTACCGCGCCGGACTGCGCAATGCCTCGGAGCTGGAACTGCCGAAGATGCTGCGGGCCGAGACGGCACGTTTGAAGGAAGAGGCAGGCGAACGGCCCGGAGCCAATGAGGTGCTCGCGCTGATCGAGTCGAACCAGCCGCGGCTGGCCCTGCGGAAGATGGAGTCCGCGCTCCAGCGGGACGGCCGCAAGGACCCTCTCACTCTCGCGTTGGCCGGCCTGGCCGCCTATCGCAGCGATGAACCGCGCCTCGCGCTGGAGTATTGGACGGAGTCGCAGGCCCTCGCGCCCAACGCGTCGGTCGACGCCCTGATGAGCAAGGCGCGCGCCGAACTGGCCGGCGATACTAGCCGCAACAAGCTGCGCGGCTACCGCTTCGTCCTGCGCTACAACAGCGACGAGATCGCCGAAAGCACCGCGGCGGAGGTGCTCTCGGCGGCCAACGACGAGTACGCGCGGCTGGACGCGGCGCTGGGCTGCGAACTGAAGGAGCAGATCCCCCTCGTGCTCCAGAACCAGCAGGCCTACCGTGCAACGACCGGAGCCGAAGAGTGGAGCGGCGGGCAGTTCGACGGCCGCATCCGCGTAGTGCTGTTCCGGCAGGCATTCCAGCGCGAAGCCCGCCAGGCGGTGACGCACGAGCTGGTGCACGCCTGCCTGACGGCGCGCGGCCGCTTCCCGCACTGGTTCCACGAAGGCATGGCGATGCGCTGGTCGGGCGAACGGCCCGCAGCGGCGGACGTGGCGTCGGTGGAGGGATTGCGGACTCCGCCCGCGCTCGGCGCGTCTCCGGATCAGGCACGCATCTTCTACACCTGGTCGTGGGTAGCCGTAGACCGCATGTACCGCCGCATGGGCGAACAGGGCGTCCGAGACGCACTCCGGAACCCGGCTTCCGTCACGGCATCAATGGGCAACTGATATACTGCCCGCTTTGTGACTTCCAACGCCAAGCGCATTCCATCCCACTGGCCCATGCTTCTGTTGCTGGCCGTGTCCGTGTTGATCAACTACATGGACCGGGGCAACCTGGGCATCGCCGCTCCGCAACTGACGAAGGAGCTCGGTCTGCGGGATTCGCAGATGGGCTTCCTGCTCGCCGCCTTCTTCTGGACCTACGCACTTTTCCAGATTGTGGCCGGCTGGTTGGTCGACCGCTACGATGTCGCGCGCGTCTATGCGCTGGGCTTCCTCGTGTGGTCGGCCGCCACACTGGCCATGGGCATGGTGACCGGTTTCGCGGCGCTGGTGGCGTTCCGCTTGCTTCTCGGCATCGGCGAGTCCGTGGCGTATCCGGCGTATTCCAAGATCCTGTCAAAGGGCTTCAAGGAAGAAGAGCGCGGACTGGCCAACGGCATCATCGACGCGGCGACAAAGTTCGGTCCCGCGGTGGGCGTGCTGCTGGGCGGCTGGATGATCGGGATCTACGGCTGGCGCTGGTTCTTTATCCTGACCGGCGGTCTGAGTCTCGCCTGGCTCGTGCCGTGGCTCTACTATTCACCGCGCGACACCACCGCCGGACAACAGAAGCAGGAAGGGCCTGGCTGGTTGGACCTCGTGGCCAGCCGCTCCGCCTGGGCGACCTTCATTGGACTCTTCTGCTTCAACTACAACTGGTACCTGCTGCTGACCTGGCTGCCGTCGTTCCTCATCCGCGAGCGCCACTTCACCATGGGCATGATGTCCATCTACAACGCCTTCCCGCTCTGCGTCACGGCTGTTTGCACCATCACGGCGGGCTGGATCTCCGACCGCATGATCGCCAAAGGCGCGGAGGTGGTGCCGCTGCGCCGCAACTTCATGATCGCGGGCCTGCTGCTGACGGCCATCATGCTGCCGTTCGCGACCGTGCCGTCGCACATCCTGTCGATGACGTTCCTGGTGCTGGCGTTCTGCGGTTTGGGCCTCTACACGTCGAACTGCTGGGCGCTGTCGCAGAATCTGGCGGGAGCGGGTGCTTCCGGCAAATGGACAGGTTTACAGAACGCGGTAGGGAATCTGGGCGGCGTGGTGGCGCCGGTTGTCACCGGCTATCTCGTCGAACGTACGGGTACGTTCCTGGCGGCGTTTCTCACGTCGTCCGCCGTGCTGCTCGCCGGCGTCCTCATCTACATGTTTATGCTGCAGGTTCCGCCTAAGTCTCGTACTCTTCGCTGATGAAGGTCATGTCGAAGGCGTGCGATAGGACGTCGAAGGTCAGCTTGTAGGGCTTGCGTTCGAAGCGGATCAGGTCGATGGCGTGCGTGATTACATCGCGCGCCTGGCAGCGCCGGAACCGCTTGCCGCTGCGCATGTACTTCTTGTCGATGTACTCCTCGATCGTCGGGTCGTCGCATTCGATCTTCTGGCTCTCGCAGAAGCGCTTGAAGATCTTGATGAACTCAGTGACCTCTGGAGACCGCACGAACATCTTGTACTGAATGCGGCGCAGGAACGCCTCGTCGCCCAACTGCTCCGGCCGCAGGTTCGTCGAGAAAACCAGGAAGCATTCGAACGGGACCTGAGCCTTGCCGCCAGTGCGGAAGGTGAGAAAGTCGATGCGCCGTTCCATCGGCACAATCCAGCGGTTCAGCACTTCCGCCGGTGTTACCTTCTGGCGGCCGAAGTCGTCGATGAGATAGATGCCGTTGTTGGCCTTGAGCTGGAACGGGGCGTCGTAGATCTTTGAAGCGGGATTGAAGCTCAGGTCGAGCATCTCGAGCGCGAGTTCGCCGCCCGACATGATGAACGGACGCTTGCAGCGAAACCATCGACCATCGAAATCCAGGTCGCGATGGAAGGCGCTGACTTCGAAATTGTCCTCGTCCAGCCGGGTGTGATAATTCGGATCGAAAAGCTGAATGATCTGGCCCTGGTACTCAATGGCGAACGGAACGTAGATGGGGTCCGACTCGATGTTGAACAGGCCCTCCGCCAGGTAGGTCTTGCCGTTGCCGGGCTGGCCATAGATCAGGAACGACTTGCCCGCATTCACCGCCGGGCCCAGGTGGCTCATCGTCGCCTCGTTCACGACCATGTGCTTGAAGGCGTTGGTCAGCATGTCCTTGCTGAGCCAGTCCGCGCGGTTGCGCTGCATCTTGACGCCGACTGTGTACTGCTCCAGCGGCACGGGAATCCGGCCGACATAGGAGTTGGACTCCATGTACTCGCGGGTGAGTTCGCGCGCGGCTTCCGTCAGGGCGAAGGTCGAGCTGATGTCGCCGATGCCCAGGCTGCTTTTAGCCATCAGCAGGTGCTGGCGCTTCATCGCCTCGATCAGGGGGCCGATGACGCTGAAATTCAGGCCCATCGAGCTGGCGAGCAGGCGGCCCGAAGAATCCCCCCGGAAGTAGAGGGTCTTCAGGATCATCTGCTCGACCATCGACTGCGAGAGACCCAGGTCATCCATGGTCTCGGGCACCGGCGGCACGAATTTGATCTCTTCCGCGTCGGCGGTCAGTGGAAGTACGGAATCGACACTCACCCCCGTCCTATCGGCTGGACCGGGAATCGGCTTGAGAGGAGTCTTCGACTTTGCTTCGCTATTTCGGAAGATTTAGCGGAGGCGCGCCGGTTATTCGCCCGTAATAGACAGCCCGAGATGACGATCGGCCAGCAGTGTGGGGATCCGGCGCAGGGCCAGGACGCCCAGGACGGCGAGCACCGGGCCGATGGCGCACAGCAGGAGGGGGAGCTGTTCGCCGGTCAGGAGCTTGGCCGAGGACGTCCGCCAGGCCGCGGGGAGGAATCTCGAACCGATCAGCATCAGCAGCACGACAAAGAAGAAGCCCATGCGCATCAGGTCGCGGGCGGCCTTGGCCGTAAAGACCTGGACGGAGACCAGGGCGGCCAGGCAGGCGCTGAGCCAGGCGACGCAGACGGTGAACAGCGCCAGGGCGGCGAGCATGCCCGAGGGCGGCAATACCATCCGGTCGCGGAACGAGGCGAGGGCGGCAAACGCCGTGCCCAGAATGAGCACCCAGCACAGCCAGCCGTACAAGGCGCCGCCGAAGGTGATCCCGCGGATGGTGGCCAGGTCATCCTGGCCCACTACGCCTCCGGCGACGAAGTTGGAAGCGAAGAGGATCGCGATCGCGGTGTAAGGCAGGATGATCGCCGGGTCGAGGAACATAAACCCGAACTTCCAGGGAATGAGGGTCCCGGCGGCCGCGAGACCGGCAAGCATGAGTAGGCCGCGAACTCCGCCAACCAATTGCCACAGCATCGACTTCGATTCTACCTGGAGGGGCATGGGAATCGCATGGGCAGTTGTGCCCGGGGCAGATGTGGAAGTGGAACTGGCGGAGAGGGAGAGATTCGAACTCTCGGTAGAGCTTTACACCCTACGACGGTTTAGCAAACCGCTGCTTTCGACCACTCAGCCACCTCTCCGCGAAGTGTGTGGGCTGGTCTTTCCGCATAGTAGCATGGATCCAGGCTTGTATGCGCGCTGTCCTCCTTCTGTTCCTCTCTTGTTCGCTGTATGCCCAATCCGTGGAAGACCGCACACGGGCGGCATTTACGGCCCAGATCCTGGGGGCGAACATGGGTTTCCCCTTCGAGCACAAGCCCGCCTCGGTGCAGTGGATCTCCGACCTGCCGGCCACATTCCGCGGACCTGCTCCGGTGGACGATGACTACTACTACGAGATAGTCGCTTTGCGGGCGTTCGAGAAGTATGGCCCGCGGCTGACGATCCAGCAGTTGGGCGCGCAGTGGAAGGAAGACAATGCGGGGTCGTGGGGCTCCTCCGAGCAGGCCAGGCTGCTGATGCAGCGGGGGATTCAGCCTCCGGATACGGGCCACCCGCGGTACAACCGTCTGTGGTTCACCATCGGGCCCCAGTTTTCCGCGGACATCTACGGGATGCTGGCTCCGGGGAATCCGGCGCTGGCGGCACGGTTGGCGCGGTACTACGGCCGGATCAACGGCTGGGCGGAGGCTGTAGAGGGGGGCGTGTTTGTGGCGGCGATGGTCTCCCTGGCCTATTCGGAGACGGATCCGAAGCAGGTTGTGGAGAAGGCGGCGGGGTTCATTGATCCGCGCTCGCCATACCGGAAGGCCCTGGACCACTTTCTGGCGATGGCCAAGGCGGGCCGGAATCCACGAGAGATCGCGAACGAGTTGGAAGAGCGCTGGCACATTGAGTATCCGGCCACGAACAACGCCGTGGCCAATGGCGCGCTGGTGGCGCTGAGCGTCTATTTCGGGGAAGGCGACTTCCTGAAGACGGTCAACCTGGCCGTTGCGGCGGCCGATTTCACCGATGCCGACTGCAATGCGGCCAGCGCCGGAGCCGTGGTGGGCGCCCTGCGCGGCATGAAGGGGCTGCCTCCGCTGCTGGTGGAGAAGCTGCTGAACCGGGTCGCCGGCAACAAGATGGGCCCGTTGACCTTCGATCCGCCGGTGGACGAGCGGATTTCCGGGATCGCGCTTAGAATCATGAACATCGCGCGGCAACCGCTCGCCGTGCCGGAGGTCAAGCCGGAGCTCTTCAGCCTGGAGGATCTGACGCGTTATTGGGATCCGCGCTGGCAGTTGGAGCGGGCCGGTTTTGGGGGCGCGGGCGGCGGGCTGGGTGGAATTCGAGGAATCACTTACCTGGACAACGATGTCCTGGTGACGTGGCCGAGGGATGAGGTTCGAGGGGTAGTGCTTTCCACGACGGCCGACCTGCGGGGCGGCAAGGTGATGAAGCTGGAGGTCGGGGCGGAGGAGAACCGGGCCTGGCGGCTGGAGATCTATGCCAACAACCAGCGGCTGTTGAGCAAGCTGATCGAGGGTCCGGCGATGCAGACGGTCACCCAGGCTCTGCCCGCCGGCGGCCCGAAGACGGTGATCCGGCTGTTCCAGCACACGCTGGTGGGCGACAAGCTGCCATCGTCGGCGCACTGGCGGAAGATCACGATTGGACCCGCAGCGCCATCACGGTGATGTCGTCGTGCTGTTCGGCTCCGGCGGCGAAGGTGTCGACCTGCTGGATGATCCTGTCGAGGATTGAGGCCGGCGCCAGCGCGGCTGCCGCCTGAAGCGAAGCCTGCCAGCGTTCGTCTCCGAACTCCTCGCGGTCCGGGTTGTGCGCTTCCGTCACGCCATCCGTGCAGACGGCCACCAGGTCGCCGGATTGGAGCTGGAGGTCGCCGCAGGAGTAGCGGGCCGTGCGGGTGAGTCCCAGGGCGAGGCCGCGGACGCCGGCCTTTTCGGTCGCGCCCGAGGAACGCAGCACCAGGGCATCGCCGTGGCCGGCGCTGGAGTGGCGCAGGATGCGGGTTTGGGGGTCGTAGACGGCGCACCAGAGAGTCGCAAAGCGGTTGCGCGGGGTGGCGTCGAAGACGAGCCGGTTCAGATGGCCCATGATCTCGCCGAGGTCGTTGACGCCGCCGGCGCAGAGGCCGCGCAGGGAGGCCTGCAGGCTGGCCATGAGCAGAGCGGCGGGCACGCCTTTGCCGCAGATATCGCCGAGGGCGACGATGAGGCGGCCTTCCGAGGTGAGGAAGAAGTCGTAGTAGTCGCCTCCGATGGACTGGGCGGGGCGGCAGCGGCCGGCATAGTCCAGGCCGGCGACGACCGGGGGATGGTGGGGGAAGAGGCGCTCCTGGACCTCGCGGGCGATCTCGAGTTCGCGGTGGATGCGCTCGCGCTGGGCGGCCTCGCTGGCGACCGCGGAGGTGAGGCGGGCGTTCTCGAGTGCTAGGGCCGTCTGGGACGCGACGGTCTGGAGCAGGCGGCGGTCGCTGCCGGAGTAGGGCTCCTCGCTCAGTTTTGGCCCCAGAACGAGGTGGCCGAGTTGGGTGGCTCCGGCGGTGAGGGGGAAGGCGATTTCGTGGGTTGGGCCGGGTCCATTGGCGGTAATCTCCACGCGAGGGACGTGCAGCGATTCGGAGATGCGCCGGCAGACGCGCTGTTTCAGTTCTATCGGATCGGTAATGCTGCGGACCTCCTCGCCGAGTTTCACGAGGACCTGCTCGGTTTCGACCTGTTCGCGAAAGAAGCGGCGGTCGATCCACTGCGCGGCTTTGCCGGAGCCCCGCTGGAGGAGGATGATGGCGGTCGCGCACAATGCGATGGCCTGGAGCCGCATGGGCCTGTGCGTCTTGGGGTCGTTGAGCGTCTCGAACGTAAAGTAGACGATGCCCATGATCAGGAAGCCGAGCAGGATGCGCATGGCGCGCTGGGCCAGGGCGTACTGCAGGCCCTGGCGCAGTACGACACGCACATCCATCGCCTTCTCCACCACCAGGACGTAGGCCAGGGTGGCGGGAAAGAGGAAGAGCATCAGAACCACGGCCGCCAGGACGACCGGGTTGATGGAGCCTACGGACACGTGAGCGATGGAGGTGTAGACGATGAGCGCGAAGATGGGGCTGAGGCTGACGTTGGCGCCCCAGAACAGGAGCTTGAGGCGGCGGCGGGCATCGGGGTCGGGCTCAGAGTAGCGCTTGAGCTGGAGGCACATGAAGAAGATGCCGATGGCCACGAAGCCCAGGAGGTTGACGACGGAACCGGCGTTTTCGACGAGCGCCTGAAGACCGGGCGGAACAGGGCGGCTGGAATGCTCCCAGGCCCGCAGGAGTGAATTGACCAGGGCGAACAGGAAGATGGGCAGGCCCAGCGCCCAGCGGGTCCAGGCGACCTTGCGGGGCTTTCTGGAGGGATCGGGGAAGTAGAGGCCGAACAGCAGCATCCAGAGGGGCCAACTGCGTTGGAGAAAAGTGGAATACCAGACGCCGAGTGCTCGAAACGGCTGGGGCCAGCCGTCGGCCAGGTTGCCGGCGCTGGATTCCAGATTGCAGAAACTGAGCATCATGGCGAGGACGAGCCAGGCGAGCGGGTCAGTGGGCCGCATGATGACCACGAAGAGACCCAGGGCGAGGCAGAACCAGCGGGTGACGAACTCCATGAACAGCGACATGAGCTGTTCGGACCTGGAGCGGGCGGCGCCGACGGCCGGCGCGAGGGTGATGGCGGCCTCCTGAGGGGACTGGCCAGGGTGTGAGTAGGTGACGCGCAGCGACGCGCCGGACGGAACGGTGCGCAGGTACTCATCCACCTGGGTCCGCTGCCGCAGGGGGCGGCCATTCAGGGCCAGGATCGTATCGCCTTCGCGGATGCCGGCCTGGGCGGCGGGCAGCGCGGCCTCGGCTACCTGTAGTGTGCCGGAACGGAAGTCAAACGGCCTGGCGGGTCCGCCGAATTGAAAGTGGGCGGAGTCAACGGTCTGGGCTAACTGATAGGAGAGCGTGGCGATTACCACCAATCGCACGGCCCTGCCTGCAAATGACATACCGCCTAAGGTACCGCAGTTTTGCTCAGTACCGGGGGAGAAAACAACCCCAACTGGGCGGCCAGGCGAGCGGATTCCGCTCCAAAGCCGGGCAGGCAGGCGGGCAGGTCGGCTGCGTGTTCAGCGACCCAGGGATCCGTCTCGGGCGTCGGCTCGAGGTGCGCTTCGAGTCCGTGCAGGCGGCGCCATTCCGAGTGCCAGCGGTCTCCGCAGGCGTCGAGATCGGCCAGCGTGCCCTGGCCGCGCAGGATGCCGGCCACGGCGGTGGCGAGTTCATGCGCCTCAAAGAAGCCGATATTCATGCTCTGGATGGCCACGGGGCCCGCGAGGTGGGCGGCGTCGCCGGCCAGCCACATGCGGTTCTGGCCGAAGCTGGCGGCCAGGCGGCGTTCAAAACGGACGACGGTGCGCCAGTGGATGCGGCCGATGGAGGACTGGAACCAGGGGGCGCGGGCGGCGATGAGGTCCGTGAGGTGCTTTTCGTCGAGGACGGCGGGGTATTTGTTGGGCGAGCCTTCGGTGCGGTCCTTGGGGCGTTCCGTGGGGAAGTAGCCGAAGCCGGAGCGCAGCAGCCGGTCTTTCATCTCTTCGGCGACAGTGTCGTGGTAGTCGGTGAGCTGGAAGCTCCAGCGGCAGAGGCCGCCGGGCAGCGGCCAGAGTACGTCGCTGGTGCCGTCGCCGAAAACCACGCGGGCTTCGTCGCCCAGTTTGGCGTCGGTCTCGAATTCGAAGACACCGTAGTATTGAGCGGGCGCGACCTCGGGGTACTCAATGTTGAGGGTGCGCCGCACGCGGGAGTTGTAACCATCGGCGCCGATCACAAACGGGACCTGGATGTCCCAGCGGCGGCCGACCACCCACTCATTGTGGGCGACCACATAGCCGCGCGATTCACGTTCCAGCCGATCGACCGTGGCTGTGACGTGGTTGGGCGCCGGCTGCAGGGCGGAGATGTCATGGCGCCAGTGAACCGCGGCGCCCGCTTCACGCAGGGCGTGTTCAAACATGTCCTCGATCACGTCCTGGCGGACCACGGCCAGACAGCCGAGCGGATCGCCGGGATCGCCCAGGCGGACCTTGGCGTGGAGGCCGTCGCGATCATAGAGCGCGAGGGTCCGGACGGCGTAGGCGCTGCCCATGACGCGGTCGAGCACGCCCAGTTCCCGCAGCAGATGCAGGGTTTGGGGGTAGAGCGCCAGGGCGTAGCTGTGTTTGCAGGCCCACACGCCGGAGTCGACAATCTCGACTGAAATGCCTTGTTTGGCCAAATCCAGGGCCGCCAGCAGTCCGACGGGGCCGGCGCCCACTACTAAAACCTCGGGATTCCCTTCAGCGAACATGGCATAAGTCTCCTTGAGACGGCCCAAGTATACACCCGGCGCGGGCGTTGGGAACCAGCTAAGTTGATCCAGTTGTCTGATTTTGACAGAGCTTACACAGCCGGCACCGGGTTAGGGCGAAACGCCCGTCTTCGCTCATAATGAAGGGGTAGGACCTTATGCCTTTTGCCACGATTCCGCAGGCCCTGGAGGCCTTTCGCCAGGGCCGGATGCTGGTTGTCGTCGATGACGAAGACCGTGAAAACGAAGGAGATCTGACACTCGCCGCGGAGTTTGCCACTCCGGAAGCCATCAACTTCATGGCCGTGCACGGGCGCGGGCTGGTGTGTCTGGCGCTGGCGCCGGAGATCTGTGACCGCCTGGCGCTGCCGATGATGTCGCAGAAGAACACCTCACAGTTCGGGACGGCATTCTGCGAAGCGATTGACGCGGCTGAGGGTGTGAGTACCGGCATTTCGGCGGCCGACCGGGCGAAGACCATCCAGGTGGCGATCGATCCCGGTTCGCTGCCGTCGGACCTGGCGCGGCCGGGCCACATGTTCCCGCTGCGGGCCAGGGAAGGCGGCGTGCTGGTACGCTCCGGGCAAACGGAGGCGGCGGTGGACCTGGCGCGGCTGGCGGGCATGCGGCCGGGCGGCGTGATCTGCGAAATCATGAACGACGACGGGACGATGTCGCGGGTCCCGCAATTGGTGGAGTTCTGTAAGAAGCACGGGTTGCTGCTGATCTCGGTGGCGGACATGATCCGGTACAGGATGGAGCACGAGCGGATCATGCGGCGGTCGGCCGAAGGGACACTGACGATGGATCTGGGGCAGTTCCGGACCATCTCCTACACGTCTACGATCGATCCGGAGACCCACTTGGCGCTGGTGTATGGAGATCCGGAGAAGGCCTCTGGTGCGCTGGTGCGGATGCATTCGCGGTGCACTTACGGCGACGTGTTCCATTCAACGGAATGCGATTGCCACCGGATCCTGCGAGCTTCGCTGGAGCGGATTGTGGCTGAGGGCGCGGGCGTACTGGTGTACCTGCACCAGACCGGGCCGGGGATCCGGCAGATCGATCCAGACCCGTCCGGCGGACTGCCGAGGCTGATCTCGCACACCCGGGCGTACATGCATTACGCGACGCCGGCGGGGCAGAAGCTGCTACAGCACGAGACGGGCTTCGGCGCGCAGATCCTGGCGGATCTTGGTTTGAAGCGGATCCGGCTGCTGACGAATCATCCGCGCAAGGTGGTGGGTCTGGAAGGCTTCGATATCGAGATAGTCGAGCAGTTGCCGTTGTAAGGCGGCCGGCTGGGCTCCTTAAAGACGAACAGGGCGCGGAGTGATCCGCGCCCTGTTGTGTTTCCGGGGGGTGGCCCCGAGGAACGAACTATGCGTTGACGAGCTGCTTCTTGTACATCTCGGCCATCTCGGAGAGCGGGATGGAGGTGTAGTCGCCAGCGTGACCGGCCTGGCCGAACTGGACCATGCGTTCCGCCACAACCTTCTTCATGGCTTCGCGCGCGGGCTTGAGGTAGTCGCGGGGGTCGAACTTCTCGGGGGTTTCGACGAAGACCTTGCGGATGGCGCCGGTGATGGCGAGGCGGTTGTCGGTGTCGACATTGACCTTGCGGACGCCGTTCTTGATGCCGAGCTGGATCTCTTCGACGGGGACGCCGAAGGTGGTCTTCATCTTGCCGCCGTACTGGTTGATGATGTCGATGAGTTCCTTCGGAACCGACGAAGAGCCGTGCATCACCAGGTGGGTGGTGGGCAGGCGCTTGTGGATCTCGATGAGGATGTCCATCTTGAGGACGTCGCCGTCGGGCTTGCGGGTGAACTTGTAGGCGCCGTGGGAGGTGCCGATGGCGATGGCGAGGGCGTCGCAGCCGGTGGCCTTGACGAAATCTTCCGCCTGGGCCGGATCGGTGACGTGATCGAGACCGGAGCCGCCGGAGCCGTGGCCGTCTTCAATACCGCCGAGGCAGCCGATTTCGGCTTCCACCGTGACGCCGCGGGCATGGGCGTACTCGACGACTTCCTTGGTGACCGCAACGTTGTGCTCGAAGGAGGAGGGGGTCTTGCCGTCTTCCATCAGCGAGCCGTCCATCATCACGGACGTGAAGCCCATGTCGATGGCGGAAATGCAGGTGGCGGGGCTGTTGCCGTGGTCGAGGTGAAGAACGGTCGGAATCTCGGGATAGATTTCGGTGGCGGCGAGCATCAGGTGATACAGAAAGCGATCCTGCGAGTAAGCGCGGGCGCCGCGGGAAGCCTGGACGATCACGGGCGACTTCGTTTCGCGAGCCGCCTCCATGATGGACTGAATCTGCTCCATGTTGTTGACGTTAAAGGCGCCAATGCCGTAGCCGCCTTTAGCCGCTTCGTCGAGAAGCTGGCGCATTGAAACGAGAGCCATGTAAATCTCCTTGGGCCGAATTAGGACCTATGAATCCTGTTTTCAAGTTTATTTTACTACACCTAGGACCCAGCAGGCATCGGTTCGCGAGGCTCAATTTCAGGCTCAAATGTAACCGATTGCAGGCGCATCGGTTGTCTTTGCCAGTAAGTAAGGGAGCGCCAGGCCCACTCAAACGGGCCGAACTGGAAGTGGCGGAGCCAGAGGGGGCTCCAGGCGAGTTCGGCCAGCCAGATGGCGGCGACCACGTAATAGACCTGATAGCGCTGGAGCTGGCTGTGGAAGCCGAGGACATTGAAGAAGAGGGTGCAGAGGATGCTCTGCATGAGGTAGTTGGTGAGGGCCATCTGGCCGGTGGCGGCGAAGACGCGGCGGAGGGCGGAGAACCGGGCTTGCTTCAGGACGAGAACGATGAGCGCAACGTGGCCCAGGCAGACCGCGATGCGGGCAGGTTCGTACCAGGCGCCGGCCCAGGCGTTGGCGAGGATGGAGAAGCCGCCATCGACCTGCAGGCGCAGTTGGGCATAGGTGAGGGGCAGGCCGATGCCGTAGCCGGCGGCGATCATTTTCCAGTAGAAGGCCGTGGAGCGCTCGCCGGTGAGGACCCCGGTTTTGACGAAGGCCATGCCCAGCAGCATCATGGCGAAGAGGTCGTATTGCATGGGCGAGTACATGGTCAGGCTGTGCCACCAGAGGACGATGGGCATACGCGCCCTCACTGAGTTGACGAAGCCGGTGGTATTGAGGGTCGTGTATTTCCGGATGGCCGCGGCGTCGGGTTTGTCGTGTTTGGCCCGCTCCTCCCACGTGGAGATTGCTTTTTCCTGGTCTTCCGTGAGGGTCTTGCCCGCCTTCTTGAGGGGCGTGGCGGCGACGGCGATGTCGTGCTTTTCGGTGAGGTCGCGGGCGTCGTAGATGCCGGAGGCGATCATGAAGACGACCTGCAGGGCCCACAGCCAGATGAGGCCACGGGCGGACATGCGGCGGAACGGGTAGAGCACCAGGCCCAGCAAGGCGTAGGGATAGAGGACCTCGCCGAACCACAGCAGGTAAGCGTGGGCAATGCCGAACAGCAGCAGCCAGAGGGTGCGCCGGTAGTAGATGTCGGCCACGAAGCCGCCGCCGCCGCGCTGTTCGCCGCGAGTGGTCAAGAGGTAGACGCCGGCTCCGAAGAGCAGGGTGAAGATGCCGCGCATCTTGCCGTCGAAGACGACGCCGGCCACGAGGAAGGTCCACAGATTGGCGCCGGTCGAGCCGCCGGCCACTGTGGGGTCGCTATAGACGGTGGGGTGGAACGCGAAGCCCACAATGTTCATCGCGAGGATGCCAAGGACGGCCAGGCCGCGCAGGGCGTCGACGAGGGCGAAGCGTTGATTTGCTTGAACCGGTGCCAGAGCAGTGGACACGGGGGTGTCCTCCCAGATGGATTTGGTTCAGGCTAGCACGAGTTCCGGCGGTTTACTTGTACCAGTCGAGCAGCTTCACCTGGACGCCGCTGCCGGCAAGGCCTTTCTCGAACAGCGAGAGGTCCGATTCGCGGTAGTGGTATGGGATGGCGACCTTTGGCTTGAAGGCTTTGACGGCGTCGGCCGCCTCTTCGGGCGTCATGGTGTAAGGCAGGTTCATGCAGACCAAAGCGAGGTCGATGTTCTTGAGCGCGCGCATCTCGGGGATGCCCTCGGTGTCGCCGGAGATGTAGAGGCGGAAGCCGCCGTAGGTGACGATGTAGCCGTTGCCGCGGCCCTTGTCGTGGAAGAGCTTGCCTTCGGCGGGGCCGCGCTGGAGGTTGTACATGGGAACGGCTTCGATGGTCCAGGCTCCCACTTTGGTGGTTTCCCCGTTGGCGAGGACCTGCGTGCCTTCGAGCTTCTCGGCGACGGCCTTCGGGGCGATCACCTTGGCGGAGGACTTGCGGACGGCGGCGAGGGCCTTCGGATCGTTGTGATCGCCGTGAATGTCGGTGACGAGGATGAGGTCGGCCTGGGGGAGGCCGGTGTAGTTGCCGGGGCTGGTGGGGTCGACGTGCACAACCTGCCCACCGGCTTCGAGCATGAAACTGGCGTGTTTGATGACGGTGAGCCTGAGGGGGCCCGCACTGGTTTTGAAGTCGGCGGTGGGATGGGTTTGGGCCGTGAGGGCGGCGGCGGCCGCGAGGGTCAGGAGAAGCATCCGCATGGGATTCAGTATAGGGCCATGCGGGGCGAGAGGCTGGCGCGGCTTTGGACGGCCGCGCCTTTGTGGAGATAGCGGCTACGCTTTGAGGTGTTTGGCGAGGAAGGGCAGGCCCTGCTTGCCGGAGAAGACATGGGCGCCGGGATGGATCTCGTGGCCGATGCGGTCCTGGGCACCGAAGGCTTCATAGACTTTGCTGACGTTGGCGAAGGACTCCTTGAAGGCGTTGATGGGGAAGATGGGATCCTTCACGCCTGATTCGCAGAAGAGCGGGCGGGGCGCGATGAGGCCGGCGACGTCGTACTGCTCGCACCACTGGAGGATGCCGGGGACGTAGTTGTCGATGCAGTGGGAGAGGCTGAGGATGGAGTCGCGGAAGGTGTTGAGGTAGCCGCTGACGAAGGCGGCGCTGATGCGGGGCTCGAGAGCGGCTCCGAAGACGGTGCAGGTGCCGCCGCCGGAGATCCCCATGAGGCCGATGCGCTTGGGGTCGAATTCCTTGCGGGTTTCGAGGTAGTCGACTGAGCGGATGATGTCCCAGACACGCCAGCCGACCATGGTCTCGCCGAAGAGCAGCGCGGCGCCGGCCGAGGGCTGGCAGGAGGACGTTCCGCCATTCTTGGAGCGGGCGGCGGCGTCGCGGCGGCAGCCGAAGCCGAGGGGTTCGATGGCCAGAGCGGCCATGCCATTTTCCACGATCTGCAGGGCGTAGTCATAAGAATAGGGCCCTTTGACCGTCCGCTCATTGCCCTTGTCGTCGATGCCGGAGATGTCGTTCACGCCGAAGCCGTGGCCCGGGATGCTGATGACGGCGGGCATGGGCTTCACCTTGCCCTTGGGGATCATGAGGTAACCGAAGACCTCGAGGCCCGGGCGGGAGGTGAAGATGACGGTTTCGCGCGTGTAGCCCGGAAAGTCTTTGGTCTCGAGGATGCGTGGCTGGAGGGGAGTGCGCTGCTGGGGGAAGCCGCCGACGAGTTCCGTGACTTTAGCGCGCAGCTTCTTCTGCCATGCTTCGGCGGATTTGCGATCAGTGGCCTGAAAGCCGAGGCGGCGCGGCATCTCCTTATAACGAAGGAGCGAGTACTCCAGGGAGTCGAAATCGGAATCTTTCACCTGGCCGGAGAACCTGGCGAGGGGTCCTTTGTAAGGAGGTTGGGTTTGCGCTTGAGTCTTCATGAGGGCCGGTAGTGCGGCGGCTAAGGCGAGGCGGCGGCGGGAAATCACAGGAATAGGTTTATCACGGATCGGGCCGGGCTGGAGCAGGCTCGACTTTTGGGGGGCTGAGGGGTGAAGAGGCCTGGAGCATTTTTGTGGCCATCCGCGCTGGGAAGCGCGAGCGTATCTGGGTACGTTGCGAAAGAGAGAGGGTGGGCAAAACGAGACCGAGTTGACTCGTAGCAGATTTTCGGGCCGCCCGGATGAGGTTTTTCCCAGACTACAGCCGAAGAAGCGATGGGTAGAAAATTGGTTGTTGAAAGCCCTCAAAAAAGCCTTAACTTCATTAGTGTCACAGCTTGGAGATATGAGAGGGCGGGTCTAAAGTGCCTCTCTAGGCCTGTGAGCTATCTTTTCCTGTGTTTGCCGCCGGCGCCAGTTATTGAGCTCGGAGCAGGGTGAGACAGGCACTCCGGGCCCGGCCAGATTTGGGCTGGCGACCCTAGCATAAAACTAATTAGATTAACTATTGATAATAAGTGTTTTCTCGGGTATATTCGGGCAGTAGTAACTGCGCCCGGAAGTTTCTTGGGAAGTTTCTGAGAGCGCTTTTATTCGCGGCAAATAGGAGGGGAATAAACATGAGGCTATTGACTAAATCAACGCCTGCGCAACTAATGATGCAACTGGCAGCTTTCCTGGTAGTTACGGCAGGAATGGCGCAGGCCATACCGATTTACGGAACCATCAGTCTTGGAGGCACGGCTGAGGTCACACAAACCACCATCGACTTCGCGCCGTTCGTACCCGGTGCAGCGGTGGATGGCACCGGGCAGGTGGTTGCCACCGGGCCAGGGGCCGGAGCCTTCTCGCCATTGGTATTTGGTGACCAGGGCGCCATCGTCGACCGCACCGTGGCGGGTGGTATCGTGCCGCCACAACCGGCCGGAGTACCGATTTTCGTCCTGAACTGGCTGACGTTCACCAATGGCGCATTTCGGTACGCCTTGGACCTGACGTTTATCGACATTGGTGCGTACGGGTCGGCAGATTGTACGACGGCTCCCGCAAATGGCCAGACATGCACTCCGTCGGCGCCAGCACCCTTCCAGTCGCCATACAGCCTCTCCAACTTCTTCGATTCGACCAGCGGATTGTCCTCGAACGCGAACTTCTCGGTTCGGGGCTTTATGCGGAACCTTGACACGGGCCTGAACGACTACGCCTTCAACGGGGTTTTTGGCGCGGAGTTCCTCGGGCAGCCGTACCAGTCTGTCCTTGCGACCGTTACCGCGGGCGGCAGTGTGGTGGCCAGTTACAGCGCCACTATCAACGCGACCGCGATTCCGGAACCTTCCACCGGGCTTCTGACGTTACTTGGCGCGGGTTTCGTGGCGTTCGGCGTCATGCGCCGGCGGCGGAATAGAGCATAGCGCCTCTCGCAGGCGTTGCGCACCCGGATCGAGCCGGCAACCGGCCGACCAGTAATTCGTTTATTAATGAACCGACAGGGGAGTGGCTACCCCTGTCGGATTTTTTTTGTTCGCCGGGTAGTACCCTACGAACCCTTACACCACGGCGCCTGAACTTTACCTATTCCCCGCCTGAATCCCTCTCAGTAATGGCGTACTTTCGCTATTTGTGTGCCCAAGAATCCAACGCTCATCTTCGTAAGTCATTGATTACTATCAACTGCCTGCGTTCCGGTTGAATAAGTCCCCGATTTCTCGAGGCTAACGGAATTCGGCCAATCCGACGATCACCGCTGCAGGCGACAGATCATATTCGCAGATTGGAAAGAGTTCCGGCCGCAACATTCGCTTTCACAATCCTGCGAGTTCTGATCTACTGGGAGGGCTCACGAAAGAGTCCTCGAAGTTTCACCCGAAGCTAAAAAGCATTCGGGCGGTCATGCCTAGCAGCTTTCGATGTCGCCGGCCCGCGTTTGCGGTGCTGGGATGACAGTTCGCGCGATATGACCAAGTAGAAACGCAAGAGGATGAATCGATGAGACTTCCATGCCAGGACCGCACGAGCGCAGGTAGACGGCACGTGGTACTTGCGCCCGAATCGACCGGAATCCCCGGTTCATTCGGGAGAATCGCGACCAGTCCCGAGGACTACCAGCGAATGTTAGGCGAAGTGCAGCGGCTACGAGGGCGGATTGCGATGGAAGAAGGTGCGCTGCAGGCATCCCAGCTTACTCCGGACGGGCGCGACGCCTCTGCATTCGATTCACTCGCATGGCATTTAGTGGCTCTCGGCGCGACCGGCAGAGTGGAAGGATGCGTGCGCATGCTTGTCCACCCTCGCCAGCCGAAGTTTGAGAATCTGATTGTCAGCCGAACCAAGCTGGCGGCGTGTCCGGATCGTGGAGCAAAACTGCGATCCGCAGTGGAGGCAGAGATGCTTTTCGCGCAAACTTCCGGCGCCATGGTGGTGGAAGTTGGCGGGTGGGTTCTGTCCGAGCAGATGAGGGGGACGGCGGAGGCTGTCCGCCTGGCCTTGGGGGTATGGGCTTGGGGGCGCCTGCTTGGCGGCGCGATCGGAATCGCGACGGCCACTACACGGAATCACTCGGCTCATATCCTGGGCCGAATCGGCGGACGTCCACTGGAGTACCGCGGCGAAGTGATCCCCAAGTATTTTGAGCCCAAGTATGGGTGCGATATACAGATCATGCGCTTTAAGAGCGACTCCTACAGCGACCGATTCGCTCCGATCGTGGATTCGATGACCGCTGAGTTGATCCAGTCGACGGTGCTGTCGGCCGGCAAACCTGCAGGCAGGTTTACGCCAGCCCTTGGCGCCGGGCTCCATATACCTCCGGCCGAGCTGGCTTTCGCCGGACTGGCGAACTAGCGGGGACCGGGCGGCGGGCACTGGGGCGGATTTCCTGCTCCGCCCGCAGTTTGACTGACTCCGCGCTAAAACGCCCCCCACTGGGTCTCGTCGAAGCCGAAGAGGATCCTGCCATCCCTGACGAGCAGGGGGCGTTTGATCAGGTTCGGATTGGCCGACATCAGGCGAATCGCCTCGGCCCGGGGGGGCGGGTTGGTTTTCATGTTCATCTCGCGATAGAGCTCGTTGCGAGTGTTGAGGAACGGGAGGTGGTCGGCTTTGCCGATCAACTTGTCGAGCTCAGCTTCACTCAGGCCTTTGTTCAGATCGATGGTCTCGGGCTCGATCCTGCGTTCGGTCAGGAAACTCCTGGCCTTGCGGCAGGTGGTTCAAGTGGGTTTCGTATAGAACTTCAGCGCCATGCGGGATGGGTTCCTTTCGTGAATGGACCTGGCTAGTAGCGGGCCACGCCCGGGTCGATCTGCGCGCTCCAGGCGTCAATGCCGCCCGTCATCGACGTGCAATTCTCCACACCCTGACGGCGGAGCCAGTTGACGACGTTCAGACTGCGAACGCCATGGTGGCAGAACACGATGACTACCTTTTCGTCGGCGAGTTCCTCCAGGTGCTGCAGCTGCTGGGGCACCGTGTTCATGGGGATCAGTTCCGCGTCATCGATAGCGCAGAGCAGGTGCTCGTTTGGTTCGCGCACATCGATGAGAACAGCCTCCCCGGCGTCCAGCTTCGATTTTGCTTCAGCGGGCGTCAACTCGTAGGACAGTTCGGCCATAGCCAATCCTTTCGCAGTCTGAGCGGGGTTTCGGATCTCACAATCATACTCATCCAGGCGGCGGAGTGGTACACGATTTCGGGGATATCCAATCTGGGGGATTTGGCGTAGAATCGACCTATGAAGGCCACACCTGCCAGCGTCCGGCCCTCTCTCTTCGCCAGCGACTAATGGCGGCCCGGGCCTTGCGCCCCGTGTAGCCCCTCGTCCCATCACTCCAGCTCCGAACAATTTGAGGAGGTCGTCATGCAGCTCGCTGAGCGGCAGGATTTGCCCATGCTTCGCACGCCCCTGCCTGGCCCGAAGGCCCGGGCGGTGGTTGAGCGTGACCAGAAAGTGCTTTCTCCTTCCTATACGCGCAGCTATCCGCTGGTGATTGCGCGAGGAGAGGGGGCGATTGTCGAGGATGTCGACGGCAACCGGTTCCTGGATATGAACGCCGGCATTGCCGTCGTGGCGACCGGGCATTCGCACCCGAAGGTAGTCGCCGCGGTGCGCGCGCAGGCTGAGAAGTTCCTGCACATGTCGGGCACGGACTTCTACTACGAAAACATGGTGGAGCTGGCGGAAAAGCTGGCGGCGCTGGCTCCGGGGCCGGATCCGAAGAGGGTGTACTTCGGCAATTCGGGCGCGGAGGCGATTGAAGCCGCTCTCAAGATGGCGCGCTACCACACGGGCCGCGACAAGTTCGTGGCGTTCCTGGGGGGCTTCCATGGGCGGACGATTGGCGCACTTTCGTTGACGGGGTCAAAGAGCGTCCAGAAGAAGGGGTTTGCTCCGCTGTTGGGCGGAGTGACGCACATCCCTTACGCCTATTGCTACCGCTGCGCCTACGGTAAGCAGCCCGACACCTGCGCGGTGGAGTGCGTGCAAGTGCTGGAGAAGCAACTGTTCCCGACGATCCTGCCGGCGGAGGAAGTAGCGGCGGTGTTCGTCGAGCCGGTGCAGGGCGAGGGCGGCTATGTGGTGCCGCCCAGGAAGTTCTTCGACGAACTGCGCGCGGTATGCGACCGGCACGGCATCCTGCTGGTGGCTGACGAGGTGCAGTGCGGCATGGGACGCACCGGGAAGCTGTTTGCCAGCGAACACTTCGGGCTGGAGCCGGACATCGTGGCGCTGGCCAAGGGGATCGCCAGCGGGCTGCCGCTGAGCGCGACGGTAGCCAAGGCGCAATACATGCAGTGGAAGCCGGGCGCGCATGCGTCGACGTTTGGCGGCAATCCGGTGAGCGTGGCGGCGTCGCTGGCCACGATTGAGCTGCTGGAGCAGGAGCTGATCGAAAACTCGGCTGGAATCGGGGCACATATGCGGCAGCGGATGGATACGTGGGTGAGCCGGTATCCGGTGATCGGGGATGTGCGCGGCCTGGGGCTGATGTTGGCGTTTGAGGTGGTGAAGGACCAGGGCAACAAGGAGCGGGCGCCTGAGCTGCGGAACCGGATCGAGCAACTGGCGTTCGAGCGGGGCGTCCTGGTGCTGGGGGCGGGGCAGAATTCGATCCGCCTGTCGCCTCCCCTGGTGCTGACCAAGGAGCAGGCCGACTACGCCCTGGACGTGCTGGAAGAGTGCATCCAGGCGGTTTGCGGCTAGACTATTGAGGTGACTCGACCGCTGATTCTGGACGTCGGCTGCGGCATCAACAAGTTGCCTGGCTCGCTTGGGATAGACCGCAATGCGCGCAGCCGCGCCGACGTTCTGTGCGACCTGGATCACTTTCCGTACCCGTTCAAAGACAGCTCATTCGACGGGCTGCAAGCCATTCATGTCATTGAACATGTCAGCGATGTGCTGAAGACGATGGAGGAGTTTCACCGGCTGGTGCGCGCCGGCGGGCGGGTGTTCCTGGCGACCCCGCACTATACGGATTTCTCCTCGTTCTGCGATCCGACCCACAAGTGGCACCTGAACTCCTTCTCATTCCGGTACTTCGGGGATGACAACGCCGGCTATGGCTACTATTCCACCGCGCGATTTCGTGAGAAGAAAGTGCGCGTGAAGCTACTTGCTCTGTGGAGGTATCTCGGCTTCGAGTTGCTGGTGAACGCCTTCCCGCGGTTCCGGCGCTTCTGGGAGCACTATCTGTGCTTCGTGGTGCGGGGCAAGGTGATGGAGTTCGAGTTTGAAGTCCTGAAATAGCCGCTTTGCTGTTGAGTCCGTTCTACCGGCTGTGCGACGGGTTGCGCCACCGGTGGCGCCTGCGCCATTGGAAGCCGGAACTGGCGTGGGGGCGGCGGGCCGAGGACTTGGCCCACAGGTATTTGCAGGCAAAGGGTTTCCAGGTGGTGGAGCGCAACTGGGTGGACCCGGCGCGGCGCGGGGAAGTGGACATCCTGGCCTGGGATGGAGACCGCCTCGTGTTCGTCGAAGTGAAGTCCAGGCGGAATGCCGATTTTGGCGATCCGGAGCGGGCGATTGGCGAAGAAAAGATAAAGAGGCTGCGCCGCGCGGCATGGTTTCTGCTGCGGCGCTGGCGGATCCCGGAGGAGAAGGCCCGATTCGACCTGGTAACGGTGCTTTTCGAGCCATTCGAGATCCGGCACATTCCCGACTCGTGGTCCCTCCACCGCTCAAATTCGGTATTCTGATAGCTCAGTCTGTTGAAGAACTGGTTTCACTGAGTTGCCTGACCTCCGCAAAGACCCGATCACCGGCCGCTGGGTGATCATCGCCACCGACCGCGCCCGCCGTCCCACGGATTTCACCAGGGAGCGGGTGGTCCCACAAGGTGGCCGCCACTGCCCCTTCTGCCCCGGGCATGAGAAGAACACTCCGCCCGAAATCATGGCGTACCGCGGATCCGGCGGGCCGAACGAGCCGGGCTGGTCGTTGCGCGTGGTGCCGAACAAGTTTCCGGCCCTACGGGTGGAAGGTGACCTGGACAAGCAGGGGCAGGGGCTGTACGACCGGATGAATGGGGTGGGCGCGCATGAGGTGATCATCGAGTCGCCGGATCACATGACGTCGCTGGCGGAGATGCCGGAGAAGCAGGTCGCGGACCTGTTCTTTGCTTTCCGGGACCGGATCGTGGATTTGCAGAAGGACCCGCGGCTGCGTTATGTGATGGCATTCAAGAATCACGGAGCGGCGGCCGGGGCTTCGCTGGAGCATCCGCATTCCCAGTTGATTGCGCTGCCGGTAGTGCCGAACCGGGTGCAGGAGGAATTGGACGGGTCGCTGCGGTACTTCCAGTTCCGCGAGCGGTGCATCTTCTGCGACATCATGCAGCAGGAGTTGCAGACGCAGGAGCGGATCGTCTTCGAGACGGATCATTTCCTGGTGCTGGCTCCGTATGCGGCGCGGTTTCCGTTCGAGCTGTGGATTGTGCCCAGGAAGCACAATTCGCGGTATGCGACGACCGAGGCTCCGGTGATCCACAACCTGGGCTGGGTGATGCGGACGGTGTTGCGGAAGCTGGACAAGGCGCTGGAGCAGCCGCCGTACAACGCGATTATCCACACGGCTCCGCTGCAGGTGGGTCCGCTGGAGCATTACCACTGGCATGTGGAGATCATCCCGAAACTGACGAAGCTGGCTGGTTTCGAGTGGGGGACGGGGTTTTACATCAATCCGACTCCGCCGGAGGAAGCGGCGCGGTTTCTGCGGGATATTGGGCTGCCGTAGAAGGCGGTGCGAGCAGGATGCCGGGTGATCTGACTAATTCTCGCCGGAGCCAGCTGATTCCTGGGTTGGGACGGGCACGTCTTCCGGGGTTTCGCGCTGAGTGACCGCTTGTCGGATTCTCCAATATTCCAGGACCGTGTCGACGTGTGCGCCAGTTTGGGCGGCGATGGTGTTCAGCATGCTGAATGCCTGTCCAGCCTGCTCTTCCAACAGGTCGTTGGTCCTACGGGCCACCTCCTGGTCCGCACTCTGATCCATCTGGGACTGAATCGGAAAGTGGATCGTCTTCAGCCGCTCCACCTCGATGCTTTCGGTGGACCATGCGCGACAAATCGCTTCGATCTCCGGGCGGAAACCCTCCGTTCCGGAGGTGCGCAGCAACCAGGCGAGGGCCGAGATTACCTTTGTCGCCGGTTCGGGATGGAGCCATCTGACATTCGCCAAACGTACGAGGATGGGCAGACTCCGATCCTCGTGGAGCAGGCTGCCATACCAGACCAGAAGCCGGAGAAAACAACTTCCAGTGGGCGTAATCTTCACTCGCTGGTCGGGAACCGTGATCCACTCGTCCAGGCGGGCGAGGAACTCTGATTCGCCAAGCAGGGCCAGCCGTTTGCGGCCCTCTTTCAGCCAGGACTTGCCTCCGGCTCCGCTCAGCCCCGTCGTGCTGTGTCGAAGCAGCCATTGCCACCGGAACGCCGTCTCGGAGGCCATGTTGTGGATGTCTGACTGCATTCGACTGGTGTAGCAATTGCGCTCAACGTTCCTCGGGTCGTGCCAAAGGATCCAGCTCAGTTTGCGCTTCACATTCTGCGCAGTCGAGGATCTTGTCGGGCGCAAGGTCTCCTTGTATGCGGCCGTGGCGTCGTACAGAGCCGTTGAATATGGTTGGTTCTTGAACGCCTGCTCAGCGAGGCGGACGGGTGGTTCCACATCGGACCCATGACCGCAATTGTGATGGGATCGGCTGAGGATCTCCACAGCCTGGGCCTGGTCCGGTTTAATCCCAGCCTCCAGTATGCTGCTGATCAGAATGCTATAGCAGGATACTTCCACTGGCCGGGAGGAGAACGAATCGCCGACCGCACTCAGCCGCCGGTATTCGTCGTAGGCATACAGCAGCAGCGGCACACGATTGCAGACACCAAGCCCCTCTGCAAATTCCTGGAATCTCTTCTTCTTTTCGCCAAGTCCCGTAGGCTTGTTGCCGATTTCCTGGAGCAGGGTGCTGAGGAAAATATTCCAGGAATTGATGTACATACCGGAATAATCGGTCGCTCCGGCCATCCCCTTGATGGTGACTGCCCAACTTTCCGTAGCCGCCGAACTCGACCGCGCACCCCGCCATCCGTTGGTCCCTTCGACGACGGAACCACCACCGGTTCTCCCTCAGGCCGCCAGCTCACACAGCCGGATATTGCTTACCCGGCGGCGCCGGCTCCGCGGTCGTCGGACAGGTTGGCCAAGGCGCAATCTGCGCCCACTACCATCTGGAGACCGCCCGAGGGGCCGATGAAGACCGTCCAGTCCCCTGTGTCCAGGCCTGCTTCCACAGATCCAGCAGCTGTTTCGCGTTGTGTCGCAGACTCGTCACACCCCCGTATCGGAGAAGGGAGGCCGAGCGCGAGACAATGAGGCAACTCGTGTGCGGCCTCATCTCCAACTAAACGAGTGGAGATCATTCCGAAACTGACGAAACTGGCTGGCTTCGAGTGGGGGACGGGGTTTTACATCAATCCGACTCCGCCGGAGGAAGCGGCGCGATTTCTGCGGGATATCGGGCTGCCGTAGGCTCCGCGGTCGCTGGTTGCGGCCGGGACGAGTTTGTTCGAAGCAGTACCGCGATTCCGGCAGCGGCTCCGATCACGAGGACACTGGCGGTCCCGAACACCAGGAACCAGTCAAGGTGAAGCCAGCTACAACTTGCATGTTGAATGCACTAGGAATTCAAATCGAGTGCATGCGTAAGGGCCGTTTTGACTCTCGCAAATGCGTCCTTGGAAAGCTTGCCGAGTTTCCTCTCCAGCCGGACCGTCGGAATTGACCCAAGGCCCTGCACGTTAGCGACTGATTCCCGGTCGAGGTAGGAAAGGCGTGGGAGCGGTACCTCGTAGGAGCTAGGGCGTTGCTGGGTAGTCAGCGGGACGTAGAGCACGAGAGCCCTAGGAGCGTCAGGGTCGTAACGCGAAACGATGACGACCGGTCTCGTTTTTGCGGCGAGCCCCAGGTCCGCCAGCCAAATCTCACCTGGATGCGGGTGCATCGAGGAGATCCAGGACTTCCTGCTCCACAGAACGCGAACGCAGGAGGTCGAGAACGCCGTGGTCCGCGAGTTCGATTACCTCTGAGATGCGCGCCCGCACCTGGGCCGCTGTCTCAGGTTTCCATTCCCGCAACTTCGCTTCGAGCTTTTCTGTCAACGCGTCCACTACGGTGTCTCCTTCTCTATTCTACCGCCGGCTGCAAGCCTCGACGGAGGAAGCTCCCCCCGAATCCTCCAGGCGAACCCTGGTCGCTGCACTTCCTGAATTAGGAATCACCTGCACCAGTTCGCTCGACCCGTGTTTTGCCTGGATCTGGGGCAGGTCTGATTCAGGCCATCAGGCCGCCAGTTCATACAGCCGGACATCGCTTAGGAGGCGGTGGAGGGTGGCGGTCCTGGGTCTTGATTCCAGTACGCAATGGTCGGTGCCCGCCAACCCTTCTACCCGTACGGTTCCGGAGTGCCGGCTGACGCGCCAGGCGGCGCTGGCTCCGCGGTCGGCGGACAGGTTGGCCAAGGCGTAATCCGCGCCCGCTACCATCTGGAGGCCGCCCTGGGGGCCGATGAAGACCGTCCAGTCCCCTGTGTCCAGGCCTGCTTCGACGGATCCGGCGGCTGTTTCCAGCAGCTGTTTCGCGTTGTGTAGCAGACTCGTCACACCACCCGTATCGGAGAAGGCAGGCCGAACTTGAGACAATGAGGAAACTTGTATGTGGCCTCATATCCAATTGAACGTAACGAACCTGGGCACGGCGCTGAACGTCCTGGCCGCCATGATCACCCCGGCCTTGTTGCTTTCAGCTTGCGGTACGTTCATTCTCTCGACATCCAACAGGCTGGCGCGCATTGTCGACCGCATGCGATCGCTGTCGCATCAATTGGATGAAATGTCGCAGGGCATGCTCGATGTGGCCCTGCGGGAAGAGCGGATTGAGCACCACAGAGGCGAGATTAAGCTCCAGGGAAGGCGCCTGAACCTGATTCAACGGGCCTTGACCCTTCTCTACCTCGCTGCCGTGAACTATGTCTGCACCAGTGTCGCCATCGGCCTGGCCTCGACCTTCACCCTGGTCTGGGTCTACTGGGTTCCAGTCGTGTTCGGGATCGGCGGAGCCTGCTGCATGCTGGTGGCGGCTGTCATGCTGGCCCTGGAGGCCCGGTTGGCGGTGAAGGATCTCTACGACGAGACCGAATTCCACCGCCGGCTGGCCCGCTACTATTCCGACCAGCAGCAGACGCGCCTGCCGGAAGCGTAAGTTTTCTCATGTTCACCTTGCCTGCGCCGATAGGCTCGGTGTGAACTCGTCAACGAGTTGGAATCTTCGGACCAAGCTGCTGGGCTCCGCCGGTGCGCTCGTCCTGGCGACAATTGCCCTAAGCTGCCTCTCCCTCTATTCCCTGCGCGTGCTCAGCGCGGCACTCGACAAGTCCACTCGGATCACCGCCCGGCGGATGGAACTCGCTGCCGCCCTGCAGACCGACTTCCAGCGCATGCGGTCGGCCTCGCACTCGGCACAGATTGGAATCGTGATCGCGCTGCTGGAAGACCAGTCCCCCAAGAAGGGGCAGTGTTCCGGGTGTCACGAGTCGGGGATGGTGGAGAAGCACAGGGCAGAGTTTGTGGAGGCAGCCGCTGGGGTCGACTCGCACATCCGGGAGTTGAAAGGCGTGCTTCCTCCAGACCAGGCGGCCCAGTTGGAATTGGTGGGCAGTGGGGTGAACACGTTCCGGTCCCAGTTCTCTGAGTACCGGCGGTTGGCGTCATCGGGGCAGTTTGAAGCGGCGCACACGATTGCGACGGATTCGATCGCGCCGCTGGTGCTGACTACGGGTGCGGCGGCGACGAAGATGGAGGCGGCGGCGCGGAGCTTCATGGAAACGACGGCGGAAGCGGGGCGGGGCACGGCGGCCCGCAGTTCCACGGCGGTGTGGGTGGTGGTGGGCATTACGATCGCGGTCGGAATTGGAGGGCTGATCGTGTTGCGTGGGGCGGGGCGGAGATTCGCGCGGGTCATTGCCAGGCTGGGCGGATCAGCCGGTCATGTGGTGTCCGCCAGCCAGCGGATTGCACAGTCCAGCCAGACATTGGCGAGCGGGGCGGCGAATCAGGAAGAAGCGCTGCAACTAACGGCCGGCGAAAACGGAAAGGTGACCGGCGCTGCGGGCGAGAATCGTAAGAATGCCGCCTTGGCAGCGGAGTTTGTCGAACGCGCCGACCAGCGCACCAACGAGGCTCAGCAGGCGCTGAACGAAATGCTGAAGGCGATGGAGGGGATCCACTCGTCCAGCAGGCAGATTGCGAAGATCCTCAAGCTCATTGACAACATCGCCTTCGAGACAAACATCCTCGCGCTGAATGCTTCAGTCGAAGCGGCCCGCGCCGGACAGGCGGGGCTGGGTTTTGCCGTGGTGGCCGACGAGGTCCGCAGCCTGGCGCAAAACTGTGCGAGCGCGGCGAAAGAGACGGCGCGCCTGATTGAGGAGTTGAGGCTGCGAGCGGAAGATGGGTTTCAGCGTGTGCACACGGCCGACAGCGCGATGAAGGCCATAGCCGAGGATTCGCACAAGCTGCGGAGTGTCGTTTCCGAGGTACACATGGCCAGCGAGCACCAGGTGAATGGCCTGGGCCGGTTGAGCTCAGCGCTGGAGCGGATTGGGGAAACGACGCGGGTGAATGCTCGCGACGCTGCGGTGAGCGCCGCGGAGGCGGAAGAGTTGGGCCGCACTTCAGCGGATCTGGAGGATACGGTTGAGGCGGTCTGCCAGTTGGTCGGGCTGTCGAAAGAGCGCCTGGGCTAGCGCAGACCCATGCCGCCGTCCACCTGGAGCACCTGTCCCGTGACGAACCGGGACGCTTTCAGGAAGTAGACGACTGCATCGGCGATGTCTTCGCCCGTGCCGGGTTGCCGGGCCGGCGTCGATCTGGCGAGGGCGATGATCGCCGGATCGTCCTTCTCCTGGAAGGGGATCACGCCTGGAGCTACGGAGTTCACACTGATGCCGGGCGCCAGTGCTTTCGCAAAGCCGCGCGTGAGCGCCACGACACCGGCCTTGGACGCACTGTAGTGGACGTGATCCGGCCAGACCATAAAGGCGCCCATGGAACTGATATTCACGATGCGGCCCTGGCCTCCGGCTGTGCGCTGCATCAACAGGGCTGCCTGTTGGGAGCAGAAGAAGTAGGCCTTCAGATTGACTGAATGGATGAAGTCCCAGTCGGCTTCGGAGACCTCGAGCACCGGAATCTTGGTGAAGCGGGCTGCATTGTTCACGAGGCCGTCCAGGCGGCCGACCTGTTGCTCGATCGAGGCGAACAGCTGTTCGATCTCGGCCACCTTCTCCAGGTCTGCTTGGAACAGCGGGGCGTTCCCGCACTCGGCGGCAGTTTCCTGGGCCTCGGTCCTGGAGTTGCCGTAGTGGATGAGCACTCGAGCCCCTTCGCGGTGCAGGCGGAGCGCGATGGACCGGCCGATGCGTTTGGCCGCTCCGGTGACCAGGATGACTTTGCCTGTCAGCTCAGACACTGGCTTCTCCGTGAACTTCGATTTCCTCAGGGTTGACGCCGGACAAGGGCGGCTCCGGCAGCAATCCGCGAGCCTGCGCCCAACCCCAGCCTAGCGCAGTGGTCGTGCTGAGCACGCCGGCAACCACGCCGATGATGCGCGGATCCACGGTAACTGAGGCGAGGCCGGCGACGAGCATCGAGATCATCATGGTGGCCCAGACCATCGACTCCATGGTCGAGAAGACCCGGCCACGGAATTCGTCGGGCACATGGCGCAGCATTTGGGTGAAGTTCATGACGGAACTCACGGCGACAGCGGCGCGCGATAGTCCGATGAAGAACAGGGCCAGGCCGTAGCTGCGGCTGATGCTGAACAGGACGTAGGCGCCGCCATGGATGATGTAACAGACCACGATCAGCCGCTTGTAGGCCTCGAACCGCAGTTTCTTGCCCCAGACGTTGGCCACGATTCCGCCCACGATCAGGCCGATGCCCGCCGCACCCCAGACCTCGCCGATGCCGGCAGCTCCGCGTTGGAAGACGACTTCGCCGAAGAGGCTGAAGAGGATCTGTGCGGCTCCTCCGCCGGTGGCCCAGCCGACGCCGACCAGGGCGATGGCGAGGATGAGCGGGGTGCGGCCCATGTAGGCGAGACCTTCGCGGTATTCCTGCCAGGGGCGCGCCACGCGGTCTTCGCTGATGTCGCGGCGCTCGGCCTTGAAGCTGGCGCCGAAGGGGACGCGGAGCAGGGAAATGCAGGCAGCCGAAACCAGGAACGAGAGGGCGTTGAAGCCGAAGGCGACGTTGTAACCGAGGCCCTTGGCCGTAGCGCCGCCCAGGAAGGCGCCGATGGCGACGGAGGTCCACTGGGTGGTCTGGGTGAGCGAGTTGGCGGTGTGCAACTCCGCTTTACTGGCGATGACGGGCAGGATGGAGGCGCGGCCGCTGGTGAAGAACGGCGACGCGAACATGAGCAGGGCACTGAGGAAGATCAGCAGGCCGGTGCTGCGTTGTCCGGTGCAGAAGAGGAAGCACATGGCGATGGCCGCGCGGACGAGGTCGCTGACGATCATGGCCTTGCGGCGATCGACACGGTCGAGCACGACACCGGCGACGGGTCCGGCGGTGATCATGCCGACGGCGCGAGCCAGCATGACTCCGCTGATGGCGAGGCCGGAGTGGGTTTGATCCATCACCAGGGCGAAGACAGCGATGTTGTTGAAGTTGTCGCCCACTTCGCTGACCACCTGGCCCATCCAGGTGCAGCGGTAGTTCCGGTTGTTCCGGAGGAGTTTGAGGAAGCCGGCCATGCTGCGTTACCTCTTCCCGGTGAGCCACACGCCGCTGAGGACCAGCAGGCCGCCGGTGGCGACGCCGGGCGTGATGGGTTCGCGCAGGATGAGCAGTCCGGCCAGGGCGGCCACCACGGGCTGGATGTAGGAGAACGCGGCGACGCGGGAGGCTGGCAGGTGGTTCAGGGCGTAGGAATAGATGAGGTAGCAGGCGATGGAGGAGAGCAGGGCCATGTAGGCGAGGGCCCACCAGCCGGACCAGGGAACCTCGGTGTACTTGAAATCCACCGATTGCCAGAGCAGCAGGGGAGCGCCGGCCAGGGCTCCGGCGCTGTAGCCGAAGGCGTTCACCGTCATGCTGTCGTGGCGGCGGGCGAGTTCCTTGCCGAAAACGGTGTAGAACGCGAAGGAGAAGGCGGCCAGGAAGACGAAGGCGTCGCCGAAGAAGGAGGCGCCCTGGGCGGTGCGGCCGGGCGCGAGATTCAACACGGCGATGCCGCCGATAGCGGTGCCCATGCCTGCCAGCTTATACATACTGATGCGTTCCTGCCCCCGGAAGGCGGCCATCAGCATCACCTGCAGGGGGGTGGTGGCGATCATGAGGGCGGCATGCGCGACGCTGGTGCGGTTCATGCCGACCACGAAGAGCACCTGGTTCAGGGTGATGCCGAAGATGCCCAGGACGCAGAGGGAGGCGACCTCTTTGAAGACCCACGGTTCGCTGGGCTTAGTTTGGCGGCGCTTCATCCACAACAGGATGGGGACCAGCAGGACGGCCGCGGTGACGGCGCGCAGCGGGCCAATCACAAGGGGCGGAAAAGCGCGCAGGGCGTACTTGGCCACGATGTAGTTCAGGCTCCACACCAGGGTCATCAACGAGACCAGGCCGTAGAGCCGCCGGCGGGAGGTGTTCACTGGGCGGAGTGACTCTCGTGCCGCGTACGCACGCTCTCCAGGAAATCGAGGTCGAGTGGATAGCCGAAGCCCGGCGCGTCGCCGGTGACGATGGTGCCGCGGGGGGTGACTTCCACCCAGGGATCGATGATGTCGCGCTTCCAGTAGCGGCGGCTGGCTGAGACGTCGCCGGGCAGGACGAAGTTCGGCAGGGTGGCCAAGGCGATGTTGTGGGCGCGGCCGATGCCGCTTTCCAGCATGCCACCGCACCAGACGGGAATGCCATGACGCTGGCAGATGTCGTGGACCTTGATCGCTTCGGCGAAGCCGCCCACGCGGCCGAGTTTGATGTTGATGATGCGGCCGGCCTTCAGGCGAAGGGCCTGTTCCGCGTGGTGCGCGGTGCGGATGCACTCATCCAGGCAGATGGGGGTGTCGAGCGCAGCCTGCAGTTGGGCGTGGTCGATGATCTCGTCATGCGACAGGGGCTGCTCGATCATCATGAGGTTGAACTCGTCCAGCTTCTTCAGGTGGTCGATATCGGACAGCGTGTAGGCGGAGTTGGCGTCGGCCATCAGCAGGATGGAGGGGAACTCGCGGCGGACCTCGCGGATGACCTCGACGTCCCAACCGGGCTTGATCTTCATCTTGATGCGCTGGTAACCGGCGTCCACTTCGGTGTGGATCTTGCCGAGCAGCTGCGCGACCGAATCCTGAATGCCGATGGAGACGCCGCAGGGAATCTCGGGGCGTGCGCCGCCGCCGATCAGTTTCCAAAGGGGGATGCCGGCCAGGCGGGCTTCCAGGTCCCAGCAGGCGGCTTCGAGACCGCCGCGCGTCATGCGGTGGCCCTTCATCCCGGCCGTGCACTGGCCTACTTCAGAGGCCGAATTGAAGCTCTTGCCAAGCACTGCCGGCACGATGTAGGCGTTGAGGAGTTCCCACGCACCTTCGGTCCATTCCTCGTTGTAGTAGGGGTGTTCGCCGCAGGTGACCTCGCCCCAGCCGGAGACGCCACCGCAGGAGACCTCCACCAGAATCATCTGCCGCGAATAGGTGCGGCCAAAGCTGGTCTCGAAGAAATGCACCAGCGGCATTTCGATCCAGTGAAGACGGACGTGCTCTATTTTGAATCCCATGGTCCTAAAAGGTATGTGCCGAATTCCGGCGTTCTTTCGAATCCGATGACGGCCAGGCCGCGATTGAAGTACTCCAGGAAATGTTCGCTGACGCCGGCCTGGATCTCGCGCGCGCGGCGTGGGTCAGTGGCGCGAATCTGGGCGATGTCGGACGGCACGGGGATGCGCTCGAGCACGGGCGGCTTTTCGTAGGGCTGGCCGGTGACGATGCGGTTCACGCGATCGCTGTCGATGTACCACTCGGCCACGCAGCGGTCAGTGGGCAGTCCGCCGTGGAGGTGCGAGGTGGTGGTGCCGTACTGATTGAGGACGAAACGGCGCACGACGGCGCCGAGGCGCTCCATGTTGAAGTAAGCGTTCTTAATCTCGAGCGGATCAAAGGTCCACTCGACCAACCCGATGCCGCGCGCCTGGGCCTCTTCCCGCTGCTTCAGCTTCAGCATGCGGCCGACGCCGAGATTCCGGTAGGGCTCGAGCACGCCCATCATGTGGCTGTGCAGATAGGTGCTGTCGCCGCGCTTCAGGCCGGGAATCGCCAGGAGGAAAGCGATCATGCGGTCGTCGTCAAAGGCTCCTATCACCTGCCCGCCCACTTTGGTGGCGACCACGAACAGGCGCTGGGGTAACAGCTCAATATCTTCAAAGCCCCAGATCTCCTTCTGCAGCCGGACGGCCTCGCCCAGGTCGGGCAAAGCGGTCAGGTGGCGGAGTTCGATGGGCCGTTTGTCTTGGCTTCCTGCCACAGTGCTTCCATCTCCTCGAGATTCGATTGCGAAAAATCGCGGCCGCGCGCCGCCAGTTGTTGCTCGACGTGGGCGAACCGTTGGCGGAACTTGGTGTTGGTGCGGCGCAGGGCCTGCTCCGGATCGACTTTCAGAAAGCGGGCCACGTTCACGATGGTGAAGAGCAGATCGCCCAGCTCGCCCTCCACGTCGTGGATGTTCTCGCGGCTGCGCGCCTCGGCCAGTTCGTCGAGTTCTTCGCGAACCTTGTCCAGCACCTGGTCGATGTCGGGCCAATCGAAACCGGCGCCGGCGGCTTTGCGCGAGATCTGGGCAGCCTCGGTCAATGCCGGCTGGGCCTTCAGCACGTTGTCCAGCATCCCCTTGGGCTTCTCGCCTTTGTCCTTCTTTTCCTGCTGCTTGATCTCGTCCCAGCGGCGCAGCACCTGTTCGGAGGTTTTGGCGTCGCCGGCGCCGAAAACGTGGGGGTGGCGGCGGATCAGCTTCTCGTTAATGGCGTCGAGCGAGTCCCCGATGTGGAACAGCCCTTCCTCGGCGGCCATCTGGGCATAGAAGACGACCTGCAGGGTGAGATCGCCCAATTCCTCAGCCAAACCGGGGAAGTCGCGCCGGTCGATGGCGTCCATCACTTCGTAGGTTTCTTCGAGGGTGTACGGCTTGATGGAATCGTAATTTTGTTCACGATCCCACGGGCATCCGTCGGGAGCGCGGAGGCGGGCCATGATCTCAACCAATCGCTGGAATTTCTCACCAGCGGATGGATTGCTTGGGTCTGACATTGCGAGGGGAAATTCCAGCGTAACATAACGGAAATATGGACCTTCACGTTGCAGAGACAGCGGCCGACTTCGAGATCGCCCGCGAGTTGTTCCGCGAGTACGCCCAAACGCCCGGAGTGTCGGTGTGCGTGGTGGGGTTTGAGGAGGAGTTGTCCTCGCTGGAGACCGCGTATGAGGCAGTGGTACTGGCGGTTCACGAAGGCTCAGCGGTTGGTTGCGGCGCCATGCGTCCGTTGGGCGGCGGCTCGGCGGAGATGAAGAGATTGTATGTGCGGCCGTTCTTCCGGGGTCTGAAGGCGGGCCGGGCGATGGCGGAGTGGTTGATTGAGGCGGCCCGTTCGCGGGGGTACTCGGCTCTGCGGTTGGATACGCTGCCTTCCATGGAGGCTGCCCAATCCCTATACAGGGCACTGGGATTCCAGGTGATTCCGCCCTATTCCCAGGCGAATCCGGCGGAGGCGATCTGCTATGAACTATGGCTGCGGGCGGCCGAGTGAGGGGGGTGGTCGCGTTTGTGGCTCTGGCGAGGCTGGCCGCGGCATCGCCATACTTCGGGGTGCAGGTGGTGGACGACCAGACCGGCCGGGGCGTGCCACTGGTCGAGTTGAAACTGCAAAACGACGTGAAGTATTTCACGGATTCCAACGGCTGGGCCGCGCTGAATGAGCCGTCACTCATGGGCCGCGAGGTGTTCGTCGAGGTGACCAGCGACGGCTATGAGTATCCGGACAAATTGGTCTTCGGCCGGGGGTTGCTGCTGCGGCTGAGTCCCGGCGGGCGGGCCACGGTGAAGATTCGACGGAAGATGCTTGCTGAGCGGTTGTATCGGGTGACCGGAGAAGGCATCTACCGCGACACAGTCCTGCTCGGGCAGAAGGCTCCGATTCGGGCACCGCTGCTGAATGGCCAAGTGCTGGGGCAGGACACGGCTACAACGGCGCTCTACCAGGGCAAGCTCTTCTGGATCTGGGGCGACACCATCGGGCCGGACTTCTGGAACTTCAGCGTGTCCGGCGCCACCAGCGAATTGCCCGGACGGGGCGGACTGGATCCCGGAACCGGTGTGGATCTCCACTATTTTGTGGAGGGTAAGGGACGGTCGAAAGGCATGCTGCGATTGCCGCGGCCGGGGTTGGTGTGGATCGAGGGATTGATCACGGTGAAGGACCCGGCGGGCCGCGAACGGCTGCTGGCAACCTATACTCGCCAGGATGGATTGAAGCCTCCAGACGAGTGCGGCGTGGCTTTGTTCGACGATGCGAAGGCGCAGTTCGAATCCTGGGTCCAGATGCCGTGCAGGAAGAGCCACTACTCCGCGCATCCGTTCCGGCACGACGGGTATTGGTACCTATACCCGTGGCTGCGGGTGAAGGAGGATTGGGCGGCGATTCAGGACCCTGCCCAGTGGGAAGAGCGCAAGGTGCAGCCTCCGCCAAAGGCCACGCGCATTTCCTGTGTGGTGTGGAATGAGTACCGCCGCCGCTGGATCATGCTGCTGGAGAAAACGGGCGTGGTTTCTTACGCCGAAGCCACGGCTCCAGAGGGGCCGTACGGACCGGCGGTGGAGATCCTCCGGCACGAGCACTACAACTTCTACAACGTAGTCGCGCACCCGTACTTCGACCAGGAGGGCGGGAAAGTGATCTATCTGGAGGGGACTTACACCGATTCATTCAGCGACGCCAAACAGAAGACCCCGCGCTACAACTACAACCAGGTGATGTACCGGCTGCGGCTGGACGATCCGAGACTACAAGAGGCGCAACGCTAGCCGCATTGCGCCCCTCCTCCGGCTTGCTTGATCGGAACACAGTCGGCAAACCCGTCTGAAATTGGCTCACCTCCTCCAGGTGAGCCGCCTCCGAGCAGGCCAGGACTTTGCGGATCCGAACGTCCATACAGCCGGTACCGTATCGTGCGGTCAGCGCCGGAATCGTTACATGGCGGCGCGAAAAAAACCAAAGGCGTGGCCTAGACTGGATAGGATGCTGGAAGTTCGCCGTGCGAGCGCCGCCGAGGCGCCGATTCTACTCGACCTGATCCGGGCGCTGGCCGATTACGAGAAACTGGATCCGCCAACACCGGAGGCGCAAGGCCGTCTTGTGCAGGACATCTTCGGCGACAAGCCGCGCCTCGACGCTTTTCTGGCCTTCGTCGATGGGCAACCCGCCGGCTATGCCCTGGTGCTGGAGACCTACTCCAGTTTTCTGGCGCTGCCCACCCTCTATCTGGAAGACATTTTCGTCAAGACAGACTTCCGGGGGCAGGGAGCCGGCGCCGCCCTGTTCCGCGAGATGGTGGCTGAGGCGCACCGGCGGGGTTGCGGCCGGATGGAATGGGTCGTGCTGGACTGGAACCGGCTGGCACAGGATTTCTATGCCAAGTTCGGCGCCAAGCACCTGAACGACTGGATGACCATGCGCCTGGTGCAGGACGATTTCGCACAGATCCTGAAAAAGGATTGAACAGTCTGAAATAATAAGACGGTGCGTCGTACCACCACTCTCTGGATTCTTGCCTTTCTCGTCACTGTGGCCTCCGCCGTCTACCAGCGGATGACCGGGCCCAGTTACCCCGTCCGGGGCAAGGTGAAACTGGCGGGTGCGGAGATCGGGTTCCGGTTGCCCCGATCCCAGGGGGACGGCGACGCCGAAGTCCGTGTACCCGTCGCAGACCCGGCGGTGGAGGGCACACTAGGCTGGAAGCGCTTCAAAACCAACGATGCCTGGACCTACACCAAGTTGAACCGCCAGTCCGGCGACCTTGTGGGGCGCCTGCCGCACCAGCCTCCGGCGGGCAAGTTGATGTACAGGGTAGTGCTCCAGAAGGACATGGAGCGGGTATCGCTACACGGCCAACCGGTGGTGATCCGGTTCAAAGGCGAGGTGCCGCAGGCCGTACTGGTGGTCCACATCTTCTGTATGTTCGTGGGGATGCTGCTCTCGACCCGCGCGGGGCTGGAGTTCTTCCGGCCGGAACCCAAGTACGCCAACCTGATTTTGGCTTCGATTGGGCTTCTGACGGTCGGCGGGCTGATGTTGGGCCCGGTGGTGCAGAAATATGCGTTCGGAGCCTACTGGACCGGGTGGCCGTTCGGCACCGACCTGACGGACAACAAGACGGCGGTGGCCTGGTTGGCGTGGGTGATTGCCTGGCTGAAGACACGCAGAAACCCCAAGGCGGGGGCATGGGCGCTGGGCGCGGCGATTGTCACGCTGGTGGTCTTCGGGATCCCCCACAGCCTGTTCGGCAGTGAACTGAAGTACGACTGATTTAGAACAGACGCAGGAACGATTCCGGCGGACGCGCGGCCTTCATGCGGCGGAACCATCCGCAGGCAGGAAAAAGGAGCGCTACACCGCCGAGCCAGACCGCGTAGAGGACCCAGCGGTCCGGGGCGGCGTCCCGGAAGATCGCCAGCCGCAGCAGGCAGAAGAGCCACAGGTGCGCCAGATAGAAGAACAACGGCGCCTGGCCATAGCCGGTCAGCAGCCGGCGCAGCGGATCCAGCCACGACCCGGCCCTATAAATCAAAGAGAGAAGAGAGAGGTTGATGCCCAGGGTGAGCAGGCAGAAGGCTAGGCTGGGCGGATACTTGATCACCGTGAGAAACGACTGCAGGCTGTTGCCGGTGGGCATCATCAGGTTGCCGAAGCCTCCGCCGTAGCGGATGCCGGCGAAACCCACCAGGTAAGCAAGCCCCATGGGAAGCAGTGCGCGAAGAGCCCGGTTCGTGTCGTTCCGCAGAAGATGGGCAAACCCGACGCCGAGCGCGCAGATTCCAAACCACGGCAGCAGCGGGTACATGGAAGCGACGACGCCAACGGAGCCGGGTACGACGAAGAGGTGCATCACGACACCGGCGGAGCCCTCATTGCCGTGGAGTGTCGGGATGAGGAAATTGGGGGCCATGATGGCAATAAACGCCATGGCCAACCAGGATCGGCGGCTGAGGCCCAGCAAAGGAGCGCTGAGCAGCATCGTCAAGCCGAGAGTCACCAGCACCGTCAGCACGACGATGGGCATCTGATCGCCAGAGATCGGAGCCATGCTGGTGCCGGCCGGACTGAAGCGCTCAGGCAGTAGCCACACCACCATTTCGAAGACGTAGCTGACCAGAATGAGCAACGCGCCGCGGCCCATGAGGTGGCGAGTGACCCGAGTCTCGCTCCAGCCCGCCTCCAGGCGCGAAGCGCGGAAGTAGACGAGTCCGGCGCCCATCAGGAAGAAAAAGCCCGGCGCACAGAGGTGAGTGATCCAGCGCGTGAAGAACCAGCCGGCGTCCTGGTAATGCGGCAGGCCCATGTTCCAGTATTCAAAGGGGTGGACGCGGCTGATGAAGAAGCTGGCGTGATCCAGCGCCATCAGGACCATGATGAGCCCGCGCAGCGTGTCGAGCGCACTCAGCCTCACGGTGGCTGGACGAGGGGTAAAGTTGGACGCACTGCTCATGGTATTTCCTGGGCCTGATCTTAATGCAGTGTACCGATTTGCCGGCGGCCGTGCCTCCTGGCATTCCGTTCCTGCGCGGTCAGATTGGCTATTACGCATTTCCCGGAACATTTGCCCTCATTCAATCGTCTGGATGATTTGAACGAAGCGCCGAAGACAGGGGCGTTTCGTGAATACCGCAGGGAGCAGTCATCATGGCAGGCAATGGTAAGAAGTCGTCGAAGCGCCGCTGGATCTGGGCGTTTGTCATCGTATTGGTTCTAGCTGGAGCGGGCGTGGGGGTCCGGGCGGCCTTGAAGCCGGATAACAAGATCGATCCATCGAAGCTCGCCAGCGTCGATCGCGGCAACATTGCCCGCAGCGTGGTGGCTACCGGCAAGATTGAGCCGCGTTCCACGGTGGAAGTGAAGTCAAAGGCCAGCGGCATCGTGAAGAAGCTGTTTGTCGACTACGGCGAGAACGTGCGGCAAGGCCAGGTGCTGGCTGAACTCGACAAGGAACTGCTGGAAGCCCAGGTGCGCGAGTCCAAGGCGAACCTGCAGGCCGCCCAGGCCGCGGAAGAGGCGGCCATGGCGTCGCTGGAACGCAATAAGGTCGAGGCGGAAGGGCCGGATGTGCCATTCACCAAGGCCGGCATGGACCGTGCCCGGCAGCTCAACAAAGAAGGCCTGATCGCCAAGAATGTGGTGGAAGACGCCGAGAAGCTGTATCAGATGGCCTTGAACAAGCAGAGTTCGGCATTTCGTACGCTGGCCGTCAGCCGGGCCGAGATTGCCAGGGCAAAGGCGCAGGTGGCGCAGGCAACGGCCGTTCTGGAACGGGTCCAGGAGGATCTGCGGAATTCGACCATCACCAGCCCCATCGATGGATTGGTGCTTTCGCGCAACGTGGAAGTGGGCAATGCGGTGAGTTCGATTGTGGTGTTGGGTTCGCAGGCCACGCTGCTGTTCACCCTGGGCGACGTCAGCGACGTGTTTGTGCGCGGGAAAGTGGATCAGGCGGACATCGGCAAAGTCTATATGGGCCAGCCGGCCCGCATCGTGGTGGAGAGCTTCCGCGACAAGAAGTTCGACGGCAAGGTCTACAAGATCGCGCCGCTGGGGGTGGAGAAAGAGAATGTCACGACGTTCGAAGTGCAGGTTTCCATCCACAATCCCGGCAATCAGCTGAAAGCCGCCATGAGCGCCAACGCCGAGATCATCATGGAAGAGAAACCGAATGTGTTGCTGGTGCCGGAAGCGGCGGTGCTTTATGACAAAGACCGCAACGCATCAGTGGAAGTGCCCGACATCGCGGCCGAGAAGGGCCGCAGGAAGCTGCCCGTTAAGCTGGGCATCTCCAACGGTGTCAAGACCGAACTGATTTCCGGCCTGACACAGGGCCAGAAAGTCATCCTCCAGTAGCGAATGACGTTCCGCGATCTCATCTGGGACACGGTTCAAACGCTTCTGGCGCACAAGCTCCGGGCAGGCCTGACGATGTTCGGCCTGCTCTGGGGTGTTGTGTCCATCACATTGATGACGGCCGCGGGCGATGGCCTGCGGGAGGGCCAGCGCCAGGTGTCCGCCCAGTTTGGGGAGGACATCATCATCGTGTTCGGGGGCCGCACCTCTACCCAGGTGGGAGGGGAGCGCGCCGGACGCAAAGTGATGTGGACTATCTACGATCACACGCTGCTGGCTCCGCAGACTCCATCGTGCGAGTTCGTCATCCCGGAACTGACGCGCGGCAATGTGGCGGTGCGTAGCGACTATAACTCCGCCAGCCTGTTGATCAGCGGTTCCCAGCCGCCTTACCAGCGCCTGCGGGCCCTCACCGTGGATGAAGGACGCTTCTTCTCCTGGGAGGACGACAGCAAGGGTCGCCGGGTGGCTTTCATCGGCAGCGACGTCCGGAGGCAGTTGTTCAAAGGCCGCAAGGCACTGGGCGAGAGCCTGACGATCAATGGGATCCCCTACCAGGTCATCGGCGTGATGAAAACCAAGGAGCAGGACTCCAGCTACGATGGCCGCGACATCAACAAGATCTTCATTCCCTACGGCGCGATGGTCAGGGACTTGCCTCAGCCGCCGCCCTTCCCGCCCGGCACGATGGACCAGATGATTGTAAAGGCCTGGTCGCTGAATGTGCACGAGACGTGTGTGGCGGAAGTGCGGCGCGGGTTGGCGCGCATCCACAATTTCGATCCCGAAGACAAGGATGCGGCCGCGATCTGGGACACGGTGGAGCAGTCGCGAGCCTTCGCCACGATGGCCGATGGGATGAAGTATTTCCTGGGGGCCATGGGCGTGGTGACGCTGCTGCTGGGCGGCATCGGCACGATGAACGTGATGCTGGTCTCGGTGCGTGAGCGGACGCGCGAGATCGGCCTCCGCAAAGCCGTCGGCGCGACACGCCGCGAGATCCTGACAATGTTCTTCCTGGAGACGTTCTTCATCGTGTTTCTGAGCGGCGGTCTTGGCCTGGGCTTTGCGCATATGGTCTGCCACTTCGTGAACAAACTGCAGATGCCACCGTACTTTGCCGGCCTCTGGGCCACCTGGCAGGTGGGCGCGGCCTGCGTCGCCTTGCTAGGGATGGTGGCCTTCCTTTCGGCGCTTTACCCGGCGACCAAGGCGGCCAGCATCGATCCGATTGAGGCGCTGCGGTTTGAGGCCGGAGGCTAGAGGATGCTGAAAGAGATCCTGCTGCAGGCCTGGGACGCGCTGCGCCGCAATCCGACACGCAGCTTCCTCACCATGCTGGGCATCGTCTGGGGCATCGCAGCCGTGACTTTGCTGCTCTCTTACGGCTCAGGCTTCCGTGAGGTGATGGTCCGCACGTTCCAGAATTTCTCGAAATCGGCCATGGTCCTGTTTCCGGGGCAGACCAGTGAGAACGCGGGCGGCGAGCGCGCCGGGAAGAGGATCCGGTTTGAGCTCGCAGACCTGGAGGCGGCCAAGGCCGAGTCGCCGCTGATCCGGATGATCTGCGCGGAAACCATCAAGCGGGTGCCGGTGACCTACCAGGACCGGGTGCAGACCGTGCCGGTGCGCGGCGTTTGTCCGGAGTTCGGCGAGATCCGCAGCGAAGTGGCCCTGGACGGCCGCTGGATCAGCAAGGACGACTTTGGGGAACGGCGGCGGGTGATCTTCCTGGGCGACTGGGTGCGCGGCAAGCTGTTTGCCGGGCGTCCGCCCATCGGCGAAACGGTGACGGTGCAGGGCGTGCGGTTCACCGTGATCGGCGTGATGGACAAGAAGATGCAGTTTGGGAACTACTACGGCCCGGACGACCGCTCCGCCTTCATCCCGTATTCGACGGCCGGTGATTTGTGGAATACACGGTATGTCAGCGACGCGGTGATCCAGCCCATCGCGCCGATGTTCGAGGACAAAGCGACAGACCAGTTCCGGGCGGCCATCGCCAAACGGCAGGGATTCAATCCCACCGACAAGCGGGCCATTACCGGCTTCGGCACCTCCAACCTGCGGCCGATCATCGACGGGCTCACCATCGGGTTGCAGGTGCTGCTGGTCTTCATCGGCTTCCTGACGCTGACCATCGGCGGCATCGGGTTGATGAACATCCTGTTGGTGTCGGTGAATGAACGGACCAGGGAGATCGGCTTGCGCCGGGCCCTGGGCGCGAAACGGACCCATATTGCGCTGCAGTTCCTGGCCGAGGCGCTGGTACTGACGATTGGCGGCGGAATCTTCGGCGTGCTGCTGTCGTACGCGGTGGTCTGGACGCTGCCCCCATTGCCGATGTTGGGCGCGCTGTTCGAGGATAAGAGCGGCAAGGGGGACCTGGTGCTGGCGATCCGCCCCGTGACGCTGGCGATCTCGTTCACCGTGCTGATGGTCGTGGGGATTGCGAGTGGCCTGATTCCGGCCATCAGGGCATCCCGCATGGACCCGTCCGACGCGTTGCGGACAGAGTAAACTCGAAGCTCTGGCACTGGTCCTCTTAGCGCTGCTGCTCGCCGTCCCGCCCGCCGATGAGGCTTACAGGCAAGGTGTGGCGTTGCTCGAACAGGGCCGCGCGGCCGAGGCAGCTCCTTTCCTGAAAGAGTCCGCTCGACTGGCTCCAAAGAACGCGCAGTACTGGAAGGCGCTCGGTGTGGCCTTCGCGTCGATGAACGAGTTGCGCGATGCCGTTGAGCCCTTCCGGCAGGCGTGCGCGCTGGATCCCCGGTTGTTGGATGCCTGCTACTACTACGGGCGGAATCTGTATGGAACGGACAAGTACGAGGAAGCCCTGGCGCCACTGGAGAAGGCGCTGGCCGTTGATCCGGTGAAGGGCAGGGCCGAGGCGGCGATCGGGCAGTGCCTGCACGCGCTGGGGCGGAACGAAGCCGCCGAGAAACGGTTCCAGTCGGCCGTGGCACGGCACGATCGAGCGGAGCAGATGGCGCGCCTGGCGTTTGGACAGTTTCTGGTCCGGCAGGGCCGCGCCGCGGAAGCTGTGGACGTCCTGAAGCCGGCGCAACGGCCGGAATCGCACGATGCCAGCTACGAGTTGGGCCTGGCTTACTGCCAGGCGGGGGAGTTGGAAGAGGCGGCCGCGGCACTGCAAGGGGCCGTCCGGTTGAGTCCTCGCAAAGCCGCCACGCGTCTCCTTTTGGCCAAGGTTTACCGCCGCCTGGGACGCGTTTCCGAGGCCGAAAGCGAAGAATTGGCAGCGGTTACAATCGGGCTTCCCGAGCAGCAGTAGCGCTCTCCTGCAAGGCCTTGCAATAGGCTAGGTTGTTGATTCTTCGATACTTTACAAAATTAACAAGTATTCATCAAAAGATGCTATCTGTCGATGCTTCCCTATGATAGGATGCTGCCCAGGAGAACTGGCCCTGTCCGCCGGTTCCGTCCACGAAGATCACAGGGGGTCCCAATTGAGACACTACATCTGCAAGCTAGCTGTGTGCCTCCAAGTGGTTGCCTGCGCGCTGTTAGCCCAGGAATTTCGAGCAACCATTTCCGGCCACGTTCTAGATGCTAGTGGTGGCGCCGTACCGAATGCGAAGGTGCAGGCCACTAATCTGAGTACGAATGAAACAAACATCGCGACAACGGATTCGTCAGGTACCTACACGATTCCACTGCTGCGGCCCGGCGAGTACAAAGTGACGGTCACGGCAGCGGGATTCAAACAGTACAATCGCGAACACATCACCCTGCAAGTCGGGCAGAGTGCCGGCGTCGAGATCTCTCTCGAGGTGGGCGCCGTCACGGAATCGATCAATGTGACGGGCGAAGCCGCACTGCTGGAGACGCAAACAGCTTCGCGCAGCGGCATTGTGAATACGCAGCAGGTTTCCGAGCTTCCGCTGAACGCCCGCAACCCGTTCATGCTGGGCACGATGATGCCCGGCGTGACCTTCCGTGGCGCGGCCATCTGGCAGCGGCCGTTCGACAATGGCGCCATCGCCGAATGGTCAGTGAATGGCGGCCGCCAGTCGAACAACGAGTTCATGATGGACGGCGCTCCGAACAACGGCCAGGCCGGCAACAACAACATCGCCTACGTCCCCATCGTCGACGCGGTACAGGAGTTCAACGTACAGATGAACTCCTACGACGCGCAGTATGGGCACACGGGCGGCGGCGTGTTCAACGTCGTCCTGAAGTCGGGCGGCAACGACTTCCACGCCACCGGGTGGGAGTTCCTACGCCGCAAGTGGCTGGACGCGAACACGTTCCAGGGCAACGCTGTGGGAGCGAAGCGTGCCGACCACCTGCTGGACCAGTATGGCTTCCAGTTGGAAGGGCCGGTCTATATTCCGAAGCTCCTCACCAAGCAGTCCAAGACGAAGCTCTTCTACCTGGGCAGCTTTGAAAACTACCGGGAGAACACGCCCAATCCGCTCACGAACTCATACCCGGAGCAGGAGATGCGGAATGGCGACTTCTCCAAGCTGAAGAACGCCGCGGGCAACCCCATTACGATCTACGATCCCCTGAACTATACGCTGGATGCCAACAGCAACCCGGTGCGTACGCCGTTCGCGGGCAACATCATCCCGTCGAACCGAATCAATCCCGTGGCCAAGGCCGTTACCGGCTACATGCCGCTGCCCAATACGCCCACCCGAGCCGGCTTCGCCTACTCGACCAACAACCACCTGTTGCCGAACTACGTGAACCACGACAAGTTTTACAACTTGATCCTGAAGTTCGATTTCAATTTCGGCGACAAGAACCGCGCGTTCTTCCGGCACGCCTCCAACGACCGCACAGAGGACCGCGCCGTGAATGGGCTCGACAACGTACCCGGCACCGACGGACAGCAGCCGTTCCAGCGCATCAACGATGCCTACGTAGCCGACTGGGTGAGCACCATTACTCCGACGCTCATCCTGAATGTGAGAGGGTCTTACAGCCGGTTCATCGAAACCGGCCGTGGGCAGGCGAATTCGAGCTTCGATATCACGAAGCTGGGCGTTCCCGCGTCGCTGGTGAGCCAACTGCCTGGTCCTTACTACTTCGGACGCTGGCAGATGGACGGCTACTCGGCGCTGGGCCGTGGCCAGGGCATCAACATCACCAACAACTACAACCTGGCCGCCAACATCACCAAGATTGCCGGCAGCCACACGTTGAAGGCGGGCATCGACATCCGCCGCATCCACTACCTGCAGCAGAACAGCGGCGACATCTTCAAAATGGATTCGCGCCGCGATTGGACACAGCAGGTTTGGAACCAGGGCGATGCGGTCTCCGGTGACTCGTACGCCAGCTTCCTGCTGGGCCTGCCGAACACGAATGGGACGACCGATCGTTCGTCGTTGAACTACCCGCTCTACCCCTTCAACCGGCAGTGGTACGTTTCGCCCTACCTGCAGGACGATTGGAAGGTCTCGCGCAAACTCACCGTGAACCTCGGTTTGCGTTGGGATTTCAACCAGGCTCCGGACGAGAAGTGGAACCGCATGAATCGCGGGTTCGATCCCAAGGTCGCCAGCCCGCTGCGCTCGATGTTCCCGGCGGAGACGCTGGCGCAGTTCCCCGGCCTGGCCAATCTCTCTGGCGGCTTTAACTTCGCCGGAGTCGGCGGGCAGCCCACCATCGCCTCAAAGAATGTCTGGACCAACTGGCAGCCCCGCATCGGCGCGGCCTATCAGTTGAACGACAAGCTGGTGATGCGCGGCGGCTACGGTCTGTACTTCCTCAATCCGAACAACAACTACCTGCAGTTCGCGGGCTTCTCGGCCTTCACGCCGCTGGTCAATTCCAACGACGGCGGCCGTACGCCCATCCCGAACGTGTTGAGCAACCCCTATCCCGCCGGCATCACTCGTCCTTCGGGCTCCTCTCTCGGCGCGCTGACGTTTGTGGGCCGCAACAACAACTGGTTTGACCCGACGTTTACGACGCCCAAGGTCCACCAGTTCTCATTCGGGTTCCAGCAGCAGGTTGGGCAGACGGCCACCCTGGAGCTTACCTACGTGGGCAGCCGGACGAGCGGTGCAAACGGCGAGAAGGAATACAATATCCCCTCGCTCGCGTTCCGCAAGACCTGCAACCTGCAGGAAGGCGGCAGCCCCATCTTCTGCAACGAGCAGTTGGCCAATCCGTTCAAAGGACTGGCCCCATTCCTGGGCACCAACTATTACACGGCGAACACCATCAGCCGCTTTAACCTGGCGCGGCCCTTCCCCCAGTTTGACGGAACGCTACTGCAGCAAGGCCGCAACGACTCCAACATCTGGTACAACTCGGCCCAGGTCACCTACAGCCAGCGTGTGGGCCGCGACCTGATCATCAACACCAACTACACCTTCAGCAAGATGGTGGAGCGGTGGGGTTATCAGGACCCGTATGCCGACCGCATGCAACAGGGCCTGTACTTCAACGACCGCCCGCACTGGTTTAAGTTCACGGCGGTGTATGAAATGCCCTTCGGGCAAGGCAAGAAGTTCGGCGCCGGCACCACAGGGCTGGCGAAGAAGCTGATCTCCGGGTGGCAGGCGACCACGTTCTACAACAACTCCAGCGGCGAGCCGACTGATCTGCCGGGCAACACCATCCAGCTGAAGGATCCGCGCACTCCGGGCGGGGGCTGGGATGGCAAGACCGACTGGAAGGCGAATCAGGTTCGCGCCTGGAATCCCTGCGTGCTGCGCCAGCAGGACAACGGGACCATCGCTCCGCAACCCTACTCGCTGGCGAAGGGCTGCGGCAACGATTTCAGCAACTATGCCTGGCTGCAGGTGGCGAACTTTGCCCCGGCGCGGTACGCGCCAAATCGCTCGGGTCAGGTTCGCAAGCACCATGCCTTCACCCTGGATGCCTCCATCAGCAAGATGACCAATGTCACCGAGCGATTCAGGGTCCAGTTCCGCGCCGAAGCGTTCAATCTCTTCAATCACAATTACTTCGGCCGCGAAACGTTCACCACGGACCCGAACAATGCCAACTTCGGCACCATATTCCCGTCCACGGCGACGAATCAGAATATCTTCCCGCGCCAGATCCAGCTGGGTATCAAAGCCTTCTGGTAAACAGCGGCGAAGTACGGGATTAAGAGCTTCTGGTTGGGGCAGACCCCCTGCAACTGCCAGACTGAACGGCGGCGCGAAAGCGTCGCCGTTCCCCGTTCTAGGGCTGTTTTATGGCGTGGATGCGGTCTGAATCCAGGTTGGAGAGCGATTGCTTCATCCCGCCTGGCCACGTGATCTCCACCGATTCCACCTTGATGGACTTGCCCAATCCGAACCGCACTGTCTTCTCGCTGGAACTGAGATAGCCGACCGCGGTCGTGACGTGGTTGTATTGGGCGCGATCGCCGGCCACGATCTTCAGCACCGCTCCGATCGCGTCCCGATTGCTACTCGTGCCGGTGAGTTGGAAGGCAATCCAGTGATGTGCGGGATCCATCGTATTCTTGAGGATCGACGGTGGGCCGTTCAGTTTGGAGACAACGGCATCCACCCGGCCATCGCCGTCCAGGTCGCCGAAGGCGGCTCCGCGGTGCTGGGCTGCGGACCCGAAGGCGATAGCATCAAACGTCATATTGCCCCGGTTCAGCAGGAGCTGATTCTGCTGTTTAGATGCGCGGTCGGAGAACAACTCCGTATTGTCCTGCACATCGCCGGCGGCTACGAAGATGTCCTTCCAGCCATCGTTGTTGAAGTCGTAGATCCCCGTGCTCCACCCGCTGAACGCCAGGGTAGCCGCACCGATCCGGCTGCGGTAAGTCACGTCCTGGAAGAGGCCGTTGCCCAGGTTCCGGAACAAAGGGAAGGTCTCATTGGCGAGGGCGGTGAGGAAGAGGTCGGGACGGCCGTCGTTGTCGATGTCGCGAAAATCGGCACCCATGGACGAGACCACTTTGCCGTCGTCCATGATGGCTATGCCCGAGGCCATGCCGACTTCCGTGAACCGTCCGCCCCCCTCGTTGCGGTAGAGCAGGTTCGGCGTGGTGTCGTTCAGTACGGCAATGTCGAGGCGGCCGTCGCCGTTGTAGTCGGCGAAGGCAACGGCCATGCCCTTGCCGAGTCTTGCCCCAATGCCGGAGCTGCCGGAGACGTCGGTGAAGGTCCCGTTGCCCTTGTTGTGCAGGAGCGTGTTGGGTAAACCGCGGTAGCTTTTGGGGTGGCAGTAGGTGCGGAAGCCTGCCTTGGCATCGCCGCAGAATGGCTCAGTGGCGGGGTCCCAATGGCAGTAATTCACGATGAACAGGTCGAGAAACCCGTCATTGTCGTAGTCGAGCCAGCCGGCTGAGATCGGCCAGCCTGTGGCGGGGATGCCGGCTTTGGCCGTGACGTCCTCGAAAGTGCCATCACCGCGGTTGCGGTAGAGCCGGCTGAAACCGACGCTCGTGACCAGAAGGTCAGTGTGGCCGTCGTTGTCGAAATCACCGGCCGCCGCTCCCATGCCGTAACCTTCGCCGGAGAGTCCGGCCTTGAGTGTTACGTCCTCAAACCGGAAGTTACCCAGGTTTCGGTAGAGCCTGTTGAACCACTGCGGTGCTGATTTTTTCAGCGAAGGTTGCGGGGCCCCGTTCACCAGGAAAATGTCGAGTTTCCCATCACCGTCATAGTCGAGTAGGGCGACCCCACCTGGCACCGTTTCGATCTGATGTTTCTCTGGAGTGGCTGCATTGTTGAGGCGGAAGGGGAGTTCCTGGGCAACGGGCAGGAACGGGGCCTGCGGCTGGGCGCCAAGTGCCAAGCAAGCGATTGCAACGGTACTCCAAATCCTCATGGTCTTGTGATATTATCGCCGCGATCGTCGGCCCTGTCCGCCGGCGTGCCCGATGGCAAATTGCAGGGGGTCTGCATGAAACGAAGAGTCGCGACAGCGATCGCACTCTTGTGTCTGGCCGCGGTGTGCGCGCCAGCGCAGGAATTCCGCGCCACCATCTCGGGTCACATCTTTGATGCGAGTGGTGGCGCCGTGCCGAGCGCCAAAATCCAAGCCGTGAATACGGCTACCAACGAAACCAATACCGCCACGACGGATACTTCGGGCAGCTACACCGTGCCCTTCCTCCGTCCTGGCGTGTATAAAATCACCGTCACCGCAGCGGGATTCAAACAGTCGGTGAAGGACGACGTGACGCTCCAGGTGGCGAGAGTCCTGGCCGTCGACTTCAATCTGGAAGTCGGCGCGGTGACCGAGTCGGTGGAAGTTTCCGCCGACGCGCTCACCCTGGAAACCCAGACCGCTTCCCGCTCGGGTGTCGTCACCACGCAGCAGGTGGCGGAGATGCCGCTCAACGCGCGCAATCCGTTCATGCTGGGGACGATGATGCCTGGCGTCACGTTCCGCGGGGCGGCCATCTGGCAGCGTCCGTTCGACAACGGCGCGATCGCGCAGTGGTCGGTGAACGGCAGCCGCGACTCGTCCACCGAGTTCATGATGGACGGCGCGTCCAATGGCGGCCAGATGGGCAGCAACAATATCGCCTATGTGCCGGTGGTCGACGCCGTGCAGGAGTTCACGATGCAGATGAACCTGTACAACGCCGAGTATGGGCGTACGGGCGGCGGCATCATGAACGTCGTGTTGAAGAGCGGTACGAATACATTCCACGCCACCGGCTGGGAGTATATGCGCCGCACCCAACTCGACGCCAATACGTTCCAGAACAACGCGATTCCCGCATCGGCCACCAATCCGGCGGGCGGTGCGCCCCGGCCCAACCACTACCTCGACCAATACGGGTTCCAGGTAGAAGGTCCGGTTTACCTGCCCAAGCTACTGCCGAAGGATGGCCGGGTCAAGCTGTTCTACCTGGGCACTTTTGAGAACTATCGCGAAGGCACGCCGAATCCGCTGTTCGTCTCGTGGCCCACGACCGATATGCGCAACGGCGACTTTTCAAAGCTGACCAATGCCAGCAATCAGGCGATCACGCTGTACAACCCTTACGACGCCACTCTGGATGCCAGCGGCAACCCGGTTCGCAAGCCGTTCGCCAATAACCAGATCCCGGCCAGCATGATCAGCCCCATCGCGAAGGCGGTGACGGCGTATATGCCTCTACCGAATCAGCCGACCGCTGCCGGCAACCGCTACGGCACGCTCAATACCTACTATCCCGGCTACTTCGACGCGGACAAGTTCTACAACCTGATCCTCAAGTTCGACTGGAACTTTGGCGACAAGCACCGGGCCTTCTTCCGCCATGCGTCCAACGACCGCACGGAAGATCGCGCCTCGAATGGTATCGATAACGCTCCGGGTACGGATGGACAACAGCCGTTCCAGCGCATCAACGATGCCTACGTCGCCGACTGGGTGGGCACCATCACGCCCACCTTCGTGCTGAATGCGCGCGCGTCCTACAACCGCTTCATTGAGAAGGGCTTCGGCCGCGCGAACGAAGGCTTCGATGTTTCGAAGTTCGGGCTGCCCACCTCGCTCATCTCGCAGCTGCCGTCGCCGATTTACTTCGGCCGCTGGAACTTCTACAACGGCAACACGGGGACAACGGGCATCTACAATTCCCTGGGCCGCGGCCAGAGCAACAACTTCAGCAATACCTACCAGTTGTCGTTCAACGCCACGAAGATTGCCGGCAAGCACACGATGAAAGCCGGTTTGGACATCCGCCAGATCAACTACCTGCAGCAAAACACCGGCGACATCCTGCAGTTCAATGCGTATTCCGGCTACACCCAGAAGAGCTGGAACCAGGCCGATTCCACCAGCGGCGATCCGTATGCCACGTTCCTGCTGGGCATCCCCGAAGGGAACTCCAACTACCCGCTGTTCCCGTGGTGGAAGCAGATCTACGCCGCGCCCTACTTCCAGGATGACTGGAAGATCACGCGCACCCTCACGCTGAACCTCGGCCTCCGCATCGACTTCAATCAGCCGGCTCACGAGAAGTGGAACCGGATGAATGGAGCGTTCGATCCGAAGGCAAAGAGTTCCATCGCGGGTCAGCTGTCGCCGGCCAGCCTGGCGCAGTATCCGCAACTTGCCAACCTGTCGGGCAGCTTCACCTTTGCTGGTGTGGGCGGCATCCCGAGCACCCCGGCCAACTTGAACAAGAAGAACTGGCAGCCCCGCATCGGGTTCGCTTACGAGATGAATCCGCGACTGGTGATGCGCGGCGGTGTTGGTTTGTATTACTCGAACCCCACCAACGACTACTTCCAGAGCGCCGGTTTCTTCAACACCAACTACATGGTGACGGCAGGCGATTCCCCGGCGCTGCAGCAGCCGGGCCGCATTCCGTACAGCAACGTGCTGGCCAATCCCTACCCGGATGGCATCATCGCGCCCACCGGTTCTTCCGCCGGATCCCTGACTTTCGCCGGCAAGAACAACAGCTGGTTCGACTCGGGTTTCCAGACGCCTCGCGTCTGGTCGTTCTCGTTCGGCTTCCAGTATCAGACTTCGAGGAACTCCAACTTTGAAATCACCTACGTCGGAAGCCGCAGCCAGAACCTCAACATGCAGAAGCTGTACAACATCCCCAGCCTGGACTTCCGCAAGCAGTGCAACATCCAGGAGGGCGGCAGCCCTGGCTATTGCGATGCGAATGTGACCAATCCTTTCAAAGGAATCTCGGCCTTCAAGGGCACTCCGTTCTACCTGAACGACACGATCTCCCGCTTCCAGTTGAACCGGCCGTTCCCGCAGTTTAACGGCGACCTCACCCAGTTGGGCCGCAACGACTCCAACATCTGGTACAACTCCGTGCAGCTCACTTACAACCTGCGTCTGCGCGGTGGCCTCAGCCTGATGACGAACTACAACTTCTCGAAGGAAGTGGAGAAGTGGGGCTTCAACGATCCCTACCGCGACGTCTATCAGCAGGGCATCTACCTCAACGACCGTCCGCACGTGTTCAAGTTCACCACCATCTACGAACTGCCCTTCGGCCAAGGCAAGAAGTGGGGTTCGGGCGCCAGTGGGTTCACCAAGAAGCTGATCTCCGGCTGGCAGGCGACCACGTTCTACACCAACCAGTCCGGCGAACCGGCCGATCTGCCCGGCAATGTGATCCAACTGAAGGATCCGCGGACGCCTGGCGGCGGTTGGGATGGCACGACCGATTGGAAGGCCTACCAGCCTCGCGCATGGAACCCCTGCGTGCTGCGTCAGTTCAATGACGGCAGCGTCGCTCCGGCGTCGTTCAGCCTGGCGCGCGGTTGCGGCACCGACACAAGTAATTACGCCTGGCTCCAGACCGCCAGCTATGCTCCGCGGTATACGCCCTCCCGGTCCGGACAGATCCGGCGCCATCACGCCTTCTCGGCTGACGCGTCGGTGACCAAAATGACCAACATTACGGAACGGCTGCGCGCCCAGTTCGGGTTTGAGGCCTTCAACCTCCTCAATCACAACTTCTATGGACGCGACCAGTTCGTCACCGATCCGACCAATCCGCTGTTCGGGACCATCACACCGGCCACGGTGTCGACGCAGAACTTCCTGCCCCGCCAGATCCAGATCCGCATGAAGCTGATGTGGTAGCAGCGGATCGCAGTTAGGAAACAGGGGGCGGTCCCAACCGGGCCGCCCCCTTTCTCATGTTGGGCCCGTCTTTCTAGTACGATCAACGCGATGTTTTCCCTCGCACTGGCACTTCTTGTGACCCCCGCCGACTATGGACTCGAACGGCTGAGGCAGTGGCTGCCGCCTATCGTTACCAGTACTCCCCCACCCCGAGTATCCCGGCCTCGTTCATCGTTCCTCGTTGGGATCTGATGTTCTTCGTCGAAGCGGTCGACAACCAGGGCAATGGCCGCAACTTCCCGGACTTCGACGTGGAGGCTCCCTACGTGATCGTTCCGGTCCGGCGCTGATCCGGCTACCGGACCTTGCTCCAGTTCTCGTCGCCTTCCTTCAGGGCGATGGCCTGGTTCGCCGCCACGCCGCTGAACTTCTGCACCAGGCCGCTGGGCCAGCGGATCTCCAGCGAATCGATTGTCTGGTGCTTGGCCAGGCCGAGATGCACCCGGTACGGCTCCGTGGAGCCGAAACCTGAACTGCCCTTCACCTCGCGGTAGACTGTGAAGCCGCCTGCCTTGGCCGTCACCTGGGCGCCCACCGCGAACCGGTTGCTCTTTACACCCGTCAGGTCGATCTGCAGCCAGTTGTTCTGGTTGCCTCTCAGGTTTCGGTAGAACGCATTGTTGGCCCAGTCGCCTGGGTAATGTCCACCGAGTTGGGCATACAGATCAAGATCACCGTCTTCATCGATGTCGATGAACGCTACGCCGTGGCCCTTGTTGCCGGGCCGCGCGAAGCCCACATAGTTCGTCAGGTCTGAGAACGTGCCGTCGCAGTTGTTGTGGAAGAACCGGTTGGGCTCCAGCCGGCTCATCTGCGGATCGCCGGTGCCGAAGTAGAAATCGATGCAGCCGTCGTTATCCAGGTCGCCGACCCCGGCGCCCATTGTGCCCATCGGGAAATACAGTTTCGCCTCCCAGGTCACGTCGGTGAATGTGCCGTTGCCGTTGTTGCGGAACAGGCGGTTGGAGTCGGGATGCACGGCCTTTAGGTTCGCCGGCCGGTAGCCCTGCTTCAGTCCTTCCACTGTCGAATTCCAATCGGCCAGGCTGGTTGTCAGAATGTCGGGCCAGCCGTCGTTGTTGTAGTCGACAAAGAAGCAGACAAAGCCGTTGTGGGAGGGCTGAACGACGCCTGCCTGTTCGGCCACGTTGGTGAAGTGCAGATTGCCGTCGTTGTGGTAGAGCCGGTTCGGCGCAGGTTCCAGGCCATTGATCAGGATGTCCAGCTTGCCGTCTTTGTCGTAATCACCCAACGCGACGCCGATGGCTCCGTAGATGGGAGGCTCGTCCAGCCCGGCTGCTTTCGTGATGTTCGTGAACGTACCGTTTCCGTTGTTGTGGTAGATCTGCGGAACGCTGCCGTCCTTCAATACACCATTGGCGATCACCAGGTCCAGGAACCCATCGTTGTCCAGGTCGCCCCACAGCGAGATGAAGCCGTCACCCGGATCGTCGGCGCCGCTCTGCTTCGACACATCCACGAACTTGCCGCCGACGTTGTGGAACAGCTTGTTGCGCAGCGGTCCGCTCCAGCCGTTCAGGGAAATGTACAGATCCAACTTGCCGTCGTTGTCGTAGTCGATCAGATTCAGGCTGTAGCCGGAAGGGACTTTGGCCAGGCCGACCTCTTCCGTTACTTCGTGGAACTTGCCGCCGTCGTTGTGATAGACCCCGATGAAGTTGCCGCTGCCGGCCAAAAAGACATCCAGCTTTCCGTCGCCGTCGTAGTCGCCCCAGCCTACCGTGCCATTGCCGTCCTTGCGATCCAGCCCCAACTCCGGCGCCATATTCTCGAACGCGAGCAACGGCGGATTCGCGGGATCCACCTTCACCTCCGTCGCCGGGAAGATGACGTTCTGCGGCAGAGGCGGCAGGCCGCCCTTCAGCTGCTTCAGCGAGATCCAGAACAGCCATTGATCCACTGAGTTCATGCGCCACTGCAGCGTCTGGTAAAACTGGCTAGCCGCGTCCACATACTGCCCCTGGCGATAGAGGTTGGCGCCGACCTCGCGCAGAATCTCCGCCGTCTTGTCAGCCGACTTCGACCGGGCGGCCGCCTGCGCAAAGTACTTGTTCGACTCCTGGAAGTTGCCGCGTTTGGAGAGCGTGCTGGCCATCATGAAGAGTGCCGCGGCCTCTTCATCGCTATACGGCATGGTGCTGTCGATGACCCGCTCCAGCAGTTCGACCGACCGGTCGATGCCGATCATGGGGTCGTGCGGGACGCGATGCCCTCCCTCCTGGACGAAACGAACCTCTCCGCTCATCCACTCGGAGAGGCTCAATAGATATCCGTTCGCGTTCGGCTCCAGCTTCGCGATCTTCGACGCGAGTTCAAAGGCGAGGTTGGGATCGTAATACAGCAGTTCCGAGCGCGCATGCAGGATCGCCTTGGCGCGCAGGGCGGGGATGTGATCGGGATTCTTCTTGATCGCCCCATTCAGCGACTCCATCGCCAGGCCCAGTGCGATCCGGCGCTTGGTCAGGTCACGTTCCCGGTAGTAGTCCAACAGGTGCGAGCGCGCGATCTGGTACCAGATCTCCGCATCCTCCGGAGCCGCCTTTAACAGATCATTCAGTTCGACGCGCGCCTCCGCGGTCTTGCCTTCCCGCAGCAGCAGCAGGGCCTTGCGCAAGGCCGAGGGCCGCTCCGGCAGTGCCGGCCCGCGATCGTGCTGCATCTGGTTGTGCGGCTCTTCCAGAGGAGTCTGCCCGGACGCCAGGGCGGTGACTGCCAACAACAGCGTAACGACGCTCCAGCATCCGGCAAGCCTCATGACACCTTTCCATACCGCAGCACTTTTACGCCCTCCCACGTCACCAGCACGCTGGACGAACTAGCCGTCACCATCCCATCGAGAACCGGCAGAAACGCCTCGATCTTCTCTTTCGAATCGACGATTTCCACCAGAAAGGGCATATCTTCGCTTAAACGCTCCAGCTTGGCCGTGTGCAGGCGGCTCGATTGCCCGAAGCCCATGGGCCCGCGTAGTACCGTCGCCCCCGCGAGCTGCAACTCCCGCGCCTTCAGGACAATCGCCTCATACAACGGCCGGTGCCCGCAGCGATCGTTTTCCCCGAGGAAGATCCGCAGTTGGACCGCATCTTCTGGAATATTCATGACAGCTCACCTCTGATTCAACCCGGCCGCCAACTGGTTCCCCAGCCAGACGCCCAGCAGGCACAGCGCCACCGAACCCAGGACGTTCACCGTCGCCAGCCCCCATTGCCGATCCTGCATCAGGCGCAAGGTCTCCAGGCTGAAGGAAGAGAACGTCGTGAATCCGCCGCAAATGCCCGTCATCACGAACAACCGCGTATTCTGCGCCACCAACAGGCGGCCCTGCGGCCCCGTCAGCGCGGCGAAGAACCCGATGAACATCGAGCCGCTGATATTGATCAGCATCGTGCCCAGTGGGAAAGTGTCCGGCCCGAAGCGAGCCACCATTCCCGAAACCCAGTAGCGGAGCATACCACCCAGGCCGGCTCCGACGGCGATCCATATGTAACTCACGTCATTAGCTATCCTACGACCGTGAAGCTTCTCGCCGCCTGCTATCTTCTATGCCTGACCGTGGCCGCCCAGACCGAGCCTCCGGCCCTGCTCGAAAAGAAGACCCTCTCCAAGCTGGAGACCATCGACGCCGCGTTCGACGGTGTCCTTGGCGTCACCGCCATCGACCTGAAGTCCGGCCGCACGTTCTCACTCCACGGCGACCTGCTCACCACTCAGGCGAGCCTGATCAAGATCCCGATCCTTGTTACCGCATTCCATGCAATCCAGGCGGGCGCCCTTAGCCTCGACCGCAAGTACACGATGACTTCGAAGGATGCGGTCGGAGGCAGCGGCACACTCGACGCCCGCCTCGCCCAGGGACCCGTGGAACTTACCCTGATGGACCTGCTGACACTGATGATCCGCGACTCTGACAACACGGCCACCAACCGCGTCATTTCGCTGGTCACCATCCAGCGCGTGAATGCGCTCATGCTGCAGTTGGGCCTGCCGAACACCCGTCTGCGCCGCATCATGATGGACGCCGAGTCCGCCCGCAAGGACGCCGAGAATACCTCCACTCCGCTGGAGATGGCCCGCCTGGTCGAACTGATCTATCGCAACAAGGTGGCCACCCCCGCTGCCTGCGCCCAGATGGTCGACTTGCTGAAGCTGGTCAAGGCCGACTTCCGCGCGGCCCTGCCCTCGTCGGTTGCTATTGCGTCGAAGGTCGGCGAAGTGCCCGGAGTCCACACCGAAGCCGGCATCGTCTATCTGGAGGGCCGGCCCTACATCCTCAGTGTCATGGCTTCCCTGGCTGCCGGCGCCGCGAACCCAATTCGCGACGTGGCTGAAGTGGTGCACGCGCACTTTGTGAGGCTGGCCAACAGCAATCGCTACGGCCATCGCGTCTCCGATCCGCTCTTCTAGCCGGCTCATCCACTCATCGAAAAAACCTGATCCGGAATCCCTCCACTCTGCGCGTCTTTGATTGTCGGCGCAACCCGATCCGGTTGCGCCAATCGCCTTGGAGGTATGCCGCTCATGTTTACGTCAGCGTTCCGGCGCAGGGGCTTCGCGCCCGCGCTTGCCCTGTCTCTATCTCTCCTGTCGCTCAGTCAGGAACTCGTCGCCCAGGCCGCCGAAGCCGTGCTGCAGGACGGCACTCCTGTGCGGCTCCGCCTCTCCCGCAATCTTTCTTCCGCCGATGCGAAGGAAGGAGAAACTGTCGATTTCGAAGTGCTCGAAGAGGTGCGCCTGGGGGATTCGGTCGTCATCCAGAAAGGCGCCGTCGCGCTCGCCACCGTGACCCTCGCCACCGCCAGGCGCAACATGGGACGAGGCGGCAAGCTCGACGTGAATATCGATCATGTGCGGCTGGTGAATGGGGAAAAGGCAGCCCTCCGCTCGATCAAACAGGCGCAGGGTGGAGGCAATACCGGCAAGATGACCGGCGCCGTCGTCGCCACCTCTATCGTGTTCTTCCCCGCCGCCCCGCTCTTCCTCTTCGTCAAGGGCAAGGACGTCACCATCCCGAAGGGTACGGAAATCACAGCGTACGTGAACGGCGACTTCCGCTTCAATGCGCCGGCCACACTCATGGCGAAGGCAATGCCGGCCCCCGCGCCAGCCGTTCCCGCGGGTCCAGCACTGACCAACAGCAATGTTCTTGAGTTGAAGAAGGCCGGACTCTCCGACGATCTCATCGTCGCCAAGATCCGCGCGTCCCGCGGCGACTACCGCCTGGACACCGACGATCTCATCGCGTTGAAGAAGGCGGGGCTCCCTGACGCCGCCATCCGCGCGATGCTCGAAGCCGCACGCTGACAAGGCCGCGGCCTCTCCGCTCCGGCGGGGGCAACCGCCTCCGCCGGGTCAATCCAAGTCACTTCACAGGGGTAATCCGGTACAGTCCCGACGAATGCGGAGTCAATGAAAACGTCTGTCCTTCGCTCACCCGCCCCGTATCCGCCTTCTTCCACAGATCCCTCACCACGCAGGTGCCGCTGAGTCCGATCTCCGCCCAATCCACCCGCACATCCACCGTGGGCCCTTCGCCCGCATGGAACACCGCCAGGAACTTCGACCGTCCGTCCGGCGCATCCGACATCCAGGCGATCGCCTCGCCCTTGCGGAACAGCTCGCGCGGCCGCGAGCCCTTCTGATTCACGGCCAGCACCTCATCGTTCGTGATCAGCGCCAGCGTCGCCGGATCGTTGCTGGGCAGGTCTCCGCCGAACATCAGCGGCGACCGCGCAATCGCCCACAGGCTCATCAGGGTCTGCTGCTCCGCCGGTGTAAACCTCGACCGCCGGTCGTCTCCGCGCTCTGCCCGGATACCGATTCGCCCCAGCGGTAGCATGTCGCCGTCCGGCCACGAATTCTCCTTGCTGTAGCCGCTCCAGGGAGCCATCAGGTCAAAGTTCTTCTTCAGGTCCACCCAGCGGTCCCAAAAGTCGTCCGACACTCGCCACATCTGCGCGTGCGCCGCGTAGAAGGCAGCCTGCTTTACGTCCGCCGGACCCGGGGAAAGGCTCAGCACCATCGGCCGTCCGCTCTTCCTGATCGCTTTGTCGAGAGCATCGATCTCGCCGGCATGCAGCGGCCGGGCCATATCATCGGCCTTGATGAAATCCACGCCCCACTCCACATACAGCTTCACGATCGAGTCGTAGTAAGCCTGCCCGCCTTCTTTCGTTACATCCACCCCGTACATGTCCGTATTCCACTGGCAGATCGAGCTCTTGTCCGCCACGTCTTCCGCCTTCCAGCGCGTCCCCTGGATGGGCGTATTGCCCCGCACCGCCTGCCGCGGAATCCCTCGCATGATGTGGATGCCGAACTTCAGCCCCAGTTTATGAATCGCGTCCGCCAGCGGCTTGAACCCCTGCCCGTCGCCCGCGGACGGGAAGCGGTTCTCCGCCGGCAGAAGCCGCCCGAAGCCGTCCATATTCAACTCGGCATTGGCGCGGTATCCGTGCGCCTTCGCCTGCCCGTCCGACCACTGGATATCTACCACGATGTACTTCCAGCCGTGCTGCGCCATGTGCCTCGCCATGTACTCCGCATTGGCCTTCACTTCGTCCTCGGTCACAGTGGTGCCATAGCTGTCCCAACTGTTCCAACCCATCGGGGGCGCCGGTGCCTGGGCGCTCAATAGCGCTGCAACGCAGAGCAGTACCAGTAGTTTGATCGCTGACATGCAACGAGCATATCGCCATAGGCGATTCACCGCACTCTTTGGACTTTTTTACCGGCACTGGAAAGAACGACTGACCCGCCTCCCTCAGTTAACACCCCTGTCACGTAACATTTTCATGGAGTTACGTTTGGCTATAGGATTGCCGCTCTGTTTGGATAAGGACTTAAAGAACCATGGACTCGAAGGACACCAAGTACGAGATCAACGACCAGAAGCCTGGGAAACAACCCGAGTGGCGGCAGTGGCTCCTGCCGGCAGCCGTCGCGGTACTTCTTGGGACCACTGTATGGAGCATGCTCGCTCTCACGAACGAACGCGACCATACCGCTCAGCTACTGAAAGGCAACCAGGAACTGAGCGCCAGCGTCAGCACGATCCAGGGTCAGATGCAGTCCATGGCGGATCGCATTTACGCTCTCAACAACAAGTTGCAGACCGTCGAACAGTCTGCTCAGCCCAAACCGGCTGAACCCGATGCCGGCACCGCCGCCGCACCGGCCGTCCCCAAACCCCGCAAGCGCGCCGCCGTCCGCACCGGACCCCCAAAGCCCGTCATTGCGAACGACCCTCGCGTCGACCAACTCCAGGCCCGCCTGACTGACCAGCAGCGCGAACTCGAGAACGCAAAGGCCCAGATCGAAGGCGCCCGTACCGACATCGCCGGTACCCGCTCCGACTTGGGCAAAACGCGCGAGGATCTCGAAGGCCGGCTGAACGCCACTCGGGACGATCTCGGCAACACCATCGCCCGCAATCACGACGAAGTGGTGGAACTTCAGAAGCGCGGCCAGCGCAACTACTATGAGTTCCAGATCACCAAGGCCAAGACCTTCCAGAAGGTGGGTCCGCTCAGCCTGTCGCTACGCAAGGCGAACAACAAGAAGAACTCGTTCGACCTCACGATGCTGGTGGACGACCGCCAACTTCAGAAGAGGAACATCAACATGTACGAGCCCGTTATGATCAGCCTGCCGGATCACATCCAGCCTGTCGAACTCGTCATCAATCAGGTGACCAAGGATCAGATCAAGGGCTATCTCAGCGAGCCGAAATACCGCAAGTCCGAAATGGCGTCCAGCGACGGACCCTCGTCGCCGAAGGCTCCCGCTCTTCAGCAACGGCCGCAATAGCTCTTCTCCGTCCGTGACCCAATGAAGGGACGATCCCACCACCTGTGGGGCCGTCCCTTTTTTGCATTTTACGCAGGCCCGCCTACCCCAGCTTCCAGGGCTTCCTGTACTCCTTCGTCAGCCAGCGGTTGGCGTCGGCATCACCCACGATCTGCTCCTGAGCCGCATCCCACTTCAGTGACCGCCCCAGCCGCATCGAGATGTTCCCCAGGTGGCACATCACCGCCGTCTTGTAGCCTTCTTCGACATCCGCGTTCGGCTTCTTCCGGCTCTTCACGCAATCCAGGAAGTTCCGTACGTGCGCCGAATGCTGCTCCGTGCCCGGATACTTCTGCTGCTCGACGCCCGGTTGCTTGGCGTCCAACCCGCTCCACTTCTCGCCGTTGATCTCGATGCCGCCGCGCGTCAGCCGCATCGTCGCATTCGTGCCATGCACCGTGATTCCAGACTTCCGGGCGCTGTTCATCTCGCAGGTGGTCCAGGTCAGCACCCAGTCCGGAAACTGGTACAACACTTCCTGCACATCCGGAGTCTCGCCCGCGCCCGTCAGGCAATACCGCCCTCCAAACGCGGCCACCGCCTGCGGTGCGTCCGCATTCATGGCCCACCGCACAATGTCGATGTCGTGCGCGCCGAAGTTCGTCATCTGCCCGCCCGAGTAATCCCACCACCAGCGGAAGTGGTAAAGGCAGCGCATCTTGTTGTACGCCCGCGCCGGAGCCGGCCCCAGCCACATCTCCCAGTCCAAGTCGCTCGGCGGCTTCTCGTCCACGGCCGTACCCCAGCCCGGCATCGCATTCCGGATCAGGCTCGCCTGCACCTGCGCGATCTTCCCCAACTTTCCGCCGCGGATCATCTCCACCGCCTGCGCATAGTGCGGCCCCGACCTCTGCTGGCTGCCCGTCTGAACCACCCGGTTGTACTTCCGCGCCGCGTCCACCATCGCCCGGCCTTCCCGCACCGTCAGCGACAACGGCTTCTCGCAGTAGACGTCCTTACCCGCCTGGCAAGCGGCAATTGTCGGAATGGCATGCCAGTGATCCGGCGTTCCCACGATCACGGCATCGATGTCTTTCCGCTCGATCACCTGCCGGAAATCCTTATACGATGCCACCGGACCGCTGGCCGTACCCGCCTGCTCCGCCAGCGCCAATCCCAGTTTCAGGTTCGGTTCGTAAACGTCGCAAACCGCAACGGGCACAACCTCGGGATTCTTCAGGAACAGCTTCCAGTCCGACCGGCCCTGGCCGCCCGATCCGATCAGCCCCACCCGGATCTTGTCATTCGCGCCCATCACCCGCTGGTAGCTCGCCGCCGTCATCGCGGCGGAAGAAAGGAAGGTTCGTCGGTCAATTGTCATGGCAGTAGCTGGTGTCCGGTTTCATTCTTTCACACCAACCCGGTCCAACCGCTCGCGCATGGCAAGATGGAAGAACCTCCTCATGACTCTCTGGCATGGCGCCTCTGTGTTCGCCGCCGCGTTTGTCGCCGGCATGATCAACTCCGTCGCGGGCGGCGGGACACTGCTCACGTTCCCCACCCTCGTCTGGCTCGGACTCTCTCCTGTCACCGCCAATGCCACCAGCACCGTCGCCATCTGGCCCGGAGCCCTCGGCAGCATGTGGGGCTACCGCGAAAACATCCGTCATAGCGAACGCCGCCTGCTGCTGCTCGTGATCCCCAGTCTCACGGGAGGCATGCTCGGCGCCTGGCTACTGCGCTTCACTCCGCCCGCCATCTTCGCCGCCCTCGTGCCTTACCTGATCCTCTTCGCCACCATCCTGTTCATGGTGCAGGAGCCCATCCAGCGCTGGCTCGGCCTCCACCAGTCCGGTGAGACCCACAAGACCGCCCGCTGGCTCACCGGAGCCATGTTCTTCCAGTTCTTCGTCGCCCTCTACGGCGGCTACTTCGGCGCCGGCATCGGCATCCTCATGCTCGCCGCGCTCAGCATCATCGGCCTCCACGACATCCACCAGATGAACGGCCTGAAGAACTTCTTCGGCATGTGCATCAACGGGGTCGCCGCCCTCTACTTCGTCTTCATGCGCATGGTCTACTGGCCCGACGTCGCCGTCATGGCCGTCGCCGCTATCATCGGCGGCTATGGCGGAGCCGGACTCGCCCGCCGCCTCGGTCGCACTTTCGTCCGCCGGGCCGTTGTGGCCATCGGCTTCGGCATGGCCATCTCGCTCCTCGTCAAACACTAGCCGCCGCAAGTTTACACACCAGCCCTTGCCGTTGAGCCCCGCCTCTGTCATGCTCCCATAAGAGATTTATGGGAGACAAAACAGACAAACAGGGCGAGCTCCTCCAGGGCACCCTCGACCTTCTGATCCTCAAGACCCTCACTCGCGGCTCGAAACACGGCTACGCCATTGTCGAGTGGATCCAGCAGACCTCCGAGAGTGTCCTGCGCGTGGAAGAAGGCGCCCTGTATCCCGCCCTCCACCGCCTCGAGCTCAAAGGCTGGCTCTCGTCGGACTGGGGCGTCTCCGAGAACAAACGCCGCGCCAAATACTACGACCTCACCCCCGCCGGACGCCAGGCCCTTGCCGACTCGACCGAGTCCTTCAATCGCCTCACTGGTGCCGTCCAGCGCATTCTCCAAACCGCCTAGAGGAGCCTTGCTGTGTTCTCTGAACTGCGTTTGCGCATCAAAGCCGCTCTCCACCGGCGCCGCCTCGATCGGGACCTGGAAGAGGAGGTCGCCTATCACCTCCAGCGCCGTGCCGACAGCCTCCGCGAGGCCGGTGACCCCGACCCCGAGCACGCCGCCCTGCGCCGCTTCGGCAACCCCTCTTCGCTGCGTGAGAACCTGCGTGACCAGTGGAGCTTCCCGCGTCTCGAATCCATCTGGCAGGACCTCCGCTATGCCGCCCGCCTGCTGCGCAACAGCCCCGGCTTCACCGCCGTCGCGGTGCTCTCCCTGGCCCTCGCCATTGGAGCGAATACCTCCATCTTCACCGTCATCGACGCCATTCTCCTGAAGACCCTCCCGGTTCCCGAGCCGGGACAGTTGCTGATCCTGCGCAACGGAAGCAGGGTCGAAAAGGACCTCCGCTGGTCGCGCACCGGCTCCATGGGCAGCCTCGACAAAGAGTCCGGACTGCGCACCAGCAGCGTCTTCCCCTTTCCCGCCTTCCAGAAGCTCCAGGCCCAGCTCACCTCGGCTTCCGTCTTCTCCTTCGCCAGTCTCTTCGACATCCACACCGTAGTGCAGGGCCGCGCCTCCATGGGTTCGGGCCACATGGTCTCCGGCAACTACTTTCAGGTTCTCGGCGTTCACCCCGGCCTGGGCCGGCTGCTGGATGAGGCCGACGACCGCCCCGGCGCGCCTCGCGTCGCCGTCGTCAGCCATCGCTTCTGGCAGACCGCAATGGCCTCCGACCCGGCCATCGTCGGCCGCACCCTCGGGGTCAACACGGTGAGCTTCACAATCGTTGGCGTTGCCCCGCCTGGCTTCTATGGAGTCTCCGTCGGCGGCTTCATCTCCGCGCCCGACGTCTACGTCCCCCTGCAAGCCCAGCCCCTGCTCGCGCCATATTCGAGGCACCCCAGCCAAAACGTCTTCCAGGCCTCTGACTTCCTCTGGCTCAACATCATGGCCCGCACCCGGCCCGGCGCCTCCCGCCAGTCCACTGCCGCTGAAGCCACCAACCTCTGGCGCCAGTTCATCCTCGAACAGGGTTTCTCCAAGGACCCTGGCCGTGACGGTTTCCGGGTCGTCGCCCTGCCCGGAGCCCAGGGCATCGACTCCCTTCGCAGTAAGTTCGAACGCCCGCTCGTCATGCTCCAGGTCGTGGTCGGCCTGGTCCTGCTCATCGCCTGCGCGAATCTCGCCAGCCTGCTGCTGGCCCGCTCCGAATCACGGCGCCGCGAGATCCACGTCCGGCTTGCACTCGGCGCCGCCCGCGTCCGCCTGCTTCGCCAGTTCCTCACGGAAAGCCTGCTGCTGGGGGCATTGGCCGCCGCATTGGGTGTGCTGCTGTCGCAGTGGGGTACGCGCATCCTCGTCTCCGCGCTCCTGGAACGCGAAGATGCCCTGCGCCTCCAACTCCAGCCCGACCTGCGCGTCCTGCTGTTCAGCCTTGCCTTGTCCCTGCTGACCGTCTTCCTGTTCGGACTCGCACCCGCCTTCCGCGCCACCCGCACCAGCCTCGCGCCCGAGATGCACCGCACGGCCCGCACAGCCGTCCTCGGCCGGGCCGTCATCGTCACGCAGGTGGCCCTTTCACTCGTCCTGCTGGCGGGGGCCGCCCTGTTCCTCCGCACCCTCCAGAACCTCTACTCCGTCCAACTCGGGTTCAACAAGGACAATGTCCTCATCTTCGCCATCGACCCCACCCGCAATGGAGTGCGGGATCAACAGTTGGTCAACTTCTACGAAGCCCTGCGCGCCCGGTTGCGCGCCATCCCCACCGTGCGCTCTGTCTCCGCTTCCAACGAGACCCTCGTGAGCGGCTGGTATTCGAGCTCCATGATCACCATGAACGGTGCGGCGGGAACTGCCAGTCAGCCCATCAGCATGCAGTTTCTACGGGTCACGCCGGATTTCTTCGAGACCATGGGCATCCAGCTGCCCGCCGGCCGCGGCATTCTCGAATCCGATACCGCCTCCGCCCCCTCGGTCGTCGTGATGAGCGAAGCGGCAGCGCGCCGCGTCGCGCCCTCCGGTTCCCCCATAGGCCGCACCTTCCAGTGGACAGGCAAGTGGGGCGGAAAGGACATCACGGTGGTCGGCGTGGCTCGCGATACCCGCCCGCACGACTTCACCCAGCCCATCGAACCCACGCTCTATGTCCCCTACCTCCAGGGCCCCTGGGATCTCGGGCGTCTCCACTTCGAACTCCGCACCTCCGTGTCTGCCCGCGAAGTGCTGCCCCTTGTGCGCCAGGCCGTCCAGGATCTCGACGCCAACCTGCCGCTCTATCAGGTCCGCACCCAGAGTGAACAGGTGGATGAACGCTTCACCCTGCAGCGTGTGCTCGCCCGGGCCTGCACCGCCTTCGGCCTCGTCGCCCTGCTGCTTGCCTGCATTGGCATCTACGGCCTCATCGCCCACTCGGCGGCCCGCCGGACCGCGGAAATTGGTGTCCGCGTCGCACTCGGAGCCCGTCCACCTGACATCGTCTGGCTTGTCTTGAGGCAAGCCGCCCTGCTCGCGGCCATCGGAATCGTGGCCGGTGTCGGACTGTCATTGCTCTGCGCCCGCCTCGTCGAAGCCAGCCTTTACCAGGTGAAAGCAACCGATCCGGCCGCTCTGGCCGCCGCCGCCCTGATCCTCGCTCTCACCGTGCTCGCGGCCGGCTTTCTGCCCGCCCGCCGGGCCGCCCGCGTCGATCCTGTCTCTGCGCTCAAGTACGAGTAGTCCGCCCCTGCCCGCTGCGATGTGATCTCCGCATCACAGGTTCGTTGCATTCAATATGTACCGATACGGTTTTGTTCACTCTGATCACGTGAACGCTAACGAATGAACCGGAATGGTCTCCAAAGCCAGCGTTTGTGATATCTCAATTCGGCCGATTTCGACGTCCATGAAATCTTCCTAACCTGCTAGAACCAAGTCAGTTACCGGGAATGGGGATCTATCGATACCTCGAAGGTGGTATATGCCGCCTTGGAGCACCCTCCGGTTACGTTTTGAACTGCAACATAAAACGATTCATTGACAGGTTACTATTATTACGTTAGTATCAGCCCCAGCCTAGCGCAGTGGGCCGTAGGCTCGTTGCGTAGGACAGATCATTGGTCCAAGGGGGTCACAGCGTATGATGCTCTCCCGAGTAGTCATTCGTAGTAAGTTCGTGCCGATCCTCGCGCTTCTTCCCTTTCTTTGTATGACCGGGTGGGCGCAGCAGATTACCGGCACTATTAGCGGCACGGTGAAAGACGCACAGCAGGCGGCCGTCGTCGGTGCGAAAGTCACAATCGTGAGCGCGCAGCAAGGTACAACCCGTGAGGTCAGTACCAACAATGAAGGCGTCTTCGTCTTCACCAACACACAGCCTGGAACCTACAATCTCAGCATCGAGTCCACTGGGTTCAAGAAGTTCGAGCAGAAGAATGTCGTCCTGTATGCCAGCGACCGTCTCAGCCTCGGCGACCTGTCACTCAGCGTCGGCGCGTTGACTGAGACCGTCACTGTCGAAGGTGACGCAGCGCAGGTTCAGGCCACCTCGGCGGAACGCGCCGGCGTTCTGACCAACAAGCAGGTTGTCGATCTGGCGCTCACCAGCCGCAACCTGTTCGATCTCGCCAAGACGATTCCCGGTGTTGTCTACACCGGCGGCGTCGGCGGCATCGCTGCCAACGGCAATCGCAATAACCAGAACAACTTCACGCTCGACGGCGTCACCAACATGGACACCGGTTCGAACGGCGGCACGCTCGCGTCCACCAACATGGACATGATTGCCGACATGAAGATCATCACGAACTCCCAGGGTGCGGAGTTCGGCCGCGCTTCCGGCGCTCAGATTCAGGTCGTCACCAAGGGCGGCACACAGCAGTTCCATGGCACCGGCTACGGCTTCCATCGCCACGAAAGCCTGAATGCCAACACCTGGCGCAACAATATCGACAACCGTGCCAGGCCGTTCTACCGCTATAACTTCGCCGGCTTCAACGTCGGCGGCCCCGCCTATATTCCCGGCAAATTCAATAAGGACAAAGAGAAGTTCTTCTTCTTCGTCGGTATCGAATGGCAGAACCAGTTGGTTCCGAACAGCCTCTCGAACGTCACGGTGCCCACGGCCCTCGAACGCCAGGGCGACTTCTCTCAGTCGCACGACGCGGGCGGTGCTGCCCTTAAGATCCTCGATCCGGCGAACAACAAGGCCCAGTTCCCCAACAACCAGATCCCAGCCAGCCGGCTCAATGCCGACGGCGTGAAGATCCTCAACTGGTATCCCTCACCCAACGCTCTGGGCATCAACAACGGCTACAACTACCAGTCGCAGGCTTCCAACAAGTACCCCCGGCGCGAAGACATCTATCGCGGCGACTACAACATCAACGACAAGTGGAAGGTTTACGCGCGCTACATCAACAACAAGGATGAAACCAGCATGGCCTACGGCCAGTGGAACGCGCAGTACAACATCCCGTTCGGCCCGATGAGCTTCGGCGCACCTGGCTGGTCGTTCGTGTCCAACGTCACCACGATCATCAACCCCACGCTCACCAACGAGTTCCTGTTCGGGTCGTCCAAGAACGTCCTGCACATCTTCCCGCTGGACAACGCCTTCGATCGCGGCAAGCTGAACCTCTCGTACAAAATGCCGTATCCGGACGTCGACAAGCTGAACCTCGTTCAGAACTGGCAGTGGGATGTCCCGAACTCGCCCAGCGTCAACTTCACCGGCACCCCGTTCTCGAACTACAACCACACCTACGACATCACCGATAGCGTGGCCAAGGTTTGGAACGCTCACACGATCAAGACCGGCATCTACATCAACAAGAGCGCCAAGGATCAGACGTCCACCAACTCCATCAACGGCTACGTCAACTTCAGCCGTGACGCGAACAACCCTGGTGACACTAACTGGTCCTGGTCGAATGCACTGTTGGGCAACTACAACTACCTGCAGCAGTCCAACAAGGTGTTGAACGGGCAGTATCGGTCCATCAACGTGGAGTGGTACCTGCAAGACAACTGGAAGGTGAGTTCAAAGTTGACGTTGGAATACGGCGTCCGCTTCTACTACATCCAGCCGCAGTATGACGACGCATTGCAGACCTCGTCCTGGAACAAGACCCTCTTTGACCCCGCCTCCGCCGGCGTCCTGCGCACGGCAGCCTTGAACAGCAGCGGTGTCAGAGTCTCCGTCAACCCGCTCACGGGTGAGCAGGGTCCCGCCGCCCTCATCGGCTCCCTCGTCAACACTGGCAAGGGCTTCGTGAACGGCGTCTATGCCAACGGCATGGGCTTGGCCGGTCAGAACTATCCGAAGGGCCTGCTCGATGGCCGCGGCCTGCAATATGCCCCGCGCCTCGGCCTGGCTTATCGTGTCGCCAACAAGACCGTGATTCGCGCCGGCGGCGGTGTCTTCTATGACCGCCTCCAGGGCAACCCGATCTTCGACATGCTGGTCAACCCGCCCTCCATCGCCACGCCTCGTTTCTACTACGGCAACCTGACCTCGATTCCGGCCGCTTCGGCTGGCATCTTCTTCCCGGGTGGCGTGAACGGCTTCGACAAGAAGGGCCACATTCCCACCACCTACAACTGGAACTTCACCATCCAGCGGGAACTGCCCATGAACATCCTGTTCGACATCGCCTACGTTGGTTCTTCCTCGAACCACCTGCTCTACCGGCTCAACCAGAACGCCATCCCGCTGGGTGCCGCCTGGCTGCCGCAGAATCAGGATCCGCTCAACGCGAACCCCAAGTTCGATGGTTCCACCAGCAACGCGCCCAACTTCTATCGCGCGTACCAGGGCTATACCAACACCACGGCCTATGGCTTCGGTGCCAACTCGAACTACCATGCGATGCAGATGTCGGCCAACCGCCGCCTCGGCAACGATTTCACCTTCGGCGTGGCCTATACCTGGTCGAAGGCGATGGGCACCACCAACGACGACTACACGACGATCAATCCGTTCAACTTCCGCGCGGCCGAGTACGATGTACTCAACAACGACCGTACGCAGGTTCTCGTATTGAACTACGTGTACAATCTGCCCAAGTTCATCAAGGGCACCAGCGGTGCCTCCAAGGTTGCCAAGTTCTTCACGAACGAATGGCAGATCTCCGGCATCACCACGTTCCAGACAGGCGCTCCCAACAACATCACCTTCTCCATCGACGGTGTTGGCAACCTGAATGAACGCTACACGGGTTCTCCCGACGTCGGCCCCCGCGTTGTCTACACCGGCCGGCCGTCCTATCCCAAGACCCTGAATCAGTACATCGACGGTTCTGTCCTCGCTCTGCCTGCAATCAAGGGAAGCCAGGGCTTCGACTCCAACCGCTACCCCGTCCGTCAACCCGGCTGGACCAACTGGGATGTTTCGATCTTCAAGAACATCCCGATTCGCGAACAGATGCGCCTCCAGCTCCGTTGCGAGATGTTCAACGCCCCGAATCATCCTGAATTCAGCGATTACAACAGGGGCGCCACCTTCAATGCAGCCGGCAAGCTCACCAACCTGCCGACGGCTCTCGGTGGCACGGGCGGACGCTTCGGCTTCGGTGCCATCACCGGAACCAACGACCCCCGCCGCATCCAACTCGCCGCGAAGTTCTACTTCTAAGCGAATGGAGAGGATATACTGGGCGATCTAATGCTCAGTGTCTGGTTAACACTCTTGCTGGCCGCTGTCCCGCAACAATTGCTGGACAGCGGCCGGCAGGCGTTTCAGGCCGGTGATCTGGCCCGCGCCGAACAACTCTTCCGCGAATACCTGAAGTCCAATCCGAACTCAGCCGAAGCGCTCTCCAACCTGGCCGCCGTCCACGCCCGCCGCGAACAGTTCACTGAGGCCGTTGCCCTCTACGAACAAGCCCTCAAGGCAAACCCCGCCCTCATCCCCATCCACTTCAATATCGCCGTGTCGCTAGGGCGCATCCAGCAGTACGGCAAAGCCGCCAGCCATCTGCGCACCTTCCTCAAAACCTACCCCCGCGAAGCCCGCGCCCACCAGCTTCTCGGCCTCTGCCTGGTCGAAACCGGCGAGCTGTCGGAAGCCCTCTCGGAACTGGAGATCTCTTATAAGGAGAACGACAGGGACCGCAGCATCCTGTACGCTCTCGCCTACGCGCAAAGCCGCGCCGGCAATGCCGATCGCGCCGCGGAACTCCTCGCCCGCTCGGAAGGCGACCCTACCCAGGCCAAGCTCATCGAAGGTCTCATCGAATACCGCCGCGGCCGCTACGACGAAGCCAAGGTTCTCTTTGAAGCCGTGGTCTCCGCCAACCCGAACATGGCGCCCGCCCTCGCCGCCCTGGGCCGCCTCAATCTTCTGGCGCGCCGGGACGACGAGGCCATCAGCCTCTTCGAACGTGCCCTCAGGGTCAATCCGTCCGACTCCGAATCCACCTACCAGTTGGGCGTCCTCTACGACCGCAATGGCCGCTCGCCGGAAGGCATCACCATGCTGAAGCGCGCCATCACCCTGCGCGCCAATTATCCGGATCCTCACTATCAATTGGGCCGCATCGCCCTGAACGCCAAAAACTACCCCGTCGCCCTCAAGGAATTGGAAGAGGCCCGCCGCATGCTGCCAGACCAGGAGGCCATCCGCCTTCTCCTCGGCCGCACCTATCAGGCCCTGGGCCGCGCGGCGGAAGCGAAGAAAGAGTTCGACGAAGTCCGCCGCCTCAAGGCCGAAGTCATCGAGAAATCCCGCCAGCGCGTCGAGTCCGACTCGCTCATGCAGCAGGAACCCAGCCCCCGCGAAAAATGAGACTTCTGATCGCTGTCTTCCTCCTCTCTGCCGTCCCGTCGCTGCCCCAAGGCATGGCGTCGCGTGGCGTCAAACCCCAGCCTCGTCCCAAGTTATCCGGCAAGCCGTGGCCTTCTTCGCTGGTGAACGTGGCTTCAAAAGCGGGTCTGACTCACACCCAGATCTACGGCGCCGAGCGCGACGTGCAATACGTCTCCGAAACCTCCTCAGGCGGCGTAGCGTTCCTCGACTACGACAACGACGGCTTCCCCGACATCTTCTTTGTCGGCGGCACCCGCTTTGGCACTCCGCCCCCCGGCGCTGGCAACCGTCTCTACCACAACAACCACGACGGAACATTCACCGACGTCACGGCGAAATCCGGCCTCGCCCGTGTGGGCTGGGGCCAAGGCGTCGCGGTGGCCGACTACGACAACGACGGTTACCTCGATCTCTTCGTCACCTATTGGGGCGAGAACGCGCTCTATCGCAACAACCATGACGGCACGTTCACCGACGTGGCCCGCAAGGCCGGCCTCATCCCCGAACCTGCCCCCGCCTATCCTTATTGGTATGCGGGCGCCACCTGGCTCGATTACGACCGCGACGGCCGCCTCGACCTCTTCGTCGCAACCTATATAGACTTCGATCTCACCAAGATCCCCAAACCGGGCCAAAGCGCCTCCTGCAACTGGAAAGGCGTCATGACGCCCTGCGGACCCCGCGGCCTGAAGACCGGCCGCCAATTCCTCTACCACCAGAAACCAGACGGGACCTTCGAAGACGTAAGCCAACGCTCCGGCATCGGCCGCGCCCGCTCTTCGTTCGGCCTGACCGCCATTGCGGCTGACCTCGACGGCGACGGCTGGCCCGACATCTACCTCGCCTGCGATTCGACACCATCGCTCTTCTTCCGCAACAACCATGACGGAACCTTCTCGGAAGAAGGCATCGAGCGCGGCATCGCATTAAATGATGATGGGATGGAGCAGGCCGGCATGGGCCTCGCCATCGGAGACTTCAACGCCGATGGCATCCTGGACATCTTTAAAACCCACTTCGCCGACGACACCCATATCCTTTATGAGGGGTTGGGCAAAGGGCAATACCGCGACATTACGCAATCGTCCGGGATCGGTGTCGAAACCCGCTTCATCGCCTGGGGCGCGGGCATGCCGGATCTCGACAACGATGGCTTACCGGATCTCTTCCTCGTAACGGGCAACGTCTATCCCGACACCGAACGCGACCTGCCCGCCTATCCCAGCCGGATGCCGCCGCTTCTGTTCAGAAACCTGGGAGCCGGCCGTTTCGAGCAGTTGTTCGCCGCCCAGGCCGGGCCGGCGATGGACGAGGTCCACTCCTCCCGCGGAGCCGCCTTCGGCGACTTCGACAATGACGGCGATCTCGATGTAGTTGTATGGAATCGCAATGAAACGCCCGCGCTCTATCGCAACGACCTGAAGTCCACCAACCACTGGCTCAAGGTGAAGCTGGAAGGCACGGTCTCCAATCGCGCTGCGATCGGAGCGCAAGTCACTGTGGAATATGGAGATCGCAAACAGGTCCAGGCGGTCCTCTCGCAAGCCAGTTTCACCTCGCACAACGACCTGCGCCTGCACTTCGGCTTAGGCGCATCCACCCAGGCCGCCATCACGATCCGCTGGCCCAACGGACAGATCACCAGGCATGCGGCCAAGGAAGTCGACAAGTTGCTCCAGATTAAGGAGCCGGCCAACTAGGCTCGAGGCTTATCGCCGACAACCAGCAGCGTTTCGAAAAACGGCGTCTGCTCCTCTTTATGGACGACCGTGGATTCAATCCGGCTGAATCCTGCTTTCTTCAGGAAGCCAACCAGTTCAACTTCAGCGAAGCCTAACCATAGATCCGCGTACAGTTCCCGCGCCTCCTCGAAGTGATGCTTCACCAGATCGAGCACCGCAATCCGTCCACCCGGGCGCAGAATTCGAAACGCTTCCTTGACGGCGCGGTCAGGATGCTGGGCGTGGTGGAGCGACTGGCTGAAGAACGCGAGGTCGACCGACGCGTCCTCAATGGGCAGCTTCTCCATGTCGCCGCGCCGGTACTCGAGATTTCCAATGCGGTTTTTTGCGGCCAGATCGGCGCCGAATTCGACCATTTTCTCGGAATTGTCCACCGCAATCACGCGCTCCGCGCGCTGGGCCAGCAATTGCGAAAAAGTGCCCTCTCCGGCGCCCAGGTCGGCGATCACCATCGGCGGCATCAGTTTCAGTAATGTCTCAGCGAGGCCCTTCCAGGACCGGCCCGGAACGTAGTGCTTCCCGAACTTGCCGGCCAGTTCATCGAAGTAGGCCCGCATCCGGTCGCGCCGCTTATTCAAGGTGAGGTTGAGCGCCTCGGTATCCCGTTCCGCCTCGGCGACCTCAACTGCCCCATCCTGAAGCACTTCCAGCAACCGGCGGCCGCTGTCGGAGCGCGGTTCCGTCAACCGGTACATCACACTTTTGCCGATCCGCCGGTCTTCCACCAGCCCCGCCTGGCGCAGTTGGGAGAGCTGGCTGGAGATCGTACTCTGGCCGGTAGAAAGGATCTCCTGCAATTCGGCCACGGTCAGTTCCTCCTGCGCGAGCAGCAGAACCAGCCGCACCCGGCCCGGATCGGACAGCAATCGGAACGTGTTCAGCATTGACGGCATAGTGCGATGTCACTTATCATATCAACGTATCGCGATTTGACGATATGAAAATTACAGGAGAGTCGATGAGCACCACCATTACACCTGCCACGACCGACTACAAAGTCGCCGACATGTCCCTGGCCGACTGGGGCCGCAAAGAGATCACCATCGCCGAATCGGAGATGCCCGGCCTCATGTCCATCCGCCGCAAGTACGCGGCGCAGAAGCCCTTGGCCGGCGTGCGCGTGACCGGTTCGCTGCACATGACCATCCAGACGGCGGTCCTCATCGAGACCCTCGTCGACCTCGGCGCCAGCGTCCGCTGGGCCTCCTGCAACATCTTCTCCACCCAGGACCATGCCGCCGCCGCGATCGCCGCTGCCGGCGTGCCCGTATATGCCTGGAAAGGCGAGACCTTGGAAGAGTATTGGGACTGCACGCTGAAAGCCGTGCTGCATCCCGGCGGCCTCGGCCCGCAGCTCGTCGTGGACGACGGTGGCGACGTAACCCTCCTGATCCACAAGGGTTACGAGCTCGAGAACGGCTCCGACTGGGTGAACACCCCCTCCGGCAGCCACGAAGAAGACGTCATCAAGAATCTGCTCAAAAAGGTCAATACCGAGAACCCCAACTGCTGGCGGGAACTGGTGAAGGAATGGAAAGGCGTTTCGGAAGAGACGACCACCGGCGTCCACCGGCTCTATAAGATGCAGCAGGAAGGCAAGTTGCTCGTTCCGGCCATCAACGTCAACGACTCGGTGACGAAGTCGAAGTTCGACAACCTGTACGGCTGCCGCGAGTCGCTTTCCGACGGCATCAAGCGCGCGACGGACGTCATGGTGGCCGGCAAAGTGGCCGTGGTTTGCGGCTACGGCGACGTGGGCAAGGGTTCGGCGCATTCGCTGCGCGGCTTCGGCGCCCGCGTGATCGTGACCGAAATCGATCCCATCAACGCCCTGCAGGCGGCGATGGAAGGCTACGAAGTGACCACCGTGGAAGACACGCTGGGCCGCGGCGACATCTACGTCACCACCACCGGCAACTGCGACATCATCACGCTGGAACACATGGCGAAGATGAAGGACCAGGCCATTGTCTGCAACATCGGCCACTTCGACAACGAGATCCAGATTGATCGCCTGAACAACGCCCCGGGCGTCGTGAAGCTGAACATCAAGCCGCAGGTCGACCAGTACACGTTCCCCGACGGCCACGCCATCTTCATGCTGGCGGAAGGCCGCCTCGTGAATCTGGGCTGCGCCACTGGCCACCCCAGCTTCGTGATGTCGAACAGCTTCTCGAATCAGACACTTGCGCAGCTCGATCTGTGGAAGAAGAAGGACGAGTATGCGGTTGGCGTCTACGTGCTGCCGAAGTACCTCGACGAGGAAGTGGCCCGCCTGCACCTGGAGAAGATCGGCGTGAAGCTGACGGTGCTCAGCGAGAAGCAGGCCGAGTACCTCGGCGTGCGGGTGGAAGGTCCCTACAAGGCCGACCACTACCGCTACTAAGCACTGCTGAGTCAATAGAAAGGGCCGGCCTTAGGGCTGGCCCTTTCTTTTTGGGACAGGGCGCCAGATATACTCGAGACCCATGATCGATCTGAAGATGGAAAAACGCTAATCTCCTCGGGGGCACGATGCACGTGCTTCCGGAGGAGAAAGAGCTTTGGACCTGATTCGCGTGCCGGCGCCTCGGAGGGTGTCCGCAACTTCTTGTTTTGTTCTTGTTTTAGTCCTGCTGGCATTGACCGCCATGCCGGCCAGCGCCAGCGCCATTCGGAATGCGCCGGACCACGGCTGGATGTCCCTTACCGACAAGCTGACCGCCGAGGCGTACATCCTGACCGGGGAGTCCGGCTTGCCGGCGAGCAGTGCTGCCTATTCCATGACCATTCCCCAGAACCCGATCGATCTGCTGGACGTGGCGGCCAAGGGTGGAAGCACCGCTCCAATCTCCGGAGATTCGGTGGCCCCGGAACCGGGGACAATCCTCATGGCCGGGATCGGCCTCATTGCGCTCGGCCTGATTGGCCGGCGCAAGTAACTCGAATTCCACCGGTTCTATTTGCCGAACTGGGCGGTGAGGTACTCGACAATCGCCTTCGCTTCCGCCTCCTTGGCATTCGCGCCGCGGGCGATCATGCTGTCGACCATGGCCGCCCACCCGGCCCGGTTGCGCCGCATGCCGAGCGCGGTATCCAGGTTGTGGCAGGGACCGCCGCAGGTTCGCTGCACCAACGCCTTGCCGGGGGCGTCGGGTAGGACAATCGGGCCTTTGCGAGGAGCGGAGGCCGGCTCTACCTTCGACTCGAGAATGGCAGGGGCGGGCGCTTGGCCCAGGGCAAACGTCATCACGCTGTCGGCTGGGGTTCCCCCGAAGAAGCCTCCGCCACCGCCCGCCATGATGGTTACGTACTGTTTCCCGTCCTTGCCCAGGTAGGTGATGGGCATGGTGTGGCCGTTGGCGTCGAGCGGCTGTTCCCACAGTTTCCGGCCCGTTTTGGCATCGAAGGCGCGGAAGCGGCTGTCGTTGGTGGCGGCGATGAAGACCAGGCCGCCGGCGGTGGCGATGCTGCCACCCAGGTTGGCGGCTCCGGTATTGTGAACGCCCAGTGCTTCCAGTGCCGGGATCGTGCCGAGTGGTGAACGCCAGGCAATGTCCCCGGTCCGAGTATCGATCGCCACGAGTTCCCCAAACGGCGGATTGGTGCAGGGGATACGGGTGTCCCGGTTCCAGAAGCGAGCGTAGGCGCCGTATTCCGACGTACGGATATAAGTGACCGCGCCAGTGGCCGGGTCAGTCTTCTTCTCCATGTGGCCCCATTGGCCCAGATTGTTCACATTCACATAGAGGTAGCCGAGCGTAGGGTCTGACGAGGCGCCGCCCCAGGAACCGCCGCCCAGGGTGCTGGGGAACATGAGGACGTTTTGGTCCAACTCGAATGGGGTGTACAGAGGAACGGGCCGCATCTGGTTGCGTTCAAAGAGATCGCGGCAGAAGCCGGCGTGCTCCGGGGTGAGATTGTAGATCTCTTCCCTGGCGAACTCGACGCGGGAGAGCGGCGGCGGCTTCAACGGGTAGGGCTGTGTTGGGGCGGTCTTTTCGCCGGGAATGGTGGTCTGGGCTACCTTGCGTTCCTCCATGCCATAGAGCGGCTTGCCGGTGACGCGGTCAAAGGCGAACAGCAGGCCCATTTTGGTCACCTGGGCAACGGCAGGGATCGAGCGTCCGCCGATCGAAGCGTCAAAGAGGATGGGCGGAGCGGCTGGATCGAAATCCCATAAGTCGTGATGGACCAGTTGCTGATACCACTTCAGCTTGCCGGTGGCGGCGTCCAGCGCCACGAGGCTGTTGCCGTAGAGGCCGTCGCCGTGGCGGTCGGCTCCGTAGAAATCCGAGGTCGGGGAGCCTATCGGAACATAGACGATTCCGCGGTTCACGTCGACGGTGAGAAAGCCCCAGGCGTTGGTGCCGGAGCGATTGCGCCAACCGTCGGCCGGCCAGGTTTCGACGCCCGGTTCGCCGGGCCGCGGAACGGTGTGGAAGCTCCAGAGGAGTTTGCCGGAATTGGCGTCCCAGCCCCGGATGTCGCCATAGGCTCCCTTGGAGGGCGAGCCTTCGCCGTTGGCGCTACCTGTGATCACGACATCTTTGTAGATGGACGGCGGCGACTGAAGCGATATCTTCGCATCGGGCAGGTCGCCGAGGACGCCCTCCTTCAGGTCGAGCAGGCCTTCTTTCGCGAAGCCCGGAGCCGGCTTGCCGGTAGCCGCGTCGAGGGCGACCATGCCACCCTTCACTCCGGCGAAGACGCGCGCGTGAGTGCCCTTGCCGCCCGGCCAATAGGCCAGCCCACGCAGTCCCACTTGCGTGGCTTCGTAGTGCCAGAGTTGGCGGCCGGTCTCCGGCTCCAGGGCGAAGATGCCGTTAGTGGCCGTCACATACATGACACCGCCCACGACGATGGGGATGCCTTCGGAGCCCGCTTTGCCGGTGTGGAAGGTCCAGGCGCGCTGAAGACGTTCGACGTTGCCGCGATTGATCTGCTGGAGGGGGGAGAACCGGGCAGCGCCCGGATCGTGGCCATAGACCGGCCAATCGGCTTGCGCGAAGAGCGACGAGGCGCAGGCGGCGAGCAACAGGATTCGTCGGGAATTCATCGGGAGAAGTCCAGTATATGCAGGCGAGGCCGTCAGGGTGCGGATTCTCTTCCGATCGTGCGACGCTGGAGGGATTGTGTGCCGCAGCATCAAAGTTTTGAGAAACCAGGAGCCGCCGGTGACGCCGGCCGAGATTGACGCCGCCGCGCTGCAATTCGTGCGGAAGATCAGCGGATTCCAGAAGCCGTCGAAGGCGAACCAGGAAGCGTTCGAGCGAGCGGTGCGGGAGATCAGCATGTCGAGCGGGCGGCTGCTGCAGAGCATTGCAGAGAACGCATCCGCGCGGCGGCCGGCAGTGGGTGTCGAGGGCGAATGAAGACGCCACACATGCTGTTCGCTCTGATGACGACGCTGGGTCTCAGCGTGTGGGGCCAACTGCGCGTCGGGACTTTCAAGGCGGATGTCACGCCTCCCTTGGGCCAGCCGCTCATCTGGGTAATGCCGGCCACGAAGATTGAGGATCCGCTGCTGGCGAAGGGTGTCGTGTTGGAGGATCGCGGGCAGCGGTATGTGCTGTGCGCGGTGGACTGGTGCGGCCTTTCCAACCGGTCGTACCGGTTGCTGCGCGATAAGGTGGCCCAGGCGGCGGGGACGACGTACGACCGCGTCGCACTGCAGACACTGCATCAACACACGGCTCCTTATGTGGACGGCGATGCCTATGCACTGCTGGAGCAGATGGGCCGGCCAGTGGTGCGTTTCGAGGAGTCCGCTTTGGTCCAGATCGCCGATCGGCTGGCGGAGGCTGTAAAGAAAGCGACAGGTTCGATGAAGGCCTTCGACTCGGTGGGGACGAGTGAGGCGGGGGTGGAACGGGTGGCCTCGGCGCGGCGGCTGCCTACGCCGGATGGCAAGGTGGTCATCCGGTTCAGCACCGATGGGAAGAAGCCGGAGATGGCGGCCGCGCCGGAAGGGCCAATCGATCGCAGCGTCAGGACCGTGACTTTGGGGATGGGGCGGAAGCCGCTGGTGCGGCTGCATTACTACGCCACGCACCCGCAGACCTGGTGCTGCGACGGGCGGGTTTCGGCGGACTTTGTCGGGGCTGCCCGCGAGCAGTTGGAGCGGGAAGAGGGTGTGTTCCAGGTGTACTTCACCGGCGCAGCGGGCGATGTGACGGTGGGGAAGTACAACGACAGCAGTGTCGGGAAGCGAACGGAGTTGGCGGAGCGGATGCTGGCGGGTTTGCGGAAGTCGGACGCTGCCACGCAGTGGGCCAAGGTGAAGGAACTGCATTGGAAGTCGCTGCCCCTGGAGTTGCCGAAGAAGCTGGCTTCTCAAGAAGCGGTGGAGGCGCGGCTGGCGGAAGCGAAGGCTACGGAGGATGAGGCTGCGCGGTACCGGTTGACGATTGCGGCGGCGTTCGGGATGCGCTCGGAACCATTGTCGGCGAGTTTGCTGAGCCTGGGGGCCGTGCGGATTGTGCACCTGCCGGGCGAGCCGATGCTGGAGTTCCAGCGGTTCGCACAAGTTGCCGCCGCGGGGCACTTTGTGGCGGTGGCGGGGTATGGGGATATCTCGCCTGGGTATTTGTGCACGGACCGGGCTTATGAACAGGGTGGGTATGAGCCGGGGGCTTCCAACACCACCAAAGGCGCCGAGAGTGTCATCAAGCACACACTGCGGGAGTTGCTGGGGTCGCGCGCTCCTACGGGCTCAGGCCGGTGATTCCGGAGAGGCCGGGACGTGGGCGAGCTACCGGGTGGCCGACCAGGGGGTCGTCCGCCGACCAGGGGGTCCGCCGTCCCACATGGGCCGGGCCAGGGGGTCCGCCGGCCCAGATGGGCCGGACCCGGGGGGGGCTGCCGTCCCAGATGAGCTGGTCCACGGGCGCTTTGCTTCGCTTCGGTGGCCCGCATGGCCGCGGTTGGCTCACTGGCGGATGCCGGCCGTTGAGACCGGTGCGGCGGCTAGGGTTTCCGCGGTTACCGTGGGTGGCGTCATGAGGCCGTACTCCAGGATGTCGTAGGCCTTGCCGGCGGGTTGGTGTTCCGGGAAGTCGGCCCAGGCGGCGGGCCAGGCTCGCATACGGGGTTTCGTCGGGTTGTGGAATGGGCCGAAGGTGTTGCGCGGCGTCGAGACGACTTTCAGCGCCAGGATGTGTTTTCCGGGCGCCGCCGGGATGGACGCCGCGTAGGGCGGCCAGCCTAGGACTGCGGCGGGTTTGCCATCGAGCAGGATTTCGGCCATGGAGCCCTTCCATTCGTTGAGCTGAATGCGCAGGGCGTTGCTGCCTGCAGGCACGTCCACTCCGGCTGTGTAGACGACCGAGCCCGAGTAGAACGGGTAGCCCTGGGCCGCCCAGGAGCCCAGCTCCAGCGGCTTGGCCGGCACGAGGCGGAAGCCCTGCGACGCGGGGACGGCGGCGAACTGGCCCGTGAGATAGATGTTCTCCAGTTCCATGTGGACATCGAAGGGCTTGGCGGTGATTTGGACGAAGTTGACTCCGGGTTGGACCAGGGCGGTGATGGGCGCGGCCAGAAGGTGCGGATCAAGCCAGCGCTGGGCGGACTTGAAGTCGACTGGTTTCCCATTGAGGGTGATGCGGTAGAGCTCCGGCGTCTCCACCGCAAGTCGCAGGGCGGCGGTGTCGACATCCGGGCCGATCTCAAAGCGGTAGGTGGCGCGGAAGCCGGAGTCCGCTGCGAAGTGGTTGCGGTCGAGCACGGAGCGTTTGTACTGGACGGCGTTGTCCCAGGCTGGACGCTCGAAGCCGTGGTGCTGCCAGATGAGCCAGTTGGCGCGCCAGGTGTTGATGTTCTCCCAGGACTGGGCGCCTACGGTGAGGTCGCAGTAGTCGAGCGCGAGGACGTTGGCGGAGTCGGCCTTGGCCTGCCAGGCCGGCTCAGGGAGCGGAGTATGTGTGGCGGCCACAGCCTGCGCCGGTTTGGCGGCCGTTTCGCGGGCAATCAGCAGCATGGAGGCGGCCGGCGCCAGGTCGACCGGGAAGCTTGCCTTGCCGGCGGCGGGTGTCCACTGGGCGGGGACAATGCGGCCCGTGGCGGTGTCCCAGGTTTCCAGGGAGCCGGCGTTCACCGTGGCGGAGGTTTTCACGGCGGCCAGTCCGCTGTTGGTGAGGAAGAGGACGCGGTCGCCGTTCGGCAGGAAGCGTTCCGAGAAGCCGATGGAGGCTGGCACCGAACTGGAGAACGTGATGCGGGGCGCGAGGCGGCGCTGGAGTTCGGCGAGCAGTGCGGGGTGGGAGTCGACGTCGTGCCATTGGGCCTGATAGCGGGTCTTGAGCGCCTGGGGCGCAGCGCTGGGGCGGCCATCGACGAAGGCGGGCGCGGGTGACAGGGCCAGGATTTCGCCTCCGGCGGCGAGCCACTGTTCCAGCACGGGCAAGGTCTGTTTGCGAAGGTTCGCGAGGTCGGGCGGCAGGATGAGCAGGTCGTAGGAGGCCTGGCCGACGGTGAGCTTGCGGCCGGCCACCTTAGCGAACCATTCGAGCATGTACTCGTCGCCAAGGTCGTAGTCCACCTGGTGCCCGGCGAGGTACTGGTTCAGGGCCGCGTTGTTCTCGCGCATGCGGTTGAGTTCGGGCGTGGGGGCGGCGCGGCGGGCGTAGAGGAAGCCGCTGGTGGTCTGTTCGAGCAAGAGTGCCCGGTTGTGCGGCGTGGTGAGGCTGTTCAGGTACGACACGCGGGCGAGGTGATCGTTGTGGGTGCGGTAGTAAGGGAACCAGGCGGAGACGTCGCTGAAGCTTTGCGGGTGGTCGCGTTTGCGGGCTCCGCGGACGGTGGTGAAGCTGAGGTGCTGGTCCATGAAGTTGATGCCGTGGACCATGAGCCAGTCGCCGAAGCGCTTGTAGTGTTCGAAGGTGCTGTCCCAGCCGGCGACTCCGTAGGCTTCACAGAAGGCCCGGCGGCCGAGCTGATGCGAGACGCTGGCCACCTGTTTGATGGTGAACAGCATGTGCGGATCCTCACCGGTGAGGCGCAGGTTGGTGCCTTCCAGCATGTCGATGCCGGGCACGTGTTCGAAGGCGTAGAGCGAGGCGTCGGCGGGCGTGATCCAGGGGGCGGGCCACTCGTGCTCCATCCAGTGTCCGGTGAACTGGAGATTGTTGCGGTCGCACCACTCGAACATGGGCGCCATGAAGTTCTCTTTCCAGAGGTCGTGGAGGGTCTGCCAGTAGTCGAAGCGGACCTTCTGGAATTCGCCGGTGTCCCAATAGAGCGAGGCGATGTGATCGGCAAGGTCGTAGCCATTGCGGAGTCGGAACTGGGACAGGGTGTTGAAGCTGAGGGGCAGGGCGTTCTTCGCGTTGTCGTAGGCTCCGCCGGTGGCGAGCAGGGGCTCGTCGGTGAACGACCACTTGACGCTTTTGCCAAACTCGGAGCCAATCTCACGCTTGTAGGCTTCGTAGGTGGTCTTCAGGAAGAGTGGCGTGGTGCGGGGATTGGTGAGGTCGACGTAGGGGAACTCGCCGGTCCAGGGGTTGCCGGAAGCGCGGCGCAGGCGGAAGGCGACGACGGATTCGCCGGGCTCGACATCCTGCTTCGCCGAGACGCGATGGGCGGAGGTGACGGCTCCGGCTGCGTCTTTCTTCACGGCAAAGAAGGCCACGACGAGCGGATTGGAGGAGACGGTGGAGGCGGGCTGGTCGACTTCGGCGACGACGAACTGCGAGGCGGTGTCGGGCGCTTCGGCGGGGACGTGGCCGCCGGCGAAGCCTGACGGGTAAGAGTTCTCGTCGTAGATATTGACGAGCAGGCCGAGGCGTTTGCCCTCTTCCAGGGCGAAGCGCCAGAGGCGGAACCAGTCGGTGCCGAGGTACTCGGTGATGAGGCCGGGGCGGGGGTGGATGAAGACGCCGCCGAAGCCCTGTTTCTTATAGTCGGCCAGCATCTGGCGGATGCGGGGCTCGCTCATTTCGTCGTTCCAGACCCAGAGGGGCATGGGCCGGAAGTCGGCCGGCGGATCTGTGAAGTGCTGGCGGAGCTCCTGCAAAGTGGCGGGCGGACGCGGCGGCAGCGCCTTGGGGTGCAGGGTGGGTTGCTGAGCCTGGGCGAACGCGGCCAGGAGGGGGAGGGCAATGAGGAGATAGCGCATGACGGCCTCGGCGATTCGATGCTATCAGGATTCGGAGTAGATTGAGTAGAGTATGCGGATCCTAATCTCTGTTTTGCTGGCGGCTGGATTGTGGGCGCAGGGGCAGCGGACGGCGTTCGAGCCCGGAGCGGTGTGGCCGGACACGGACGGCAAGCCGATTCAGGCGCATGGCGGCGGGATCCTGCTGCACCAGGGCGTCTACTACTGGTATGGCGAGGACAAGACGCTGGGGAACTTCAACCGCACGGGCGTGGCGGTGTATTCCTCAAAGGATCTGCTGAATTGGAAGCGGGAGGGGCTGGCGCTGCCGAAGGATGGGGTGCCGGAACTGTTCCGCGAGTCGGGTGTGTGCGAGCGGCCGAAGGTGCTGTACAACAAGCGGACGAAGAAGTTCGTGATGTGGATGCATCTCGACGATCAACCGTATGCGGTGGCCAGCGCAGGGGTAGCCGTGTCGGATCGGGCGGTGGGGCCGTTCCACTTTGAGGGCTATTCGCGGCCGGTGAAGTTCGACTTCGGGTATCCGGAGAAGGATCGGACGAACCAGAAGGAGTTGGGCGGGACGTACCGGGACATGAACCTGTTCCTGGACGACGATGGACGAGCGTATGCGTTCTATTCGTCGGAGGACAACTGGACCATGTATGTGGTGCGGCTGAACGCGGAGTTCACGGGTCCGGAGCTGCCTGTGGTGCAGGGCAAGACGTGGCAGCGGATTATGGTGAAGGACCAGCGCGAGGGGCCGGCTCCGTTCAAGTACAAGGGGAAGTATTACCTGTTCAGCTCGGCGTGTACGGGGTGGAAGCCGAACCGGGCGTCGTATGCGGTGGCGGAGAACATCCTGGGTCCGTGGACGGTGAAGGGGGATCCCAGTGTGGGACCGGAGGCCGAGACGACGTTCCGGTCGCAGAGCACGTATGTGCTGCCGGCTCCGGGCAAGCGCAAGGACGCTTTCATCTTCATGGCCGACAGGTGGAATCCGGAGAAACTGCAGGACTCGCGGTATGTGTGGCTGCCGTTCGTGGTGCAGCCGGGGGACAAGATTGAACTGAAGTGGGCGGACCGGTGGGACTGGTCGGTGTTTTCGAAGTGAAGCGGAGCCACCGGGCGGCGGCCCCGCTGAGCGGCTGTTACTGTTTTTCGAGGATCAGCTTGTTGTCCATCTCACCCATGTCGCTGGCGAAGTGACGGTTGACGGTGAGGGTTTTGCCGTCGTCCGAGAGCTTCCAGCGGTCGACCATGGTGAAGTCGTTGTCGCCGAATTTGCCCTTGCTGGTGATGACCAGGACGTCGCCGTCCCACTTGACCGCGCTCTTCATGGGGGTGCCGCGCATGTCGTGGGTGTACTCTTTGCCGTCGGTGGTGTAATCGCGCTCGAACTCCATGTCGCCCATGTCGCTGGACTGTTTCATGGCGATCTTGATCTTAGGTTCGTCGTGCGTGACGGTTTGGGTCATGCTGCTGGGGGCCGGAAACTGGCCGAAATCGCTCTTGGAGGTATTGAGTTTCCAGGAGCCGGTGAAGTTGGGTGCGGCGGCGGCGCAGGCGGTGGTTAAGAACGCCAGGACGATGCCGGTAAGAAGTGTACGTGTGCGCATGCAAGTTCCTCGTTGCGGACGCGGCTATGGCCTGATGGACAGATCAGGCTGCAGATAGCGTATTGGTATTGGGGACTGGGGTCAAACTATCGAAGGTGGGTGGGGCGGTTGGGGCCGGTTAGCCGTGGCTGAATGGGTTTGTTCAGCCATGGATGAAGGATTGAGGTGCTGGGAGGGCCGAATTCGGGGTTGCGGCTGATCGTGCTGGAGTCTTGCTGAATGGGTTTGTTCAGCCACGGACAGAGGATTGAGTTGTCGTGGAGGGGCCGAGTTCGGGGTTGCGGCCGGCGCCGCGGTGGGCGTTCGAAATGGGTTTGTTCAGCCAGGGATGAAGGATTGAGCTGCCGAGAGGGCCGACTTCGCAGTTGCGGCCGAGGCTGCGTTGGGCGTTGGAAATGGGTTTGATCAGCCATGGACGAAGGATTGAGCTGCCGAGAGGGCCGACTTCGTAGTTGCGGCCGGGGCTGCGATGGGCGTTCGGAATGGGTTTGTTCGGCCAAGGATGGGCACTGAAGTCATCTCTCGAAGACTTCGAGCGCCCTGGCCTTGGGAGGGGCGGTTTATTTATCAAAGATCCCTTTTTCGAAAGAGGTGCGAAGACCCCTGACGAAGGTCTGGCGGAGTTCGGTTTCCCACCACGCGTAAGAGGATCGCATGTGCCCGCAAGTATTTTCAGATTTTGAGTACCGAATAACTTGAAAAGAAAGGAGATATATTGCGTGGTGCCCCTGTGACCGCCGTTTGTTCGCCTGGGGGTCCTCGCGCTAACCCGGCGCGATCCCAGGCCGGCGTCTGAACTGGCGCGTGCTTGCGGACGATTGCTCCTTGCGCGAATCCGTCGGGCTTGGCAGCCTCTGGCGGAGGCCGTGCGGCAAGCAGGGCTTCTCCGACAGGTTGCCGTGCAATGGTGTCGGGACGTCCTAATGTCCTCCTGCATTTTGAGCGAGGGATTCAGGAAGCCCAACGCGACTTTTGGCGAGTTGAGCGCACCTGCCAGTATCCGCAACTCGTGCGGCTCCCTCACAATGAAAAGGTGCCGATGATGGAAATGAGAATTGACGACCAAACGTTCCGCTACGATCCGGAAGCAACTGCCGCGATATACACGAGGTTGAGAGCTGGCTGGGCGGAAGATTGTGGCTGCGTCGGCTGTAGGAATCTATTGGCCCAACGAGATGAAGTCTATCCGTCTGCGTTTAGAGAACTACTCCAACAACTCGGCATTGACCCAAACAAGGAAGCGGAGGCCGTCGCGGATGGCCCCTTGGAGAACCGACTACACCACTATGGTGGTTGGTTCTTTTTCGTTGGTGAGATGGTCACGGCCGGGGATTGCATACATGTCGTCTGCGAGTCGCCATACTTCGGATACTTTATTACCCACGGTGGGCCCTGTCCCAAAGAGTTTCGCGAAGGGCCGAGGTTGGGCGTCGGGTTCGAAGCCGATTTCAAATGGGTTCTGAACGAGCGTTGGGACTCAGAGCTGCGTCCAGCGGCAACCAAAGTTCCCTAGAGACTGGTGTAAAGCGGATTGGCTCCTCTCTGACGACCGTAGCGGCATAGGAACAGGCTGTCCACCGGCCTGGCCCCGGCGGGCCGGGGTTTTCTGCGCCAGCACGGATCTGGGCGGGGGCGATCAGCAAAGGCCGTCCCTACCGCGACCCGGCCGTGGCATGGCGCTCCGGAGGTAGTCCTGGACAACTCGGCCTGCGAAGGAGTAGTCTGCAGAACCCGGGGCTCGGCCGGTTTCCCTGGCTTCCCGCCTGCGCTACCATCTGGGCGCATGCTTCAGCACTGGTTGTTCGCACTCGGCAACGCGGCACTTCTCCTCTTTGGTGAGTGCACGTTCGTTGAGACCCGCCTCAGCGATGTGGAGATCATTGCAACGGACCTTCTCGGGAACAGACTGTCCAATGTCCAGGTTGAGTTTTACGCGCCCGATTCAGGCGCTCCACTCCAGAAAGTGAATTCGGCCAACGTACGAGTGCTTTACGGGGAGTACCGAGTTCGCGTTTCCTCAGGAGGGTACCGTTCCGCCTGGCGCGAGGTGAACATCGACCAGCAGGCCTTGCTGGTCCGGGTGGATCTCGAGGTGAGCAGTCTGGGGTGTCCGACTCAGCCGGCGGACATCGGCGGCCGCGTCGTCCGGAATGGCAGAGCGGGCGAGTTGTGGGTGAAGGCTGTACCCTTGCGCGGGGTCGGCGGCGGAGAATGGCGAGTCGCGGATACGGGTCACTTCCTGATCTCAGGCCTGACTCACAGCGCGTATCTGCTGATTGTGATGCAGGGCGAAACGGTGCTTCACCAGCAGGTGGTCAAGACATTTCCCGGCCAAACACCCGGGGCTAACAGACTAATCATTGCGCTCGACGAAGGAACTGGTCACCAATAGACTCCAGGCGGTGCCGGCCTTGACGGCCGCCGCCCGATGTTTGCCACGCCAGTCGGCGGTGTCGCGTAACCAGTTCCCGAGCTGTTCCCCTAGTTGTGTGCGGGCAGTGGCCACTGGAGGGATCGGCCCCGTTTCGCAATGGCCGGCCGGATCGATGGATGGAGTCGATTGCCCGCGCTCTTGCGCCAGGGCACGGCAGTCGAAGCCGCGAGAAACTTCACATTCCCGCCCGGATTAAAGCTCATCGCTTCGCTTGCATCCTCACAGGAACCGCCGCATACTCGGGCCAGCACTGAGGGCCTTAGTACTACTCGGGCCATTCCAGGTGGCGCGCAACTCCGCCCTCTTGCGGGGGTGCACCACCTCCGCGCTCTTACAGACAAAATCAGGCTAGAAGCCGCAGAACCATCAGCTAACCCCATGTCGGGCAACGACAGGGCTTCCAAGGAGGCGAAGTATGTCCAGTTCCGCGAGGATGGCGCTTGTCCGGAGCAACGAGCCCGAACCGGTCGAACAGGCTCCGATGGAGTGGCCGACGGAAAGTCAGATTGCCGCGCTGGCGTATCAGCTTTGGGTGGCCAAGGGTTGTCCGCTCGGAACAAACCGGGAAGACTGGCTGCTGGCGGAAGCGATGCTCCAAGCCGTGTTTGCCGCGATCCGCCGGGGTCCCTCGAGTGATCCGATATCGTTCGATCGCGATAGTGGGGTCGAGGAAGACCTAGCGGCCGAAGTCCCATGGGATGGACATTGGGAGGTGTGGGAGCGAGAGTGGGGCGGCGCCCGCTGGGTTTGTGACGTACGCCGTACCGCCTAGTCAGATTGCCGGGCGTAAAGCGGAAGCCATAGTTGTGAAGTGACCGTGCTGCCGGACTGTGCCGATTGGCGGGGCAGGATGGGCGATGCGAGTCGTGGGCTGTTGGTGGTGGGGCTCGTGGGGACAGGGGCGGAGGAGAGGCTGACGTGGCCCACCACGGTTGTGAACTCCGGGATTCATGAGGTCGCCGTACCATTCCGCGTGTAGCGAAGGAACGGGCAAAGCGCCGTAACCGAGCCATTAGCCAGCAGCCAAGGTCAACTTCTTCCGTGGACCGTCGCTGGTCTCCGCGCCAGTCGGCGGTTTGCGAGCCTGCTGCTGAAAGCGAATGTTCTCCAAAAATAACTCATCCCCACGAGGTTGCCGAGCGTGTGTCGACTGTCGAAGGCGCGATATTCCGCTTCTGGCACCGAATTCTCAGAGAAAACCCCGGTGGGATAGTCTGTCGCCTTTCGGTGCCGCAGATTGAAACGGCGCAGCCAGAAAGCTCTAATGACGTGGCGTGGGCAACTCGACTCTGCGATCGCTGGCTGCCGGGCCTCCGGCTAATGCATCCACATCCAGCAGTGCGCTTCGACGCCAGATATCCAAGGTAGGAGCCGCAGGCGTGAGCAGCGCCAGCACGGATATGTGTGGGCGGCGACCAGCAATGGCCGTCCCAACCGCGACCACGGGCCGGAAACAGGCACAACTACCTACACCTACGGGGCGGATGGCCAAGTGGCAACGAAGACGGACGCCACAGGTGTCGTGACGATGTACGGGCGAGACGGCTATGGCCGGCTGGTGGGCGTGTATGTGAAGCCAGTCGGATGGACGAATTATGACTACACCCAGTCGCCGACCTACTTCTACGACAATGGTGTAAATGCGCAGGGGCGGCTGAGCACGGTGACGTTGGGTCCAGTGGTGGAAACGTACGAATACTCGGTGGGCGGTCTCATCACGAAGAAGAAAGTGGAATTCCAGAACAACGACACACCGTTGGAGGCGAACTACACGTATGACACCGAGGGGCGCTTGGCGTCCATGAAGTATCCAGATGTCTACAACCTCAATGGGACAGTAGCAGAGATGGGACGGACCTTGACCTATTTCTACGACCCAATGGGAGTGTCGGCATTGCGCGACTCCACATATCCGATTGCGCCCGGCAGTCGGGCCGGTGCGCTGCGAAATGCGGCTGCGCAGATTACCCAGATGGTGGTGTACAAGCCGGATGGAACCTCCGACACCGAGTCGTTCACCTACAACGGTCTGGGACAGTTGACGCAGGCGTCAGGGCGCGGATCGAACATCGAGTATCGATACTCGGCGACCGCCAACGACTGGCGGATCACCTCGCGGAAAGACAACGTGAGTGGCGAAGAGGTCTCCTATCAATACGATCAATTGGGGCGTTTGATCGCGGCTTCGACGACGGGACCGGAGTGGGGCCTCGAGTGGGTCTATGATGGCTTTGGCAATCGCCTGCAGCAGAACAGGACGAAGGGCACTGGGCCGTCGGCCGTATTCAATGTCGACCCGGCGACGAACCGGATGACCGGAACAGGCATGACCTACGACGCCAACGGAAACATGACGGGCTTCGGGACGGGCTCTGGCACGGCCACCTACGACCTCTTCAACCGGATGGCGACCGTAACGACGGGCAACGGAACCGAGGGGTACATATACTCGGCGGCGAATCAGCGGATTCAGATCACTCGCCCGACGGGAACCGTGGAGACGTTCTTCTACGGCCTCCGTGGAGAGTTGCTTGGTGTGTACCAGCGGGGCACGAAGGCCAACGGGCACAAGTACTTTTCGTCGGCGTCGATTCGAGTGTGGTTCGCTGGGCGCTTGATCGGCAGCGGAGCAAACTCCATGGTGACCGACAGGCTCGGGAGTGTGGTGAAAAGCGGGACTGAGTCCTTAAGCTATTACCCATACGGGGAGCAGCAGCCAGGGAACGCCAATGCGGACCGGGAGAAGTTCGCTACATATACTCGGGATGCGGCAAGTGGGCTGGATTACGGGTGGAACCGGGACTATGCCAGTTCTTGGGGTAGATTCACGACGGCGGATCCATATCGGGCAAGCCTGAGGGCAGGTAACCCGGGGTCTTGGAATAGATATGCGTATGTCGAGGACGATCCAGTCAATGCTAATGACCCAAGTGGATTGGAGGTGTGTTGGGTTACTGACTCATTCATCGGCGTGACTTCGCCTTATCCATGTAATGGAGCTATTCTGGCTGGGGCCATGTTAATGCCAGATTTCCTGATCGTAGAAACATTGTCTCAGCTCTTAGTTGGTAATTATGCTGCAGAGGAGATGGAGCTCACAAATTGTGAATATCAGTTGTATGTTACGCCGCTGGAGAATTCAGCTGCGGGGGTATTCGGTTCTCATGTGTACCTGGCTTTGACGGACAGAGCTGGTCACAAGCATGTCATCGAAGGCGGCCCACAGAGATACAATATACTAGATTATGGGAAGCTGAGGGCGTATGTAACAGATGCTCCTCGGTTGCCTGAAGATGAAGGGCGACACTTTGGGCCTCATTTCACTATGCCGCAGTCATTCATCTGCAACGATGTTGACCGATTGCTTGGCCTTGCAAAGAGCTTCAGGGAGACCGCGGATTATCAAAAAGATGGACCAAACAGTAACTCATTTATGCATTGGCTCCTCTCTAAAGCCGGACTCAGTGATTGGTATACTCCGCCGCCCTCGGGTACAATTGGGTGGTATGATTCAATACCTGGGAATTGACTTTAGTGGTAAGAAAGGTGATCGTAAAGAGGTGCTATATGAATGTCGGCTCAAGATGCCTCGGGAGCTCCTTCGAATTGCGCGCCGCGATCATCGTCGGAATGCACGTTCTCTCTATTGCCGCATGTGTATTCCTGGCGCGAAGCTCAATTGGCTCGATCATTGCTAGTATATGTTGGGCGCTCAGTTTTGTAATGGTGATGATCACTTTCTGGGGACGACGGTTTGTCAAAGTGCTCTCCGTCGTGTCTTTTGTTCTTGCGGCCCGGGCAGTGATCGGAGCGCTTCTTGCGTGGTCATGCTCTGCCAATGGTATACGCGGTTGTCTCTGAGCCCCGGGGAGAGGGGATGCCCTGCAGCCTGAGAGCCTGTCGGAATGAAATCCAGCGCGAAACCCCGCCCGGTCGGTGGTCGGTCGCCTTCCGGTGATCAATTCCATCGATAGCCGAGGCCACGGCGCTTCCTGCGGCGCCTGTCCGCCAAATTGCTACGGAGTTTTCGAGAGTTCAATCCTCATTTCAGCCTCACGTGAGCACCGCTTGCAGATGGTGGCCGCATAGCCTCCACATGTTCATCGCCATGCAGATCATTTGCCACTCCGTTCTCGGGAGGGGGACAACCATGATAAGTGGTTGTCAAGGGAAAGCACACTTTTCCCCGCGCTCCCGTTGGTTGAGCTTCTTTCGTGCTGCCCGTTCCCCTGTCAACGTCCCCGGTTTCAGGTTGGACCATGGCCGACTGCCGGCGTGGCCAGGCATCCATTTGCCGCATCCGTGCGCTTCTCGAGCCGTCGCGGAGGTTTGAGTTTGGACTACCGGCCGGCCTCAAACCACCTGTGTGGCGCATCCGGACCTTGCGGCCCTTTGCGCAGTCCCGAGCTTCGGGAGGAACAGCCGGTGCTGGCTCCGCATCAACAGCAGATTCTTTGTTCGTTCTTCAAAAAGGAAGGTGGACGTCCTGGCATGTCCCTCTCGTATTTGGATGAGAAAAAATCATCCTGCAGCGTACTGATTGATCAGAATGCCTCGATCCGCTCGATTCATTGCGCCTGGTGTAGCGCATCACATTACTCAACGTGGTATCGACCGCCAGTCAGTGTTCCATTCCCGCCGTGACCGGCTGACCTACCGTACGCGTCCGGCGAACACATCTTGTGCCTGACTGAGCCGTTACCAACACTTGAGCTACTACCCCTATGGGGAACAGCAGTCGGGGAACGCCAGCGCTGACCGCGAGAAGTTTGCGACATATACCCGGGACGGGGTTAGTAGCCTCGATTACGCTCAGAATCGATATTACTCACCGCAGTTTGGGCGGTTCACAACGGCGGATCCATATCAGGGAATCAGAATAGGGGAGAATCCTCAAAGTTGGAATATGTATGCGTATGTGGCGAATGACCCGGTGAATTATCTAGATCCACGGGGATTGAATATGAGAGCTCCCGGAGGGCCTTGTCCCGCCGAGTACCAGAGTTGCGACCCATTTGAATGTGACCCGATGTTTGAGTCTTGCCCCGGGGGAGGGACACCCGGATACGAGCCGTCACCGGCTCCTACTGAGGAGCCGGATCCTCCATACAGTGCGTTCGCCGCCACCCAGCGCGCACGTGCTGATCTCGGGAAGAAGGACTGCTTCGAATTGCTCGGCTTTAGTAGTGCTGATGCGGCACAGAAATGGTTCGACAGGTTGAAATTCAACTACCTCCACCTGGGGAATATAGTCGTCAATAACGGAGTTCCCGCTGACAAGCCAGCTGCGGCGAATACAAAGGGCTTCGGCACGATTAATATCAACCTCACTGCTGTCCAAGACAGGGCACACCTGTCGCATCTGGTGTTGAATTCAAAGGGTTCCTGACGGGTGGTTTCTGGTTCTTCTAGGGGTGGTCTCCGTTCTTGAGGGATTGAGCCTGTCCAAGTCAGCACAGATCGAGGGCCAACTGTTGCGGCGGCGGTGGCAGCGGCGGGGTTTCGAGCGGATGGTTGAGCCACTTGGTCAATTCACGGTAGGTGAAGAGGTTGAGCCGCAGTAGTGAGGCCAGGTTGGACAAGGACCAGTTGGCGCTGGAAAGGTGATGCAGCCACTTCAGCAGCAGGAGAGCGATCAAGGCTGTCCAAATCTGGATGCGGAGGGCGTTCTCGCTGGTGCCAACGAAGGTCTTCACTGTCAGATTTTGCTTGATCGCCTTGAACAACTCAACCACATAATGCCCATCAACAGCGCCCTGAGGAGGTTACGATCCACTATGGCTTTCATCCTCTCCGGGCAAAGCCTACCAGTAGTCAGGAAGTACGAGTTTCTCGACGAGGTCCACTTCGTCGTTCGCCGCCTCGATGGCAGGCCGCTCGCGGTGGCAGCCTGGATGACGCAGCCTGAGTCAGCCAGCCCACGGATCGTCTCTGCCGGGCGTCTGCCAATTCGGACTATGCTCGAGATGCTGCGCGTCACCGAGGCCTGTTTGTCCTCTCGTGTGCACAATGTGCTCGAGGAGGATCACGATGCTGCAGAATTGGGCAAGCCGCCAACGCCAACTCTTCGAAGAACAGCCGCCAGCTTTGGGCGTTCGCCTTCCGCCGGAAGTGCAGGAACAACTACGCCAAGCTGTGGTGCACTGGCTACGGGCGCTGGCCAAGGCGCTCCGCGAGGAGGAAAAAGGCGATGAGTAAAATCACCGCCGATCACCTGGCCCGGCGAGCCTGCATATACATTCGCCAGTCCACACCCGACCAGGTGCGGCACAACCTCGAGAGCCAGCGCCTGCAGTATTCTCTCGCCGACCGCGCGCGCGGCTTGGGCTGGCAGGACGTCGACGTTATCGACGAAGATCTCGGCATCTCAGGGGCGGGCACACGCCGTCCTGGATTTGAGCGCCTGCTTCGTGCTCTCTGCAATGGGCAAGTGGGCGCGGTGTTCAGCGTTGAGGCGTCGCGACTCGCGCGTAACGGCCGGGACTGGCACACCTTGCTCGAATTCTGCAGCATCGTCGGAGCGCTGTTGATCGATGCTGATACCACATACGACCCCAGGCTTACCAACGATCGATTGTTGTTGGGGATGAAGGGCACGATCAGCGAAATGGAAATCGCGACGTTTCGGGAGCGCGCGCAATCAGCCTTGCGGCAGAAGGCCGAGCGTGGCGCTTTGGTACGGCGCGTCCCAATTGGGTATGTCAAAGGCACCGACGATCAGATCGAGAAAGATCCCGACGTCAGGATCGCCTCCACGGTGGAATTGATCTTCCGCAAGTTCACCGAGTTGGGCAGTGCGAGGCAGGTCTTCTTCTGGTTGGACCGAAACCAGATTCAGATGCCCGTTGCTCGCGGGCCGGAGACTTCGCGAGAAGTAGTCTGGCAGCCGGCTCGATACCACGCGGTGCACAGCATACTGAAGAACCCTGTCTACGCCGGAGCGTACACCTATGGGCAAAGCAAAACGACAGTACGGTTGGAGGACGGCCAGAAGCGGGTCTGCCGGAGCAAACAACCCCGGCAAGAAGACTGGGCTGTATTGATCACGGAGCATCACGAGGGTTACATTGACTGGGATGCCTATCGGAGCAATCAGGCGGTGATTGCCGACAACGAAAATGCGAAAAGCGCGTCGGTGCGAGGATCAGTACGGCAAGGTGGAGCGATTCTTGCGGGACTGCTGCGTTGCGGCCATTGCGGCGCCAAGCTGCTCGCACAGTCTCCGCGGCCTGGCGTGATTCGCTACCAATGTTCGGGGTATGTTCTCAATCGCGATCATCCCTGTTGTGTCATGTTCGGCGGTCTGCGCGCCGACCGTCTGGTGTCGGAGCAACTGCTAGGATGCCTTGCGCCGCTCGGCACCGAAGCGGCCATAGAGGCAATGGAGTCGCTACAGGGAGGAAGCGACGAGCGGGTCAGGCAGAAAGCCCTGGCATTGGAGCAGGCACGCTACGATGTGACGCGTGCCCGGCGCCAATACGATGCGGTTGATCCGGCGAACCGCCTTGTGGCGGCGGAACTCGAACGGCGTTGGAATCTGGCGTTGGCTGAGGAAGCGCGGGTGGAGGCAGAACTTGCGGCCCTACAGCAACGCCGAGAGAGCCCCCTCACCGACGAGCAGAAACGAAAACTGCTGGACTTTGCACGAGATCTCCCCTCGCTGTGGGACGATGCGCTCACTTCGCCGGAGCATAAGAAGCGGCTCCTTCGAATTGCGCTAAAGGAGATCGTCGTTACCAGCGAGGGAGAGACGATTCGCTTTGTCCTGCATTGGCAAGGCGGCGATCATACGCAGACGGAGTTCTCCAAGATTCGCGCCGGTCGGCACAGGTATGTGACCGACGACGAGGTAGTGGAAACGGTCCGCGCATTGGCAAGGATCGAACCGGACGCCCGGATCGCGGCGCTACTCAACCGCAACCGAAAGCCGACGGCGCACGGTAAGACCTGGACGGCACGACATGTCTGCTCGTTGCGCTGCAATCACAAAATTGAGGTCTACCGCGAGGGAGAGCGGCAGAGCCGCGGCGAAGTATCGGTCAGCGAAACGGCAGACATTCTCGGCGTCACACAAACCACTGTCCTACGGCTGATCCGGCTGAAACGGCTGAAGGCCACGCAGATCTGTCCAAATGCCCCGTGGATTCTACGGCGGGTAGACGTGGAGCAATGGGTGGCTGATCGAAACGAGCCGACAACCCCACCAACGGAAACTTCAGGGCAGATGAGCCTTGAAATTCCTTAACATCCGAAGGAGTGCACCATGTCGAGCTTTCGAAAAACAATTCCAGTTTCCAGCGGTCCTTATAGATGGAGGCAATGGTCGTCGCGCCGAACTCCAGATGGTTGGTGAGCAGCACGATGACATCCTCCTTTTCGGGGACCCAGACCACGACACGCCGCAGCAGGTGCGGGCACTCCGTGCGGCCCTTGTCCGAAGTGAGACGGATGATTTGATCGACGCAGATCGCACTGTGCTGCGGCTTTGTCCGCTCCTCGACAATTTCAAACTGGGCATCGTCCTTCAACCGGGTCACGAAGAATACGCCGGACTCCGTCCAGTGGCCGAACAGGGCGTAGTCGTTGTAGCCGCGATCCATGGCGACGATGGAGCCGGGATTGAGCAGGAAGGAGTCGGCCATTTTGACATCGCTCCGGCGGGCCTCAGTGAGCAGCACATAGGCCGGCAAGTAGTCGTCATGGTCGAGGAGCACATGCGCCTTCACTCCGCCTTTGGCGCGACGGTACTTCGCCCAGGGAAACAGGTTCAGGCACAGCGTAATGGTGGTCGAGTCCAGGCTGAGCAGCTTGTTTTTGAAACGGAACTTGTGTTTGCGCTGGCCGAGGGCCCCACTGTCGCGGAAGCGGGCCAGCGAGGTCCAGAAGAGATCCTCGAACAGGGCGGCAGGCCGGTGTTCGTTGGCATAGGAAAGGGTGGAACGGCAGGGTGCTTTGGCGATGCCGAGGTGCACGAGTTTGCCGAGGCAGCAACTGAGTCCATTGCAGATTTCGCGTAGGGAGTCGGCGCGGCCCAGTTGGCAGAAGAGCATGGAAACGAACTGGGTCCAGCAGGTGAAGCCCTTGGCGGAGCGTTCGGCGCCGTGCTTCTTGACGAGAGCGGCGAACTCGTTGCGGGGGAAGTGGTGCAGCAGTTGATTGAAGAGACTGGCGGCTTGTAGGATTGTCTTGCCCTCCTTGGGTGTGGTGTGCGGCGCGGTCCCGGTGAGAAAACGAAACTGCGCCAACGCCTAATTGTAGGAGGGCACCCCTCTCAGCCGTCCAACCGGGCCGGGTTCGGGGCTGGCGGATTTATCTTGGACAAGAGTGCTTTAGCCTTTACGCGCCCGATATCGTCAAAGCCTATCCGCAACTGTTTAATAACCATTGGCGGAAGTTCTGGGGGATACAGTGAAAAATCTCTGTTGGAGTAGCGGCCTGAGCCATTTTCGAGTATGGTTGGACGAACCATCTGGAGCAGGCTGTGAGATGGCCTCAGTTTGCCAGCGCAGACTATTCCCCGCCGCGGGGACTGGAACGCGACGGCGTCTGAGTGTCGTCGAAGCCTTTATTTCCTTTGGCCCAACGGCGTTGTACGGCTTGGTGGGGCTACGCTTTGACGTGGCCGTGAGCCACGATCTGGTGGTTGAGGTGTGCCGGTGCCTGGAACCACCGAGGCCCTTCGCGTCCATAGCCGGTGGACGGGATCAAGTGACCGCCGGATTGCCCAACGAATTCTGTCTACCCGTAATCGAAGGGATCGAATCTGAGGTGTCGGCATCTGGTTTGGTTCCTTCAGGGCGGCTCTGGGTTTCGGACGCAGCTACTGGAGCTGTTGGCTCCTGCGATCTCATCATGAATGTCTTGGCGAGAACTGCGTTTAGGCTCTTGGTTGCCGAGCCACTGACGGACGAGGAGGTTCGCGCTCTCGTCGAGACCGTTGTTCTAAGCGGTGTCGGGCAGAACGGTTGATGCATAGGCCTCCAAGTAGCATGCGTTTGCGAAGACCGACATTGGGTGAGCATTCCGTAAACCCCAGGCCTTGCGACTCGGCAGACTCTATTTCGGCTGACCCTCCGGCGACGCTGTCTGCCGCCGCTTCCATTCATCCGGCAGCCACTCGGTCAAGTCGCTGAGCCGCACCGACGGCAGGTTCATCAGCAACTGCGTCAGGTACAGTTGCGGATCCACGTCGTGGCGGCGGCAGGTACTCATCAGTCTTGCCTGAATCGCTGCCGTCTTTCCTCCGCGCGGAGAGGAAGACCGCGCGTTTGGTCCGGACCGGCGAGGCGACGAATTACCGGAGGAACCGGCGACAGCGCAGCAGCAGTTGGCCTTGATTCGCGCTGCGACGAAGGAACTGGACCCAGAGGCCCGACAACGTGCCGAACAGGCCGCGCAAGAGAAGGGAGCGCAGCGTGGCAAGGAGAAGGACGAATCACAGTGGAAGCGCTGGTACCCAGGTCGGAGCACTTGTGTTCCGAACTGGAGAGGCAGTTCGACGGGGATTACCATGAAGGCATGCTCTGGCTGCGCGGAGTGATGTTGGCGTTGGTAGGGCTGGCGGTTTCGGCCGAGACCTTTGAAGTGCGCGGGCAACTGGTGCCTGCTGCTCGGGCTTCTGTTTCGCTGCATGGCGCGACTTCGCCGTTCCAGGCTTCCACGCTCAGCGATTCCTCGGGTCAGTTCAAATTCACTAGAATCGAGGCGGGTTCGTATTCGCTGATCATCTTTGTTCCGGGGAGTGGAGAGACCCGGAAGACGATCGACATCGGTCCTAAGGTTGCGGGCAAGGGCCGGCGCGTGGAGCTGGCGGTGAAGCTCGACGAGGCGAAGATGACTCCGGACCGGAGCTCCGTGGTGTCGATGCGTGAGTTGGCGATTCCGGATTCCGCCCGGGCGGAGTATCTCCATGCCGCTAAGAAGCTGGGCCAGCGCGATGTGGACGGCGCCATTGCGCACCTGAAGCGGGCGGTGGAGATCGCTCCGCAGTTTGCTTCCGCCTGGAATCACCTCGGGACGATCGCCTATCAGACGCGACGATATAGCGACGCGGAGGGGTATTTCCGGAAGTCGCTGGAGGCGGATCCGCAGGCCTATGAGCCGCTGGTGAATCTGGGCGGAGTGCTGGTGACGCTGGGGCGGATGACCGAGGCGTGGAGCTTCAACCTGAATGCCGTGCTGCGGCGGCCGAACGATGCGCTGGCGCAGTCGCAGATGGGGATGACGTATTTTGGGCTGGGCAAGCTGGAGTTGGCGGAACGGTATCTGCTGGAGGCCCGGCGGCTGGATGGCGGGCACTTCTCGCATCCGCAGTTGCTGCTGGCCGAGATCTACCTGCGGCGCGATGAGAAGCAGAAGGCGGCGGAGCAGTTGGAGGATTTCCTGCGGCATCATCCGGATTGGCCGCAGGGCGAGGAGATGAAGCGGGGGATCTCGCGGTTGCGGGGGAGTCCGGGGGCTTGAGCCGGTTCAGCCGCCCGCCTTCGACTGGCTGTTGAATTGCTTGTTTGGCGCGTCCGGGGGTGGGGTCTGGGGACCCCATGCGGACCAGGGGGCGCCGTCCTGTTGATGGGGTATTTTGCGATGCCGGGAGAGTCAGGCGGGTTGTGGGCTGTGGAGTTGACGGCCGATGGCGGAGAGCTTGATTGGTGCCTCCGTGTGTGGGGTCGGGGGACCCCACGCCGACCAGGGGGTCCGCCCTCCTGTTGTTGGGGTCTTTTGCGATGCCGGGAGAGTCAGGTGGGTTGCGGGGTGTGAAGATATACACGCTCGCCCCCACGTCTTCCCGCTCGAACTTCACGTCAGTCCCATTTACCATCACCGCCCGCGGAGCAAACCCCGCCGGCAGCAGCACCGGAACTCCGCCTTCTCGCCCGAGCCCGAATACTCGATCTCAATCGACGCCGGCTCCGCTGCCCACTTGTAGCTGAAGTACGCCTCCGACGCTCCATACCGCGCCGTCGCCCGCACTTTACGCCCGCCGCTGCCCAACGCGGCGAAATCTCCACCGCACGCATCTGGCCTTGCGGATCCCGGATGCCCGCCAGTCCTTCCACCAGCGCGTCAACCCACTGCGCCATGCCCCACCCCGCGTAGTTCACCTCATTCGTCGTGCGGTAGCCCGGAGTCCCATCGGGAAAATACCAGACCTGCGCGCCCCCGGTCCGCCGCAGATGATCCGCATACTGCCGCATCAGCTCGACGCCATACTGGCGGCTGATCGCTGACGGCTGATCTCTGACGGATGACAGCTTGCCGCGTGTGGGGTCTGGGGACCCCACGCCGACCAGGGGGTCCGCCGTCCCAATGTTGGGGTCTTCTGCGGTGCCGGGAGAGGCAGGTGGGTTGCGGGCTGTCAAGCTGAGTGCTGATCGCGGATCTCTGACGGCTGAAGCTCTCCTGGTCGCGAAAGTTCACTGCGGGTGTTCCCTGAGGTACTCGTCCACGCTGTAATACGTCTTGTCCTTGTACAGACGTCCGGCGTCTTCCACGGGGGCGGTCCAGTTGTACTTCCACGCGTCGCCGGTGCGGCGCATCCAGGCTTCCAGTTGGGATTCGAGGGACTGGCGGAGTTTGGCGGCGGCTGGGTCCGCGGCCAGGTTGTGCTCCTCGCTCGGATCCTCCTTCAGGTCGTAGAGCACCCACGGTTTGTCTTCGAAGCGCGCGTATTTATAGCGATCGGTGCGCAGGCCGCGCCAGCCGGCGGGGGTCTGGTCTCCGGCATAGGGGCCGAAGATCTGGAGGAACGCGGAATCGGAGGCGCGGCGGCTCTGGCCGGCGACGAGGGCGGAGAGGTCGGCGCCCTGCATCGTCGCGGGCACCGGGACTCCGCAGAGGCTCAGCAGCGTGGGTGCGTAGTCGACGTGGGACAGGAGAGCTTCCTCACTGCGGCCCGGCTTGATGCGGCGGGGGTAGCGGAAGATGCCGGGGACGCGGATCGACTCCTCCCAGGGTTTGCGCTTCAGCTTCGCTCCATGGGTGCCGAGCATGTCGCCGTGATCGGAGGAGAAGAGCACGATGGTGTCTTCGGCCAGGCCGAGGTCGCTGAGGGAGCGGGTGAGGCGGGCGATCTGGTCGTCGATGGCCGTGATGGCGGCGTAGTAGGCGTTCAGCGGCTTCGGCACGTTGTCGTAGCGGCGCATGTACGACTCAGGCGCTCCGTAGGGGTCGTGCGGCGGCCCCATGAAAACGGAGAGGAAGAAGGGGCGTGTGTCGCGCTTGGTGGTTTCCAGGAACTCGAGGGCGAGGTCGGTCCAACCTTCGGGCTCGAAGCCGCGCACGGGCAGGGGCTGCGGAGTGTCGCGGAAGTAGGTGTTCTTGAAGTGCTCGTGCGAACACTCGTTGGCGGCCCAGAAGTCGTAACCGTGACGGCGCGGGCCGGGCGGGACGAAGCCGGGCAGGCGGGGTCCGCCGTCGAGGTGCCACTTGCCGACGAAGCCGGTGCGGTAGCCGTGCTGCTTCAGCAGGCCGGGCAGGGTGACGGAGGATTCGCGCAAGCGCAGGTCGTTGGCCACCATGCCGTTCTTGTGGCAGTACTGGCCGGTGAGGAAGATGGCTCGGGCGGGACAGCAGACGGGCGTGTTGGCGATGGTGTTGCGGAAGGTGACGCCCTCGCCGGCCAGGCGGTCGATGTTGGGGGTCTGGACCACGGTGTTGCCCATGCAGCCCAGGGCCTGGGCCCGGAGCTGGTCCGGCAGGACGAAGAGGATGTTGGGGCGGCGCGGGCGCTGAAAGGCGGCGGCGGAGGAGGCGACGAACTGGCGGCGGGAGAGCATGGGTCCGTAGATGGCGATGAGTGTATCATCCGACACCATTACACGAACGGGCCCTATGCCAAGCAGGGCCCTAGGCCACGAAGGACCCGATGCCACGAACGGCAGGGCAGTGTTATCCCCTGCCGTTCGTGGCACCCCCAACACAGATCGTGAATTGTCAGACAGCCATCAGGGCCTGATAAGCCGGGTGCAGCCAGGCGTGATAGTCGGCGATGCGGCCGCGCGTGGCTTGCGTGTAGAGCTCGCGGATGTGGCCGGTGACAAAGCCGATGTTGCCGCAACCGACAGTGCGGTGATCCACCATGGTGATGGGCGCTACCTCGACGGCGGTGCCGGTGAAGAAGAGCTCGTCGGCGATGTAGAGTTCACTGCGGTCGATGGAGCGCTCGATGACGTCCAAGTGCATTTCGCGGCGGGCGAGCGTGATGACGGAGTCGCGCACCAGCCCCTCGAGGATGTTGTCCGAGGGAGGCGGCGTGATGAGCTTGCCGTGGCGCACCATGAAGATGTTGCAGGTGGAGCCTTCGGCCACATGGCCATTCTGGTTGAGCAGGATCGCTTCGTCGTAGCCGTGGTAGTGGGCTTCGGTGGTGGCGAGGACACTGTTCACATAGGCTCCGCAGATCTTGCCACGGGCCGGCAGCGCCTGGTCTTCCACCCGGCGCCACGAGGCGACTCCGGCATGGAGGCCTTTCGAGCTGTCGATGTAGACGCCGAAGGGGATGGCGGCGATGGCGAAGCTGTGCTGCCCATCCGGCCTCACGCCGACACGGGCGGAAGACATGTAGGAGAGCGGGCGGACGTAGATATCAGTCTTGAAGTTGTTGCGGCGGACGAGCTCGGCCGTGATCTCGGTGAGCTCCTCGGCGCTCTTGGGCGGGTCGATCTCCAGGATGCGGCAGTTCGCCTTCCAGCGGTGATAGTGGTCCTCGCAGCGGACCAGGAAGAGCTCCTCTTCCTCAGGCACCCAGTAGCCGCGGATGCCTTCGAAGACGCCGGTGCCGTAGTTCAGGCCGTGCGTCAGGATATTCACGTTGGCGTCGCGCAGCGGGACGAACTGATTGTTGAAATAGATGAGGACGTCTTGGTTGTCAAACATGGACAGGTACCTCGGGAGACAGCAGGGACGCGCCGCGGCGCAGGGCCAGGCGATCGATCTCGATCCACTTTTCGGCTTTCACCACGCGGGGCAGGGCATGGTCGACGACTTCGAGCGGGAGGACTCCGGTGGCGGAGAGGAGGGCGCCCAGGACGACGATGTTGCCGACCTTGGTGCTGCCCAGTTCGTCGGCCACGGAGAAGAACGGAATGGCGTGCATGCGCAGGCCGGGCCGGATGCAATCGGCCGGGATGGTGGTGCCGTTGTAGAACACGAGGCCGCCGGGTTCCACGGTTGCGATGAACTTGCGCAGCGAGGGCTCGTTCAGCGCGATGAGGACATTGGGGCTGGAAACGAACGGCGAGTCGACCGGTTTATTGGACAGCCGGACGTGGCAGTTGGACGTGCCGGAGCGCATTTCAGGCCCATAGCTGGGCAGCCAGGAGACTTCCAGGCCGTAGTCCATGCCGGCTTCCGCCAGCAGTTGGCCCAGAAGGAGGACCCCCTGTCCGCCGAAGCCCGCGACCTTGACGCGGAAATCGACGGTTTCGTGGTGGACGGGCGCAGGAGTGTCTGAGCCTTTATCGAGTTTCAGGATACGCGGCAGTTCTTCCAGGGCGGGCGCGGGCACGGGTGCGGGACGGGGTTCCGCTTCCCTGGTGCGGTCGCGCTTGGCGCCCAGGGGGTAGACCGCGGCGAGGCCTTCGCGGACGTGTTTCTGGGCGTCCACGGGATCCATTTTCCAGATGGTGGGGCAGGGCGACAGGATCTCGACCATGGAGAAGCCGAGGCCCTTCATCTGCGTTTCCAGGGCCTTCTTGATGGCCTTCTTGGCCTGGAGGATCTGCTTGATGTTGCCGAGGGCGGCGCGCTCGACGTAGACGGGCGCTTCCAGGGTGGCGATGACTTCGGAGACGTGCAGCGGGTAGCCGTCGTTGAAGACGTTGCGGCCGAAGGGCGTCGTGGTGGTGCGGTTGCCCATCAGCGTGGTGGGGGCCATCTGGCCGCCGGTCATGCCGTAGATCGCGTTGTTGATGAAGATCGACGTATAGTTTTCGCCACGGTTGGCGGCGTGCAGGATCTCGGCGCTGCCGATGGCGGCGAGGTCGCCGTCGCCCTGATAGGAGATGACGATCGCTTCCGGATGGGCGCGCTTCAGGGCTGTGGCCACGGCGGGCGCACGGCCGTGGGCGACCTGGACGTTGCCGACGTCGAAGTAGTAGTAGAGGAAGACGGAGCAGCCGACGGGTGAGACCAGGATGACGCGGTCGCGAATGCCGAGCTCGTCAATGGATTCGGCCAGCAGCTTATGCGCAATACCGTGGCCGCAGCCGGGGCAGTAGTGCGTCTGGTGCTGCGCTTCGCCCTTGCGCTCGTAGTGCTCGTAGAAACAATCGGCCTTGCCGTGGATGCACTTCAGTTCAGACATGGGCGAAAACCTCCTCCACAATCTCTTCGGCGGTGGGAATGTTGCCGCCGCAGCGGCCGTAGAACTCGACGGACCGGCGGCCCTCGACGGCGAGGCGGACGTCTTCCACCATCTGGCCCGTGCTCATCTCGACCACGAAGAACTGGTGGGCCTGCCCGGCCAGGCGGCGCAGTTCCAGCGTGGGGAAGGGGTACAGCGTGATGGGACGCAGCAGGCCTGCCCTGATGCCCTGGACGCGCAGCTTTTCGACGACTGATTTGAGGATGCGGGCCACGATGCCGTAGCCGACGAAGACGAGCTCCGCGTCGTCCGTGCGGTAATTCTCCCAGCGGGTCTCCTCGATGTGGGCGCGTTTGTACTTCGCGTCGAGCTTGAGGACGTGCTTTTCGAGATCGTCCGGCTGGAGGTAGATGGACGAGATCAGGTTGGGGCGTGTGGCGGCGGTTCCATCGACTGCCCAATCGGGCGTGCGCGGCGCGCGGGGCGTGGTGGGGAATTCCACCGGCTCCATCATCTGGCCCAGGCAGCCGTCGGCGAGGACGATCACCGGGTTGCGGTATTTGTCGGCCAGGTCGAAGCCGAGGAACGTGAGGTCGCACATCTCCTGGGCGGAGGCGGGCGCCAGGACCAGGGCGTGGTAGCAGCCGTGGCCGCCGCCTTTCACGGCCTGGAAGTAGTCGGACTGTTCGGGCGCGATGTTGCCCAGGCCCGGTCCGCCGCGCATGATGTTGGCGATGACGCAGGGCAGCTCGGCTCCGGCGATGTAGCTGATGCCTTCGCACATGAGGCTCATGCCGGGGCCGCTGGAGGCGGTCATGGTGCGGACGCCGGCTGAGGCACCGCCATAGACCATGTTGATGGCGGCCACTTCGCTCTCCGCCTGGAGAAAGACGCCGCCGGCTTGCGGGAGATAGACCGCGGCCGATTCCGCGATCTCATTGGCGGGGGTGATGGGGTAGCCGTAGAACGCGCGGCAACCGGCCAGGACGGCGCCCTTGACCAGGGCTTCATTGCCTTTGATGAGTTGCTTGGGCATGAGGAGCTCTCCAGGGGGACTAATCGATTGCCTTGAAGACGCGGATGGCGCCCGGCTCGGGGCAGGCGTAGAAGCAGAGGCCGCAGCCGTTGCAGGGCTGGTCCTCGTTGGTGGCCGGATGGTAGCCGTAGCGGTTGAGCTGCGGCGACAGGCTCAGCACTTTCTGCACGCAGGCCGCGACGCACAGGCCGCAACCCTTGCACTCTTCCGTGTCGATCTCGACATAACCCTTGATGTCGATGGTTTCTTCAATGGTGCAGGCAGGCATGGATGGGACTCCTCAGAAAACAGGGACCAACTTGGGCCGCATGTAACGGGCCTGATAGGCGTACTCCGTGAGCATGTCGCGGAACGAAGGATGAGCCACGCGGATGAGTTCGACGGCGCGTTCACTCAGCGTTTTGCCGTGCAGATAGGCGACGCCGAATTCGGTGACGATGTAATGGACATCTCCGCGGGTAGTGACCACGCCGGCACCCGGATCGAGCATCGGGGCGATGCGCGAGACCGTGCCGCGGCAGGCCGTAGCGGGCAGGGCGATGATGGGGCGGCCTCCCTCGCTGTGGGCGGCGCCGCGGATGAAATCCAACTGGCCGCCAAAGCCGCTGTAGAGGCGGGTGCCGATCGAATCGGAGCAGACCTGCCCCGTGATGTCGACCTGCAGGGCCGAATTGATGGCCACCATTTTGCGGTTCTGGCTGATGACGAACGGGTCGTTGACGTATTTGATGGGATGGAACTCGAACAGCGGGTTGTCGTCGATGAAGTCGAAGAGGCGGCGCGTGCCGAGGACGAAGCCGGCTACCAGCTTGCCGATGTGAATCGACTTGGCGGCTCCGTTCAGGACGCCCTTTTCGATGAGCGGGATCACGCCGTCAGAGAACATCTCGGTGTGCAGGCCCAGGTCGCGGTGGTCTACCAGGCGGTTGAGGACGGCGTCGGGCACTGCGCCGATGCCCAGTTGCAGCGTGGCGCCGTTGGGAATGAGGGACGCGACATTGTCGGCGATGCGGAGCTGGATCTCGTCGGCGGGTTCCATGTGGAGCTCCGGCAGCGGGTGATCCACTTCCACGATGCGGTCGACCTCTGAGACATGGATGAAGGTCTGCCCCAGGGTGCGGGGCATGTTCGGATTCACTTCGGCGATGACGCGGCGGGCATGGCGGGCGGCGGTGAGGGAACAGTCGACGCCGGTGCCGAAGCTCATGTAACCGTACTTGTCGGGCGGAGAGAGCTGGAGGAGGCAGAAGTCCAGGGGGCGTTCGCCGGATTCGAAGAGGCCTTCGATTTCGTGCAGGAAGATGGGCAGGTAGTCCGCGCGGCCGTCGCGAATGGCATCCCGGACGTTGTCGCCGATGAACATGGCCACGGTGCGGAAGGAGCCTTCGTACTGCGGATGGGAGTAGTCCGCGCAGCCGAGCGTCTTCATGTGGATCATCTCGACGTCTTCGAGTTCGGGCGCGCGGGCGATGAGGGCGTGGAGCAGGTCTTCCGGGGTGGCGCAACTGGCGTGGACATAGACGCGATCGCGGGAGCGGATCTCGCGCATGGCTTCGGCCGCGGTGGTCTTCTTTTGCAGGTATTCGTCGCGCCAGGACGCCTGTGCGTCAGGCCGGTTTCGGATTTGTGATTTTAATACCTGCATAACCTAAACACGCAGTCCCAAGTCCGTTATCGCGCGTTCGGACTGGACTGTCAAGTCTTTTTTATGCAAGTATTTGCGGGACGAATCCAATGAACACCACCGTATGGTGGTGAACATTAGATAAAGTCCCGCAATCCAGTGAGATGCAGCCACCCATCCGAGGCTGTACGGCTATTCGTTGCGCAGCGCGTTCAGCGGATCGATGGCAGAGGCGCGGAATGCGGGCAAGGCACAGGCGGCGGTGGTGATGACGACCAGGCCAAGCGGAACCGCGGCCAGGGTCCAGGGGGAGAGTGGCCCGAGCCCAGCCAACGCGGAGCTGAGGACGCGGAACAGGGGGACGCTGAGGACGAGGCCCACGGCGGCTCCGGCCAGAGTGATCCGCAGGCCTTGGCCGAGGATCAGCCAGAGGATGCGCGGTCGGCTGGCTCCGATGGCGACGCGGATGCCGATCTCGCGGGTGCGGCGGACGACGGAGTAGGCGATGAGGCCGTAGAGCCCGACCAGCGCCAGGGCGAGGCCGACCAGGCCGGTCACGCTGACCATCTGGAGAACGACTAGCGACGGGCCCAGGACTCCCAGTTCATAGAAGACTTCGATGGGCCGCGTGTTGAAAACGGGCTGGTTCGGGTCGATGTTGCGGACGGTGCGCAGGACTGGGCCGGAGATTTCGCGCGGGTCGCCGAAGGTGTGGATGAAGAGCGTAAGCCGCGTGCGCGGGGCCTGGGTGAGGGGCATGTAAAAGTAAGGCTGCGGCTTCTCGGTGAGTGAGAGGTACTTGGCTGTTTTGGCGACGCCGACAATCTGGAGGAACTCGCCCTTGAGGCCGAGGCGGAAGCGTTTGCCCAGCGGGTCCTGGTCGGGGTAGAAGCGCCGAGCGAACTCCTGGTTGACCACGGCGATACGGGCCGATTCGGCGGTGTCGCGGAGGGAGAAGGCGCGGCCCTGGAGGATGGGGGTGCCCACGGTTTCGAAGTAGTCCTCGCCGACGATGTTGGCGGAGACCGAGACGGTGGCTTTGCCGCCGGGCAGTGGAGCGCCTTCGGGGATAATTTCCTCATCCGTGAAGTTTGGCCGGAACGGGACGCCGCGGCTGAGAGCGGCGGAGCGGACTCCGGGCAGGCGGCGCACTTCGTCGGCCAAACGGCGGTAAAACACGGTGGATTGATCCGGGGAATAACGCAGCAGGGACGGGTCGAACTCGACCATCATCATGTGGTCGGTGCGGATGCCGGGGTCGGCCAGCATCATCTGGCGGAAAGCGTCAAGAAACGTACCAAAGGCGACGAGCAGGACGAGCGAAGCCGCGACCTGGGCCCCGACAAGGAACTGGCGGCCGAAGGCGCGGCCCTTCCTGGGTTCGCCTGTCTCGCCGGATTTGAGGGTCGGCGAGACCTCCATTTTGGTGGAGTGCCAGGCGGGTACGACGCCGAAGAGCAGGGCGCTGGCGATGGAGACGACGATGCTGAAAAGCAGGACGCGCCAATCCAGTTGGGCGGAGATGGCGATGGGTGTGTCGGTGGGCAGTTGAATCGAAGTGAGATAGCGGATGGCACCTTGGGCGAGCAGGATGCCCGCCGCGCCGCCGAGCAGCGCGAGCAGGACGCTTTCGGTCACCAGTTGCTGGAAGAGGCGGCCTCGTCCGGCGCCGATGGCGAGGCGGATGGCGATCTCGCGGGAACGGGCCCGGGCCCGCGCCAGCAACAGGTTAGCGACATTGGCGGAGGCGACCAGGAGGACGAGGGCGGAGAGGGTCATCAGCAGAGCCATGGCTCCGACGGCCGGCGGAAACTGCTGGACGCGCGACTCGAGTTCCGTGCGGACGGCGAAGCGGATGCCGCGGTTGGTGTCGGGGTATTCGCGGGCCAGGGCGGCGGCCAGGGCGTCGAGCTCGGAGCGTGCCTGCCGGATGGTGGCGCCCGGTTTGAGGCGGCCGCGCAGCAGGAGGGACCGGGCGGAGCGGTCCTGCAGAATGCCGGCTCCGGAGCGGTTGGCAAGGCGGCCGGCCATGGTGAGGGGGAAGTAGAGGGCCGGGCGGATGAGCGGATCCATGCCGGTGAAGCTCTCGGGCGCCACGCCGATGATGGTGAAGGGGATGCCGTTGAGGCGGAGGGTGGTGCCGGCGGCGTCAGGATCGGATCCCAACTGGTTGCGCCAGAATTCGTGGCTGACGACGACTACCGGTTCGCGGTCCGGCGCGGCGGTTTCGTCGTCGCGAAACGCGCGGCCCAGCACCGGCTGGATGCCGAGGGTCTGGAAGAAGCCGTCGCTGACGACCGCGCCCATCTTCCATTGAGCGATGTCGTCGGCGGTGCGGGCGACGCCCAACCCGTAGAGATGGTAGCCGGCGACTGAAGAGAAGGCGCGGCTGCGGGCGCGGATCTCCTGCAGTTCGGGGTAGGGCAGGCCCTCGAAGGCTTCGTGATCGCTGACGCCGGTGATCTGGACAAGTTCCGAAGGATTGTGCGCGGCGATGGGCCGCAGGAGCAAGGCATCGGCCAGACTGAAGCTGGCGGTATTGGCCCCAATGCCGAGCGCCAGGGAGAGGATGGCGGTGAGGGCAAAGACGGGCGAGCGGCGCAGGGCGCGCAGACCGAAGACGAGATCCTGTTTGAGACGCTCCAGATTGGTCCAGCCCCACATATCGCGTGTGACCTCCTTGATGAGGGCGACGTTGCCGAAGTCCTCGGTGATTGGGCCGCCGTCCCGGGCAGACTGTGCGAGGTGGAACTGGATCTCTTCATCAAGTTCCTGCTCGCGGCGGTGCCGTTGGAGAAACCAGCGAAAGAAGCTCATGCGGGATCGCCCTCGGCTCCGCGGTTCAACATACCTTCCATGGCTTTGGAGAACTGATCCCAGCGGTCGCGTTCGGCGATGAGTTGCGCGCGTCCGGCGATGGTGAGGCTGTAGTATTTGGCGCGCTGGCTGTTCTCGGTGAGGCGCCACTCGGACTGGATCCAGCCGCGCTTTTCCAGGCGGTGGAGGGCCGGGTAGAGGGAACCGGTTTCCACCTGGAGGAGGTCGCCGGAGCCAGACCGGATGGAGTTGCTGATGGCGTAGCCGTGCTGCGCACCCCAGCAGAGGGTTTGGAGGATGAGCAGGTCGAGCGTGCCCTGGAGCAGCTCAATGCGGTTTTGGTAGCGGTCTGGCTTCGGCATAGAAGGGATGTAGAAAGTCTACATGGTGAGGGTGTAGAGAGTCTACAGGGTTCAGCGCGTTCGAGTGTGTATTTACAGGTGTGAATGGGACAGGATGTGGGTGTGCTTGGCAGACGTGGGGCGCGGAGGCCGAGGCAAATGGGGTGCGGTAGACTCAGATCATGCAGCGGACACAGCGTCTGACGGCGATTATTGAGCGCGAAGAAGACGGGTTCGTCTCATTGTGTCCTGAGTTGGATATCGCGAGTCAGGGCGAGTCCATCGAAGAGGCTCGGGCGAACCTGGTGGAAGCATTGACGCTGTTTTTTGAAGCAGCTGACCCGTCTGAGGTCGCGCGCCGGTATCACGGAGACGTTCTCATTACTCAAGTTGAGGTTCCCGTTGGGTAAGCTTCGAGTTCTTTCCGGTAGGGAGGTCTGCCGGATTCTCGAAGCGAGTGGTTTTGTGAACGTTCGCCAACGAGGCAGCCATCGCATAATGCAGCGCCGGGTTGATGGCACGACGTTCACGGTGCCGGTCCCGTTGCATGATCCTCTTCGCTCAGGCACATTGTCGAGTATTGTGCGGCAATCGGGATTGCCACGGACCCTATTCGAATAGACATCGGCTGTAACTCAGAAGAACCCCGACAGGCGATGGTGCGTTTTATTGACAAGTCGGCTTACCGGCCTTTGGACGTCATGAAAGGTAGTGTCGGCGGTCGGGCGGCGGGCGACAGGAAGTGCCGGGTCAAGGTGATGCTGTCCAGCTCGCAACATCTGGAGACGGTGGGAGTGGGTGTTCGCGGATGACGATCCTGCGTAGAGGGAAAGTGGCGGCGCTGATCGCGCTGCCGAGAGCGGCCCGGGCGGTTGGGCGCGGATGAGGACCAGCACCAATCCAAGGAAGACTGGAAGGATGCGGTGATGAGCCCGGGGTTGAATGGAGACGGGCTGTAGTTGCTAGGCCGGATGCGCCATCCGCGAGGTAGCGATGACGATGCCGACGTACAGCAGGAACACGCCGGCGAGCGCGGCCTTGTCTCGCAGGGAGAGGCGGAGCTCGGGCCAGGGAAGAGGGACTCCCCGGCCTCGGATGGCAGCTAGGGCGAGGCCGGCGACGACCAACAGGACGGTGGCCGCGGTGAGGAGGGTGGCCAGCGCGTGCGAGTTTGGCTGCTGGGCCAACCGGCTGAGTTCGAGGGCCTCGAAGTTCGACTTGCAGGCGATCGCGAACGTCAGCGTGAGGAAGATGTTCGCGTAAGCGGCACGGCGGGCGGGGTTGGGGAAGTCGGCCGCGTGCGAAAGCATGAGCAGCGACATGAGCCCGCGGAGCAGATTCATTGCCGGCACTCGAAACACCATGAAGAGAGATTTGGGCGCCACGGCGACTGCTCCGGCAAAGGGGTTTCGCAGGGCGGGCAGCTCTGCCGGCATGGCTGCGTAGCCTGCGGCCAGCAGCAGGAACGGCGCGGCGAACAGGAGGAGAGCCGAGGTGAGTGTCGTTCGAGACATCGGTTTGAGTAGCAGCCTGCTGCGACCAGACTAGCAGTGGAGCGATCGGTTCCGAGCCGGAGTGGGCGACGGGGATCACGGGCAGGCCATTGGGGGCGCTCCAAGCTCCCTCTGTTGGGATAGATTGGTGTCCGTATGCTGATCCGTTGTACTTCCCTGATTCTGCTGGCTTCGCTGGCGGCGATTGCTTCCGATCCGTCCACGGTGGAAGGCGCGTATGGCCGCTTGTCCACGGATAAGTCGTCTTACCGGCCTTTGGATGTGGTGAAGGTGAAGGTCGGCGGCCGGGCGGCGGGCGACCGCAAGTGCCGGGTGAAGGTCGCTGATCCGGATCAGCGGGTGTACTTCGAAAAGGACGTCGATCTGGAGGCCAATCAGGGCCGGGTCCAGTTCACCGCTTCCGGCAAGCTCGGCGTGCACTACGTGTACCTGTGGTGGCCTGAGGCAAAGAAGTACAGCAGGTATGTGAATTTCCGGCTGGATGCGGAGACCGGCATCGAGTCCGGAGACAGGGACTTCGACACCATCTACCCGTTCACGCACGAACGCGTGCAACTGGGGCGGCGCGACTACATGACGAAGCGCGGCCGGTTTGTGGGTTACATTTCGGCCGATACCAACCACTTCGATGGCATCTGGCTGCGCGACTGGATCTATACGCTGCCGGCATACAAATATTGGGAGCGCGAGATGCAGTGCGGGCTCGACCGGTTTCTGGAGGTGCAGCGCGAAGACGGCCAGACGCCGGATGGGATCGAGCGCGACGGGCGGACGTGGCGGGTTGGGCTGGAGAGCGATGTCGAGTACATCCTGACGCTGGGCGTGTGGGACACGTGGAAAGCGACGGGCGACGATGCGTGGCTGCGGGCCGCGATGCCGAAGCTGGAAAAGGCCCTCAGCTACATTCGCAGCGACGCCAAGCATTGGGACGCGAAGAACCGGCTGATCCAGCGGCAGCACAGCTGCGATACGTGGGACTACGACATCGATGGCGCTACGGATCACGGCGCCAGCCGGCACGTGATTGCGAACTGCGACCAGAGCGGGTATGCGCTGGCGTTTCGCGGGATGAGCGAGATGTACCGGTATCTGGGCGATAACGCGGCGGCGGAGCGCTGGGCGAAGGAGGCCGGCGAGTATCGTGAGCGGGCGATGAAGATGCTGTGGGACGGCACGAAGTTCCTGCATCACGTGCACCTGGATGCCATCGACCACGGGGGTTTCGACGAGACGAAGCAGCTCACCATGGGCAATACGTGGGCGATGACGCGCGGGCTCGCCGATGAGAAGCAGTCGATCAAGATCATCGATGAATACCGGCGGCGTCAAAAGGAAACGGGCGACAAATACCCGTGGTGGAGCCTGCAGCCGGGCTACCCGGACCGGCTCGGCTATTGGAAGGACAAGTACCGGCTGGAGGGTGCCTACGCCAATGGCGGCCTCATGCCGTGGGTGGGCGGAGAACTGGCGCGGGCTTCGTTCTTTTATGGTCGCGAGTCGTATGGCGTCGAGCTGATGCGGCAGTATGCGGATCATCTGCGGCGGACCGGGGGCGCGCAGGTCTGGTATTTTCCCGATGGGACTCCGGGCTACCGCACGACGAATGAGGTGAACTACGCGGGGTGGGGCATGGCGCAGTGGGTTGACGCGCTGGTGGAAGGACTGGCGGGCATCCGGGATCCGCAAGGCCAGATGCGTGCGGTGGAGATTTCGCCGCGTTGGGCAGCGGCGGGCGTAAAGGAAGTGCGGGCGACGGCGCGGTATGGAGCGTCGGAGGCGTACTTCAGCTACAAGTGGGCAGCGGAGCCGGCGTCGATTGAGATCGAGTATTCGGGCTCGGGCGAGAAGGCGGAGTTCCGGGTGCTGCTGCCGGCGGGGTTTGCTCCGCGGGCGGTGATGGTAAATGGGACTGACGTGAAGTTCGAGCGGGAAGACGTGGGGGCGAGCGTGTATATCCGGTTCCAGCCTGCGAGTGGGACGCGCGGCACGATTCGCATCGGCCGCGCGTGAGAGTAGTTAGGCCGTCACAGGGGCCGGTTCCGTGGGTTTCATGAACGCCTTGATGCCGTAGATCAACAGCAGCCCGACGATCAGGTAAACGACGCAACTGGCGCTGATGGCCGCGCTCATGCCGTACGTTTCGGCGGCGCGGGCCACGGCGAGAGGAGCAATGCTGCCGCCCAGCCAGCCGATGGAGTTCATCAGGCCGAGGGCGGTGGCGCGGTTCTCGGGTTTCACGACGTCATATAGGGACGCCCAGATGTTGGCGTCGTAGAGGCCTTTCGAGAAGCCGAAGCCGGCCATGCCGAGGACGAGCATGGGAACGGAGAGCGTCCAGCCAGCGAGGAATATAAACGGAATGCCCAGCAGCAGGCCCAGGGACTGCGTCCACATGCGGCCGGCGCGGCTGCGGCGCACGAAGCGATCGGCCAGGAAGCCGCCGGTCATGACGCCGCACACCGAGGCGATCTGCAGGTAGGCGGTGCCGTTGAGCCCGGCCATCGAGAGGCTCATGCCGAACTTCTCGAACAGGAACGTCGGCATCCAGGTGAGGAAGATCATGGCCACGAAGTTGGCGCCGACGAAGACGGTGATCAGGACCGGCACCATGCGGTGTTCAAAGGTGTGGCTGAGGGTAGCGAAGAGGTTCTTGTCGAGTTTGAGCGAGCCGTGTCCGCCGTCGTCACCGGGCTGTTCGGATTGCCCGCGCTTGGGCTCCTTCAGCAGCGCTACGAGGACGACGCCCAGCACTGTGCCGAGGAGGCCGAAGAGGTAGAAGCTGGAGCGCCAGCCGTAGTGCTGGCCCAGGTGGCCGGCCACGGCTCCGCCGGCGATGGTACCGGCGTAGACGCTGGACTGGTGGATGGCCATGGCTCGGGAGCGGGTGTCGCGGCCGTGATAGTCGCTGACCAGGGACATGGAGGCGGGGAAGTAGAAGGCTTCACCGAGTCCTTCGAGGGCGCGGAAGAGGACCAGTTGCCAGTAAGTGGTGGAGAAGGCAGTGGCCACGGTGACCAGCGACCAGAAGATGAGTCCGCCGATGATGAGGGTCTTGCGCTGGAGGCGGTCACCCACCATGCCGGCGAAGGGTCCGGAGAGGGCGTAGACCCACATGAAGGAGCTGCCGACGATCGCGAGTTGCGAAGTCGAGAGGTTCATTTGGCTCTTCAGGAGCGGAAAAACCGAGTAGATGGCCTGACGGTCCGCGTAGTTGAAGAAGCAGACGAACCACAGCATGCCGACGACGAACCATTTGTACCGAGAGAGAACCATTCTTGTTAGGAATACCGCAACCGAGGGGGGGCGTGCAGTGCGGAGCGCTTACATTGTGCCTTGGCCGCGAGGCGAGGTTGGATTGGCGGCCGTATGCAGGCAGGGCAACATGCCAGGAATACCGTCTGTTACACGCGTGAACTCTCGCCTGCTCCCCTTGTAATCCCAGGGGAACCTATGCGAATCTTCCATAGAAAGCACAGGGGAGCGGGATGGATAAGACGCAACTGGAACTCGTTCGTGGAACTCTCGACGTTCTGATTCTCAAGGCGCTGGTCTGGGGCCGGCTGCACGGGTACGCCATCACAAGCCTGATTCACCGCCAGACCGAGGAAGCGCTGCTGGTGGAAGAAGGCACGCTGTACCCCGCGCTGTGGCGGTTGGAGGCCAAAGGCCTGGTGGAAGCCGAGTGGGGCCTTTCCGAAAACAACCGGCGGGCCAAGTTTTATCAACTGACCTCTGAGGGGCGGCGGCAGCTGCGCGAAGAGACCAGGACGTGGGAGGCCTATTCGGCTGCCGTCAGCAAGATGCTGGGCGCCACGAAGCCTCCTTTGCCGGAGAAAGCCGGATGACCCACGTGCCCATGTGGCGGCGCTGGGCACGCATGTTTGGTGCGGACCCGGCTCGCGATGTCGAGGATGAACTGCAGTTCCACCTACTGATGAAGGTGGACGATCTGGTGGAGCAGGGCTGGCCTCGGGACGAGGCACGGAAGGAAGCCGAACGGCTATTCGGGGACTTGAGGAGCGTACGAGCCATGGGTGAACAAATGGGCCAGGAGATGCAGAGGTCGAAGGATCGCCGGGATTACTGGGGCGAGTTCGGGCAGGATCTGCGCTACGCGTTGCGGACCCTGCGCAAGGAGCGCGGATTCGCCATCATCAGCGTGCTGATTCTGGCCCTGGGCATCGCGGCCAACACAACGGTTTTCAGCGTGGTGAATGCAGTGCTGCTGCGGCCCCTGCCTTTCCCCGAGTCGCAGAATCTGGCGTGGCTGCGGGCGGACCGCGGGATGGATGAACAGGGCAAGGCGACAGCCGGGCTTTCCGCCGTGACCTATACGGTGGCGGCTTTTGAGGAGTACCAGCAGCACAACAAGTCGTTCCAGAGCGTGACCGGCTTCAATCCCTTCTACGGCAGCAGCGAATACACGATGACTGGCCGTGGAGAGCCTCGGCCCGTGGTGGCAGTGATGGTGGCCGAGAACTTCTTCCCGTTGCTTGGCGTGAGGCCGATGCTGGGGCGCCATTTTGTTCACGAGGAATGCGTGAAGGGCGGCCGCCTGGCGGCGCTGGTGAGTGAATCGATGTGGCGGAACCAGTTTGGGGCCGATCCCGGGCTGATCGGGCAGACCATCACGCTGAGCAAGATGGCCTACACGGTGGTCGGCGTTCTGCCTGCGAGTTTTGATTTCGGAGCGGTGTTTGCGCCGGGCCAGCGGATGGAATTGTTCATTCCTGCCCCGATGGCTGAGATTCGCAACTGGGGCAACACCATCTCGATGTTCGGCCGCCTGAAGCCAGGGGTGACGGTGGCGCAGGCACAGGCGGAAGCCGATGTCCTGTTCCCGCAATTGCGCGAGGCGCACAAGGATTGGTACAGCGACTACGCTTCCACGGTGACCGGCCTGAAGGAGTTTGTGAGCGGCAAGCTGAAGCGGTCGCTGGTGATGCTGTGGTGCGCCGTGGGCCTGATCCTGCTGATTGTCTGCGTGAACCTGTCAAACCTGCAGATGGCGCGAGCGGCCGCGCGGAGCAAGGAGTTCGCCGTGCGTAGTGCGTTGGGTGCGGGCCGCGCGCGGCTTTGCCGCCAGCTATTGACCGAGAGCTTCGTGCTGGCGAGCGCCGGCGGGCTGCTTGGATTGGGGATGGCGTACGGGTTGACGTTTTACTTCGCCCACCAGGATTCCATTGCGCTGCCGTTGTTGAGCAGCGTGACGCTCGACTGGGTAGCGGTGGCCTGGACCATGGGCATCGCGCTGTCGGCCGCACTGGTGTTCGGCCTGGTGCCCGGGCTGCGGTTATACTCCGGCAACGTGCAGGAAGCGCTCAGGAGCAGCGGACAGGGCATGACCACGGGCCGGCGTCATGAGCGCATGCGGTCGACAATGGTCGTTTCCGAGATGGCCTTGGCTTGCGTGCTGCTGATCGGCTCCGGCCTGCTGCTGCGCAGTTTCCTCAAAGTCCTGGATGTCGATCTGGGCTTCCAACCCAGCCGGGCGGCGGTGATCAAGATCGACTTCGATGACGGGGGCAAGCTTGAGCGCCGCGGCCCGATCGTGCAGGAGATCCTGCGCAACATCAAGGAAATACCCGGCGTTGAATCAGCGGGCATCGTGGACATGCTGCCCCTGGGGCGAAACCGCTCGTGGGGCCTGACGGCCAAGGGCATGCAGTATCCGAAAGGCACTGAGATCGGCGCCATCGTGCGGATTGTGACGCCGGGTTATCTCGGGGTGATGGGGATGCGTCTGCGCACCGGCCGGGATTTCACCTGGAGCGATGGACCGAAGAGCGATTCGGTGGTCATCATCAACGAAGCCGCCAGCCGCTATTACTGGCGCGGAGAGGACCCCATGAGCCGGCCGGCCAGCATCAACGGCCGGCAGGCCAAGGTGATCGGAGTGATCGCCGATGTTCGGGAGAACACGCTGGAGGACACGGCGGATCCGGAAATGTACCTGACAACGACCCAGGCCGATCCGGAAGGCGCGGAGTTGGTGATTCGCACCAGCCAGCGGCTGGAGTCGCTGGCGCCCGCCATCATGAGGACGCTGCGAACGCTGAATCCAGGGCAGCCGGCAGCGGAACTGCGGCCGTTGCAGCACATCGTGGATCGCGCCGCGTCGCCTCGCAGGTTCTTCGTCATGCTGGTGACGAGCTTCGCGTTGCTGGGCCTGGTGCTGGCGTCGCTGGGGATTTACGGGGTGATCTCGTATTCGGTCACGCGGCAGACGCAGGAGATCGGCATCCGGATGGCGCTGGGCGCGAGCGGTGGACAGGTGCAGGCCAAAGTGATCGGGAACGCGCTGCGATTGGCCGTGGCGGGTGCGGCGCTGGGTGCGGTGGGTTCCTTCGTCATCGCGCGCTCGATCGCCACGCTGCTCTACGGGACCGAGCCTTCCGATCCATTGACGTTCGTGGGCGTCATCCTCATGCTGTGCAGCGTGGCCTTGGCGGCCGGTTATATTCCGGCACGGCGCGCGTCGCGGATCCATCCCATGACGGCGCTGCGCGAGGGCTGACCGGCCTGGGTGGGGCGCACGGGCGTTGCGGTGAGGATCGCCGCAATGCTGGAATGGTCGAGGCTCCGGCCAGTCTATGTTCTCCATCTGCCTGCCCAGGTCAACAAATTTCAGTTCAGCGGCAGGCCATTGCGCCGGTGTTGTGCGCCTGGCTGCCGTGCTGTTCCTCTGTCTGGAACTAATGGCCCAGCGCAAAGGGCGGCGCTATCCGGCCGGAATCGACGGGGCAGGGAATTCGCTGACCGTGGTCGAGGTCAGCTATCCCAAGCGTGCCCCGAATAATGCCCGGTGCCTGCCGGGCACGGAGTATGTGCTGGAGAAGGCTCATGACGGGCGGGTCGTCTCGGCGGAGACTGTAGTGAGGTTGTGCCAGACGGAGGACCAGGCCGAAATCACTGTGTCGGTAGAGCCAAACAGGATCGAGGTCAATCGCAACGGCGGGACTCAGGCCGGATACTTCAAGATCCACGCCTATCAGTTGTCACCGTGGCGGCCTGTCTCGATGGACGACTGCTCGTTCTATGGCAGCGGCGAGCATACGTTAGAGCAGTGGGACTTCCTGACGTTGCGGGGTGAGGCCTGGTATCGGTCTGCCGAGGGCGAAGAGGTTGGCATTTGCGAAGCCAGTGCCACTCTGCCCCGGTATCTGATCGTGCCCAGTGTTGCCGCCGATGCCGCCGAACTTGAGAAGGGGCGAGGGCGCTTGGGCTCGTGTGCCATGTCGCTGGACTCGAGCGGCAAGCACGGTTTCGTCACCTGGGGTAAGCCGGATCCGCGCGATCCGTTGGAGGTGAAGCTGTTGCAGGCGGGCAAGGGCGTCCTGCTGGCCCAGGTGGTTGATGCGGGACGGACCACGGCACCGGCGCGATCCTGGGTGATGGCCGATCACCTGGAGGTCTGGATGGGCTCCCGGTTGGAGGGAGCGGGCGAGGACGAGGTCTGGCAATTCGGGATCCCGTTGGACGAAGGACCTGTGCAGGTGGGCTACGGCAAGCCACGCCGGCTCCCTGTCGTGCGGCGCTGGAAGGCGAACCTGCCGGATGGACGAGCGGCGACCCTGCTGCGTGTGGAGTTGCCGCCCCAGCCCAACCAATACAGCGATGGATTGACTGTGAGTTACAGCCAGGGCGAACAGGGCCGCGCGCAGAAACGAATGATCGCGACCAGCCGGGTGAAGCGCGGGGTGGGGTCCACGATGGGCAGGAGTGGTTCGGTCCTGATCCACAACTCGGTGGACGATCATGTGACCTGCGGGCTGGTGAACGGTGCGCTGGAGATCACGGGAGCGAAGAAGAAGCCTCTGGTTGTGCCGGAGTTTCCGGTGAACCGCTAGGTCTTCCCGCGTGGGCTTGGGCCGCGCGGGGCCGCCGCCGAAAGTATGATGGGAGCCTGGGTTCATCGCCCGCATTCTCACCACGAAGAGAGCTTACGCCATGCCTGCTTGCCGTTCCGGCCGTGCTGTTCCCCTGTTCTCCGTGCTGGCTATCGCGGCCTGCGCGCTTTCCGCACAGACGGCGGAGCGCCCCGCCTTGCCTCCGCTGCCGGCGCCGATCGGCGTGCCGAAGCCGGGTCCGGTGACCGATGCGCCCTACGCGCCCCAGCCCATCCTGCAGGGCGGTGTCGTGGTGCCGCTGTATCCACCGGGTTCGCCGTTCCTGAAGATGGACCGGGTGCGTGAGGCCGAGCAGTACAACCTCAGCCAGACCGTGCCCGGCCGAATCAACAGCATCGTCAACATCCACAATCCTTCGATTGAAGTACACACGGTGGATCGCAGCATCAATACTGGGGCGGCAGTGATCGTGGTGGCGGGCGGTGGTCACAACACGCTGAATGTCGGCAGCGAGGCGGCGGACTTCGTGCCGTTCTTCTATAACTACGGCATCAATACGGTGATCCTGAGAAACCGGCTGCGGCGTGACGGCTACAATCCGCAGACCGAGGCGGTCTACGACACGCTGCAGGCCATTCGCCTGGTGCGCGCCTACGCGAAGGAGTGGAATCTGGACCCCAACCGGATCGGGGTCATGGGTTTCTCAGCGGGGGCGGAACTGACGGCCGCCGCGGCAGTGCGGTTCGACGAATTCGACAAAGCCAACAATGCGGCGGGCGATCCGCTGGCCGGTATCACGTCCCGGCCGGATTTCGACGGGATCATCTATCCGGGACCTTCGCCCTTCGCGAAGAATCGAGTGGCTCCGGCGATTCCCCGCAATGTCTCGCCGGCGTTCCTGGTGTGCGGCGGTTCGGGCGACCGGGTCCACGCAATCTGGGCCATGGAGTACTACAACGCGATGCTGGCGTTGGGCGTGCCGAACATCGAGATGCACTTGTACGGCAATGGGAGGCATCCGGGCGATCCGCTACCGGACGGAACGCGCATGACCGGCGGGTTGACCGACCGCAATCACACGCCGTTTGGTACATGGCAGTTCCGGTTCATCGACTGGTTCCGAGATTTGGGTTTCCTGCAGAAGCCGGGTGTAGAGACCAAGGCGGCGCACGATGTGGCCGTGTTTGTCACTCAACCTCCCATTGTCGACAGGCCCGCCACCGCGCCGGCCAAACCGTAGCTGTGGAAGCGTTGAACACCCAAGCGGGATTGATGGAGTTTCAGGATTAGGTGCTCTCGCGGGGCACACCGGATTCAATCGCCGGACGATACCGCACCCTGCGTCGAATGCGAAACGGAGGTGTGCCCCGTTTCCGCAAGCACTTCAAAAGGCGGCGTGTGCCAGCCTCCGCTGAACGCACCCGCGTCCGGCAGCTGTCTTGATTTCCACAAGTCGTAGAGCACGGGATAGACGATCAGTTCTATGAGGAAGGACGAGGCGAGTCCGCCGACCATCGGCGCGGCAATGCGCTTCATCACTTCCGATCCTGTCCCCGTGGACCAGAGTACCGGCACCAATCCGATGAACATGGTGGCTACCGTCATGAACTTGGGCCGGATGCGCCGTACGGCTCCGCCTAGAATCGCCTGCCGCAAGTCGCTTCTGGTTCGCAGGCGGCCGGAGGCCTTTCTGGCTTCGTACGCCAGATCCAGGTACATCACCATGAACGTACCGGTTTCCGCATCCACCCCCAGCAGGGCGATCATGCCGACCCAGACGGCCGGGCTCATCGGGTAGCCCAGAAGGTACAGGCTCCAGATCGCTCCTATAGCGGAGAAGGGTACGGCCAGGAGGACGAGCGCCGTCCTGCCGAGCGAGCCGGTGTTCCAATACAGAAGGATTGCGATGAGCAACAGCGTCAGCGGAACCACCTGCCTGAGCCGCTGGCTCAACCGCTGATACGACTCATACTGGCCGCTCCACAGCAGCGTATAGCCGCCTGGCAGCTTGAGTTTGGCCCCCAGGAGAGCTTCCGCTTCGGCGACGTACTCTTGCGGATCGCGGCCTTCGAGGTCGATGTAGACATAGCCGGTCAGCAGCCCATTCTCGTCGCGAATCATGGCTGGGCCCTGCGTAGTCTGAACCCTGGCCAGTTGGCCCAGTGGTACGCTCTTGCTGCCTTCCCCTCCGCTGACCGGCACGCGGCGCAGGGCGTCCAAATCCTCGCGCCAGTCCCGCGGCAGGCGCACGTTTACCGGGTAGCGGGCCCGGCCCTGGATCACCGTTGTGACATTTTCGCCACCGATAGAGTTCTCTACAGCGACCTGCGCGTCTTCCATGTTGATGCCAGCGGCGGCGAGTTCCCGGCGATCCCAGTCGATATCCACATACCGGCCGTCGTTGACACGCTCGGCAAAGACGCTGCGCGTCCCGGCTACGGGTCTCAATACCTCCTCGGCTTGCGCACCCAGATCCTGAATTACCTGCAAGTCGGCGCCGGAGATCTTCAGTCCGAGGGGGCTTCGCATGCCGGTGGCCAGCATGTCGATACGCCCTCGGATGGGCATGGTCCAGGAATTTGCAATACCGGGCAGGCGCAACGCGGTATCCAGTTTGCCAATTAGTTCCTTCTGGGACATGCGATCGGAAGTGATGCGCCGGAACAGCGGCTTGAGCCAGGCGGGCGCCCACGATGTGTACCACGTGGGCTGTTCCGGCCACTGTTCACGAGGCTTCAACACGACCACCGTTTCCAGCATCGATAGCGGCGCGATGTCCGTGGCGGTATCGGCTCGCCCGGCCTTGCCAAGCACCTGGGCGATCTCCGGCATTCTCCGCAAGCGCGCGTCGGTGAGCTGAACAAGGCGCTTCGCCTGAGCAATTGAAATGCTGGCCACCGTTGATGGCATATACAGCAGCACTCCCTCGTCCAGGGGCGGCATGAATTCAGAACCCAGGCGCCAGCAAAGCGGCGCTGTGAGCGCGGCGGCGGCTAGAATCGCCGCCAGGATGATGCCTTTCCGGTTCAAGGCATGAATCAAAGCGGGCTCGTAGAGGCGGATGAGAGTCCGGCTGAGGGGATGATGCTCCTCGTTGCGAACTCTGCTGCTAAGCAACGAGGCCATGCACCGGCCCGCCCTCCCGCCATGCCAATGCCGGCGCCCGAGGCGCGCAAACATCAGCCGGAGTGCCGGATCCAAAGTGATGGTCAGGAAGGCCGCGATCAGCATAGTCAGGCTTTTTGCGTAAGCCAGCGGGTGGAACAACCGACCCTCCTGGCCATCCAGCGCGAACACCGGCAGGAACGCGACCGCCATGATCAGCAAGGCAAAGAACGCCGGACGCGCCACTTCCTTCATGGCGCGGACAATCACGGCATCCTGATCGCCCACCGAGCCGGCTTCCTGCCACTCCTCCAGCCGCTTGTGGGTCTGTTCGACCACAACGATTGCAGCGTCGACCAATGCTCCGGTCGCAATGGCGATGCCTCCCAGGGACATGACGTTCCAGGAAAGTCCCAGCAGGTGAAAGGGGCCGGCCACGGCCAGCACTGTCAGCGGGATCGTCAGGATGGGGATGATGGCACTTGCGGGATGCCAGAGAAACAGCAAAACGACCACCGCTACCGTAATGGCAATCTCCAACAAGGTCGTTCGCAAATTGTCGATGACGCGGCCGATCAGCTCCGAGCGGTCGTACACAGGCACGATGCGCACACCCGCCGGCAGGCCCGTTTGGATCTGTTCGAGCTTCATCTTAACGCCCCGTATCACATCCAGCGCGTTCGCGCCCTGGCGCATGATGACGATTCCGGAGACCGTCTCTCCCCGGCCGTTGAGGTCAGCCAGGCCGCGCCGTATCTCAGGTCCTCTGGCCACCGTTCCAACGTCCTTCAATCGGACCGAACCCGTGCCTTCGCCGTCCGACACCACGACCTCTTCCAGGTCCTCTGGATTCTTCAGATAACCGCGGCCGCGCACCATGTACTCAGATCCGCCGAACTCCAGCAACCGGCCGCCCGTCTCGATGTTGCTGCGCCGAACTGCCTCCACGATTTTTGACATCGGCAAGCCGAGGGCGCGCAACCGGGCCGGATCGACGGTCACCTGGTACTGCGAAGTAAATCCGCCCACGGCGGCGACCTCGGCCACGCCAGGCACGGAACGCAGGTGATAGCGAAGAAAGAAGTCCTGCGTCGAGCGCAGTTCCGCCGGCGTCCGTTTGCCGGAGGCGTCGGTTACGGCGTACTGATAGATCCACCCCAGGCTTGTTGCGTCGGGCCCCAACTCCGTCCTGACGCCGGGCGGCAGGCTGGAGATGGCTCCGGCGAGATACTCCTGGGTGCGCGAGCGCGCCCAGTACAGATCAGTTCCATCCTCGAAGATCACATAGACAAAGGAGTACCCAAAGTCAGAGATGCCCCGTACTGCCTTGACCTTCGGCGCGCCCAGCATGGCGGTGACGATGGGGTAAGTTACTTGGTCCTCGATGAGGTCCGGACTGCGATCCCAACGCGAGTACAGGATCACCTGGGTCTCACCGAGGTCCGGCAGGGCGTCGAGCGGGATCCGTCCCATGCTCCAGCAGCCCCACATCGCCAGGGCGAGAACCCCGCCCGCCACGGTTCCCCGCCGGCGGGCCGAGAAGTCGATGATCCGGTCAATCATGCGCGTTGCCCGTGGCCCGGGTGAGTAGGATTCCGTGCGCTGTTTCGAACTTCCGTTTGCATTGTTCCGAGCAGAAGTAGTGGAGAGCCCCTCTCCACTGCACCGTCCGGGCGCCGGCAACCGTGATCGCCATGCCGCAGGAGAGATCCGTCACCATTTGCACTTCCCGGCCCGGTTCCGCCTTTGGATGGACTGGCTGCTTCAGGCGGCTCTCGGAATCGAGCAGGAACGCGCCGGCGGTCACGACCCGTTCGTCGAGGCGCAATCCGCTTCTGACCTCGACACGGCCGCGATCCTGCCTGCCGGTTTCAATGGCTCGCAACTCATACTGGCCGTCACCGCGAGCCACAAATGCCCGATTTCCTGAGCCTGAGTTCAGTACGGCGTCGGCCGGCAGCGTTGGGTTTGTACCGGCGGGCCAATCGAGGACAACACTCACCACCATTCCGGGCACAAGCCTGCGATCCGGGTTGTTGACCTCCAGTCGCACGCGCCCCGTACGTCCTTCCTGGTCGAACTGGGGAGCCACGGATGCGGCCTTCGCCTCGATTGGCGCAGTTCCGTCCAGCAGCACCTTTGCGCCCTGAACACTTCCACTCGCGGGGGTTTCGCGGCTGGAGAGTTCGGCCAGCACCCACACGCGGGAAAGGTCGGCAATGCGGTACAGTTGGTCCCCTTTCATGAAGCGCTGTCCGACAGCGACGTTCCGCTCGATAATCTGGCCGGCTGCCGGTGAGGTCAGATCGATGTCGAGCATCTCCTGGCGGGTTCTCTCCAACTCCTCGATCTGTGCATCGCCCATGCCCGCGAAGCGCAAGTCATTCCTCGCTGTAGAGAGTTGACGTGCCGCCAGGGCGGACTGGCCCGGCTCGGCAGTAGCTTGTTTGCGAAGCCTCTCGGAAGACTCCAGCGCATAAACATAGGCCTGTTGCGGGGAGGCGAGATCCCGTCCATAGAAGGAGGCCAGTGGCTGACCTTGTTTTACACGGGTGCCCGTTTCGCCCGAGTAAACCCGGCGCACCCAGCCGTCCACTCCGGCTGAGACCCCAAATGTCAGTGCTTCGTCCGGGACCACTCGTCCAGCGGTCCGAATCTCCCTTGTTCCGGCGGGTTGCATCGTTTCTGTTTCGAGCTGGATGACCTGTTCCTGCTCGGGCGTGAGGCGCACACTGCCTGGGCTCATGGCGGACGTTGCGGTGGGGCGGCCGTCCGAATAGACAGGTTCCAGGTCCATGCCGCAATCCGGCGCGGTACCTGGCCTGTCTGAGCGGTATTGCGGATGCATGGGGTCAACGTAGTAGAGGGCTTTGCGCCCGATACCCGATGTGGCGGCCGCTCCGGGATGGCTGGTTGCGCGTCCTGCAAAGAAGGCTACAACCACCATCCCGATTGCTGCCGGTACGGCTAACTTTCCGTGCCCGGCCGTGCGTCCTCCGAGTATGTGATCAGAACTATTGGACTTTAGAGCCACGGCGTACTCCCTGGCTTGAGATTGCGGTTCGGTCCGGTTGACTGCGTGCCTACTTCATCGCTATGCCATGCGGACGCGCTTTCCCCGTGGAGAAGGCCGTATTGAAATCGAGTTGGAAACGTGTGTCGTCCGTCAAGGTGTCGTGGGTCACCTTCACAACGTGGACTTTGTGGTCGCCCTCGAAGTGGATGATGCCGCCGTCGTCCTCATTGAGGAAGTAGTCGGTCACCACCAGTCGTTTGTCGTCGCCGCTCAGCACCAGGTTGTGCGGGCCACTGTTGACCGGTCCCAGGGTCACGACGGCCACCTGTTTGAGATTGTGGCGATCCGTTGTGTCGAGCATGCCCACCTGCCCGGCCTGGAACAACCCGAAGATCAGCCGGTCGCCGCTCTGGGGAGTGGCCAGAATCTGTCCCATGCCTCCGGTTACGTCCGTATCGACATGAGGAGTCACCGTTGCACAGTCGAACGCGGCGGCCGCCGTGCCGGCCATCGGATCGATCATGTAGATGTGCCCGTCGAACATGCCGGCGACATAACCTATGCCGCGCGGGTCTTTGGGCAATATCTTCACGTCCATGGTGCCCAGTGCCGGACCTCCGTCGGGGGAGTTTAGATAGATCGTATTGGTGATCTTTCTTGCTTTGTAGTTCCAGATGCGAACCGAGCCCCGGAGTACCGGTCCAGCCGAGCCGGTGAGTGTACTGCTGGGCAGGATGAAGTCGGAGGTCATCATCAGGTTCAGGTCGGGGCGGGTGGAAATGCCGTGTGGATTGAAGCCATCCAAAGGCGGGCGCTCAGGCCATTCCTGGAACAAAGACATCGTGCCGAAGTGGTTGGCCACGAAATGCAGTTTGCCGTCAAACTCCGCTACGCGGCCGGGTGCTCCGCCGGTGGCCGAGCCCATCTGCGTGATGAGAAAACCGCCATCCTCGGTCGGCATGAAGTCGTCGGTAATGCTCGACTCCACGGCCTTGGTTGAGAACAGGAACTTCGGGTCGCCGGCGTTGCTGACATCGAAGAAGAAGATCCCGTTCTGCCCTTTGAGGAGACTCAGTAGGCCGCCGCAGCCCAGTATCGTCTTGTTGGCGTTGAGGTGGCAGTGATGCGGTTCATTGCCCACGTTGCCGGGCGGCGGGATCGGCACGGTCTTGATCACCTTGCCGTAGGAGCTCGAGTTCTCGTCGAAGTTGATGACCGCCAGGAAATCCGGTGCCTTGCGGGCCTCGTCTCCCGCCCAGATATAAAGGATCTTTTCCCTGCCGCCTTTGTGGTTGTCGTCATCAGCGAAGCAAATCGCCGATCCGTTGATGCCCAGCAAGGCGGCGAGTAGAGTTCCCGCCACCTTCGTGTGAAACGTTATCTTCCGGCTCATGTGAAATCCCCTCAAGGTTAGAAATGACAGACCCGGCAATGGCTTCGCCTCCGCGACAACAGCATCCCCTGTTGTTCACCTGACGGACTCAGCTTGTCTGGACTCCAGCGGCGGCAGCGCTCAAGGCCGGTCCTTTGCACTGGTGAGCGCAAAGCGCGGCGGGCTTTTGCAGGGGGAACGAAAATCGTTGAATCAGCGAGCGGCGCCGGTCGCGGCGAGGGCTTTCTGCATTTCGGCCGCAAGAGGAGCCGGAAGCTTCCGGTTGGCGGCCAGAGTCCGCCACTGATTGACGGCCTCTTTCTGCTCCACCCGCGCGCGAGCCGCATCGCCCAGGAGTTTGTAGATGTCTGCCACCCAGGTCTGGAACCGGGGCCTCCAAGCGGGCCCGGTAGGCGACTTGTCGAACTCGCCGAGGAGTAGGGAATGCGGCCGGCAGCGTGCAATGAGGCCTTCTGCCTCGGCTCGATTGTGGCGGGCCGCTATGTCGCGGCCCAGAGCCGAATAGGCTCGGATCAACCAGGTCTGGAGGTTCACATGCTTCGGGTCCGCCGCTGTGGCGCGTTCGCCAATCTCCACCGCCCGGCGCAGTTCCTTCGTCGCGGAATCCGGCTGCTTGCGTGAGGTGTAGACACCCGCCAGACGCAGGCAGACGTCCATTTGTGAGCGGCGCAAGATCTGATTGTTCTTCTCCGCGCCGGCCAGCGTCTCCATTCGGAGAAACGACTCGCGCAGGCGGCGGATCGCTTCGTCATCCTGAGGCGGCAGGGCGCTACCCAGGCGCATCAGGGCCATCGCATAGTCGGTTGCCACGGAGCGGGATCTGGGGTCGGCCTCGAGCATCCAAGCGGCCTGGGCCAGCATCAGGCGGAAGTTCTCCAAACCCTTGGCGCGATCGCCCAGGCTGATGCCCGGGAAGCCCCACCAGGCATCGCCTACCTTGGCGTAGGCCAGCATTAGATTGCGGCGGTTCGACATCGAGTTGGGTTGGCCGGCAATGACAGCCTTCCCCAGGGCGACGTACTTTTCGTACTGGGGCAGGGCTTCGCCGGCTCGCCGCGCGTTGAGTAGCGTCGAACCGTAGGCGGAGTAAGCGTTCGCCAACTGTCCCTGCAACTCCCGGTCCGACGGAGCTTGGCGGTAGAGTGGCTCGAGTATGTCCACTGCCTTACGGCCGAACTCCGGGTTAGGTTGCCCAGGGCCAGTGTCCTGGCACATCTCGACGTAAATCCGGGCCAGCTCGCGGCTTAACTCGCGATGATTTGGGAAGCGCCGCTCTTCTGACTGGACCGCAGACAGGGCTGCATGAAGATGCTGGGTCGCCTCCAGGGAGTGCCCGGACCGCTGTGCCGCGTTGCTGAGCGACAGATGGGTCTCCGCCAGTTCCATTGAGACCTCCAACGGCGACGTTGGAACTTGTGCCGCACGTTCGAGATAGGACAGTGCGAGCCGGAAGTTCGCATTCGCCAACTCAGCCTGGCCGAGACTGGGCGCGAGATAGCTGCCCTGGATGCGCCCGATGCGGCGGTAGCCCGCACCTAGCTCCAGCAGCAGCTGCGGGTCGTTGCCGGCCTCCTGCGCCAATCCGTTCAGGTAGGTGAGCGCCGACTCGACAACCAGTTTTTGTGCCGGCACAGACGACGGCAGCTCTGCGATCGCGTTCTCCACGTCGAACATCAGAGTGCGGGCGATGCCTCTCACCTGGTTGAATCGCCGCTCTGCCCGCCGGGCCTGCATCCAGGCGGAGAGGCCCCCGGCGAACCCCGTCAACAGGACCAATGCCGCCGCTGTAACGGGAAGCCATTGACGTCGCAAAAAACGCCCCAAACGATAGGCCCGGTGATTTCGCCTCACGGAGATGGGGCGGCTATCCAGATGCCTGCGAAGATCTTCGGCCAGTTCCTTCACGCTGGCATACCGCTGCTCAGGCGGTTTGCGCGTAGCTGTGCCGACGATGCTATCCAGGTCGCCGCGCAATGCGCCGCGGCGGCTCACCGGAGCAGCCGTGCTGGGGACGGGTACATCCCTCTCGCAGACCGTCCGTTCCAATGCAGCCGGCGAAGTGGTGTCCGCTGTTTGGGCTCGTGAGTCGCAGAGCAGCTCAAACAGGAGCAGGCCCAGCAGGTACACATCGGTCCGCGTGGTGATCGGCCGCCCTTGAATCTGCTCGGGGCTCGAGTAATCCGGTGTCATCGGAAGCAGGCTTGTCACCGTGACGCCGGGTAGCAACGGATCCATCATCTTGGCGATGCCAAAGTCCAGCAACTTGGGCTGGCCGGAGGGATCCACAAGGATGTTCGCTGGTTTGAGATCGCGGTGGACGACCAGGTTTTCGTGCGCGTACTGTACGGCATCGCAGACCTTCAGGAAGAGCTCGATGCGCTCACGCAATGGAAGGGCGCGGTTGAGGCAGTAGTTGTGGATTGCTTCTCCGCTCACCAGTTCCATTGCGAAATAGGGCAATCCTTCATTCGTCGATCCACCGTCCAGCAGCCGGGCGATGTTCGGGTGTTCCAACCGGGCGAGGATCTGACGCTCTTCCCGGAACCGCTCGTCGAAGTCATGAGAGTAGGGGGCGCGCGTCGCTACTTTCAAGGCCACGGTTTGCGAAAATTCACCGTCGCGAACTGCTGCGAAGACGGTGCCCATGCCGCCGCGACCGATCTCGCGGGTGATCCGATAGGGACCCACCTGCTGGCCATGCCAGGGTTCGGTTTCAGGGAGAGGAATCTGAGCCAGCCCGGCGATCGCTTCGCCGAGAACACTGGGCCCATCGAAGGACAGCAGGCGCTCCAGCGATTCCCTCACTGCTTCGTCCAGACTCGAAAGGAACTCCTGCCGACGTTCGGGCGGCAGGCTGAGGGCCTGGTCGAACAGGGCGTCCAGGCGGCGCAAGCGGCTTTCGTTCGAGGCATCCATCATGACTGCAAGCGGATTCCCGGAGCTACATTTGCAGCCTGCCGTGAATTGCTTCATTCAGCCAGGCCTCGGCCATGTGTTGATCGCGGCTGACAGTGGCCGCGGAGATCTCAAGGATTGTGCCTACTTCCTCCAGGCTCAGCCCGGCGAAATAACGCAGTTCCAGGATTCGCGCTTTCCGCTCGCTGATCTGAGCCAGTTGGTTGAGTGCGTCGTTGAGTTCGAGAAACCGGCTTGCGTAGTCGGGAGCCGCGATATCGGTCTGATCGATGCCCACGTGCCGGGCGTCCCCGCCCCGCTTCTGGGCATTGGCCTGGCGGGCATAGTCGACCAGGATCTGGCGCATGAGTTGAGCCATCAGCCCCAGGAACTGGCGGCGGTTCTCGAACTCCAGGTGATCGATTCGCAGCAGGCGAAGAAAGGCCTCATGGACCAATGCAGTGGGTTGGAGAGTGTGCCCCGGCCGCTCGCGGCGGAAATAGGAATCGGCGAGGCGATGCAATTCCGGGTAAAGCAGTTCGGTCGCCTTCGCCAGAGCACCCGCATCCCCGCCGGCCCAACGGTCCAGCAGTAGTGTTACCTGTTCAGCCGTTGTCTCCACAGTATTGTGAGATTATGGCACGCTGCGGTCGGTGCGGGGCCTAGTGGGAGTCCGGGAAGTGAAAAGGGAATTGATGGAAGGAGGAACTGAGACGGAGGTCACCCCGGGGATGGGACGAAGTTACAGTTAGAAGAAATGAAATGGTCGGGGCGAGTGGATTCGAACCACCGGCCTCCTGGTCCCGAACCAGGCGCTCTACCAGGCTGAGCCACGCCCCGACGATCTACAGCGGAATGAGGCGCTCGGGAGGCGCTCTCAACTCCTTGATTGTAGTCTGTCCCCCGCCGTACCGCAACCTTTCCCGCCTCTCACCCGCCTGCTACCATGGCCTCATTCCTAATCTGGAGGGCCGCATGCCTACACTGGACGATTTCAAAAAGAAGTATGAGTCGGTACTCGAACTCATTCCAAAGAACAATGTCCGCCTGGACCACTTGCACGTCGCCAACGAGAAGCTCGTGATGACCGGCGCCGCACCATCAGAGAAAATTCGCAACAAAGTATGGAATCAGATCAAGGCGGTGGACCCGATCTTCGCCGATCTGCAGTGCGAGATCGCCATCGACTCGAGTCTGCCGGAGCCCATCCGGACCTATACGGTGGTGGCCGGCGACTCCCTGTGGCGCATCGCTCAGAACCACTACGGCAACGGGGCGCTGTACCCGAAGATCATTGCCGCCAACCCTGGAAAACTGAAGGACGATAAGTCGGTCATCCACCCCGGCGACGTCCTCGCCGTCCCGGAAGACTAGACTTCGGATATTAACTCGTCACGGCCGGCACGGCGTGCGGACTCCATCCATCTGGGGGGCGCGCCGGGGCCGGCCGTTGTGTTTTCAATCGTCTGGCGCGGAGACTCATTGCGCCAGGCCGCTCGGAGGGCAAGCTCTCTGGCATATCAATCCGCCTGGAAATCGAACTGAAACGTCCCGTTCTGGTATGCTGGAGTTGAGCGTTTCATTCCTACTAAGAGAGAGGTTACTCCTTAAATGGCTGTCAAAGTCGCGATCAATGGGTTCGGCCGCATCGGACGCAATGTCCTGCGCGCGGGTATCAACAATCCGGGCATCGAATTCGTCGCCACGAACGATCTCACCGATACCAAGACCCTGGCGCACATGCTGAAGTACGACTCGGTGCTGGGTCCCCTGCACGCCGATGTCAAGGCCACCGAGGACTCCATCGTTGTCAACGGCAAGGCTATCCGAGTGTTTTCCAGCAAGGATCCCGCCGCGATCGACTGGTCCAGCCTGGGCGCCGAAATCGTGATCGAATCCACTGGCCGCTTCACCGATGCGGAGCAGGCCAAGGCCCACCTGAAGGGCACCGTCAAGAAGGTCATCATCTCCGCGCCGGCGAAGAATGAAGACATCACCCTCGTGCTCGGCGTCAACGACGACAAGTACGATGCCTCCAAGCACAACATCATCTCCAACGCCAGCTGCACCACGAACTGCCTGGCGCCCTTCGTGAAGGTTCTGCACGAGAAGTTCGGCGTGGACCGTGGTTCGATGACCACCATCCACAGCTACACGAACGACCAGAACGTGCTCGACTTCCCGCACAAGGATCTGCGCCGCGCCCGCGCCGCTGCCATCAACATGATCCCCACCTCCACCGGCGCCGCCAAGGCCATCTCCCTGGTGATGCCCGAGTTGAAGGGTAAGCTCGACGGTTACGCCATGCGCGTGCCGACGCCCGACGTCTCCGTGGTCGACCTGGTGGTCATCCTCAACACGCCCACCACCGCCGAAGCCATCAACGCCGAGCTGAAGGCCGCCGCGGAAGGCCCGCTCAAGGGCATCCTGGCCTACACCGACGATCCGGTGGTCTCCACCGACATGCTGAAGAACCCGAACTCGTCCATCGTCGACGGCCAGCTCACGAAGGTCATCGGCGGGACTCTGGCCAAGGTTGTGTCCTGGTACGACAACGAATGGGGCTATAGCTGCCGCGTTGTCGACCTCTGCGTCTTCCTGGCCGCCAAGGGCCTCTAAGCCGTATTCGTTGGATCTCGAAACGCCCCGGACGGCTTCTGCCGCTCCGGGGCGTTTCCCTTTTCACCGCCCTGCTTCGCCGGCAGCGCTGGCGCGTGGGGCGGCCCGAGTCGCATAATCATCGTTTGGTCTTCCAATTCATCATGTCTCTGAACGCCCGCTCTTTTACACTCGGCCTGCTGGCTTGCTTGATGCCGCTTTCCGCGCAGGTCATGGACGCCCTGAACAGCGTCGCCTGGACCCAATCGTCCGTCGAATTCAGGGGCAACGCCCTGCAGGCGTGGCACTCTGCCCGTCTCGCGCTGCCGAAGGCCCTGAAGGATAAGAAGTGGACCGCCGCCATCGAGCAGACTGGCAGCTTCAAAAAACTGCCGCCCGCTATCATCGTCGACATCGATGAGACTGTATTGGACAATTCGCCAGGCCAGGCGCGTTTCCTGTTGGAAGGCAATGGCCGTTACTCGATGGATAAGTGGATGAAGTGGACCGCGGAGCAGAAAGCCAAGGCGATTCCCGGCGCCGCCGAGTTCCTCCGCGATGCCGCGGCTAAAGGCGTGACTGTGTTCTACGTCACGAATCGGGGGCCGAAGGAAGAGGCGAACTCCCGGGCCAACCTGGAAGCCGAGAAGTTCCCCCTGAAGAACGCGGCCCTCGGCGATATCGGCGACACCGTGCTCATGGCCGGCGAGAAGCCGGAATGGACCTCCGACAAGGGCATACGCCGCGCGCTCATCGCAAAGTACTACCGCATCATCCTGCTCTGCGGCGACGACCTCAACGACTTCATCCCGGCGCGCCTGACCGTGGCGGAGCGGGCTTCCAAAGCGAAGCCTTACGACTCCTGGTGGGGCGAGCGTTGGATCATTCTGCCCAACTCGGCCTACGGCTCCTGGGAAGACACGCTCTTCGGCTTTGACCGGACGCTCTCTCCGCAGACCATCCAGGAGCGCAAGGTGAAGTCATTGCGCCGCGACTGATCTCTCGTTGCCATGCGCTCCAGCCGTCCCATCCTGCAGCCTGATACGGAAGGAGCCGCCGCCGAATGACCCGGCGCATCACACCGGGCCTTGCCTATGGTCTGCTGGCCGCTGGCGCCGCCCTGGTGTCTCTGCTGGTCTCCTGGACGGCCTTGGCCGCCCAGTTCGACAACAACGTCTACGACTTCATCTTCCGCGTAAGGCCCACTGTCCGAGCCGACGCCGGGGCCATACTGCTGGCGTTGGATGAACGCACCATGCAGCGGCATGGCGGCATCGGTGGGATGCGGCGTGCCCTCACGCAGGCCTTGGAGCAGATGGTGCAGGCTCCGCCCCGCGTGGTCGCGGTCGATCTCACGCTGACGGATCCCGGAAACGATGCGGAGGATGCGGCCCTGCAGGCTGCCTTTGCGAAGACGCAGGGCCTCGTGCTGGGCTGCGAGATGGAGCCGGATGCCGGAGGCTGCTCGGGCTGGCAGGATCCCGTGGAGGGCTTTCGGGCCCATGCCGCGCTTGGCCACGTGCACGCCTTGGCCGGCCCGAACGATGAGATCAATCGTCGCGTGACGCTGGAGCGCGTCTGCGGCCGCGCCAGGCGTTGGGCGTTGTCTCTCGAGGCGCTGAGGCTCCTCAAACACGCCGGGGTCATTGAGAGTTCCCCCACCGACGTCACTGTCGGCGGGCTCACCATCCAGTCCCGCTGGGATGCCGGCCGGCCGCTGTGGGTCCGCTACCGCGACGCGGCCTCGGTCATGCGTGTTTCCATGGACGACGTCATCGCCGGCCGCGGGTTGGAGCGCCTGCGCGGCAAGGTGGTCTTTGTTGGGGTCACCGCCCAGTCCGCCGTGAAGGACCGGCTCTTTACGCCGCTCTCGGGCGGCCTGCCGATGCCGGGCGTCGAGATCCATCTGCAGGCCTTCGAGACCATGGCCGCGGGCGATCTGTTGTACGAAATGGGTCCGTTGGCTCCGCTGCTGCTGGCGCTGGTGATTGTCGCCCTGTCGGCGGTCATCTTTACGTTTCTGCGGGGATGGGTGGCTGTTCTTTCCGGTGGAGTGTTGCTGGTGTTGGCTCACGCCGCGCCCTACTTCTTCTTTGCGCAAGGCCTGATTCTCGATGCCTTCGCGCCGGCGGCGGCCTCGTGGCTCGGCGTTCTGGGTTGTGCCGGTTTTCAGTACTTCTATGTCCGGCGGCGGCTCTTTGTCAGCGAAGCGACTACCGCCCGCTACCAGCAGGCTTTCCACTTCGTCGCGCATGAGATGCGCACACCTCTGACCGCCATCCAGGGATCCAGCGAGTTGATGACCCGCTACAACCTGCCGGAACTCAAGCGCAAGGAACTGGGCCAGATGATCAACAGCGAGTCCAAGCGTCTGGCGAAGATGATCACAACGTTCCTCGATGTGGAGAAGCTCGAGGCCGGACAACTCGAATTGCGGCGTGCGGTGTTTGCCCTGCAGGAAGTGGTCGATACCTGCTATCAGCGCGCCATGCCGCTGGCCGAGCGGAAACAGATTCGAATCACTTCGGAAGTGGCCGACGACCTTGTCATCAATGCCGACCGGGAACTGCTGGAGTACGCGATTTATAACCTGATGACGAATGCCGTGAAATACTCCGCGCCGGAAACGGACGTATTGATCTCGGCGCTCCAAACACAGGCCGGAATTTCTATTTCGGTGCGCGATCACGGCATGGGGATGGATGCAGGCGAGGTGAAGAATCTGTTCCGCAAGTTTTACCGCACCCGCAAGGCGGAGCAGTCCGGCGAGGTTGGCACCGGCATCGGCCTCTCTATCGTGCAGCAGATCGTGGTGCTGCACGGCGGCCATGTTGAAGTCGAAAGTGCTCCTGGCGCGGGCTCGACATTTACGGTTGTGCTGCCCGCCACGCTACACTGAGAGCTGGTATGCCCCCGGTGCTGTTGGTGGAAGACGATCCCTCGGTTCGATCGACTATCTCCACATTTCTCGAATTGGAAGGCTATGCCGTGGAGGCTGTTTCCTCCACGCGTGAGGCGTTCCTGCGTCTGAACCACGCAAGTTATCCCATCGTCATCTCCGATATTTACATTGATGAACGAACAGGCATCGATATTTTAAAGGCCGCGCGGCTGGCCAACGATACCTGCGCCGTGATCCTCATGTCGGCCCGTGGCAGCATGGAAACTGTCATGGCGGCCACTCGCGGCGGCGCCTTCGACTACCTGGCGAAACCCTTCGAGCTCGACGATCTCCTCTCCATCGTGAAGCGCGCCGAGGGTGCGGCCGATGAGGAAGGGGACGAGGACATCGATCCCGAGGAGCCGCTGGCGACTGAGATGATCGGCAGTTCCGCCAAGCTCATCGAGATCTACAAGACCATCTCACGCGTGGCGCCCACGGATGCGCTGGTACTCATCGAGGGCGAGACCGGTACGGGCAAAGAGTTAATTGCGCATCTTTTACACGCTAATTCACGCCGTTCCTCCATGCCTTTCCTGCCGGTTGACTGCGCTTCCCTGGCGCCCTCTCTGGTGGAGAGTGAGCTCTTTGGAGCCATGAAAGGCGCGTATACCGGCGCCGATCGCGATCGTACGGGCGTCTTTGAAGCCGCCAACGGCGGCACCGTCTTCCTGGATGAGATCGGAGAAATTGATCTCAACTTTCAGTTGAAATTGCTCCGGTTTCTGCAGGAAAAAGAGATCCGCCCCCTCGGCTCTTCCCGGCCGCGCAAGGTGGATGTGCGCATCCTCGCCGCCACCAATCGCAATCTCCGCAAGATGGTGGAGGAAGGGAAATTCCGGGAGGACCTCTGGTACCGCCTGGATGTTGTTCGCATCGGAGTGCCTCCGCTGCGCGAACGGCATGGCGACGTGCCGCTGCTGGTAGGCGCGTTTCTCAAACGCTACAACGAGCGGTACGCACTGGAAACAAAGATTACGGAAAGCGGCATGAAGGCGCTGGCCGACTACACCTGGCCGGGCAATATCCGCCAGTTGCAGCACATGATGGAGCGCCTCGTAATTCTCTCCCCTAGTGGCCGTATCACCGAGGATGCCGTGGATGATGCCATCCGCACCTCCAGCCCCAAGGAGCAGGCGGGCGAATCACTGGCCGATACCGAGATGGAGCAGATCCGCAAGGTTCTGGCCGCCACGGGCGGAAACAAGAGCCGCGCGGCGAGGATCCTGGGCATTGAGCGGAAGACTCTTTACCGCAAACTGGAACGTATGGGGCTCGCCTGACGGCGTCAGGCTGCCAAAGGGTGTGAGACGGTTCCTTTGGAGGGTGTAGAGAAGCTCTACAGCCGCCGACTCGAAGCGGAGATCGGTCCATGTGCCGGCGTAGAAAAGGCAATTCAGAGGCCGGAGTCCTGGACTCTTACCACTTCGTAAAATTCAAGCTATTGAAAACACAAGGAATATTTGTTTGACGAAATGACGTGTTTCGGCGTTAGAATGAGGCTGCTCGGCATCAGATACGGTTTGTACCTTAGTCCGTAGACGGGAGGTCGCTTCCATGTTCGAGTCCCTCGACGAGCAGATGAAACACGACGACGAATTGGAAACCACGCCAAAAGAGAAGTATCTCAAATGGCTGCTGGTCGGTGTAGTCTCCGTGTTGTTGTTCGGAGGCCTTTATATGGGCGTCCGGCTGTTGGAATAACAGTCCGCACGCGGCAGAGAGGCCTTCCTAAACGAGCAAACACAACAACTAAGATTCATTGCGGACGGGCCCCACGGGGCCCGTTTTGCGCTAGAAGACCCCGGCCTGGGCCAACTCGGCCGGACCCAACTGGCTCATCACGGCCTTGACGGCTGTTGTGTATTCCCGCCGCGGATTGTACAGTTTCAAGACCTGATCCACATTTTTCTTCCTGTACATCCGGGATTTGCCCAGCTTCGAAGCCACCCGGTAAATCCCCTCCCGGGTCGATCTGAACTTCAGCTTGCAGTTGTCCCACCCGAACATATTGTTGTTGTACGCTACTTTGCCGCCGCCCGATTCAATAAAGGACAGACTCGGCAGCAATCGCCAGTCCAGGTCGTGCTGGTCTGCGGCTGTAATGAAATCAGCGGCATAGACTTGGGCTGGGCAATCGCGTTCCTGGAAGAACTGCTTGACTCGGATCAGACGCGGGTCGGTTTTGCTGACGGCCATATCTGCCGGGCGGGGGTCGGGGTCAGCTGCCGTTTGACCGGCCAATAGACCCGCAATCACCACCAAGCCTCTCGATAATGCCTTTGTCATCAAAAACAAACTCTCCTTCAGGTTCTAGCCACCAGTTCCGAAGTACTTTCGTTTTCGGTGTAGTTGAGCCGGGTCGCAACTCCGGCGATTTTTCCCCGGCCTCCGAGCCAGGTCACTGCTCCGGCGGTTGCGCCGGGATTCTACTCCGGCCGATTGGTCCGGAGCGTCTTAGGACGTCTCTCGCGTGTCGAAGGCAACAGGCGGGGTCCTTCGAATCGAGGTAGGACGCCACGCGTTGCAGCTTCATGGGCTATCGCGGAGTGGCTGGCCGATTACGGCTCCCTAGCGTCCTGGGCATGAGGACCATTATACCATAGGGATGTCTCTCGTCCAGCTCTGTATGTTGTTGATTTTATTGGTCTTGCATTTATGGTCAAGGTTGGACAGCCCGCATTTGGGTGCATCGGCGGCCCCTCGCGGCGGCCTCTCCAGCGGTATCGCACACACCTTGGTTGTGATACCGTGGGAGTTTCTGCAAGTTCACTCAGTCGTGCTCGTCGGGAGGTTCAATGGAAGCCCTTGGAATGATCGAAACGAAAGGCTTGATCGGTGCGATCGAAGCCGCCGACGCGATGGTAAAGACCGCCAACGTCACACTCACCGGCAAGGAATATGTGGGCGCCGCGTATGTTTGCGTCACTGTCCGGGGTGATGTCGGCGCTGTCAAGGCAGCCACGGATGCCGGAGCCGCCGCAGCCCGCCGCGTGGGCGAACTCATTGCCGTTCACGTCATTCCGAACCCGCACGAGGAGACCGAGAAGATTCTGCCCGTCCCGAAGAAGAACGACAAGGTCGGATAAGCCGGCGGCCTCCATATATAGAGGAGACGCGCTGATCTGCGCGCTCTTGCAAGGATGACTGGTTGTGTGGGGGGAAGGCATGCTGCATGATGCGGACCTGGTCTCGGTCCAGGAGGTCCGGGAAAAAGTTGATAAGGCTTACGCCGCTTGGCAGACCTATAAAAACTTCACTCAGGAGCAGATCGACGCGGTAGTCGAAGCCGTGGCCGCCAAGGGGCGCGCACACGCCAGGCGCCTGGCTGAACTCGCGGTTCGCGAGACCGGCATGGGCAATGTCGAGGACAAGTATGCGAAGAACATGCTCTGCTCCGACACTCTCCTGCGTGCCATTCGCGGCATGAAGACCGTTGGCGTCCTGCGTGAACTCCCAGAGCAGAAGATCACGGAAGTGGGCGTCCCGCAAGGCGTCGTCGCCGCGATCTGCCCCACCACGAATCCAACGTCCACTGTCTTCTTCAAGACCATCATTGCCCTGAAATCGGGCAACGCCATCGTTCTCAGTCCGCACCCGCGAGCCAGGGAATGCACCTGCGCCGCCGCCGCGCTGCTGGCTGAAGCCGCCGCGGAAGCGGGTGCGCCGCCCGACATTATCCAGTGCGCCACCAACTCCACGCTCGAGGGCACGCAGGCCCTCATGAAGCACCCCAAGACCGGCGTCATTCTGGCCACGGGCGGAGCCGGCATGGTACGCGCGGCATACTCTTCCGGCAAGCCGGCCTTCGGCGTGGGACCCGGCAACGTGCCGGTCCTGCTGGATGTCTCCGCCAATCTTGCGCAGGCTGTGGCGCGCATCGTTAGCGGGAAGAGCTTCGATTTCGGCACCGTCTGCTCCAGTGAACAGACCGTTGTCGCCGAACGCGGGCTGCGCGATCGCATGCTCGCTGAGTTCAAAGCGCGCAAGGCGTACATCCTCAACGATCAGGAACGTGCCGCCGTAGAGAGGACTCTCTTCAGCAGTGGCACCACTGTCCGCGCCGACTGCGTCGGCAAGTCTCCCCAGACCATCGCCCAACTCGCCGGCATCACGATTCCCGCCGATGCGGCCATCCTGGTCGCGGAGATTCAGGGCGTGGGCCGCGAGCATCCTCTCTCGGCCGAAAAGCTCTCCCCCGTCCTCGCGCTGCTCTTCGTCGATTCCTTCGAGGCCGGGCTGGATGCCTGTGAAGCGATTCTCAAGTTCGGTGGACTGGGCCATACCTGTGTGATCCATGCCGGCGACGAATCCAAGGTCCGCCGCTTTGGCCTGCGCATGCCGGCCTTCCGTGTGCTTGTGAATACGGCCTCTCCACAGGGCTCCGTTGGCATCACCACCAACGTGCAGCCTTCGATGACCCTCGGCTGCGGAGCCATCGCCGGCAACATCACCAGTGACAACGTCGGCCCTCAGCACCTCATCAATATCAAGCGCATCGCCTGGGCTGTGCGCGATCCCGAGCCCGCGCCAGGCCAGCCCGCCGGGTTGAACATTGACAAGGCCGCGCTCGTCGCCGCCGTGGAACGCTATCTTGCGCAGCGTGGTGTGAATGTCAGCGGTGCAACGTTATCGGCCGCTGTAGCCGCCGCCCTGCCCGCGCAGGCGCCCGTCGTTGCGCCCGCGCCCAAGCCTCCCTTGCATGGTGCTGTCGCCGGCGCCGTCGATCGTTTTCTGGCCGCCAAGCAAGCGCAGGCTACGGCCTCAGTGGAACCGCCGTCCGCGCCGTCCTGTGGCTGCGGTATCAAACCCGCGGAACCCACGTCGGCTGTTCCTGCCGCGCCCGCGGCACCGGCTCAGATCCCCGCTCCAAAGATTGAAATCGTTCCCTTCGTTTGCGAAGCGGACGTTCGCGAAGCAATCGCGAAAAAGAAGAAGATATTCATCGGCCCCAAGACAATCGTCACCCCATCGGCCAGAGACCTGGCCGGGCCCGATGAGATCCTGGTGAGGGCCGAGCGCTAACCGCGCTGGAGAACCCATCCGTGAGACCAAACCTCGACTCGTTGACCGAAGAGATCCAGCACTACCTCGAAACCGAGCACTTCGTCGTATATCGCTCCATGAGCCGCGCCACCGACGATGGGCGCTTCGTTTACTGGGACACGGGCCGGTTGCCCGATTACCACCGGTTTTTGGAATGCGCGCTACAACTGGGTGTTCGGCTCGTTCATTTCCACACCCGCGAGTTCCGCTCCCACCACCGGGAAGAAGCACTCGAACTGCTGGAAGAGTCCGAAATGCCGCGCGACGACAAGCGCGACCTGGAGCGGCGCATCCGAGAGCTCTCCATTTACGAAGGCTTCATTTGCGCGATCGAGCTCAGCTTCGATTTCGAGGGCCGCATTTACCTCTTTGAACTCCAGACCGAGTGGTATGAAGAATGGCACGACATCCTTGATCAGCTCGAGGATGCCGGCCCGGATGGACCCGAGGAAGCCGGCGGCTACGGCGGCTTCTACTCGAACAACTGAGAATGATGCAAACTCAGGCGCGCTGGTCACTCGCCGAAACATCAGAGAAGGAAGTGGCGGCGCTGGCCGCCCGATGTGGGCTCCAATTGCCCGCGGCCCGCGTCCTGTGGTCGCGCGGCTTCCGGACGCAGCAGGACGTCGAGCATTTCCTGCATCCCCGGCTCACTGATCTGACGGATCCGTTCCTGATGGCCGGCATGCAGCAGGCCGTCGATCGCATCCGCCGCGCCGTCGATCGCAAGGAGAAGATCCTGGTCTACGGCGACTACGATGTCGACGGTGTCTCCAGTGTCGTGATCCTCAGCAAGATGCTGGAGTTCATGGGACATGCGCCCGAATACCACGTGCCCGACCGCCTGAAGGACGGCTACGGCATGCAGGTGTCGGTCGTGGAACAGGCGGCCCGCGAAGGCGTCAACCTCATCATCAGCGTCGATACAGGCATCCGCGCCATCGAAGCCGTCAAAGCCGCTGTGGCCGTTGGCGTCGATGTCGTCATCACCGACCATCATCTGCCTGAGGAAGAGCTGCCGCCGGCCGTCGCCATCCTCAACCCAAACCGGCCCGACTGCCTCTATCCCAACAAGAACCTCTGCGGCGCCGGAGTCACGCTCAAGCTGATTCAGGCCCTGATGGAAAGCCTGAACTGGCCGCCCGACCGCATCGTTCGCTACTCCGATTCCTTCCTTGTCATGGTCGCCATCGCGACGGTTGCCGACGTTGTCCCGCTCACGGGCGAAAACCGTGTCATCGTCAAACGCGGACTTGACGGCCTCTCAAAGACCCGCAATCCGGGCCTGCGCGCGTTGCTCGAGGCCAGTGGAGTCGAGCCTGGCTCCGCCATGACCGCCACCGACGTGGGCTTCCGTGTCTCCCCCCGTATCAACGCGGCCGGCAGAATGGACAATGCCCGCGAAGTGGTGGAAATGTTCCTCACCAGCGATGAGGAGCGCGCCCGCGCCATCGCCACGCGCCTGGATGGGCTCAACCTGGAACGCCAGCGCACCGGCGAGGCCATCGTCAAGGCAATCCTCGAAGAGTGCGGGGAAGACGGCCCTGGGCCCGACCGCGCAGGCCTCGTCTTCTATTCGCCCGACTGGCATCGCGGCGTCGTGGGCATCGTCGCCAACCGCGTCGTCGAACTCTTTCACCGCCCGGCCATTGTGCTGGGCCGCGATGAAAACACCGGAATGGCGCAAGGCTCCGGCCGCTCAATTCCCGGTTTCCATCTGCTGGATGCCCTCAACGGCATGGCGGAAGTGTTCATCCGCTTCGGCGGCCACCGCCAGGCTGTGGGCGTGACGTTGGAAGAGTCGCGGGTAGAGGAACTCAAGCAGCGCTTCAATGCCTTCGCCCGCGAAACCCTCAGCGATGAGGACCTCGCCCCCGAGCGTCTGCTCGACGCCGAGGCCACCATCGACGAATTGAACGACACCGCCGTCGACGAGATCCTGCACCTCGCCCCCTTCGGGCTGGGTAACCGCGCGCCTCTGTTCCTGCTGCGCAACGTCGAGATCCGCCAGACGCCGGAAGTTTTCGGCAAGGATCGCGATCACCTGCGCATTCGCATCTTCCAGGGCAACCGTTCGCTCTTTGCCAAAGCCTGGCGTTTCGCCGGGCGCATCGGCGAACTCCAGCAGGGTGCCCGCGTCGACGTTGCGTTGACCGTGGAAGCTGACGCGTTCAGCGCCAAGCGCGGCTACAGTCCCTGGAGCGCCACCATCCGCGACATTCGCCCCGTGGACTAGCCGGGCCAGCCGCCCGGCCCCGCGGGCACCTTTTCAGCGGTAATCCTCATAACGGCCCTCGAGCCCTGCCTCGCTGACCTCCGTCATGAAACGCCAGACGTCCGGGCGCGATCCATCCAGGTCCAGGAATCCGTACCCGGCGGCCAGCTCTCCGGAACTGACGGATCGCTGGTTCCATCTGGCCCGCTGCGGATCGCAAGCCAGCGCGACAACCGCACGCCCCGTAAATCGCGGCGTCTCTGAGAGTGCGAAATCCGGTGGGGCCCCCGGTCCGCTGCGCTCACCTTCCGCTTTCAGCGAATCCCTCCAGTTTTCTTCCGACACGCCGAAGTGCTCGAGCATGATCTCGGAACGCATCCAGCCCGGCGTAATCGCCACGGCCGTCCCTTCATGCTGCGCCAGTTCGTGGCCTTGAGAGTAAGCCAAACGGTTCACCGCCACCTTGGCCAGATCGTAGTAGACCGAGATTCGATAGTGCGATGCGTTGTATTCGCTCGTGCCGTCAGTCACCTCCACCAGCAGGCCGCCCGGTCTCTGAATCAGCAGCGGCAGCAGGAAGTGGGACGTGATCAAGTGCGTATCCACTGCCAGGTGCAGGATGCGCAGGCCCTTTGCCAGGTCGTGCTCCCAAATTGGTGTGTTCCAATCCGCGGGCCCACCCTTCAGCAACTCGCCGCCCCAGATGTCATTCACCAGCACGTCGATGTGCCCGTACTCGTTCTGAATCCGCGCAGCCAGGTTCTCCACCTGTGCCGGATCCAGATGGTCCATCACCACGGCAACGCCCGTGCCGCCAAGCTCAGTCACTAGTTCGGCGGTCTCCTCAATCGTCTCCGGACGGTCATACTCAGACCGCCTGCCGCGCGTGCTGCGCCCTGTGCAGATCACTGTGGCTCCTGCCTCGCCCAATGCCGCTGCGATGCCGCGCCCAGCCCCACGGGTCGCTCCTGCTACCACGGCAATCCGTCCCCTCAATGCGTTCGGATTTAGCGACCATGTCATGGCAAGTATCTCCTGATCCCAGTAGTAACAGACGAGGCTTGTGATTTCGGTAAATCTCAACTCCGCATCACCTCGGCGAGAGGCGAAAGTCCGGCGTGGGTCCAGCCCGCACTGCCTGCGCTAAACTTGGGGCAGATGTGGTGCCCCCCGTTCTCCACTGCGGCACCGCGCCGCGCCTTTCACTGGGCCGCGCCGGCGCTTCTGCTCCTGCTTCCTGCCGCTGGGCCTGGACTCCGTGCTCAACGGCCTCTCCCGGACCAGGACATTCTTCAGTACCTCAGCCAGACATCGGCCTGGTACCGAAATGTGGCCGCCGTTGTCCAGTCGCCAACCGATTCGACGCAAACGGTCTTCGCCGGCGCATTGCGCCAAAGCTCCATCGACACGGTCCGGCTGGCCTTTGAATTCGCACGAGCGCAAGCCGCCATTCCGCAGGCGACTACTTCGGAGAATCCGCCACCGGACGCCGCGCGCGGCCGCACACTGGCGCAGTCCGCCGCGGCGGCGGCGCAGCGGGCCGAACTGTCCCAGGCGGAGCTGGACCGGCTGAATCTCCAACTGCAATCAGCCAGCGGTGCCGGCCGGGCGCGTCTGCAGGCACTGCGGGACGAAGTGGCCAGTGAGGCCAACTTCGCCAAGGCGCGCCGCGACGCACTCCGCAATCTCATCGGCTTTCTCAGCGCACCGGACGAGGGTGGACTCGGCGCCAAGATCCTCACCTTGGAACGCTCCATCCCCGAAGCGGCGCCTGCCCTGAAGGGGACGCCCGAGCCTGCTCCCGCCGCTCGTCCAGCCGCCACGCCGGACTTTCATCCGGAATCCTCGGGGATCGTGGGCCTCACGGCGGAAGTCTTTTCTCTCTCCCAGCGGATGAACCAGTTGGAGCGCTTGTCCCAGGAGACGGAGGCCCTCCGCCAGTCAGCGGAGAAACTTCGCGGGCCGCTGCGCAGCGCCTTGCGCGAAGTGATCAGGCGGGGCGATGCGATTACACAACTGCCCGAGTCCTCGAACATCGAGGCCTTGAACACCCAGCGGAAACAGATCGATGCTCAACTGGCGCGCTTCAAGCAACTCTCCGCATCCTCCAGTCCGCTCAGCGAGCAGGCGGCCCAGATCAACTCCAGCCGCGGCCGCATCGTGGAGTGGCGCCGTGCTCTCGGAGAACGCTATAACTCCGCGTTGCGCTATCTCCTGCTGCGCATCGTCATGCTCGCCGTGGCCCTGCTGCTGATTTTTGGGCTCTCTGAACTCGCACGGCGCGCCACTGTTCGCTACGTGCAGGATCTTCGCCGCCGCAGGCAGTTTCTTGTGCTGCGGAGGATCGTGGTCGGCTGTGCTGTCGCCTTGCTGATCATCCTCAGTTTTGTCACGGAATTCGGATCGCTGGCTACCTTCGCCGGCTTCTCCGCCGCCGGCATTGCTGTCGCCATGCAAAGCGTGATTCTCTCCGTCGTCGCCTATTTCTTCCTGGTCGGGCGCTGGGGCGTGCGTGTCGGAGATCGTGTCACCGTCTCCGGCGTCACCGGGGAAGTGGCCGACGTAGGACTCTTCCGGCTCTACCTGCTGGAACTCGGTGGTTCCGGTCCGGCACTGGAGCCGACGGGCCGCATCGTCGTCTTTCCGAATGCCGTGTTCTTTCAGCCTTCGGCGATGTTCAAACAACTCCCCGGCATCGACTACGTCTGGCGTGCGGTCATTCTGAAATTCCCTGGCCGGGCCGATTACGCGCAACTGGAGCGCCGCCTGATGGACGCAGTACAAACGATCTGGGCGGAGTATCGCGATGTTGTCGAGCGCCAACACGGCAACTTCCAGTCTTCCCTGCTGGTGCACACGGAAGCACCGCGGCCGGAAAGCCGCATCCGCTTCATCGATGCGGGCCTCGAGATCACCATCCGCTACCCGGTCGAGATCCGCCGCATCGCAGAGATCGACGACCGCGTCACACGGGAGTTCATCCAGTTGCTGGACGCCGAGCCCGCACTGTCCGGCAACGAAGGCGCCAAGTTCAAGATCGAATCCGTGGCAGGGTAGGGAAGTTGCCAGGCTCCGCCTCACTCCAGGTTAGGACTCAACAGCAGCTCGAAATCCATCCAACTCGTGGCCGCGTTCTGTTTCTTCTTGCCGGTCTTGTCCGTCACCAGGACTTGCAGCAAATAGTAGCCTGTCAGCAGCGGCGGACCCAGCGTCAGCACGCCCGTCATCTGCCGTAGACCTGCCGGGCCGTCTTCCGCCATAACCTCCTTCGGCGGAGTATGAAACACCAGGGACCCGTCGCGGTATAACCGCAGCTCTGTCTCTACTCTCGCGCGTGCATTGAGAATCCGGTACGAGTACGCGACCTTCTGGCCGTAGCGGAAACGGCGTAGGGCTGGATGCCCGCCGGTCTGCTCCACGAGTGCATCATCCCCGCTGCCGCCTGCCCCCAGTTTCTGTACCGTGTCATTCGTGGCATTCAGTAGAACGACCCCCGAAACGGCCAGTTGGCCCTTCTGCAGGGCAGGGACTTCGACGAATTGGTTGGCCGACCCAATTTTCCCCGACATCGCATCCCTCACCACGACCCTGTACTGGAAGGGCCCCGGCACCTTGAGCGGGTGAGTGGTGGTATACATCAAACCTTCCTTCAAAAGACTCTCGTACACTGGTCCCCTCGCGCGTACCGTGTAAGTACGGTCCAGCCGGTTGACCGACGGCCCGGCCTCTCCCACTGCCACTGTAATCACATCCACGACCGCCCTTCTCCATCCGTCGGCTTCCTCGGCGAAATACAGGCTTTTGGCGTCGATGTGGACCATCGAGAGAATACTCGGACCGCCCTCGGGTTCATCGTCGAACCAGGACGTCAGGCGGACGGGTACTTCCGCGGCGTGAAAGGGAGACGCGAATGCCGCGGCGATGCTGTCTCCTCGCGTCCTTGGCGCAGAGCCTTCCGGAACGTCCGCAGTTCCCAGAAAACCGGCCCGCGTGCGAACTTGCGTCCCCGAGCGTAGCACCTTCACGTTGATGCGATGGAAGAGTGGCGCGCCACGGACTTGTTCGAAAGTGCCTGGCTCCGCCCGGTAGCCGATCAGATAGTACCCGGACTGATCCTCAATCGACTGACGCGCCAGCTTCGCCAGATCATTGTCATCCTTCAGGAAAAGCCCGCCGGTCTGCTTCGCCAGATAGTTCAGTCCCGCCTGGCTGTCCAGGAGCACAGCCTTCTCTCCCTGATCATGTTGGATCCGGTCGACTGGTTTTGCCGCCTCGACAGTGGGTGGGCGACGCGAGTCTGCGGAAAATCCCTCAGGCGCAGCAAGCGGCCGGACGTCCACCGTGTAAATGACCACGCCCGATCGGTTGGCCGCGTCAGCCAGATGCCGCAGATGTTCTGTCAGGTAGGGGTTCCCAAACCGGTTCATTGTAAGGCCCTGCGAAAAGAGGATGACTGATTTGCGGCCAGGCAGGCCGCGAAGCCCCCCGATGATGTACTGGACCGCGCCCATCGTGCCGCTCGTGAAATGTTGACGGGCCCATTCCTGATCCCGTTCATCCACAACCGGTGTGAATCCTCCGAAGTCCGAACTGCTCGCAGCTCGCGAGCTCAGATTGAAGCGCAACCGTTCAATCGCGGCATGCAGGATCCTCTTGTCCGAGGTGAACTGCTGGAACGCAGCCGCGCCGCGCCCGGTGGTGAGCACAGCCACGAGGTCGTCGGGCTGCATGTCTTCATCGACGAACTTCTTCAAAGCGTTGCGGACGCGGGCCGTGCTTTCGAACGACAGTCCAAGATCATCCACGACCAGCGCGTAAGTCCGCTGGATGTCTTTGGCTCTCACGCTCGGCGGCGGCGTCATCTTTTCCGTCGGCGCGGTCTTTAGCTTGCTCCCCGCCGGCGGAGTCGGACTCCCTGCGATGAACGAAACGTGAGTGATCTTCTGGCGCCTTCCATCCTGCCGGATCTCAAATTCCTCAGGCCGCAGATCGGTTACATGGCGGCCACGCGAATCCGTCACGACGGCGTCCACCTGCACCAGTTGCACGTCAATCCGGAGCAACGGCGTACTGGACTGCGGTGATTGTGAGACGAGGGGGAGGGTAAGCAGTGCGGCAAAGCATAGACGGGGAAGCATGCTTAAATTCCGCCCATAGTCTATCACTTAATTGCATATTTAGCCGCATGAATAGAAGTGTCTCTTGTGGCAAGAAAACGTGTAGCACATTAACTATTCGAATCAGCTCTGTCGGCTCCTTGTCTCTGTAATCAGTGTTCTGTTTCCTCGTCGCGACAGCCTCTCTCAGGGGGTTTTGGGCGAGATGAAGTGATCACCCGTCAGGCCTGCTGTGCTCACTGCAAGCCTGGCATTCCGCCCCATCCGGCGGTTCTCACGGCCTGGGCCGTTCATGCAGGATCATCCACGACGTTCCAAACCTGTCCCGCAGCATGGCAAACCGGAAGGCGAAGAATGTCTCTTCCATCGGCATGAAGATCTGGCCTCCTTCGCACAGCAATGCATAAATGCGTTCAGCCTCTTCCGTGCTGTCGACATTCAGGGAAAGATACACGCTGCGCATCGGCTGAAACCGGTCCGATGGCACATCGGAACCCATCAGTTCTGTCTCGCCAATGTTCATCCGCGCGTACATGATGGAATCCTTCCACTCCGGAGGAGCTCCTTCCGGATTCGGCTGTTGCTCACGGGTCAACATCATCGTGATCTGGCCGCCGAGATGCTCTTCGTAAAAGCGAAAGGCCTCGCGGCAGTTTCCGCCATAGTTTAGATAAGTATGCAGCTTCATAACTTGTTCCACTCCTCCACACATGTGCTCACTGTGCAGCCGGAATAATTCGCGGGCCGCCGCCCTACATCATCTCCCATCCACAGTCCGCCGTTTCGCAAACTACGGCCAGGGCTACGGGTGCTTTCGCGCCTGGATTGTGGGACGATCATTCGAAAACAGGCAGGGAAGTACCATGAGAGCTGCCGTCTATTCCCGTTACGGGCCCCCGGACGTCGTCCGCATCCAGGAAGTGGGAAAGCCCATTCCCAGGGACAACGAAGTCCTCGTCAGGATTCACGCCACCACCGTCTGCGCCGCCGATTGGAGACTCAGAACGGCGGACCCCTTTCTCATCCGCTTCATGAACGGTCTCCTTCGTCCGAACAAGACCAAAATCCTCGGGATGGAATTCTCCGGAACCGTGGAGGCGGTTGGCCCGGCCGTCACCCGCTTCGCACCAGACAATCAGGTCTTCGGCGGCACCGGCTTTCAATTCGGAGCCCACGCCGAATACGTCTGCCTGCCGGAAGCCGGAACGTTGGCCGCGAAACCGGAGAACATGACCATGGAAGAGGCCGCCGGCGTCCTCTTCGGAGGTTTTACATCCCTTCATTTCCTGCGAAAAGCGAACATCCAGGCCGGACAAAACGTGCTGATTTATGGCGCATCCGGCAGTGTGGGTACTTTCGCCGTCCAACTGGCCGTCCACTTCGGAGCACGGGTCACCGGAGTTTGCAGCTCCTCCAATGTGGACATGGTTCGATCTCTCGGTGCGGCCGCGGTGCTCGACTACACCAGGGAAGACTTCTCGAGCGCAGGCCCTGTATACGACATGGTGTTTGATGCAGTCGGCTATAGCGGCTTTGAGCGCAGCCTGAGGGCCTTGAAGCGCGGCGGTTACTACGTTCGGGTCGGGGGGTCCGGGAAGTTCCTGGCAATACTGATGGGCGCCCTGCAAGGCATATGGGTCTCCGCCACCGGAGCCGCCAAAGTTGTCGGAGGCGTGGCCGCCGGCAGCCGCGAGGATCAACTGTTCCTCAAGGGGCTAATTGAAGCCGGGAAGCTGCGTACCGTGATAGACCGCTTTTACCCCTTGGACGAGATCGCCGAAGCTCACCGTTACGTGGAACGCGGACACAAGCAGGGCCATGTGATTATCGTCATGGACCCGCCACGATAGCAGTCTGAGGCGGAAGCCCCGCTAGCCGCCGGGCGAGGCAGCCACACTACCGCCTGTGGGGTGGAGCGCCTGGCGTTCCCCAGCGCTCCATCACGAACCAGCCCATGCAACTGCGGATGCCGGCCATTACGGAACGGACCAGGCGCCGGTCTTTACCCACCCGGAATCCCGGGAGAGCGGATCCAGCGTCCGCTGGTACAGGTTCTTGGCTCCGGACATCGGCGCCTTCAGCGTAACGGGCACATACACAATCACCGTACCCGACGGGTGAGTGACGCCCGAGAGAGCGGGGTTGATCGAACACGCGCTGCTGTCCAGCGCGTTCGAGGCCGTGCCCGGGCTCACCGGACCCAGGAAGAATCCCACGTCGCTGGAGTACATCCACAGGCCATTGCCCGCCTTGTCATAGTGGACAAAGCAGAAGGGCTTGCCGCCTCCATCGGGGCTCGCGGCGATCAGGAACTGCGACCAACCCGCGGTCGTGTCCTCATACCCCACAGGGTCCGGATACAGCAGTGTGAAGGTCTGCGCCCCGTTCGAGCCCGATCCCGGCTGGACGCTCATCGTGCCGAGTGGGGCCGCCGAGGTGTTCCAGGTGCCGCGCTGCACCCACCCGGTGTCGAACTGGCTCAGCGTCTGCGCTCGCAGATAGACGTTCAGGCCGGCCGCGGCTTTAAACGCCACACGGGCGTTAAAGGTGAGCGTGTTGCCGCTCTTTGCCACCGTCGAGGTCTTCGTATTCAGGCCGCAGAGCTGGTTCTGCAGCAGCGCGCTGGCGGCACCGGGCTGGACCGGGCCCTGAAAGAAGCCGCCGTCTCCATAGACCCAGAACCGGTCGCCTTGTACATCATAGTGGAGGAAGCAATACGGTTTCCCTCCGCCGTCTGGCGCCGCCGCCAGCAACAACTGGACCCAGGCAAGATCGCGGTAGCCGAGCCCCGCGGAGTAGGTGGCGCTGAAGGCGGCTGCCGCGCCGGAGCCTGACGCGGGCGCAAGGCTCACCACGCTCGGGTACGGGTCGTAAATCGCAAAGTTCGCCGTGACCGCGAGCGGACTCTGAATACTGAGTAGTTGCGGATTGGTGGCTCCGCTGAGCGCCCCGCTGAAACCGGTGAATCTGTGCCCGGGCGCGGGTACACCCGTAATCTGGACCTGTTGATACCCGTCGTACCAGCCATCCGCGCTGGCGGGCGACACGGCGACACTCCCGTCGGAACTGGGGTAGGCGGTCGTCGTGAGTTTATACCTTGCGCCGTAATTGATGTAGTAGGTCGCGTTCTGCGTGGGGGTGATCGTGCGAGTGAGGCCCCGGTATCCGCCATCCCAGGACTGGTAGATCAGCTGCGTCCCCGGATCCACCAACGTCGGCACGGACGAAGTCGTCACAACGTGAGGTTGGCCGATCGTCAGTTGCAGCACCTGCGATCCCGTATATGCGACGCCGTCCACGCTGAATGATCCGCCGGCCGGTTGCGTGTTGAGGAAGATCGAGATTCTGGGCGGGCCGGAGAGGACGGCCTCGCTATGTTGCCCGCCCGCGGCGATGGCGGTGATCCCTGCCAGTCCGGCTGGAAGGCTCGTCTGGCCGGAAGTGTTCCCGCCCCAGGCCACCAATGTCCCATCCCACTGTAATGCCAGCGCGTGGGCAGTACCGGCGGATAGGGTCCTGATATCCGTCAGGCCGGCCGGCATCCCATTGAGGATGCTTGCCGGGTTGTTGCCCCACACGACCGGTGTGCCGTCATCCAGCAGCGTGGCGCTGAATGAGGCGCCCGCCGAGACCGAAACTGCACCCTGCAGGTTGGCCGGTACACTACTCTCTCCGTCAGCGTTGCTGCCCCAGGCGACCACCGTTCCATCCCGCAGGACTGCCAGGGAATGGTCGCCGCCCGCCGCGATCGCAACGGCATCACGCACCGCGGCCGGCACCGTCGCCTGGCCGCTGCCGTTCGCGCCCCAGGCCACCACGGATCCGTCGCTGGTCAGCGCCAGGCTATGCAACTGCCCGGCTGCGACCGCGATCACCGTGGGCAGGGAGGTTGGCACTGTCGCCTGGCCGCTACTATTGTCACCCCAGGCCACAACACGGCCGTCCGAAACCAGGGCGAGCGTGTGATAGCCGCCAGCCGCAAAGGCAACTGCAGTGGAGAGATTGGCGGGAACCTGCGTCTGCGATTTCGAATTATCGCCCCACGCCACCACCTTGCCGTCTCCTAATAGGGCGGCGGTGTGCGCCAAACCGGCGGTGACATCGACGATATTCATCAATCCCGCCGGCGCCGTGATCTGACCCGCCTGGCCCGCTCCCCAGCCAACTACCGAATTGGTATTCGTGTAAACAGGCTCCGACGACCGGACGCCGCACCCCGGGCAAACTGAGGGGATGGACAGGCCGACCGCCTCGCTCCCGCTTGTGAACGAGGGTAACTGAGACACGATGAGGATAGCCGGATACGCCTGGCCAGGAGCCAGTGAATCCGACCGGCTGCAGATATTCTCAGCACAAGCCCACCCCGCACCAGTCATCGATGCTGTCCGGGATGAGTCGAACCTCACTTGCACGCCGCTCTGCGCGGTTGGTCCCTCGTTCACGACCCGTGCCACGTAGGCGGCGTTCTGTTGTCCGAGAATCAGGTGGTGCAGTGGCTTCAATGACAGGCGAACCGTGGCATTGGCCTGCGCCTGGAAGTTCGCCGTCAGGTTGTGCGATGCATTCATGACGACCCGCAGCGGATTCGTCGCATCCGTGCCGAGGGAATCGTAACTGAAGTTGGAAAAGAGATATCCGTTGGATGGAGTGGCCCTGACCAATACGGAGGCGCCTGCATCGTACAGTGCAGTGGCCGGGCTGGCCGTTCCCCCGGCCCCGGATGAAATGATCAGACGGAACTTCGTCTTGAAAGTGGCTGTGTATACCGCGTCCGCCGTACCGGTTGTGATGGTATGCGAGGCGGCTCCCCCATCGCTCCAGGCGTTGAAGTAATACTGTGTGTTCTGCGCTCCACCAGGTTGCGCGGCCGCTGTGGAGATCGCATGCGTGCTGTCCGGTGGTACCTGTATCGAGAAGGGCAACGTCCTGGAAACCCCATCCACCGTGATAGCCGGGCGGGTTGAAGTATAGGGGCTGGACAGATCAACGGCCTGCGCCGTGCCGTCGAACGAGATCGTGATCAGCGGGGTGGTGAGGATGGCTATCGCGTAGCTAGTCGAGCCGGCCACCGCTCTCGTGTGCGCCAGTCCATTCGCCTGGTCAGGCCGGAAGTAGGGCTGGGTGCCCCAGCCGCGGGCCGTCCCATCCGCTTTCAACGCGATGAGATAGGAGGTTCCGGCCAGCGCGACGACCCCGCCCAGGCCCGATGGCACCGCGGCCAGGTCCCCGCTGGTGGCCGTCTGCCATACCACGACGGTTCCATCGGGCCGGATACCCGCACCAGTACCATTCGCCGCGGCTAACACCCGGGACAGCTTCTCCGTGGGCACAGGCAAGGCGGCCGCGCCACCCCACGAGGTGACTTGGCCGGTGGAATCGAGCGCCACGGCGATGTTGATCCCGAGAGAGACCTGCACGACATTGGCCAGGCCCGCGGGGAAGGTCACCAGCGGGTTGGAGCCCACAGAGACGGCGGCCAGGGTGCCATCCGCGCGCACCGCCACGGCGGCGGTACTGCTGGCGGCAATCGACACAATGTTGGAAAGGCCGCCGGGAATGGCCAGTGTTCCGTACCTCGACCACGCGGCCACGGTCCCGTCGCCCTTCAAGGCATAACACGTGAGATCGCCCATCGCGATGGCGACCACACCCGTCAGCGCCTTGGCTTCGCTGGGAGTATCCCGGCCGTAGTAATCCCATTGAACGACGGTGCCGTCCTTCCTGAGCACAAGCGCCTCGCGCTCCGAAACCGCCAGGGCGACGGCGTCGGTAAGCCCCGGGGGCACGAAGTTGAGAGGCAGGTTCGTATTGTTCGTGGAAGCGAGGCCATACAGCCGACCTTCTGACGCAATGCTCGTCACGTCGGTGGCCAGGTTGTCTGCGATATTGGAATCCCCGCCGCCGGAGACCGTCACCAGATTGCTGACCGGGTCGGGCGCGCCAGCACCCACCGCCGCCAGTACGCTAATGGCCGGCAGCATCTGGCCCGGGGCGAAGCTATCGCTCCGCGTGCAGGTGTTGGCTACACAGGTCCAGCCGGGTCCGGACATCGTAGTGATGGCAATGCCCGATGGCATGGATTCCACCACCGAGATCGTCCCGGAAGTGGCCCCTCCGCCGGAGTTGGTGACCCTGATCAGATAGACCGCGTTGGTCTGCCCCCGCAGGAAACTGCTGGTGTGCGTGAGGGCAATGTTCAGGTCGGGGCCAGCCGCGGCCGGGGTCTGGCCGGCGGACGCGCCTGGAATCACCAGGAATAGATAGGCAGCCAGCGCGGGAAAAGAGCGAGTGTTGAGTCGCAAACCAACCTCTGCACTAAAATGTCACAGCCGATTTAGGCAGGTCAATCGGCTTCATCAGTGAACCTGAATAAAACTTCTCCAATCACAGCCCGGACTGCGCGTATATTTTCGGGATCAACTCGAAAATGCCATCGCGGGTACAGATCTAATCTCACCCTATTGCGAGAACGCCCGCGCCGCCCGAAATGACCCGGCTGGGTTCATAAAACCGTCCACACGCCGGTCTTCACCCAGCCCGAATCCCTGGACAGAGGGTCAAGACTCCGTTGATACACATTCTTGGCGCCGGCCATCGGCCCTTTTATAGGGACAAGCACACTCAAATGCACCACGCCGGTTGGATGAGTGACCGTCGCGAGTCCGGTATCGACGGAACAGGCGCTGCTGTCGACGGTGTTCGAGGTCACACCCGGGCTCTCCGGTCCCACGAAGAAGACCAAGTCGCTGGAGCACATCGACAGTCCGATTCCTGCCCAATCCTCCATGCCCGTCAGCCTGACCCGTCATACCGCGAATCACAAAAACGCGATTTCCAATGGAGTCAAACATGGCGCCGCGGGCTGCCAAAGCAGAAGAAACCGCTACGAACCCCGACCGTCAGGGAGGGGGCACCACCGTGTTTCGCACGGCGCATGTTAGTAAGCCGGTACACGCTCCTGGCGCGTCTTCAATGGAGTCCGAGTATCCGCCCTGCGGGCCGCCAAAGCGGATGAATCCACAGCGACCCCAGACTGTCGGGGCCCCTACCACGCTACGAACCGCGACTGGCAAGGAGCGGGCCACGGACACCTACGCGTCCGCAATGGAGCGCCATCACCCACGAACGCTAAACCTGCTCAGTCCGCTATCTCTTTCCATCGCGCCGCCGGCCACTCTGCCCAAACCACTAGAGCCAGTCCGCCCGGAAGGCCCGGCTCTGTGCCCTATCCCCCAAATAGTGCAAAACAGCCTGCAATCAGAAGGCAGCAGGCTGGGGACCTGGAAGAACCTCCTCCGCCAGGCCCTTCCCGGGCAGGCCCTTTAAACGCTATTTGAATCGATCTTCCCGCGAGAGCGCTTCGCTCAGATCGGACGCGCCAAGTGGCATTGGCATTCGCCTCTCGCCGGCAGGCCGGTCGACCGCCGCGTGCAACGGACCCAAGCTGGAATGCGATTCTCCGTGCTGGCGGGACGCCGAGCCTCGGATGCCCACTCGCTGCGTTTGATCGTATTGTCCATGCGCCGCTGCGCCGCCGCCCACCATGGCGGTCAACCGTTCCACAATGTCCTTCAGCGTGTCAGACTGCGCGTTCAATTCCTCGGCAGAAGAGGCGCTTTCCTCGGCGCTGGACGCCGTGGACTGCGTCACCTGATTCATCTGCGCGATGGCTTTGCCGATCTGCTCGATACCACGCGCCTGCTCCTGGCTGCCCAGGTTCACCTCGTCCACCAGCGCCTTCACCCTTACTGCTTCCTCGGTGATCGCCCGAATTGCCGAGGCCACCTGATCCACTCTCACCTTGCCGTGATTGGATCTGGCAATTGATTCCTCGATCAGCGCCGAGGTGTCCTTGGCTGCCTGGGCACAACGCTGCGCCAGATTGCGCACTTCGTCGGCTACCACTGCAAAACCCATGCCCGCCTCCCCGGCGCGAGCCGCCTCCACCGCGGCATTGAGAGCCAGGATATTTGTCTGGAAGGCGATCTCGTCAATCACCTTGATAATCTTTGCAATTTTGTCGCTTTGGGCGTTGATCTCACCCATAGCCGCTACCGATTGGTCCAGCGACTGGTTGGTCTGCGCGAACTTCTCCTGCGAGTGGGTTACCAGTTCGGCGGCGGAACGCGAGTTTTCACTGTTCTTACTTGCCATGGAGTGGATTTCTTCAGTGGAGGCGGAAGTCTCTTCAAGCGCCGCTGCCTGCTCGGACGCTCCATGCGCCAGCGACTGGCTGGAGCAGGCGACCTGCGACGCCGCACTGGCGACCTGCTCGGCGCCTTCACTCAGTTCGCTGACCGCCCGGCGTAGGGCGGAGTTGATCTGCCGGACCACCACTACAACAATGCCGCCCACCACCAGTGATAGGGCCGTCAGGATGATTGTGATCCATCGGTCCCGAGAGACCGAATCCTCCGTCTCGGCGGCAACTTTGGCCATCAATGCGGTCTGCTGGCGCTCAAGCTGCAGGCAGATCCTCCCGATATTGAGCAGCAGAGGCATGGCCTTCTCCTTCAGGATGTCCGCCGCCGCCTCCGTCCGGTCTGAACTCGCCTCACGATAGAGTTCCGTGTGCAATCCAGCGGCTTCCTCCACCGCGCTCTTGATCTCCCGGATCATCTGGCGCGCTTCCGCCGTCTCGATGAGCGGTATGAATTCAGCGATATCCTTGTTGGCCGCGGCCACACTTTCGGCATACTCCTGGTTGTACCGCGCCATGGTGGCCTTGTCCTTCATGAAGGCGCGCGCAAGGATGCCTCGCTCGGCGCCTACCATGTCAGATTGGATACTTTTGATATCGGTCGCCAGGTAGACCTTTCTAGCATTTACGTTAACCACCTTCTTCACACTGGCCTCCAGAACCCTGTTGCTCTGCAGCGCGAGGGCGCTCACTGCGAAACTCAGCACCAGCGCGGCCGCAAAGCTTAGGAACAACTTTCTGCCGACAGTCATCTGCGATACTCGCGATCTCATCTGAATTCGTACTCCCTGCTCGTTTGAAGATTCCCGTCACCACACTTGCGCTTTCAGCGCGTGGAGATCGTTGCCGGTCAACACACAGCAGATCTCCAGCAAGATTTCGACTTTATCCTTTACGCTGGCCAAGCCCGCCAAGAGTGGCGCGGCCCTTTCGGGCGCCGAAGTCCGGTGCGTTTGCGCTTCTTGCTGCGTCCAGAAGGAGCACGCCTGCTAGTGCTCACATCGCGGTCCGCAGTCGCACGGAACCCGGCTTACCCATTCCTTCATCCACGAGGATGCAGTTGCCCCGTTTACGCGAATTCCGGAACAAGCTGAACATGGGGATCATGTTGCTGGCGCAGGCCGATCACGTCGCTAATTGGCGGCGCGGATGTGCCACCGCCACGACCTGCTGCAATCCGGCAACCGCCATGCTGGTGCAGTCACCAAATCTGAAACTCTCACGTTCGAACCCAAAACCAGTCATCCTCCGTCTGAATAGTCGTTTCGGATCGAAGCCCCCTCTTCTCCCTTCAATGCAATCGTTACGGCGTTAGTGCTGCCTCGTGTCTCCGTCCGCACCGCCTCCCCGAGCTACGCTCGAAGCCGGCCAGGCGATGTCGAATGGTCCCGCCTATAGGGCGCTGATGCTCTTATCGGTGAAATTGAGGAAACCTTAGCGGGTCTGTAGGTCGATTCGGTAGCTCAGGGGCTTGCGGCTGCGGGCTGCCCGCCGCCATCCGTGCACGCATGGGTATCGAGGATGGGACTCAGGACGTTGATCCAGACAATCCCCTTCAGCACCGCCTGTCGGCGTTCCGCACGACACGGCCCCGGTCCTCCACGCAGCCTTACCCTCAACACCGTCATGAGTACTGCCCGCACCAGGAGTCCGCTGAACGTCGCACATCATTTTCAGCATCCTGCCGGTCGAACGTGTTCCGGCCAGTAGACCGTTAGTGCCGGCCAGCTACGCGAATACGCCGGTACATACGAAGGGGCCACGTCAGCACCCTCTCGCCGATCCCAAGCGGTATGCTGCGCACCAGGGCCGGGTTCCACTCATGCAGGCGAGTCTTGGCAAGATAATGCCAACGAAGCAGACGCGCGACCTCGTCCCAATCGATCGAGACCCGGCCGATCATGGCCGCGTCACAGCTCCAATGCAGCCCATCGGCATACTCGCAGCCCAGGACGCGCACCAGATCGTGCTCGGCGCTGGTCTCGCGAGCCTTCCACCCCGCCAGTTCCGGCAGCACAACGTCGCTATTCGGCAGCCCGCGCCAGTGTACCCGCACCCCGACCCCGGCACGATTGCGGAGCCGCACCGGAGGCGCAAATCGCAGTTCGAACCAACTGCCCGCTGGAGAACGCCCCTCCACCGTCCACCCGGCCTGCATCAGGGTTTCCACTGCCCGATTCACATCGGCCGGCACCACGTCGAGGTTCAGGCTTTCGATACTCCGCATGACGCCCGCCGGCCAATACCGGTCCGCCCAATCCACCGGACCCGCGGCCTGCGCGGGCACGTCCGCCCCTGCCAGCACCGACACGGCTTCGGCCAACACCTTCCGCCGCATCTGCGCCTGGCTCCACCCCCGCCGGCAGATGCCGGTCAGGATTGCGCGTTGTGGATCGCCTGCAAGCCATGGTTCCAGCCGTGCCGCCAACGCTGGCAACAGGCGAAAGCTCGCCGCATCCAGCCGGTCCATGTTTGCGATGGCCCGCCATGCCCGCCACGCCTCCAAGGCCGGCTCGTCCTCGAGCATTAACGCATCGAGCAGGAACAGGTGTGGCGCCTTCACGCCTGCCTCATTTGCTGCCGCCGGCGGTCGAGGCTCTCCTTTAGCCTGCGCAAGTCCTGTTGAGAGAGCAACGTCCGCGATTCACCGGCCGCCTGCGGAGCCCGCACCAGCACTGCCTCGAGCTCGACGCCGGTGAGTCCCTGCGCCGCGGCATTGGCCAGCCACTGCTGCACCTGTTTACCCTCCTGGGCAGGGTGTGGATCGAACAGGCCGCAGGTTCGGAATGCGCCCTTGCGCACCAGCCATCGCCGCCCGCCGTTCGAGGTCCGGACGGCGATCCAGGCGGCCTCGGGATGTTCGCCGGCGCCGCGTACCCAAGTTTCAAGCGCGCCTGCCACCAACCGATCTCCCGGCTCCAGAAACAACAGGCACTCAGCGAACGACTCGCGGATCGCGCGATTCCACGCGGCGCCCGTGGGCATGCGGTGATCGAAAGTGTGGACCTGCAAATGCACGCCGCCCACGCGCCGTTTCTCTTCCTCCGGCCGCGCGCCATGATCGATCGTAACCAGCGCCTCCACGCGGCCGTAGTGTTGCGCGTCCAGCGATGCCCGTAGCGGTTCCCACTCGCCCGCGTCCTCTTCGCGTAAGTGCACGATCACCGTCACGAACGGGCGATGGTCGTGCGCCTCCGCCGGCAGCACCGGGCCCGTCGCTGCCGCCGCCTCGCGAATGGCGTGCACGATCCCGGCCGGGTCCGTGCCCAGGTTCAGCATCGAATGCGGGACTTGCTGGGCCATGCGGGAAAGGAATCGCACGGTTTGCCCGTTCACGTGTGGCAGGTGGACCAGGGTGCCCGAGGACAACGCCCACTCCACATCACCCGCATCCACAAGACCCAGTGTGGTTTCGGGTTGCCCCGAAATCCGCGGCGTGAGCACAAGGCGCACCGGCAGGCTCTCCGGCATGTTGTCCGCAAACCCATCGCGCAGGAATAGAACTGCCTTTTCAAAACCCGGGGATTCCACGGCGCGGCATCGCGCCGCCAGTTCCGGATATCGCTCCAGGCTGCGCCTGTCCAACTTCGCCGTCGCGTACAAGCTGTAGGCGCGGGGGGCAGGATCGAACGCCAGCGCCACATAATCGTCGCCGATGAACTGCAGGCCGTGGGCCAGGCAGGCAAGCGATGTCGACGATTTGCCCGCTCCGCCCTGTCCTGGCATCAGCACGCCGCGGCCGCCGTCGCCCACCACGGCCCCATGCACCAGTTGGTGTCCGTTGTGCGCCAACCACCAATGCAGGATGCTGCGCAACGGGCACGAAAGCACCCACGCGGGCAGATGCCGGCTTGAGGGAACCCAATAGATGGCGCGCCGTGCTTCGAGGTCCATCAGGTTCACTGAGCCCTCGCCCCACTGATACGCCGAGCGGTAACGCGGGCTGTCGAAGCCCCAGATGTTGCCCCGCGTGGTGAAGTCTTCGTGCGGCCGGGGCGGCGCCACCGGCATCACGCCCGTGGTTTCAGAATCCCACACCAGAATTTCGCAACGCGGCCCGGCGGGCAACTCGGCCACCGGGAAGGCGAGTCCCGGTGCAATTGACTCCACCAGTCCTTCGCCCGCAAAGCGGATGCGCACGGCGGTGCCGGCCACGCGAAAGTCGCGCACCACCTCACCGCATCGCGCCGCGGCACGATGGAAGCCTTCTTCGAGCTGTTCAAAAAATAGAGCCTGATCCCGCTCCGGCGTCAGGGACGGGCGCACCAAGTCAGGATGCTGAGCCATCTTGTCGCCGCTCGGCCGCGCGCCGGCGGTCCAGTGCCGCCTTGATCACCTGCAGGTACTCGCGCCGTACGTCCTTGTTTTGCAACGTGAAGTTGTCCGGGTGCAGCCGCCGTTTGTGCAGGACTTCGTCGAGGGTAAGCGATTTAATCCCTGCCTCCTGCGCTCGCATGTACCAGTCGACGAATTCCGCCTTCAGGTCGGTGCGCAGCGGACCCACGCGATCAAACGCGCGCCGCCGCGCCATCATTCCGGAAATCAGCGGCGCCGGATGCGGCGTTTCATCGCAGATCAGCGTCGCGGCCACCTCTGGCGAGAGGTCCGGACTCCGGAACTGCACCAGATGGTTGAACACGATGTCCAGGTCCGGGTCCTCATCCAGCGCCGCGCTCTGCCTGGCCACCTTCTCGGGCATCCACAGGTCGTCCGCATCGAGGAAAACCAGCACGTCGCCCTTCGATTCCCTGATCCCGAGCATGCGCGCCCCGCCCGGCCCTTGATTGCGCTGCCAGCAATAGCGAACGGGCTCGCCGTAACTCTCGGCGACGCCCCGGGTGCCGTCGGTAGAGCCGTCGTCGATAATCAGGATCTCATCGGGAGGCAGGGTCTGCCCCAGCGCGCTATCGATTGCCTCGCTCAGATATCGTTCCGAGTTGTACGCCGTAATAATCGCACTGATCATCGTCTATGCGCCCTTGGCCTTGTCCACCGGAGGAGCCGGGTGGGGCCAGCCGGCGTCGGTGACGTCGTGCACGGGATCGAGCAACAGCATCTCGGCGACGTCGTCGAACTTGGCAAGGACAGGCGGTGCATAGGCGGGCGGCAGTGTGGTCTTGGGCGGTGTTGCCTTCGCCAGGGGCGTGGCCGCGGCCGCGGGCCGGATCAACTCCTCGGCCTGGAACTCCGCTAGGAGTCCGTCGAGGTCGGCGCTGATGCCCGAAGTCCCCGCATACTGCTGTGTAATACGGTCGCAGATCTCGGGCTGGGAGACTCCCTGGGTGAGCAGTTCCCAAAAGAACATCCCAACCGGATCCAGGCTATAGTAGCGCCCGCTCTGGAGATTCAGCAGGATGACTTCATCGCCGAAATTTTCAAATACAACATCCGGAGAGTTACACTCAAATACAAGATTCATTCAGGTTCAATCCCCACTGTTTACTTTCTATGATACGTGGAATGCGCCGATCGATGCTCGCATCGCGGCGCCCGCTTCTTCCCAAAGCTGTTGCGCGAACCTGGCGCCTTCTTCAACGAGTTCCGCCGCACGCGCCGGGTGGTCGAGCACCTGCCGCACGGCTGCCTCGAACTCCTCCGCGGTTTCCGCGCGCAGGTAGTGCCGGCCAGGAATCGCCCCCAGGCCCTCCGCACCCTTCAGGGAACTGACCACCGGCAGGCGCGCCGCGAACGCCTCGATGATCTTGAACCGCGTCCCACCGCCATGCTTGAGCGGCACAGCCAGCACCGAGGACTGCCGCAGATAGGGCAACATTTCAGGCACCACGCCGGGAACGCTCACGCGCGGATCCTTCGCTTCCGCCACAAGCGCTGGAGGCGGATTGGCGCCGGGCAGCAGAAGTCGTATGTCCGGATATTGCGGGCCCAGGCGCGGCAGCAACTCATGAATCAGAAAATGCGCGGCGTTGACGTTGGGATAGTAATGGTACAGCGCCGGGAACAGCAGCACGGGCCAGGAATTGGGCGCTATTTCTGCAGGCCGGGCGCACGCAACCTGATACTCGGCGGGGTTCACTGCGTTCGGCACGTGGTGCATCGGCGTGGTAATGCCGTACTCGCGGCGCATGATCTCGCCATCTTCCTGGCTGCAGAGCCAAATCTGCTCCGCCGCCCGCACCAGCGCCTCTTCCACGCGGCGGATCCGTTCTGACAGGATGCGGCGCTGAAGCCGTAGCGGTCCGGACGTTTCGATGGCTTCCACCTGCCTGGCGACGTCGATCTCGACATTGTGCGAGTTGAGAATCAGCGGAATGCCGGCATCCCGAATGGCGTCATAGTAGCGATGCAGCCAGATCGTCTCGAGAACGATTGCGTCCGGCTTGAAGCCCAGGACAAAGTGCCGGAACGCCTCCACCGCCCGCTCATCGTAGTACCCGTCCGAGGGAACTCCGTTCGGCCGCCGCATCCAATCGCTGGAAGTCTCCATGCGCGCTGGAGAGCCAATTCCGCACCACGCCGACTCAGCGATCCCGGGAGGCGGAGGGCCGCTGCCGGCGAGTGAAAACACTCCCGTCTCCGCAAACTTCTGCAGCCATTGGATCGTGCCCCAGATCCGCAGCGGCGCACCCCCGATTGGAGGGTATGCCGGCAATGTGCAACACACCACAATTCTCATGATGCCAATCTTTAGATCTTACCTAGGAAGGCCCGCATCTTGATAGTCACCTCGCCTGACTCGCTACACGCGGCCGCTTCCCGCAAATTCGCCAGCGCGCCCGCCGCGTCTCCCGCCACCCAACGTGCCTGGGCCGCGTCGATCGCGAGCAGTGCGTACATTTCCCGCGCCCGCCATCGAAGCTTTTCCCTCGACTCCGCCGGCAGGTAGCTTTGGGCGACCTCGATCGCCGCAAGGGTATCGGCGATCTGCGCCCCAGTGGCCGTGAGCCGGGCCGTCTCGGTAGCCTCGCTTTCCCGGAACCAGGCCAACGCCCGCGGTTCAAACCATACGCGAAAGTGAACGCTGATCCGCTGCCACATCTCCCAATCGAACGCCGAGCGCGCCTGCGCGCAATAACCGCCCACTTGCTCGTAGGCCGCGCGCCGGACCACCATGGAGGCGGCCTGGACCCGGCTGAGCGTGGCAATTCTATCCACCCATCCATCAATCACGCCCGCCGATTCGCGTTCCAGCGCCGAGAGCCGCGTCACCCGCCTCTGCCGGTCGACATGATGATGACGGCAGAATGCCGCACCTACTTCGTCGATAGCGCCGGCTTCGTCCAGCGCGTCATAGAACCCCGGCCCTACCCAATCGTCGTCATGCAGAATGTGGATCCATTCGCCCCGCGCACGGCGCAGGCATACGTTGAATATCTCCGGGTGTCCTGCGCGTTCCGGATGGGCGTAGAACTGCACGCGGCTGCCTCCGAGCGTACGCACCAGGGCCTCGATCTCCGCGTGCATCGGATCCGCGGGCCCATCGCTGATCACCTCAATCTGCATCTGCTCTGGCGCCCGCGCCTGATCCAGCACGCTCTGGAGCGCCTGGCCGAGGGTGTCGAGCCTCCGGTATACGGTCAGCATCACTGACCACAGCGGACGGGGCATTCCATCGCCAACCGGCTCGATGCGCGGAAACACTGGTGCTTCCGGCAGCGGCGGCCGGGAGTCGCGCTGCATCACACCGAGAGTCACTAGCTGCTCGCTATTTTCGAACCGGACGGACTGGCTCTCGTCATAGAACTTCAAATCGCCATCGCGTCCCAGGCCGCGGACGTACTCCCGATTCTGCTCGATCCAATGGAAATCCTGCTGTTGGTTCGCCACTGCCGCCGCGTAATCGGGGAGCGTGGAGAAGAACTTGAAGTGCAGCAGGCATCCTGTCTCCCCCGCGAGGCGGTCCGCCGGAGCGTTGGTCCAGTGCTGTCCCCCGGCCAGGATCGTGCTCGCCCGGTACTTCACCAGGGGAACCTTGCTCAGGATGTATCCGCCCGCCTCACCGAACAGCCTCTGCCTCATGCCTCCGTACAGGAACGGCATATTCGCGAAGGGGCCGGCACTTTCCACGCGCGAATGGAAATGCTGGCGGTCGAAATAAGGGCACACGTCCTCGAACCGCTGTCCCGCCTGGTACACGGTCTCTCGCAGGCTCCGGCTGGAGTACATGTCGAGCAGCACTGCGCGCATGCCCACCGCCCCGCGGTGATCGAGCCCGCGGCACAGCTCTGCGATGCCCCGCGTCTCACAGTCCGGGTAGCAGAACAGTTCATCGGCATCCACGATGAGGCACCAATGCCCCGCGGCGTAGTGGCGCAGAACCGGCTCGAACCAGGCCGCGCCGGAATTCGATTCTCGAAACGGCAGCGCGGAACGCCACAGGCAGACGTCCTCCTGCGCATTCAGGTACGCCCCGCTGCCATCAGTCGAATCGTTGTCGATGGCGAAGAATTGTCGAATTCCCAGCCGCCGGTAGTAATCGAGGAAATACGGCAGGCGGGCACGCTCGTTGCGCAGCACGGAGCACACGACCGGTTCGCCGGGCGCCAGCGACGGAATACGCGAGCCCACGCGCTCCAGTCGGTAGTGCCGGAACACTGCCTCGATTCCTTCCAGCAACAGCAGCACATCGACAAACCGTTTGTGGAGCTGCGATTCATGAGGGTGGTGGTCCAGGGCGTCCCGAAAAACCGTCAGCGCTTCCTCAAACCGGCAGTTGTCCTGCAGCAGGTGCCCCAACCGCATGGCCGCGTCGGCGTGTGCTGGATCGAGCGCCAGCACCTGGCGATAGCCCGCGATCGCACGCGCGATGGTCCCCTTGCCATGCCAGGCCCGCGCCAGGAGATATTGCCTGTGAGCCTCGGCCTTATTCACGCGTCACCGTCCAGTCGAGCTTGGGCCGTGCTCCTCCTTCGATGAAGCCCGTGTAGCGCCCCCGAGCGCCATCCCGCGTTTCGACGGCGTGGAATGCCACGGCATCCGGCTCGCGAAAATGCACACGCGATGGCTGCAACGATTCCATGGCCACTGTCACGCGCATTAACCCGCTGCCCAGCAAATGCGGTGGAATCCACGCCACTTCGCGATATCGGCCGGCCGGCCGGGCCCGGCCATGCCATTCGTTGCCCGCATCGGTGGCCCAGAGAAAGGCGCCGCGCTCGTTGTGCAGAACCAGCGAAGGCAGCAGCCCCGGAGCCTCCCGCAACACTTCGTACTCGATCTCGATACCGCAACCTTCCCCGATATCCACCGACGTGTACGTGGCTCCATCGCGGCCGCAAACCCGCACGCCGCCCAGTCGCACGATGCTGTCGCCGGGAGCTAATTCGGTCTCATCGTAACGCCGTTGGCCCTGCTTTGCGCTGCCCATGTCCAGGTATCTCGTTGCCACCTCGGCTGCGCTCCCCACCGCCACTACGCGTCCCTGCTCCAGGCAGACCACACGCTGGCACAGCCGCAGTACCGTTTGCAGGTTGTGGGACACCAGCAGCACCGTCTGCCCGCCGCGTCCGGCGCGCTCCAGGCGCTCTTCGGTCCGCTTCTGAAAATCGGCATCGCCCACTGCCAGCACTTCGTCAATCAGCAGGATCTCCGGGTCGACGTGCGCGGCCACGGAAAACGCCAGCCGCATGTACATGCCGCTCGAATAATGTTTGACCGGTTCATCCAGATGCCGCTCGACGCCCGCAAAGGCCACGATCTCATCGAAGCACCGCGCGATCCCGGCCTGCGTCATTCCGAGGATCGCGCCGTTCAGGAAGATGTTCTCGCGTCCGGTCAACTCCGAATGGAATCCCGCGCCCACCTCGAGCAGGCTGCCCACGCGCCCTCGCATCTCCACGCGGCCGCTGGTGGGTCGCAGGATCCGCGACAGGATCTTGAGCAATGTCGACTTCCCCGCGCCATTGCGGCCGATCACTCCCGTCACCTCGCCGAACTTAGCCTCGAAGCTCACGTTGTCCAGCGCACGAAACCGGCCCGCTCCAGTTCGTACGGGCGGCTTCTCCAGCCCTATGAGGCCTTTAAACGTGCCATACCCTCCCGCCTGCCCCAGCATGAACTCCTTGCTGACGCCTTGAACGGAAATGGCGGGCCCACTCATACGCGCTCCGCCAAATCCGCATCGAGCCGTTGGAACACCCAGACGGCGGCAGCCATCAGCAGCGCGATCGCCGCGGCCGATTGCGCCAGCAGGCCCCAATCCGGCACGGTTCCGAACAAACACACGCGAAACGCTTCCAGAATTCCTGCCACCGGATTCCAACCAGCCCACCGGCGGATCGCCGGAGGCATCCAGGCGACGGGGTATAGCACCGGGCTCGCATACATCCACAACTGAACCAGAAACGGAACGGCATTTTTCAGGTCTCGCAGCAGGGTGGTCAGGGTCGCGGCCATCACCGCCGCGGCCATTGCCACCGCGACGGCGACCGCACCCACCGCCGGCACCAACAGCCAGCTCCACACCGGCCCATAGCCGTACCACAAAGTCACCGGAAGCACCGCGGCCACCGCCACCAGCCCATCCAAGGTCAGCGCCGCCACGATCGCCAGTGGCAGCACCGCTCGCGGAAAGTAGATCTTATTGATCATGTCGAAATTGTTGAGGAACGTCGGACTGGCGCTCGTCACTGAGTTGCCCACAAAGGTCCACACGGCGAGTCCGCTGAATACAAAAAGCGGATATGGCGGGCCGCCGGTGTCCAAACGCAGGCGCGAGAAGACCGCCCCAAAAATCAGCATCGGCAGCAGGGGCTGGAGGATGGCCCACCCCGCGCCCAAAAAGGTGTGCCGGTAGCGAAGACGCAGGTCGCGAATCGCCAGCCGGTAGAGCAGGGGGCGCGCGTGCCAGTGCTCCAAAAGCTGTGTCCGGAGGGATACGCCTGCCGGAGTGATGATCGTGATTACTGAAGATTCCGGTTTCAATCGGTCCCGTATTTGACCCGTGCTAGCGCCCGGGCGAGTTTCATCGTCCGCAGGTTCGGGATGGAGCGCGCCAACATTGCTATCCGAGCCGTCCAGTTCATCTCGTGTTCCAGCTTCTGTTCGATCACCTTCATGTTGCGGCGATAGCTTGACCAGCTTGTCCCCAGACCGCGGGCGATCTGCCGAAGCGGGCGCGAATGCACCAGGTAAAACACATCCTTGGGTAGCGCGCCATGCCGCATCTGGTAGTGAAACAGCTCCACCAGGCGGGCCGCCGATGCTCGCGACACCGGGCTCACCAGCCCCTCCAAATACCGGCATGCTCTGCTTGCCGGCGTCCCTTCGTCGTAGGAACTCAGAACGCCCAGCACCGCCAAAGCGGGCACTTCGACACCCGCTTCGACAATGCGAGTCATTGCGCTGTGCAGTTCACCGTCCCTCTCGAGGACCTCGCAGCGCAACTTGGTGTCCATCAGGTCCCGGCAGATCATATCCGCGGCAAAATTCTCCCGGACCACATGCCGAATCGTCAAAAGCAGCGCATCGACCGGATCCGGTACTATAATCCACTGGTCGTGCAGCCGTTCCTTCCGGGAGCGCGACAGCAACTCCTCGGCCTTCACTCCGCAGCCATGCAGTTCCCAGTGCAAGTCGATCTCACTGCCATCGGTGTACAGCGTGATCGCCTGATTCCCTGCAAAACCAGGAGAGTTTTCGACAAACTGCGTGTACTCCGCCAGCGTCCCGCCATCTTCACGATGGAACCCGTTGGCTTCGAGGCATGCGACGGCCTGCGGCACGTCCTGGGGCATGACCAGCAAATCGGCGTCGTGAATCGTCCGGCTAGGCGCGTCGCGATACAGCACGGCCATGGAAGCCAGGCCCTTGAACACCAGCGCGCGGACACCAGCCGCTTCCAGTGCCGCGATTCCGGACACGGCTTTGGTGGCTCGGCGAGCGGTATCGCCCCGGGCTCGCAGCAGTTCTCTCCGGAGATGGAGTGTCTCAAGCGGCGCCATGCTGACCCCGGATACACCTTCGGCAAACTGCGGGAGCACTTTCCACTGGATGGCCCGGTTAGTACCGTCGAGGCATCCATTGCCGTCGGCGATCGCCTGGGCCGCCCGCCGCGCGCGCCCTGTGGCTCCGAGTACTAATTCGGCGAGTAACGGGGCTAACCCGTCTGGCATTCCTGCATCACCTTCCCTGTCCGCGGGCATAGACTGGAACAATCCTGGCTAGTTCTCCATAGAGTCCGAGCGACGAGGCCGGGTGGAACGTGATCAGACAGCGAGGAACGTTTGAAGACTTGGTTCCTCAGTCCGAACCAGAATAGCCGATTCGGCGCCCGAACCCTTCATCTTAAGTATGCTTCATCCCAAGCCGCGCACAAAACCGCGCAACTGAGGCCAGAACCTCATCAACCGTCTTCGTCCATACAAACGGGTTGGGCGCCTGGTCGGTGATGGCCACGTAAGACTTGATCGCCGCCTCGAGTTCGCGCGCCAGCGCCGGCATTAGTCCTCATTCGGTGTCGATCCCCCCACTTTCGACGCGGTGCTTGGCGGCGGGGGCCCTGTTTTCAGTGAGTACCTTTTGGAACGTCACGTGCCCTTTCCTGCTCTGTCCGACAGACACGATCCCAATCAGGAGCCCTGCATGAAGCCGATCCAGATCACAGAACATTCCGCCGCCTACTGGCGAGTCACGTTGAATATTGCGCCACTCAACATATTTGGGCCGGCGAACCTCCCCCAGCTCGAACATGTGGTGTCTCTGCTGGAAACCGATGATCGCGTCAAGGTGGTGGTGTTTGACAGTGCCATCGACGGCTTCTTCCTGACTCACTACGACTTCCTGGCGCCAATGGAGGAGTCCGCCAACCTTCCTCCCGGTCCGACGGGGCTGCAACCGCTGCCGGATATGCTCGTTCGTTTGAGCCGGGCGCCTGTGGTTTCCATTGCGTTGATTCGCGGGCGTGCTACAGGAGTAGGTAGCGAACTCGCGCTGGCGTGCGATATGCGCTTTGCCAGTCGCGAGAAGGCCGTATTGTCGCAATGGGAGGTAGGCGCGGGGCTGGTTCCCGGCGGTGGCCCCATGGCTCGGCTGCCTCGGCTGATCGGACGAGGCAGAGCACTGGAAGTCTTGCTGACAGCGAACGATATCGGCGGAGAACTGGCCGAACTCTACGGCTACGTCAACCGCTCCCTCCCCGATCATGAGCTGGATGGGTTTGTCGATACGCTGGCGCGCAGGGTTGCTTCGTTTGACAAACAAACCATGGCAGAGACGAAACGCCTCGTGAATCAGGCAAGCCTGCCTCCGGATTCGGAAATCGCGCCGGAATGGAGCTCATTCATCGATTCCCTGGGGCGGGCGGCTGCTCGTGAGCGGATCGGCCAGCTGATGGATCGGGGCTTTCATCATCCGGGTGATGTGGAGACCCGGCTGGGGCACTACCTCGGCCAATTGACTGTTTGAAGCGCGAAGGGAAGGGCCCGTTTGGCACCGGCCCTTCCCTCGGCCATCGTTCGGACTTCATCCGCATTGCGACGCCAATCCCGATCATCCGAATCTGCTTCGCGAGGCTGTCCTCCATCGATCTCTTTCGCGTTGACTGTCCGAAGTCGTTCATCGCACGCGGAGCAGGTTCAGGTTCAAGCAGAAGCGCCCGAGCTTCGACGCCATCAGAATTTCGCTGTGCGCTGAGACCTTCGATGGTACGCGGTACGGGCGAGCGAAGGGTGCAGTTCCCCAACCAGATGCAACAAATTTGCGCAGTCTACGGCATTCCGTGTTGCCTACTCGCTCCGCCTATGGAATGGAAACCAAATCGTGAGGTGCGGCTGTGCTGAAGAGAAGAACTTTTATGACGACGCTCATGGCTGCGGCCGCTGGATCAACAGCTCTCGGCGACACACGTCTGCCTTACCGCACCGCATACCGCAGCATTGATATCGATCGCCTTTCGATCTTTTACCGGGAGGCCGGGCCTAGGGATGCGCCCGTCCTCCTGTTGCTGCACGGCTTGCCCTCCTCTTCAAGGATGTTTGAGCCGCTCCTCAGCCGGCTGTCTGACCGGTATCATCTGATCGCACCGGACTACCCCGGGTTTGGCCATAGTTCCTGGCCAAACCCAAGGGACTTTGCCTACACGTTCGATCGCTACGCCGAGATCATGACTCGTTTCACTGAGGCGCTGTCCCTTCAGCGCTACACCCTTTACGTGCAGGATTATGGTGGACCGGTGGGGTTTCGGATGGCTTTGTCCCATCAGGATCGCATCGAGGCCATCATTGTTCAGAATGCTGTCGCCCACAACCCGGGCTTGGGCGCAAATTGGGAAACCCGGCGGGCCTTCTGGGCGGACCGCGCGGCGAATGAAAGTGCGCTTCGCGCGAATCTTCTGTCCCTGGCCGCAACACGGACCCGCCATGTCGGTAGCGATCCCAATCCTGAGCGCTACGATCTCGATCTCTGGAACGACGAGTTCAATTTCCTGAACCAGCCCGGCCAGGCCGCCATCCAAAGCGATTTGTTCTACGACTATCGCACCAATGTCGAGGCGTATCCGAAGTGGCAGGCATGGCTGCGCAGGAACCAGCCGCGTCTTCTGGTGCTATGGGGCAAGTACGACATGTCCTTTGATCGATCCGAGCCTGAGGCGTACCGCCGTGATGTGCCAAACGCGGAAGTGCACGTCCTCAATGCCGGTCATTTCGCACTGGATACGGCTTCCGATGAGATTGCGGCTTTGATCCGCGCTTTCCAGTAGTGATCCGCGCTCCTGGCGTGATCGCCCCGGCGTGCGCACCGTTGGCCGCAATCGTGATGCCGGCCAGGAGGCTCTCTTGTATGGAAACTCCAACGCGAGGTTTCTATGAGGCATAGTCCCGCGAACATGGCGAGGGCATCGATGCTCGCGCTCCTGTCTGGCTGCTGCCATGTTCCGGCGGCTGCCCAGGAACTGGTCGAGGTCAGAGGTGAGTCCGGCACGAATAGCCCCTACATGTTGCGAGACTGGGGCGGCGAGCGGACCAGGCTGGCGAACCAGGGCGTCGCGTTCAGCCTCCTGTACGTGGACGATACGCTCTCGAATACGCGCCGCGATGTCGCCAACTGGAGCCGGGTCCGTGGAACCCTGGACATTGATCTCGGGAAAGCCGGAGTAGTGCGCGGACTCAAGTTTCACATCACCGCGATGTGGCAGGCCGGAAGCAACCTGGGAGCCCACCTCGGCGCGATTGCAAACCCCAGCAGCCTGGCCAGTATCAACCTGTTTCGGCTCGACTCCTGGTGGTTCGAAAAGGAACTCTCACGGCAGAAGTTGTTCATCCGCGCCGGCCAGTTCTCCGGACTCGATTCCTACGGCGTTCAACCCTATGGCGACTCCTTCATCAACGAACCGCTCGGCTACGCCATGGGAAATCTCATCCCGGCAACCTATGAACCCTTCTCTCCCGCCGGTACGCCGGCCTTTGAAGTTCGTTACGTCCCGGCCAAACGCGTTTACGTAAAAAGTGCCATCTTTTCGGGCAACCGGGATCCCCTTCATGACGACGAAACCGGTACGCACTTCAAGTTTAAGGACGCGCCCGTCATCGCAGCGGAGGTGGGCTATTTGGTCAAGCCGGGCTTGCTGCCTGCTGGCGATGGGTATGCAGGCCTGTACACCTTTGGCGCCACAATCAATACCGGCCCGTTTGCGAATATCGGCAGCGGCCGGCAGGCTCGGACGAACTATCTCCTGTACTTCACGGTAAACCAGCAGGTCTATTCCTCTCGTGCACACGCCAACAGGCGCATGGACGCGACCGCCACCTTCGATTGGACACCGGAGGACGTCTCCAAGACCTTCTCGCAACTGGCCGTCGGTCTGCGCTATCACGGTTTGCTTCGCCATCGGGATCACGACACAGTCTCGGTGGGATTCGTCCATAGCCGCATCAGTGGAGTCTTGAACCGCTCGCTGTCCCGGGCTGGACTCTCCCCATTCGGGGCCGAGAAGCTGCTGGAGCTGAACTACGCCCTTCGGCTCAATCGGTGGCTCACCTTCCAGCCCGTCTTTCAGTACTATTTCGACACGGGAGCGGATCCGCAACGCCGCAACAATGCAGTGGCTGGCTTTCGCACAATGTTTGTCCTTTAGCCGTATGCGCCAGGGGTTCCGCTGGCAGTCTGCGGTGGACGCGCGGTGAGGGCTCGCGAGTCCAGGGTGCGACACTGCCACGGGCCGCCATCCCTTTATCTCGAATCCCATGGATACTTTGCCTGGAATGGCCCGGCCCGCAGCCAGGATATGCTGAAATCTCATGATCCGCATTCTTGCTGTCCAGGGCTATCGATCCTTGCGCGATCTGTTGCTTCCGCTTGGGCAGTTGAGCGTGATCACCGGAGCGAACGGAAGCGGTAAGTCCAGCGTCTATCGCTCGCTGCGGTTGCTGGCCGATGCCGCCCTGAATTCGGTGGTGGCTTCTCTCGCCCGCGAGGGCGGCTTGCCGTCGACCTTCTGGGCCGGTCCGGAGACAATCCCTCGCGGTGTTCGCCAGGGGCTCTATGGAGTCGAACCCGTCGCCAGGCGGAAGGCTGCGAGTCTCAAGCTCGGCTTTGGCGGCGATACCTACGGCTACAGCATCGATCTGGGCTACCCTCCTCCGCCACCGCCCGAGACCATGTTTGCGCTCGATCCGCGCGTGAAGCGCGAGTGCATCTGGCATGGGCCGGTCTACCGGAAAGCTTCGGCGCTGGTCGATCGCAGAAACAACTTCGTCTGGCTCGCCACAACGCGTGATGAAGAACCGGTGATCCTGACGCAGCACCTCTCTGACACCGACAGCATGCTCGCCAGTGTCGCTGACCCGCAGCGAGCGCCCGAGATGCTGGCCATTCGCGAAGCCGTTCGCGGATGGCGATTCTACGACCATTTCCGCACCGATTCCGATTCGCCTGCCCGCACCGCACAGATTGGCACCTTCGCGCCCGTGCTTCACGATGACGGCAGCAATCTCGCGGCGGCCCTGCAGACGATTCGCGAGATCCGGTCGGACGAAGCGCTCACTTCGACCATCGAGGACGCCTTCCCCGGCAGCCGGCTGGAAGTGGAAGCGCAGCATGGGCGCTTCGAGCTTCAGTTGCTGCAGAAGGGCCTGCTTCGGACGCTGTCCGCGGCGGAGTTGTCCGATGGCACACTGCGTTATCTCCTCTGGGCCGCAGCCCTGCTCACTCCGCGTCCGCCGGAACTTATGGTGCTGAACGAACCGGAGACCAGCCTGCATCCGGACCTCCTGCCGGCGCTGGCCCGTCTGATCCTGGCCGCGGCCAGGAGCACGCAAATCATCGTGGTCTCTCACGCACCGCTACTCATTGATGAACTCATGACCGCCCCGTTGTGCACCCGCCTCCATCTGGTGAAAGACTTCGGAGAAACGAATCTGGAGGGCGCGACCGCATTCAGCAAGCCCAAATGGAATTGGCCTCTCAGGTAAGGTCTGCCCTGCCGGCTGCATCGGGCACGGGTTCGCAGATCACGTCAAGTAACTCGCAAACCGCCCAAGCCCCTGGCCTCTCAGTCGGTTGCTCAAGGGAGGTAGGCGCTGCGTGTGGATTCCAACCGGCTGCACCCGTGGTGTGGAGTGGACTGCCCGCCGCCGCGCATCGCCGCGGATGGGAGGGCTCATCGAGTTTGCCGGCATCGCTCCGGCCAGCTTCCAGGTTCCGCGACTCTCGACTCGGGGATGACCACGCCGTGATAACGCCCCTTTCGGAGAAGCCGCACCATGCTGTAATGAGTGCGTGATGAGATCCGCCTGGGTGATCCTTGTGCTTGAACTGTCAGCTTGGTGTGCGCCCAAACTTCAGCCGGCATTCCCTTCCGAAGTCCGCCCACCAGAGGAGTCGCTCCTGCTTCCCCTGCTGAGAGCCGTTTGCGGCGACGGCGTGCGGACCGTGACCGCGGAAGGCCAGAAGGCGTTGGGCTGCGGCGCCGGGTCGATGGACGAGATATTGGCGTCACGAATGGGGCAGCGGCGTCACCCGTGGATGCCGTACGTCCTTTGGGAAGCGGATGGCGTGATCTTCGGTCACTTCTTATCCCCGGCGAGCGAGGATGCCGCTGTCAATTGCTTTGCCTGCGAAAGCCACCCGGCGCTTTACGGTGGCACGCTGCTGCTCACCAGGAAGTCGGGTCAGTGGGTGCCTGTCTGGTACAAGGCCAGTGTGATCACTCGTCATTGCCGGCGAGTCGCGCTCGCGACCGGACGGCAGATTCTGGTGTGTGAAGAAACTGACGGAGGGATGGGCCATAGTCTCCACGGTCTCTATACCGTCAACTTCACGAATCCCAAATTCGCTTGGCATAGCGTTGTTTTGAGGGCCGACACTTATGGCGACGCGATGCTTGGAGGTGTGCAGCGGCAGTCCATTGATCGAGTCGCCTTCGATGACGCCGGTCCTGGTGAGATTCGTGTGCGAGTTTACGCACGGCACGGACGCATCCATTTGGGCTCCGAGCAGGAGGCTGAACGCCTGCCAGTGCCGAAGGTCTCCAGCTTCGAGATTGACTTCCGCCTGGTCGGGGACACGTTCACCGTCACGCCCGAAACCGCCTCAGCTGCGCGCCTGTTCGGAGTCCGGAAACGGTAATCAACATCCCGGGAATCTACCTTCCCGTTGAGCCCGATGCTCAACGTGCAGGCGAGCACGGGGTGCATCCGCCTGCACGAACATGCCGCGACGATCCCCCACCGCGTCCCACCAGCGCAAGATGCGATCGCAGAAACCCGGCCCCGGGCAACCGTTCCGCGGTGATGTGCTCCAGAGCGGGACGGCGCTGCTCCAGTTCAGCCAGTCATTCCTTGCAGGATATTGCACATATGTACGCGGATGGCCCCCATAAAGCTCCGCACAATCACGTTCGATATTCTCCGCATGTACTGGTTTTTAGGCATACTCGGCATCTTCCTCTTCTTGGCGCTCCGGCGCAGGTTCTCCGCGCGGGCCCGCATCTGTAAGCACGTCTTCGCGGCGCAGCAGGCGCTCACACGGCGGGACTTCCAGGCGTTCGACCAGAACCTGCAGCGGTCCCGGCAAATGGCGGAAAAGCTCTGGAATGAGGGCCTGCGTCTCGAGTTTCGTGGCGATCTGGCACTGCTGGGCGTGCAAGGTGCCTATTGGTGCGGTGATATCGCCGCCGCTGAACAGGAGGCCCGCCGCGCCATCGAGGTCCTCACCTCGGTGGATCCAGCCGACCGCAAGGGAAAACTCTGCATGGTCCACGTTTTCCTCGGCGACATCTTTCTGGACCGCGAGAAGCTCGCCGAAGCGGCAGAGGCGTTCCGTGCTGCGGCGAATCTGGCGGAGCGGAGCACGGCCCCATTCGCGGCCATCTTTCCACTGCAGAAATTGGCGGATGCGCTGCTGGAAGCGGAAAAGCGAGATGAGGCCGTGTCAGTGATCGACCATTGTGTCGAGATCGAGAACGAATTCTACGCGAGTGGTAAGGCTGGGGAGAACCTCTCCCGTGGGATCTCCATGACCGCTCCCGACCAGAGCTTGGTGCGATCCGATTTCGCCACAGCCGAAAGACTCTTTGACGAAAAGGTTCGTTACTTTGCCGGCTCTGCTGCCAACTCGACCGGCATCGACGTGTTGCGCTATCAACTACATCTGGCCGAGGCACAATACCACCAAGGCAACATCGAGAAAGCGCAGGCAACCCTTACCTCGGCCTGTGCCGCCGTGGAAGAGCAGTTTGGATCGCGGCACCCGCGAGTCGAGCGCGTTCGCCGCAAGCTCGAGTCTCTGCGGCAACACTGACCAGTCGGGCATCCTGCCATTCACCGCAGGCATCGAGGCATTGCGGATGCCCTGCATGGGTGCTCAACCGTCCACAAGGTTCTCGCCATAGCGCTAGCCGCGCGTCCCCCCTGCACCTCTCGCCAGGAAACGCGCCGGCCGCCCCCCGAGACGCCCAGTCGCACCGGGCCGGTTTCTCCTTCAATCTCCGCATTAAGGATTCTTCAGTCACCACGGCTCAAGCTCTTTTTTCTCTTTCTTTTCAACATCCGCTCCTCCAAAACAGCCCTTTTCCCCTTGACACCCCCTTTACATTGGAATCGCGCCGGCAACTGTGCCGGCATTTTTTATGGAACAAGGAGATTCACATCATGGCAACCGTTGCTCAGATCACCGCCAACCAGGCGAACGCGAAACATTCCACCGGACCCGTCACCATCGAAGGCAAGGCCCGCGCCGCCCAGAACGCCCGCCGACACGGCTTCACCGCCCAGCACCTCACCATCACCCTCGAGGACCGCGCCAGTTTCACAGCGCTCGAAGCCTCCCTCCGTCTCGACACCCGGCCCGCGAATTGCCTCGAGGAAGAGATCTTCCATCGCATCCTCACCCACACCTGGAACCTGCGCCGCATCGAATCCTTCGAGTGCCTGATCCTTGCCGAAACGGACCCATTGGCCGAAACCGACTCACACGGAGCCCAGCTCGAGCACTATGCCCGCTATCGCCGCGACCTCGAACGCGGCCTCTACCGAGCCATCAAGGAGCTCAGCAAACTCCAAACCGAACGCGCCGCCCTCGCCCAGCAGCATCCAGATGTCGTGAAAGCCGTCCGCGAGAACGTCCCCCTGGCCGAAGTTACCCGCCTGACCAGCAACACCGACGAACTCTTCTTCTACGAAGGCTATGGCCGGCCCCGCCGCGCCTTCGAACACCTGACCACCGGCATCGAGACCAATCACCCCGACAACCAGGACCCTCTGGCTGACCTCCAGCCGATCCGTATTCCACGAAATGAAGCCAATCCGGCCGTCGAAGAGGGGCTGCCCGCCGACTTCTACAAGGTTCCGAAGCACTGAATCCCACCTCCAAGCGAAGGCGCCGCGCATCGACGAAACGAAGCCGCCGGCAAACTCCGCCGCCGGTAGCACCCCCCAGCCGGAAGTAGCGCCGGCCATGCTCTTTGAAAATTTCCCCTCTATCCCCGGTCCGGGGAATCCCCATGCTGCGGGTGCCGACCCTGACGGCCCCCGCGGATCAACGAAACGAAGCCACCAGCAGTGCCCATCGAACCGGCGTGCTCTTCTTTGACGAAGGCGATGGCAGGACCCTTCCGGGCTCTAAATCGCCGCAGCACCGGCATCGATTCCAACCACCCGGCAACCAGGACCCGGCGGCCGGCCTCCAGCCGATCCGTGTTCCACGAAACGAAGCCAGTCCGGCCGACGAAGACGGGCTGCCCAACCTGCTCTTCAACGTTTCAAGGTGCTGAAGACCACACCGTCGCCAGGGCGCGCCTCATTGACGAAACTAAGCCGCCGGCGAATTCCGCCGCCGGCAGTGTCCCCAGCCGGAGCCAACTCCGGCCAGGTTCTTTGAGAATCCCGCCTCTATCTCCAGCCTGGGGAGTCCCCGTACTGATGCCGCAGACGCCAGCGGCCTCCACGGATCAACGAAACGAAGCCGCGGGCAGTGCCCCTCGAATCGGGTGCTCTTCTTTGACGAAGGCGATGGCCGACCCCGCCTGGCACTCAAGCACCGCAGCACCGGCATCGATTCCAACCACCTCGGCAACCAGGACCCGCTGGCCGACCTCCAGCCGATCCGCGTTCCACGAAACGAAGCCAACCCGGCCGCCGAAGACGGGTTGCCGGCCGGGTTTTACAACGTTTCCAAGCGTTGAAGACCACCCCAGCGCCAGGTCGCGTCGTGTTCACGAAACGAAGCCGCTGACGAGCTACGTCGCCAGTAGCGCCCCCAGCCGGAGCCAGCGCCGGCCATGCTCTTTGAAAACTTCACCTCTATCCCTGGTTCGGGGAATCCCTGTACTGCGGTCGCCGGCCCTGACGGCCCCTGCGGCTTAACGAAACGAAGCCACGCGCAATGCCCATCGCACCGGCATACTCTGCTTCAACGAAGGCGATGGCCGACCCCCCTCGGGCGCCGGCACACCACACCACCGGCATCGATTCCAACCCTCCCGGCAGCCAGGACCTGCTCGCCGATCACCCGCTGAATTACGTTGCACGAAACGAAGCCAGCCTGGCCGGTGAGGCAGGACCGCCAAACCTGGGCGACGACCTGACGGGCCTCTGAACACCGCGTCCGGATGGCGTCGCCACGCTTTTGCGAAACAAAGCCGCTGACCGGTTCCGCCGCCAGTTGCACGGCCGGTCAGATCCAACTCCGGCCATCAGCTTGCCCGAACGCAACGAGCTCCACCGCCTGCGATCGATCAGGAAAGTGCCGGGATCATGTCACAAGCCTCCGGGGCAGGAGACCGGCAGACAAGCCGATGGGCTGCGCGCCACTCGTGCACTCAGCAGGATGGGGGCTACTGACTCGTCGAACTCAGTGGCTCGCTGGAGCGGGTCAGCCCTTGCTCGATCAGCGAGGCCAGGCCAAAGCCGCCCTGCTGCGCCATCACCTGTGCAAGGTGCTGCTCGGCGAAGTCGCCCATGGCGGAACTCGCCTGGTCCTCGCCCGTGCCCATCCAGCCGCCACCCGTGGACTCTCTCATGGAGTGCATGATCTGGCCAATCAGGAGAGCTTCAAACTGCGCAGCCGTTTGTTGAATGTGGCGCTTGTCATTCAAAGCGCCTTTTGCGATCTGCGTTGGATCCGGGCCCAGTGGTGTGCCCGTTTGAACGAGTGAACTGGTCATAGAACCTCGATTTCCGCGTCTAGCGCGCCGGCGGCTTTCAGGTTTTGCAGGATGGCAATGATGTCTCGCGGGGTGGAGCCCACCGCCGTCAGTGCGCGTACCAGATCCTCAACGGTGGCTCCTTGTTTGAGTTGGATACTCTTGGCCGGTTCCTCCTTGGCCGCAACGGTCACCGACGGCTTGGTGACTGTCTGGCCCGCGGCTAGCGGAGCGGGCTGGGAGACGTCGAGCGTGGTTTCCACGGCAATGCTCAGGTTGCCATGCAGGATCGCGGCCGGACGAATGCGAATGCCGGATCCGGCGGTGATGGTCCCTGTGCGTTCATTGATAATGATGCGTGCCGGCCGGTCAGCCTCCAGCGTCAGTCCTTCGATCTCCGCCACAAACTCGACGGGCTTCTGAGTCCAGTCTGGAGGGATGCCCACTGAGACCATGCCGGCGCTCTCGCAGCGCGCCGTGCCATCGCCGAAGCGCTGGTTCACAACAGAGGCGAGCCGCGCCGATGTCGTAAAATCGGCCATCCGGAGTTGCAGGTGGATTCGATCGCCCGGCTTAATGCCGGAAGGCGGCGTACGTTCGACAATCGCTCCATTTGGGATGCGGCCCGCTGTGGGGTGGTTGACGGTGGTGGAGTTACCGCTCTTTCCGGCAACAAATCCGCCCGTGACGACCGCACCCTGTGCCACGGCGAAGACCTCACCGTTGGCGGCCTTGAGGGGGGTGAGGATGAGGGTCCCGCCTTGCAGGTTGGAGGAATCTCCAATAGCGGAAACCTGTACGTCGATCCGCGTGCCGGGTTGCGCGTAAGGCGGCAGGTTTGCGGTGAGCATGACAGCCGCCATGTTGCGGACCTGCATGGCCGACGGCGCCACCTGGACACCCATGCGATCCAGCATGTTGGCCAGCGACTGCGCGGAAAAGAAGGTTTGCCGCTTGTCGCCTGTGCCGTTCAGGCCGACAACCAGGCCGTAGCCCAGCAGTTGGTTGTCCCGCACGCCCTCGATCGAGGCGATCTCTTTGACCCGGGTGCCGGACTTCGCCGCCGGCGCTATGGCCATCAGGGGAAAGAGAGCCGCAATGGTAAGTGTGAGCGTCATGGATAGCGCCTAGAACGGGAGAATGCCCAGCATCAGCCTGTAGAGGAAGTTCGGCCGCCGGATAGCGTCGTTGACCACGCCTCGCCCGTCTACCCGCACTTCCAGGTCAGCCAGCCGGTCAGACGAAACATTGTTGTCCGTGCTCAGGTCTTTGCCTCTGAGAATTCCGCGGATCGAGACCTTCTGATGCTCGGAATTGATCATCACGTCCTTCGTGCCTTCAACAACCATGTTTCCGTTGGGCAGCACATGGGTGACCCGGGCCGATACTGTGGTTCTCAGCTCCGTCTCCCGCGAGGTCGCGCCTTGGCCCTCCAGCTTGTTGCTGCCGCTGAGGCCCGCCAGGGAGGACAGCGGTCCAGGAGTTTTCACGGGGCCGCCCATCGCGGAGATCGAGGCACTCGCGTTCGATTTCCGGCTCGTGCTTGTGGTGCCCTTCGAAACCGCCGAAGCCTTGTCCAGAATCACGATAGTCACGAGATCGTTCAGTTGGGTAGCGCGCGAGTCGCGGGCGAGGTCGGCCAGCCGGCCGGATTGATCGTACAGCGAGCCGGGTGACGTGACCGGCGGCGGCGCTTGCCTCTCAGCATCCTGCAAATACCTATCGAGCGAACTCAGCTCCTGTTTCTTTGGCTTTCGCGCCGCCGGCCATGACGGGGCGGCGGACATGGCCAGCACGAGTGCCAGCGCGCATGGAATTCTGGTTGTCATTGGGATCAGCTAATTGGACGGCGGCCCGGCCAGGCGCTTCCACCAGCGCCTTTAACCGCTTGCCGGTTTGCGTGTTCTCGACCAGGATGGATTCGCCCTGCCGGCCTGAGGCCAGCGCGCGGCCCTCGAATTTCACTTGCGCGGATCCTGCTGCCACGGTCACTTGGAGGACGTCCCCCTGCGATACCGCCGCCGGCCTGGTCACGAGGTCGATGCGCATCGCGGTCCCCGGGCGGATGGCGCGCCGGCATTCGAAACCGATCAGGCCAGCTTCCTCGTTCGCCGGCATCGGATCGTGCGGCGCGGCGAGTCGCGTCTCGCGCACAATGTCGCTAGCGGCGATGATGTGCCCCGCCGCAAGCTCTGTGGCCGCATAGAAACCCGCCTGGGGAACCGACACGCGGACCGTAGCCCAAAAGGGTGCACTGCGATGGCCGTCGTAATTCACATGGCCCCGCCAGAGTAAGGGTGCCTTTGCCGCCAGCGGTGCGGGTCGTGCCAGCGACCTCAGTTCAAAGCGAAGTTGCCCGGCAGGCATCGGCATGCGGCAGAAATCGACAAGCTCCAGGTGAGCTTCCGGCGCCAGGGCGGCACGCAGCGCCTTTTCGATCTCCTCTGCTGAGTAAGTGTGCGAAGGACGTTCGACACAAATCGACTCCGCCGGCTGTTCGGCGGGCGGCAGCGCCGGCGCGCCGTGACGCGCCAGAAACGTACTCAGTTGGGCCGCCGACCAGGAGCGCCGAAGCCCTGGTGCCGGCGTGTAGCCAAGAACCGTAGCCGCCGGCAGCTTGGCAAAGGCCGGCAGTATCCCTGCGAGGTCGGAGGCTTGCACCTGCAGACGGTCGATCTGGAGGCAGTCCGAGGCGGCTGCCGTGCGGCACACGAGCGCGAATAGGATGAAGCGTCTCATCGAGTCATGTTGTTCACTTGCTGGTACATTTCGTCGGCGGCCTTTACAACCTTGGAGTTGGCTTCGTAGGCGCGCTGACTGACGATCAGGTCAACGAACGCCTCCACGACGGAAACGTTGGACTGTTCGACATAACCCTGGAGCAGGGCCCCCAATCCTTCCTGCCCGCCGGGCGTTCCCAACGTTGGCTCTCCGGAGGCGTCCGTCGGCGCGTAGAGGTTCTTCCCGATGCTGTTTAGTCCCGAAGGATTAGTGAAGTTTGCAAGTTGGATCTGGCCGCCCAGTTGCGCTGCCGTCTGGCCCGGGAGGCTATAGCTCACGGTTCCGTCCGAACCGATGGTGATGCTTTGAGCTTCCGGCGGGACAGTGATCTGCGGTTCCAGCGCATCTCCGTCGCCGGTGACGATGTTCCCATCGCTATCCATTTGAAACTGTCCGGCCCGCGAGTATGCAATCTCCCCGTTCGCCCGGCGGATCTGGAAGAAGCCCCGGCCCTGGATCACCAGGTCCAACGGGTTGCCGGTCGAGGAGAAACTGCCCTGCGCGAAAGAGATCTCATTCGCCGAGACACGAGTTCCGAGTCCAAGCTGAAGTCCGCTGGGCACGACAGTCTGGGAGCCGGCTGCGGCGCCGGGTTGCACAAGCGTCTGATAGAGCAGGTCCTGGAACTGGGCGCGGCGCATCTTGTAGCCGACAGTATTGGCGTTTGCCAGATTGTGCGCGATGTTGTCGACGTTCGTCTGCTGCGCTTCCATGCCGCTGGCGGCGCTAAACAATGCTCGTATCAAGAGTTCTCTCCTTATTGGCTACGCGGTGACGCGGGCCACCTCTTCGACGGCGCGGCGGCTCATCTCCGCGCCGAGCTGGCTGGCTCTCTGCAGCGCCTCAAACTGTCTGAGCACTCCGACAAGCTTGACCGCGGCCTCGGATGCGGAATAGTTGGAAGCCTCGAGGCTGCCCTGCCGGACTTCGGCGCGCGCCTCGGTCAATCCCTGCACTCCACGGGCATCCAGGGAGAAATACAGCCCCTCCCTGCGTGCGGCCTGCGCCTTCGAGCCCAGGTTGACGAGCTTGAGGCGGCCCATCGCCGCTCCGTCCTGCCGCACAGTGCCATCGGGATCGACTGAGAAGGGGGCCTCCGGGTTCAGCCGGATGCGCCGCGGCTCGACCGTGGAGAGCGCGTACCCATCCATGGTGGTAAGGCGCCCGTCGCGAGTGACCTGAAGCCGGCCGTTGCGCGTGAGCAGCGTGCCGTTGGGGCCATCGACCTGGAAGAAGCCTGTTCCAGACAGGGCCAGGTCCGTGCTGTTGCCGGTCGAAGTCAGCAGCCCTTGTCCGTAGTCGGTGTGATGCGTTTCGATCACCGGCGCGCTGGTCTGGGGAATGCCCCCCTCCTCGGACGCGAGTAGGCTTTCCTCGGCCATGTACAGGCTATAGGCCTCCCGGTCCGCCTTGAATCCCGGCGAGGAGACATTGGCCAGGTTGTTTGCCAGGAGGTCGAGCGTTTCGAGCCGTGAGCGCATGCCCGCGGCGGCGGTCGTAGTGAGTGGGTCCATCGGACAATCCGCGATTACCAGAGCAATTGTGGGACCAGAAAAAAGCAACGAATTCAGCGCAAAAAGCCGATGTGAACTTCAAAGCGGAACAAGCTGAAGCTCCGTTCGGTGCCAATTCGGCACAGTGTTCCGAATAGGGAAAGCGCAAGCTGTTGAGGCTGAGCGACCTTGCGTATGGTCTTCCGCTTGCATGGGTGCATTGCGTGAATGCGATGGCCTTCAGCCCGGATGCGGCACTGATTCATCAAGCAGTGATGCAAGGAACGAGAAGTGTTCCGGAGCCTGCCTCGACACCTGCTCAAGCCACAGAAGAACTCGGGGCGTTTTTATCGGCATTAATTGAGAATTACGGGTCTGAAAAGCCGATATACACAAATGAAGCAGGACCGCCCGAGGCTGCTGGAGGGTCCTCCTCTTGCCCCCGGAAACGGAGTGCGCGCAGTCAGGACCCGTGCGATCCAGTTGGGGACCGCGTGGCTTCACGAGATGCGGCGGCAATGACCGGGCTCAACTTCTTCCCGGCGGCTGTGTTCGTGCCTCCGGTCGATCATCCATTCTCCTGGATGGTGCCGGCCAGCGCCGGCTTGCATGAGGTGGCCACGCAACCCGAAGAGAATTGCCAGCAGGAGCTGCAGGATGCCGGTGCTCCGGAGACCGCTCCTGTAAGGACGCAACGGGCTTCTGCGAGTGGGACTGAACTGCCCTTTCAACTCACGGTGCCTGACAACCCGGATGTCGCGCGACCTCCCTCCGTGGGCGCGACGGATGCTCGCGATGCGCTGCCGGTTCCAGATCGGAAGCCTGCCTCTCCGGTGCCGGAAGCCGTCACTCGGGAGAGGCGGCCGATCAGGGCTGGGGAACTGCCCGGAGCCCAGGTTCAAAAGCGTGGACCGGCAACGACGGAGCGGAAACCTCTGCCGGAAGTCATGACCGGCGAGATGCGGCCTCGATTCGTCCAGGTCGAGACGGCTCAGGATACTCCATCGCGATTGCTGGACCGGGTGGCACCGCAAACCGCGGACCCTGCCGTGGCCCAGCTCTCGGCGCAGGTCACGGCGGCGTCCGACAGGCATCCTGCCCGGCCCGGCATTCTACTGCGTGAATCGGCAGTCCAGGACACGAAGGGCGATCGGCCGGAGGTGCCAGGCGGCACCCCTGCCCCCGCTGTTGGCGCGAGTTCCGCGGAAACGCAGGACCACGCCGGTTCAGACCAGAATCGGGATGCTGACCGGCAGGACCGGGAGAGCCCGGCGGACACCAATGCACGGCAAAAGGTGCAGGGGCGGAACGAGCCGGTGCCATCGAGCGGGATGAGCCACCCTCGGCCGGAATCCCCCCAGGGCGCCTACGTGGGCGGAGCGAATGGCATGCCGGCGGCGGAGCGGCCAGTTCATCCAGCGGAGCTCCGGGAGTCCGGTTCTGCGGCAACGCGCGCTCCCTCCGGGACAAACCAGGCAGCACAAGCCGGCAGTGAGACTTCACAGGTCCAAAGCGTACAGATCCAGATTGAGGATGAATCCGGGACCGGCGTCAATCTGCGGTTTGTGGAGTCGGGCGGCGGCGTGCGCGTTTCCGTGCGCACCCAGGATGCCTCGCTGGCGGATGCCCTGAATTCCAACAGCCATGCTCTTGAGGGCAGGTTGCAGGCGGCCGGGTGGGCTAGCGAGTTCCGTCCGGCGGCAGGCGCTGCTTCCGTGTTGCGGGAGGCTGCTGCTGCCGATGCCCGGCCCGCACAGGAGAATCATGCCCGCAGCGAGGCGGCGCAGCCCGTGGTGCGCGGCACGCAAATGGGGTTTGGCGCCGGCACCAGTGATTCGTCGAGCGAGCGGCCCTCCACCTGGGCCGACCAGAACGAAGACCTGCTGACCGCTATTGCGCTAAGGCGATTGGCAAACAAAGGAGCCAAGTCATGAGTGCGGTGAATAACACATACGGCCCCCAACAGTGGGCCGACCTGGACGGCACATCCAAGAGCGATTCGACGGCCAAGACGGCTTCGACCGGGCCGGACGCGCTGGCGAACAAGGAGGTGTTCCTGCAATTGCTCGTTGCGCAATTGAAGAATCAGAACCCCATGGACCCCGCCGATGGCGTGGAGTTCGTCTCTCAGTTGGCGCAGTTCACGCAGCTCGAACAGTCGCTCTCGATGAGCCAGGATCTGTCCGCGATTCGCGGGGCTTTGGTCCCTGCCACCGACGCAACAGGACAGGACACCGCTCAGCCCTAGGTTCCAGACGATCCATAGAGGAGAAAGATGTTTACCTCATTTTCGACGGCGCTCAGCGCCCTGGGTGCGCATACCACCGCGATTGACGTGGTCGGCAACAATCTGGCGAATCTGAACACTCCAGGCTACAAGGCAAGCGTGGTCGCCTTTAGCGACCTGGTCACTCAGTCGCTGGGCGCGGGGCTGGGCGAGACTCAGGTGGGTTTCGGCGTTGCCCGGCCCACAACGATTCGCCAGTTCTCGCAAGGTGCGATTCAGGCCAGCTCCGGCCCGCTGGATGTTGCAATCCAGGGAGACGGATTCCTGGTGGTCCGCGATCCGAACTCGGACAGCGTGCTTTACACGCGGGGAGGAAATCTCCAAGTCAACAAGGCTGGGAGCCTGGTCACTGCGACGGGGTTCCGCCTGCAGGGCTGGAACGAGGTGAACGGAGTTCTGGATACGACGCAACCTCCGACGGATGTCAGCGTCCCGGTGGGTACTCTGCGCGCGCCCGTGGCGACGACGAACATCTCGTTCGATCTGAACCTGGATGCCTCCGCCACTGCCGGCCCGCCCGCTACCACGTTTTCCACCTCGATCGAAGTATTCGATTCCCTGGGCGGTTCGCACACCGTGTCGGTCACCTTCACCAAGACCGCAAATCCAGGGGAGTGGACTTACGGCATGTCGGTGCCTGACGCTGACCTCACGACCCCGCCTTTCACCGCGGTAACGGGGACAGTTCAATTTGATTCTCTAGGCAAGATGAGTGCACCTCTCGTGACGGACCCCAAACCCGGCATGGTGGTCACTGGACTGAGCAACGGCGCCGCTGACCTGTCCATCGCCTGGAGCCTGTTCAATGGGCCGACGCCGCGGCTGACGCAGTTTTCGGAGTCATCCGCGGTGTCGGCGAATTCACAGGACGGGTTCGCGGCCGCCCAGTTGGTGAGGGTGGGCATAGGGGATGGCGGACGAGTGCTGGCGCAATACTCAAACGGTCAGCAAGTGGCAGTGGGCCAGTTGGCCATGGCCTCGATCCGGAACCCGGAATCGATGATCGCGGTTGGCAACAACAACTACCAGCTCAGCGCCCGGACCGCACTCCCGGCGGTTGGCCTGCCGGACACCGGAGGCCGCGGGAAGATCATGGGCGGGGCGGTGGAGTATTCCACGGTTGATATCGCCAGGGAATTCACCAATCTCATCGTGCTGCAGCGCGGGTACCAGGCGAACGCGAAAGTGGTGACCGCTGTGGACGAAATCAGCCAGGACACGATCAACCTCAAGCGATAGAACCAGGCCTTGGTTTCCGCGATGACGACCCTGCAACAGATCAAGTCCTTGTCCAATGTCCCACTCGATGTCGAAGTGGAACTCGCGCGGCGGATGATGACGTTGCGGGAAGTGCTGGAACTGGAAGTGGGCAGTGTGATCAGAATGCCTCGTTCCGCCGGCGAGAACATCGACATTGTGGTCTGCGGCGCCCTGGTCGGCTTCGGCGAGATAGTCATCATCGAAGACACCATGGGCGTCCGCATCACAGATTTCAACGTGGAGGAGTAGACGTGCCGCTCATGGATCAGTTGCTGGCGGTGGGATTCGTCCTGTGTATTGCTCTCGCAGCGGTGTGGGCGATCCGTCGAAGACAAGGTTCGCACTTCACATGGCCGGCCTCACGCAAAACCGGACAGCGAGAAGTCGCCGTTTTGGAGCGGCTTCCGTTGACCGGACAGCACACCCTCCATCTGGTCAGGGTTGGAAACAGCACCTTGCTGGTGGGGACGCACCCCATGGGGATAGCCTTCGAGGCGACGTCTCCAGCCAGCTTTCAGGATCTGCTGCTCCAGGCATCGAGAGACCGCATCGGACAAGGCGGAGCGGAGTGAAGACCCTATTCATCGGAGCAGTGGCCCTGCCGCTCGGCGCCGCGCCAACGGTGGCCGGGCGCATGCTGGACGGCGGACTCAAGGGTGGTGAGGGTTTGACAGTTCCACTCCAGATCCTGCTGATGATGACGGCCCTGACTGCTCTGCCGGCCCTCATCGTCTCGATCACTCCATTCCTGCGGATTACGGTCGTCCTGCACTTCCTCCGGCAGGCCCTGGGTACCCAGACGACCCCGTCTAACCAGGTAGTCGTCGGCCTCGCCCTGTTTCTGTCCCTGCTGCTGATGCGGCCGGTGCTCGTCGAGGCTTACGAGGCCGGTTGGCTCCCTCTGGAACAGGGGCGGGTTACGCGCACGGAGGCGTGGGAGAACGGCTCGAAGCCCCTGAAGAAGTTCCTGATCCGCTTTGCTCGCGAAAAGGACATCGCCCTGATGCTCGAGATCACCAGGACACCGCCGCCACGATCGGCGGCCGAGCTCGATCTGGGAATCCTGGCGCCTGCCTATGTGTTGTCTGAACTCAAGACCGGGTTCCAGATTGGCGCCGTGCTCTTCCTGCCGTTCCTGATCATCGACATCATCATCGCGTCCGTGACCCTCTCCATCGGCATGGTGCAACTGCCGCCGGTGATGGTCTCGGCGCCCTTCAAGATTCTGCTTTTCGTTCTGGTGGATGGCTGGAATCTGGTCGTTGGTTCCCTGATGCGAAGTTTCAACTGAGGACTTATGAATTCGCAAATCGTGGTCGACGTAATCCGGCAGGCGCTGATGACAGCCTTCTGGTTGAGCCTGCCCCTGCTGGCCATTGGGTTCATCGCGGGCATTGTCATCAGCCTGCTGCAGATTGTGACTTCGGTGCAGGACCCGGCGTTTGGCAGCGTACCCCGGCTGGTTGCATTTCTAGCCGGTATCGTCCTGTTCCTGCCATGGATGCTCATGCGGCTTTGCAGCTACACTATCGCCCTGTTTGGCGACTTTGGCCGTTATGCCCGTTGAATTTCACTTCGAGATCTCGACGGCCCTGGGCTTCCTCCTGGTGGTGGCCAGATTAGGCTCCGCATTGCTCTTTGTTCCGATTCCGGGGATCAAGGCCGCTCCTGAACTCACCAGGGTTTTCCTGATCTGCGCGATGTGCGTTTCACTCTTTCCTCTGTGGCCACGGTACTCCGCCGCTGACTTCAGCCTGGGTATCTTCGTGCTCTGGCTGGTGGGCGAGATGCTCTTCGGGCTGGCTACCGGCCTGTTGGTGGCCTTTCTCTCGGACATGCTGGTGTTCACCATCCAGGCTGTCTCCGTCCAAGCCGGGTTCTCTTACGCTTCCTCCATTGATCCGAACAGCGAGGCGGACAGCAGCGTGCTCCAGATCGTGGCGCAGTTGATGTCGAATCTCCTGTTCTTCAGCGCGGGCGGCGACCGCCTGGTGCTGCAGGCATTTGCGAACAGCCTGCGAGTTTGGCCGCCAGGGCATGTCGAACTGGGCTGGCCGGCCGCCAGAGTCGTCGCTGGCGCTGGGGCGATGATGATGGAGCTGGGCTTGCGGCTGGCTCTGCCGATCGCGGCTCTCCTGTTGCTCACCGATATCACGCTAGCCTTGCTGGGCCGCATTCAGGCTCAGCTTCAATTGCTTTCCCTCGCATTTCCGGTGAAGATGCTCGGGTCGCTGGCGGCGTTGGCCGCGCTCACTTCGCTGGCGCCCCTGCTGTTCCAGGCGGGACTGGAACGCGTTCAGGCGATGGTCGGAGCGCTGGTCCGATAGGGAGAGACGATGTCCGATCGTGATCAGCGCACAGAGAAACCTTCCGCGCAGCGGCTGAAGAAGTCGCGCGACGAGGGGCGCTTCCCGGTGAGCCGGGAGTTCGTGGCGGCCGTCCAGTTTGCCGTTTTCACGGCTTTCGTGACGGGGCTGATCGAATCCTGGTGGCCTTCCGCGTTGAGGGGCATGCGGGCGTGGTTGGCCGGCGCGTGGGCTTGGGAGCTCAATCGGCAAGGTGTCGTTGCGGCGGTTCAGACTCAGATCGCGCCCTTGGGATTCCTCGTGCTCGGAATGGGCGGAGCCCTGATGGCCGCCAGTCTCATGACGCAATTGGCCAGCACCAGCTTTGGGTTTGCCCTGTCCAAGCTGGCGCCGGACTTCGGCCGGTTGAATCCAATCTCCAATCTCAAGGAACTGCCAGGCCGCAACCAGCGCGCCCTGGTCGAGGCTATCATCCTGTTGCCGGTCATGTTGACCGTGCTGTGGCTGGTCGTGGCCGGCAGCCTGCAGGAGTTTCTCCGGCTGCCGCTGATGAGCCTGAACAGCGGCATCGGCGTGGTAGGCAGTTCGCTCTCCGATCTTCTGTGGAAGGCCTCTGGCGCCTTTCTCGTATGGGGCGCAATTGACCTGTTCCGTCAGCGTCAACGCTTCCAGCGCGACCTGAGGATGACCAAACAGGAGATCAAGGAGGAGTTCAAACAGAACGAAGGCAATCCGGAAGTCAAGATGAAGATCCGCCGCATGCGGCGTGAACTTCTGCGCAGGCGGATGATGTCCGAAGTGCCCACCGCCACGGCGGTGATCGTCAATCCAACGCACTTCGCGGTGGCGCTCCGGTATGAGTTGCAAAGCATGGCCACGCCAAAGGTGGTGGCGAAGGGCAAGAACTATCTGGCGCTCCGAATCAAGGAAAAGGCGCTCGCCTGCAAGGTACCAGTGATTGAGAATCCTCCCCTGGCGCAAGCACTGTATAAGCATGTGGAGGTTGGCCAGGAGATTCCAGCTCACCTGTATCGCGCAGTGGCTGAAGTCCTGGCTTACGTCTTCCGTCTGATGGGCGGACGACGACCCGGCGCGTAGACGCCTGAATGGCCGGAATATCCGGCGAGAGAGAAGCGACAAACGATGACCACACCGGTAGCGCCTGCCTCAGCCAGCAGTGTTGCCCAGCACCCGTCTTCGCTGGGACGGCCCCGGACTCAGGGTTACAAGCCCGCGAGTGCGCCGGGCGCTCAAGCCGGCCTGGGTCTGAACTGGCGGGAGATGATCAGGCCCGAGGTCGCCGTGCCCATTTCGGTGCTCGGCATCCTCATGGCAATGATCACGCCATTGCCGGCGTTCCTGCTGGATATTCTGATCAGCGCCAATATCACCCTGTCAACGATCGTGCTGCTGGTGTCGATGTACATCCGGCGCCCCGCTGATTTCAGCGTCTTCCCCACCACCCTTCTGTTGATGACGCTGTTCCGGCTGGCACTGAACGTGTCGAGTTCCCGGTTGATTCTGCTGAATGGCAGCAAGGGAACCTCCGCTGCCGGCGAAGTCATCGAGTCGTTTGGAAACTTCGTGGTCGGCGGCAACTTCGTGATCGGTGTGGTGATCTTTCTCGTGCTGATTGCCATCCAGTACGTGGTGATCAATCACGGTGCGGTTCGCATTTCGGAAGTGACTGCCCGATTCACCTTGGACGCCCTGCCCGGGAAGCAGATGTCGATCGATGCCGATCTGAATGGCGGACTCATCAATGAAGCCGAGGCCAAGGCGCGGCGGAAGTCTCTCTCGGCGGAGGCCGAGTTCTACGGTGCGATGGACGGGGCCACCCGGTTCACACAGCGCGACGCCGTGGCCAGCATCCTCATCACGGGCATCAACATCATCGCCGGGTTCCTGATCGGAGTACTGCAGCACAACATGCGCATGGCGCAGGCGCTGGAAACTTACACAGTGCTGACCATCGGCGATGGACTGGTCACCGTGATTCCTGCGCTGATGATCTCGATATCCGGCGGATTGATCGTCACGCGGGCCAGCTCCGAGCAGGAGATGGGCGTGGACTTTGAGAAGCAGATCTTCGGCGCCCACCAGCCGCTGCTGCTTGCTTCCGGTGTGCTGGGCGCAATGGCGTTATTCCCCGGACTGCCGAAGATCCCATTCCTCCTGCTTGCCGGCGGCGTCGGCTATACGGGCTACCGAATTCGGCAGAAGCAAAGAATGGCTGTAACGGCTCCACCTGCTCCACAGCCCCAGGCCGCAAAGGACAGCCTTGAATCATTGATGAAGGTGGAGCCGCTCTCCGTCGAAGTAGGGCTCGGGCTGGTGAAGTTGGTGGAGGGCGCGGAGAACTCACCGCTGCTGCGCAGGATTGCGGGCCTGCGGCGGCAATTGGCTTCGGAACTGGGCTATATCCTGCCGCCGGTGCGAGTGACGGACAACCTCTCGCTGAAGGTCCGCGAGTATGTGGTCCTGCTGAAAGGCGCCGAGATCGCCCGATGCGAGTTGCCGCAAGGTTGCGACCTGGCCATACCGCCCCCCACAGGATCCGTGCCGGTGCAGGGGATGCCCACGAAGGATCCGGCCTTTGGGATTCCAGCCCTATGGATCAGTGCGGAACTGGCGGAGCGAGCACGAGCCGCAGGCTGCACCGTGGTGGACCCGCTAAGTGTGATGACCACGCATCTGTCGGAACTGGTACGGCGCCACTGCCACGAGATCTTTTCGCGTCAGGACGCGAAGCGGGTCTTGGACCGTGTCTCTGAAGAGAACCCCAGAGTGGTCGACGACCTGGTCCCAAAGCTGCTTCCGTTGCCCACCGTGCAAAGGGTATTTCAGAACCTGCTGCGCGAGCGGGTCTCCATCCGGGACGCCAATACCGTGCTCGAGAGTCTGGGCGAGGCGGCCGGCGTCACACGCAATCCGCTGCTGCTGACGGAGTATGTCAGGCAATCGCTGCGGCGCTCCCTCGTCAAACCGCACCTCAATACCGCCGGGGAGCTACCCGTATTCTTTCTGGACCCGGAGTTGGAGCGTGCCATCGAGCAGGCAGTGGAGCACGGAGAGAGTACCTCGCATTTGAATCTTCCTCCGCAGAAGGTGGGCGAACTGTTGGAGGCTGCCCGCTCCGCTGTGAATTCCGGCAAATCGGGTTGGGCCCTGCTGGCGAGCGCAGGCTCACGTTCGTTCGTGAGGCAGATGCTGGAGGCCAATCACCCGCAGATCACCGTGCTCTCCCACGGTGAGGTTCCCCCTGGCACCAAGGTCGTTTCCATGGGCGTGTTGAGAGGCGCCAAATGATGTCAAGCCGCAGGACTTTTTACGCGAATAGTGTGGAGTCTGCCGTCGCGCAGGCACGCCAGGAACTCGGCGATGAGACCCTGTTGGTGGAAGCAGGCGCCACCAGCGGCGGCGATCGCCACCTTGGCCCGTATGCGGCGACGGTGGAAACCGAGGCTCCCTCCGTCGGCTCGATTCCAGATCCGCCCGCAATACTGGAAGCAATGCGACGGGAGGGCGACCACACCGGTCTGGAAGCCATCCAGTCGGAGATTGGACGGCTATCAGTTCTGGTGCGCAGCCTCGCCTCCCATTTGCCCAGCTTCTCCTACATGCCGGAGCTGACCGCGGCGGCGGCTCACCTGGAGGCATCCGGCCTCCCTCAACTGCTGGTGAGTCAGATTCTGGAGCGCGTTGAGCGGCGCTTGGGGCTTCGGCAATCGCAGGACCGGCTGAGTGAACTGCCTGTTCGCCGTGGGATTGCGGCGGAGTTGGAGAGTCTGCTTAGCGTGGGCTCCGGGCCGGAACAGCCGGAGGGCCACCGCCGGGTTCTGGCGCTTGTCGGGCCGCCGGGTGCGGGCAAGACCACCACTCTCACGAAGTTGGCGATGCGTTACGGGGTATCGAGCCGTGCGCCGTCAGTGATTCTCAGCACTGACTGTTATCGTGTCGCGGCCGCGGAGCAGCTTCGTGCCTATGCCGCCATTCTGGGGCTGCCTTTCGCCCTGGCCGAAAATTCAGGCGCCCTTTCGAGATTGCTGGTAGAGCAGCGGCACAAAGAAGTCGTTCTCATCGATACACCCGGCTGCGGGCCCAGTGACCTGGAGTGCTTCGAGGAGTGGGCCCGGGCGTTCACCAGCCACCCCGAAATCGAGAGACACCTGGTGCTGCCAGCCACGGCCCGCTACGAGGACCTGATGCGGGGGTGGCGCCGGTGGGGCCGGCTCAAGCCTGCCCGGCTGATCTTTACACATATCGATGAGACGGCATTCCACGGCAGTTGGCTTGGGTTTGCCATATCGACGGGGCTGCCCATTTCCTGCCTGGGCACGGGCCAAAGGGTTCCGGAGGATCTGGAGATGGCGTCGAAGCCCCTGTTGATGGATTTGCTGTTCGGCGGCGCAGCCAGGGCGGCGAATGCCTGAAACAACGAGGTGAAGTGAGATGAATCCCTATTCAAAGGCTGCCGTCGTATGCGGCGAAGATCGCGAGCAGCTGATTCTGGAGCATCTGCCGCAGGTCAGATTGATTGCCCGGAGGATCCACGAACGGCTTCCGGAAAGCGTAAGCCTCGACGATCTGATCTCGACTGGGATAGTCGGCCTGATCTCCGCCATCGATCGGTTTGATCCCAATCAAAACGTCAAGCTCAAGACGTATGCGGAGTACAAGATCCGAGGCGCCATTCTCGACAGCCTGCGAGGGCTCGATTGGGCGCCGCGCCAGCAGAGACGGCGCAGCAAGCAGATTGAGCTTGCCATTGCGGGGCTGGAGCAGGAACTGCAAAGGGCACCCACCGAGGAGGAGATCGCCGCGGCAATGGGCGTCGAGCTGGAAGAGTATCACGAGTGGCTGGTGGAGATTCGGGGGCTGAACATCGGCAGTCTGGAAGGCTCTCCTGGAGAGGAGGGGCGCGACCTTCTGCGTTTCGTCTCCGACAAGGAAGCCGACTGGCCCTCGCGAGTTCTCGAGCGAAGTGAGTTACGAAAGATACTGTCGCAGGCGATCTCGCGCATGCCCTACATCGAGCGCACGGTGATCGGCCTCTACTATCACGAGGAACTCACCTTGCGGGAGATCTCGAGAGTGGTCAACCTGCATGAATCCCGGGTTTCGCAACTGAAGACCCAGGCCATCCTCCGTCTGAGGACCTTTCTTCGCAAGAAGTGGCCGACTGAACGAGGGATCTGAGAGAGACCACCATGGCTGAGACGACAGAGTGGCTTGCCAAGGAATGGGCACAGGGCCTCGGCCCGGCGATCGGCGCCATGACTGGAGCTTTGGCCCAGGCCGCCGCGGTGAAGCGGGAGGTGCCGCCGGATGTCCCAACGTCTGCCCTGATCTGGCGCCAGTTGTTGGATGCCGGGGAGGAAACGGCGGTGTGGGTATGGCTCCCGGAGTCCATCTGGCTGGCCGTGGGGAGACAGGTTCTCGAATCGGCGGGTCTGACGGAGGAGGGCGGAACATCTTCCGACACCGCGGAAGCGCGCAGCACGTTCCTGGAAGTGCTTCAACAGTCGCTGTCGCCCATCAGCCGAGGGGTTGGCGGCCGCCTGGAACGGGAGATCTGCCTGCTCGCCGGAGAACAACGGGACGCCGTCCCGGCCGGGCTTGAATGGAAAGCAGTGACCGTCCGCACGGCCATAGGAGATCTGGGCTGCGGTTGGATTGCAGCCAATAGGGAATTGCTGGACTGCCTGCAACCAGCGGCCGATGCTCCACAACAGGAGCCGGAGGAAAAGCTCTCATCGAAGGGCGGAGGGGGCCGGCCATCGCGGACGCTCGACCTCCTCATGGAAGTGGAACTGCCGGTGGGCGTCTCGTTTGGCCGTGCTCAAATGCGGCTGAAGGATGCCATCAAGCTCACCACCGGCAGCATTGTTGAGCTGAATCGATCGGTGGCGGAACCGGTGGAGATCATCGTGAATAACTGCGTTATCGCACGCGGCGAAGTGGTCGTGGTCGAGGGCAACTACGGTGTCCGGATCAAGGAGATCATCAGCCGGGATGAGCGTCTTCGTACTTTGTTCTAAGGATATTGGGACTCGCCGGCTAAAGATTTGGACTTCATCAGCCGTTATACGGAAGGGGTTGGCCATGGATTGGATTGTTCATCCGATTAGTTACTACTTCCTGCTCGCCGTGGGCTTGTCGCTTTCCCTCTTTCTCTTCATCTCAGTCAAGAAAGAGAATGCCGGGCTCCGCCAGGAGTTGGCCGCTGAGCGGCGCCAGAGAGACGCCGCCATGATTGCCTTTCAATCGTCGTTGAGCCGGTTGGAAGTCGCGCTTCAGGAAGCAGGCGAGCACGCCGACGCACCGGCTATGCCGCCTCCGCCGCCCACAGCCTCGATGAACATCAACAAGCGAGGCCAAGCTCTCCGCATGCACCGCCGCGGAGAATCGCTGGAGCAGATTGCCGCCACCCTGCAGGTGCCGCGGAGTGAAGTCGAACTCCTGCTGAAAGTGCACCGCGCCGTCATCGACCAGGCCCGAACGGACGGCTGATGCGGCAGGCGGCTAGTGCACTGAATACGGTCCAGGCTACCGGACGCTGATCGCCTGACCGCGCGGCCCTGTCCGGTCGCTGCTTTCATCATCGATTGCGACTGTCAGCGTAAGCTCTTTCTTCTCCCGCATGAGGACCACCGGGTAGGTTTGACGTGAATTCGTTTTTGCCGCACGGATGGCATTCGTCACGTCGCGGGGTGAGGTCACGCGAGTCTCGTTCACCTTCATCAGTACGTCGCCCGCCTTGATCCCCGCCTTCTCTGCCGCGGTGCTCTTCATCACCGAACGCACGAGTACGCCTTCCTTGACTCCGAAGTACGTTGCCAGTTGCGACTCGCCAAGCGATTCCGCTTCGACGCCCAGCATCGTGCTGCGCCAGGACATCATCGCTTTGGGAATGTCCGGCATCGCCATCTCTTTGGGCATTTCCACCCGGAAACTCTCCAGCGGGGCCGCGCTGGAGAACGACGATTTCCTGGAGCCAATGGTAGCCGCCAGCGTCTGGTTCGATCCCGCACGATTGATGGCCAGTTTTACGGTGCGGCCGGCCGGTGTTTCGCGTACGAACCGGACGAACTGTTCGGTACCTTCCACACGCTGACCGTTGTACTCGAGCACGACATCATGAACTTTCAGGCCGGCTTTCGCGGCGGGACTGTCGTCATCGACGCGGGTGATCTCGACACCGTACTCGTCCTTGAGCTTCAGGGCTTTGCTGCGTTCTGAATTGATCTCCTGGACGCCCACGCCCAGAAAGCTGCCGCCCAGCCCATATATCTTGATCACTTCCGGTCCGCTCGAGGCCGCCGGCGCGGGCGTCTGCGCGGAGAGAATCACCACGGACGTCGAAAGAAGAACGATCCGGGTGAGTCTCGAGGCAATTTTCAGATCCAACTGCATGTCACGTTTCCCTTCTTGCCTCCGGGCTAGCCCGGAGTGCTTCGTTCCGGTCGAAGCCGGAACGGCAAGTGAGCGGTTCAACTGGAATCAGCGGCGCGCCGGCTACCGCTTACCCCACTATTTCATACGCCGAAGAAAGATCGCTCCGTTGGTCGCGGAGAGCATCAGCACCGGGCCCCCGCCATTCAAAGATCCCTGCGCCAGCACCCTGCGGTTGCGGCCAACCTGTGAGGGCTGGATCTGGATCTCCGGGAAGTCGGAAACCACGCGGCCGAGCCACGTCGACGACTCATTCAGCGCCTTGACCGTCACTGGCATTTTAGACGGAACTGATACCGTAATGTCACCCCGGGAGGTCGCAAGAAACGAGTTCTCGATCATCAGCCCCGGCGCCAGGGTGGCGTAGATGTTGCCGCTCGCCGTAGCTGCGCGCAACGCGCCGGAAACGCTCTTCAGCCGGATGGTTCCACCGCCGGATTCGCACCTGACACCTTTGGCGCTGCCAATCTGGATCGTGCCCCCGCCGGTCTCGGCCGTGACGACGCCACCTGCTTGTTCCACCTCAATGAGCCCTGCCGAGGTATGCGCGAAGACGGACTCCGCCACTTTGCCCACGTGTATGTTTCCCGCCGTGGAGAGCCTGAGCCAACTGGCGGCTTCTTCCACCAGAATCTCGCCGCCCGCGGTTTCCAGGACCGCTTCCTTGCCCACCTTGCCGACTTTGATGCAGCCGCCGCCTGAGAGACCGCGGATGCTGCCTGTGACGGACGAAAAGGTGAGGCACCCCCCGCCCGTGCGGGCGATGACGTTCCCGTCGATATCGTCCATATCGACGTTTCCGGCCGCCGTAACGGCCTCAATCTCGCCTTTTAGGTATTTGCCGCTCAGCGAGCCGTTCCGGCTCTCCATGTAGACCTGCCGCATTGTGCGCGGGATCGTGACAACCAGTTCCGAGGTAACCACCGGTCCGTCTGGAGTCGTAGCGACCAGGATGCAGACGCCGCCGTGTTCTTGGGCCCGCAGGCGGGCAGCCTGAATCTTATGTTCGGCTTCCGCCCGGGAATTACCAGCAGTCTTGCACGACCATTTGAAGCCGACGTCGTGCCGGTCGTCCGTCAGGACAGTCAACCGGCCCTGGGTCACCACCTTGAGTTTGGAGGCCTGGCGGCAGGCGGAACCCATGGTGGTGCGGTTCCATCCTGCTGGATCGGAACTCCAGGCCGACTCCTGTGCGTGACCGGTGAGGCCGGTTAGCACCAGGATCGGAAGCAGATGCCGCATGACTAGAAAGTACCGACGGAAGCCCTCATCTCGGTCAAAGCCTTCTGGCTCTTGGACCGGACGTAGCTATTCTCTTCACGGCGAAGGAGTTCCTGCAGCACTCCAGCCACTTCGGGCTCTTTGTTTTGAACCAGGAGGTCGATCGCCTGGGTTCGAACGCCTGGGTTGTCGTCCGAAAGCAGAACCTGGGCTAGGACTTTGCGCGTTTCCGGATCCTGCGCATAGGCCTTGAGGCCTTCAAGAGCCTTCAGCCGGACGCCGGCGTTCGGGTCGCCCCGCAATGCATTGAGCAGCGCGCGCCGGACTTCGTCATCCGAGCATTGCCGCTTCAAAATGTCGATGGATTCAACGCGGAGGCCCGGGTCGCCGGGATCCACCGCAGCCGCCAGCAGGAGCCGCCGGATGTTGGCGTCTTTGACATCGCCGCTGACCTCGCGCTGATGCGTCTCGTCGAACATCACGCGGACTCGTCCGGATTCGTCCGGGTCCACATAGCGCACACGGCTCACCATCGGAGCGGTGTCACTGGAGGTACCCATGTGGGAGAGGACGGGGGAGTCGGAGGGAACGAGGCGGGCGGCGAAAAAACCAAGGGCCAGCATTGCGACGGCACCAATCGGTCTAAGCCACATTGGCGGGGCCACAACCCAGTTTCGCCACATGCTTGCCAGTGCGATGCGTCGGCGGGGTGCCGATCGCTCTTCCTGGACTTTAACGGCCAGATCGCGGCGGCAACGGGCCAGAAGGCCGGCCGGGATCTCGGCCTCACCCGGATCCAGCATCGAGTTCATCGCCTCAAGCCGGACGCGTTCAATCTGGCACTCGGTGCAGGACTCAAGGTGCTGTTCGACCAGTTCCTCTTCGTCAAACGACAGTTCGCCGTAGACAAGGAACACAAGTTGCTGCTTGGCAGTCTCGCAGGTCATACGAATTCTCCCAATGCCGAACGCATCTTCTGGGTGGCGCGGAACAGGCAGTTCTTGGCGGCTTCCTCGGTGGTGCCCAGCGCTTCGCCGATGGCGCGCAATCGCATGCCCTGATAGTGCCGCATCTCGAAGACCATGCGCTCGCGGGCGGTCATGCCCGTCAGCGCCTCTTCGATCTTGCCGCGCAATTCTCTACTTAGGAGTGAACGTTGGGGGTCGCCGTGAGCACGCTGCTCGGGGAGGGAATCCAGCCGATCGAGGGGGCCGTCCTCGGTCTCCATGATCGTGGATTCGGTCTTGCGTACTTTCTTCTTACGGAGATGATCGAGGCAGAGGTTAGTGACGATGCGATACAGCCAGGTGTGAAAGCTGCAATCGAAGCGAAAGCTCTGCAGGTTGCGGTAGACCCGGAGAAACGCCTCCTGATAGACGTCGTAGGCGTCTTCCGGGGACCGCAACAGGTTCATTGCCAGGCGCAGCACGTTCTGATCGTAGTTCCGGACCAAATGCTCAAATGCATCCTGGTCACCCGCCTGAGCGGCACGGATCAGCGCGGCCTCGTCCATCCTTGATGTCGACTCGGCGGTTCGGGCCATGCCGACCTCGATCGCCAAAGAAGCTCCACTTTTCACCGTTACCTCTTGCGGGGCGTTCCCCGAAGAGTCTAGACGAGGTAGACGAGAAAAGGTCTCGTTAAGTTCCGTCAATCCGCCAGTTCGACCTCGATCCGGCGGTGTGCGGCCTCCATGGCCGTAATGCGGAAGCGGCGAATCTGACCAATGCGCAACGTGTCCTTGGAATTGGCGGCGGCCGAGGAGGCTCCACCTTTCCAGCGGGAGGCGAGCATGGCGGCCAGATCGTCCACATCAGCGGCCGACGGACCGGCCGATTGAGCGGCTGCCACGTCCTCGCGGGTCTTGCAGCGGGCATGGACGCCCTCGCCCAGTTCGATCTTGGCGTGAGAGCTGTGCACTTCGACCACCCGGCCGGTGAGCAGCTCGGCAATCTGGTGCTCGGAGATGAACGTATCGGCCGAGGTCGGTTCCAGCTGCTTCATGCCCAGCCGGATCCGCTTCTTTTCCTTGTCGACCTCGAGCACGACGGCCTTCACCTTCTGGCCGGCATTGAGCATCTCTTTGGGGTGCTGAATGCGCTTTTCGCGGGTGATGTCGCCGACGTGGATCATGCCTTCGATTCCATCGCCAAGGTCGACGAACGCGCCAAACTGAGCCAGGTTGGTGACCGCGGCTTCCACCACGGTGCCTGCCGGAAACTTGGTTTCCACCTGATCCCAGGGGTTGCCGAGTGCCTGCTTGAGGCCAAGCGAGATGCGCTTGTCGGCGGCCTTGATCTCAATGACCACGGCTTCGACTTCCTCGCCGATCTGCAGGACATCGCTGGGCTTACGGATGCGCTTGGTCCAGGACATCTCAGAGAGATGGATGAGACCGTCGACCCCGGGTGCGATTTCGATAAAGGCGCCGAAATCCGCCAGGCGGACCACTTTGCCCTTCACACGGTCGCCAGACTTCAGGGTGGCGATGGTCTGCGACCACGGATCAGGTGTCAACTGCTTGAGACCAAGGGAGATCTTCTTGGCTTCGCGGTTGATCTTGAGAATTTTGGTCTCGATAGACTGGCCGGGAGTAAACAGCGAAGATGGCTTCTCCACGCGGTGCCAGCTCATATCGGTGACGTGCAGCAGCCCGTCGATGCCGGGGGCGATTTCCACGAAGGCGCCGAAGTCGGTCAGGCTGCGGATGCGGCCCTGGACGACCATGCCTTCCTTCAAACCGGAAAGCGCGGCCTGCTTGGCCACAGCCGACTGCTCTTCGAGGACAGACCGGCGGTCCACCACCACGTCGGGACGGTCGGGATTGGCGACGTCCAGTTTCGTGATGCGGCACTCGATCTGCTGGCCCACGAGGCGAGCCAGGTCGCTCATTTCGCGGATACCGCTGCGCGAGGCAGGCAGGAAGGCGTGTACACCGTCAGCCACCTGTACTCGGAGGCCGCCCTTGACCAGTTCGCTCACCATGCCGGCGATGACGTCCTTGGCTTCGAAGGCTGCCTGGAGACCGGTAAAGTCCTTGGGCTGCTCCACGCGAATGGTGGAAAGGGTGTAGTACCCGTCATCCGTGCGACCGCTGATGTTCACCAGCAGGATGTCGCCGGGGGCCAGATTCGCGGGCAGACCGGGGGTATCGGGCTTAAGGATTCCCTCCATCTTACGGCCGACATTGACGACGATTGCTTCTTCCGACACCGAGACGATGGTGCCTTCCATTGCAGCGTCGTGGCCTTCTGCGCCGTGATGCTCGGCTTCGAACTGCCGTAACACGTCCCCGAAGCTGGTTTCTTCGGGTGTAGCGGCCGACGGTTCAACCGGATTAGTGGCGTCGATGTTCTGTGGGGATTCGAGGGAATTCATGGACAAACTCGCGAGACGATACCTATTGTGCCACAACACGGCAACGGGTTGGCGCGGGATCTCGACACCCGGCTGCGCTAAGATGGCGGCTTGCAGGACGAATCGCCCACTCCCCGGTGGAAACGGATTCTGTACCCTCAGGATCTGGTTTGGCTTCTGCTGTTCTCCGCGCTTGCCTGGGTGAGTCCCACGCGGGGTACGGCGGAGTTGGAGATGCTGACGGCCCTGGCTATTCTCCAAGTGGTTGCTCCGCGGATAGAAGCACTGAGTTCGCGGAGAGGGAATCTGGCCGTCACGGCGGTCAAGCTGGTGCTGGGATTCCTCCTGATCGGTGTGACCGGCGGGATCGCCTCCAGTTACTACCTGATCCTTATACTGCCGGTGGTTTCGGCGGCAACCACCCTTGGGGCCCTGGGTACTACCGCCGTCACTTTGGTCGCCTGCATTGCCTACCTGGCGTTCATCCCACTGGCCTACAGCCTGGACTACATGATGGACTGGGTGTACCTGCGGGATCTGAGCCTTCGCGTAATCTTCCTGCCGGTGGTCGCCTACCTGACGTACGGGCTGGTGGAGGCGAATCGCAATGAGGCACGGCGGGCCCAGGCGGCCGCGGCTGATCTGGAAGAGGCCAATCGCCGGTTGCGCGAGGCCGAGGCTTCGGTCCGGCGCAGCGAGAGGCTGGCCGCATTGGGGCAGTTGACGGCCGGACTGGCTCACGAACTGCGGAACCCGCTGGGCACGATGAAGGCGTCAGCGGAGATCCTGATGGAGAAGATCGAGCCCGGCAACGAGCTGGGCCACGAACTGGCCGGTTATATCTCCACTGAGGTGGACCGCACGAATTCGCTCATCACCCGGTTCCTCGAGTTTGCGCGTCCGGTGAAGCTGCGGCTGGCGCCGACCGACCTGAATGCGCTGATCGACATGGTAATTGACCAACTGGGCCGGATTACCCCGGATTCGCCTCTGCTGATCCACAAGAACTACGACCCGGGAATTCCCCTCATAGAGGCGGACGCGGAGCTGCTGGAGCGGGTGATTCTTAATCTGATCCGCAACGCCGTGCAGGCATCGGAGCCCGGCCGTACGGTGACGGTAAAGACCCGTGGCGGACCAGGGATTGTCGAAATCGCGGTGATTGATCGCGGCCACGGGATTCAGCCGGAACATCGCGAGCAGATCTTCAACCCCTTCTTTACCACCAAGCCGAGCGGGGTTGGGCTGGGTCTGGCGATCAGCGCCAAGATCGTGGACGAGCATGGTGGACGGATCACGGTAGAGAGCCAGCCGGAGCGCGGATCGTTGTTCCTGGTGACCCTGCCGCAGGCCCCGCCGAGCGATCGCAAGGCGAAAGCCGAATCCGCGCTTTAATCTATGTAAACTCGGCTCGCGAGAGAGATATTTCTTCAGCGAGCCGAAACTTTCTGCGAACAATTTTCGACGCGGTCCGTCTATTGAAAGCATAGGGCCATGACGCCTTTGGCACTGACCAAGGACGGGAGCCCTAGGAACCTCACTTGAGGAGTCGAATGATCATGAGTTCGCTTGCAACTATGAATGGGCTGACAATCGGCGCGACGGCAGTGGCCGTTGCGGCACCTTCGGCCGTGTCCTCCACGCGGCTGACCCGAAAAGAGCGTGAACTGCTCACAACTCTGATGCAGAATCCGGGCCGGTGTATCAGCCGGGAGACGTTGCTTCGAACGGTCTGGAAATATTCGGACGGGGCGCGCACGCGAACAGTCGACGTGCACGTGCAGAGACTGAGGCGGAAGCTGGGGCGTGAAGCCGCGGCCATCAAAACCATTGTTCGCCTGGGTTATTGCTGGTTTCCTGAACCCGAAGTAATCAGCCGTCCGACGCCGGTCTGGTAACACCCTCCCCGCGATCCAGCGGAACCGCGCACCCGCCCGGCGACGTCTCAATTGTCGAGACGTATCGCTTGAGAGATGATAAGGGCGGGCATGATGGCGCGCATCCTAATTGTTGAAGACGAAGAAAAACTACGCCGCGTACTGAGCCTGCAGCTTGAGTCGGCCGGATATGAGGTTGAGACTGCGGGCTCAGCCGAGGCGGCGTTGCGCATGAGCGACCGGGCCAACTTGGTGTTGACCGATCTGCGCCTGCCCGCCATGGACGGACTCTCGCTGCTGCAGGCTATTCAGCGGCAAAACGCGCGCCTGCCTGTGGTCGTCATGACTGCTTTCGGCACGGTGGAGATCGCCGTCGAAGCCATGAAGAAGGGCGCGGCCGATTTTCTGCCGAAGCCGTTCTCGATGGACCACCTCATGGCCGTCGTGCGCAAGGCGCTGGAAGTTCAATCCCTGCGTGAAGAGAACACGCGGCTCAAAGAGGAACTCGGGCACCGTTATCGCTTCGAGAACATCATCGGCTCAGGGCCAAAGATGCAGGAGATCCTGGCGTCAGTGCTGCGCGTGGGGCCCATGCGTACGACTGTCCTGCTGTGTGGCGAGAGCGGCGTCGGCAAAGACCTGATCGCGCGCGCCATTCACCACCACTCACCGCGCAGTGCCCACCCGTTCGTCAAGATCAACTGCACCGCCATCCCCGAGAATCTGATGGAAAGCGAGCTCTTCGGCTATGAGAAGGGTGCGTTCACCGGAGCCGCGACCAGCAAGCCAGGCAAGTTTGAACAAGCTGAGGGCGGCACGGTTTTTCTGGATGAGATCGGAGACGTGCCGACCGCCGTGCAGGTGAAGTTGCTGCGGATCCTGCAGGAGCGCGAGTTTGAGCGCCTGGGCAGCAACAAGACCCGCCAGATCGATGTCCGCGTGATTGCGGCTACAAACGTGGATCTACGCCGGGCCCTGGAAGAAGGCAACTTCCGTGAGGATCTTTACTATCGGCTGAATGTCTTTCCGCTGACGATCCCCCCACTGCGGGAGCGTGCGGAGGACATCCCGGTGCTGGCGGAGAACTTCCTCCGCAAATTTGCGAGGGAGTTGGGCTCGCAGGTGGAGGGTATTTCCGAGGCGGCGAGCCAGAAGCTGATGGCCTATCACTGGCCGGGCAACGTGCGCGAGTTGGAGAATGCCATTGAGCGCAGCCTGCTTTACGCGACGGGAACGCAGTTGCAGCCGGAAGACATCCGATTGGACCACGCGCCGCGGCGAGCGGTCCCTGGCAGCGCCGGAAACGGGAATGGCTCAGCGATCGTGAACGATTTCCTGCCGGAGGGGGTTTCGCTGGAGGAGCACGAGCAGCAGTTGATCCGGGAGGCCCTTCGCAGGGCGGCGGGCAACAAAAGCCAGGCGGCGCGGCTGTTGGGGCTTTCGCGCAACGCGCTGCGCTATCGCCTGTCGCAGATGGGGCTGGAATAGCTGGTCAGGCTGCGCGGCGCTCGTGCCAGAGCTTCACGAAGGTGCTGGCCAGGATCACGCCTCCGCCCGCTAATGCGCGTGCGGCCGGACGTTCACCGTGGAAGAACCAGGTAAAGATGGGATTGCACACAGGTTCCAGCAGCAGCAGGGTGGACGCTTCGAAAGCCGGCACCTGTTTCATGCCCCGCGTCAGCAACAGATAGGCCAGGCCGATCTGCAGGATGCCCAGGTAGAGAAGTACGGCGGTGTCCACTCCAGAAATCGAAGGAATGGGCAGCGCCATGGGCATGGAGATCGCGAAGGCTAACGAATTACCGGCGACGACCGTAGCCAGCGCTCCGCCCTGGTTGCCCGGAGTGTGAGCCAGCCAACGGAGGCCCGCGAGTGTGAAGGCGTAGGCAGCGCCCGAGATCGCCGCATAGATATTGCCCAGGGCCGGGTTGGGCGCCGTGGCAATGGGATTCTCAACGCCTGTGAAGAACAAGGTCATGCCGGCGACCAGGGCCAGCGTGAACAAGATATCGCGTTTGTGGATGCGTTCTTTGAGGAACAACGGGCCGATCACCAGCAGGTAGGCCGGCGCGGTGGATTGAAGATAGATGGCATTGGCCGAGGTAGTCAGCTTGATGGCCAGGACGTAGGTGACCAAGGTGGCCGCGTAAGTGAGGCCCACGGGCCAGACGCGCCAAGTCCAGCCTTTCCTCGCCTCAGGAACGAGAGCCAGCAGGGCGATCGCCGCTACGATGCTCCGCAGGCCCGCGGTCTGCCAACCGTTCAAGGTGGTTCCCTTGATCGCCGCTCCTCCGGTGGAGAAGAGCAGGGCTGCGCCCAGAACCATCAGGCGGCTGAGGAGAATGGTGTTCACTGATGCGGCGGCTCCGAATAGGTGAGTCTAGCAGGCTCTGGCCGCAGACCCGCTGCTGCGCGGCTTCCGCCACAGGCTGCTAGCCGTGCTGCGTATCGCGATAGGATATCCGGGAGAGCTGTGTCTGAATGATTGACCTCAAGGAACATCCCCACCGCCGATTGAATCCGCTGACCGGAGAATGGGTTCTGGTTTCTCCGCACCGGACAAAGCGCCCCTGGCAGGGGCAGATGGAAAAGGTCCCGCCCGAAACGAGGGCGGCCTACGATCCGAAGTGCTATCTCTGCCCTGGGAATGAGCGCGCGGGGGGCCATAGAAACCCCGCTTATTCCGGGACGTTTGCGTTTGACAATGATTTTGCGGCGTTGATCCCCGGCACGCCGGCCGGCCAGGTGGCTCCGCATGCCCTGCTGCAGGCTGAGGGAGTGTCGGGACTTTGCCGGGTGATCTGCTTTTCCCCGAGGCACGATTTGACCATGGCGGAGATGGCGGTCGAAGAGATCCGCAGGGTCGTGGATACGTGGACTGAGCAGTACGTCGAACTGAACGGAACTCCCGGGATCGCCTACGTCGAGATCTTCGAGAATCGCGGCGAGATGATGGGCTGCTCGAACCCGCATCCACACTGCCAGATCTGGTCCAGTTCCACAATTCCGAACGAAATCGCAAAAGAAGACGCGGCGCAAAATTCCTATTTTCGTGAAAATGGCCGCACGCTGCTGTCCGATTATCTGGAGTTTGAGCTTTCGGCCGGCGAGCGCCTGGTGAGCGTCAATGAGCATTTTGTGGCGCTGGTGCCGTGGTGGGCCGTGTGGCCGTTCGAAACGATGGTCATCAGCCGGCGGGCCGCGTCCGGCCTGGACGAACTGACATCGGATGAGCGCAACGGACTGGCGGATATCCTGAAGCAGCTGACTACGCGCTATGACAACCTGTTCGAGGTGTCGTTCCCCTATTCCGGCGGATTCCATCAGCGCCCCGCCACGAGCAGCAGGGAAGCCTGGCATCTGCACGCGCACTACTATCCGCCGCTGCTGAGGTCCGCCACGGTGCGCAAGTTCCTGGTTGGTTACGAGATGCTGGCGATGCCCCAGCGGGACATCACGCCCGAGGCGGCGGCGTTGCGGCTGCGCGAACTTAGCGATATTCATTTCAAACTAAAGATCTGACAGGAGCCCCATTCATGCGTGCGATGCGAATTACCGGCAGGGTGCTGGTTGTCCTGACAATGCTGGCGTGTGCGGCCTTGGCGCAGCCGGCGTTCTATCTCAAATCCGGCGACCGCGTTGTCTTTTACGGCGACAGCATCACCGATCAGCGGTTGTACACGACGTTTGTCGAGACCTTTGTCCGGACGCGATATCCCCAGCTGGATGTCAGTTTCGTGCACTCAGGTTGGGGTGGCGACCGTGTCACCGGCGGAGGCGGCGGACCTATCGGCCTGCGGTTGCGGCGGGATGTCGCGGTCTACAAGCCGACCGTGGTGACCATCATGCTCGGCATGAACGATGGCCGCTACCGGCCCTTCGACCAGACGGTTTTCGACTGGTACAAGACGGGGTTCGAGTCGATGGTGCAGGATCTCAAATCGCTTGCGCCCGCGGCCCGGATTACTCTCATCCGCCCTTCCCCGTATGACGAAGTGACGCGCCCGGCGATGGCCGGCGGCGGCTACAACCCGGTGCTGGTCAAGTTCGGTGACCTGTTGCAAGAGATGGCCGCCAAGCAGAGCATGCAGGTGGCGGATCTGAACGGGCCGGTGGTCAAGATGCTGGAACGGGCGCAGGCCACCAATGCTGACTTGGCGGCGCGCATCATCCCGGACCGCGTGCATCCCGGCGCCGCGGGTCACCTGATCATGGCGGCCGCGCTGCTGGATTCCTGGGGCGCTCCCGGGGTGGTGAGCGAGGTCGAGATCGATGCCAAGGGCGCGAAAGTGGTTGTGGGCAAGAACACCGCCATTAGCGGTCTCTCGGCCTCGAACGGAGTGAGCTGGAGCCAGACGGATCAAGCGTTGCCCATGCCTGTTGACCTCAACGACGCGGCAACCGCGCTGGCGGTCAAGTCTGCCGATTTCCTCGAGAAGTTCGACCGGGAGACGCTGAAGGTGAGCGGCCTGAAGCCCGGGCACTACGCCTTGCGGATTGATGGATTGCAGGTGGGCGTGTTCACCGCCGAGCAGTTGGGCGAAGGCCTGAACCTGGCCGCCTGGCCCACGCCGATGATGAAGCAGGCGAACGAAGTCCACGCCCTGACGATGAAGCGGACTGGGATCCACAATACGCGCTGGCGCACGATCGAAGTGCCGTTGGAAGCCGACCACCTGGCCGGAGCGAAGGCCGCGATGGATGCGCTGGATGCTCTCGATACGGAGCTGGACGCGAAGCAGCGGGCCGCCGCGATTCCCGTGGCTCGTAAGTATGAATTGGTTCCGGTGACGGCCGACGAAGCAAGGATTCCGGCCGGGTTCACTCCGATCTTCAACGGCAAGGACACAACCGGCTGGCACATCAGCACGACGAATCATCATGGCACGACGCCGGACTGGCACGTGGAGAATGGCGTCCTGGTGGGCATGCAGAACCCGGTGGGCAAAGGCGGGATCCTGCTCACCGACAAGAAGTACAAGAACTTTGAGGTCTACCTGGAACTCAACCCGGATTGGGGCTGTGACGGCGGGCTTTTCCTGCGCTCCAACGAACGGGGCGAGGCGTACCAGGTGATGATCGACTATCGCGACGGTGGCACCCTGGGCGGAGTCTATGGGGAGCGGCTGAAGGACGTGACCTCGCTCAGCATCAAGGACTGGGAGAAGTACTACAAGCGCGGCGAGTGGAACGTGATCAAGGCCCGGATCGAAGGGGAGATCCCACGCATTTCGGTGTGGATGAACGGTACTCTCGTCACGCAGTGGTCTGATGTGGCGAACCATTCCGTTGACGGCGCTTTGGACGGCATGATCGCCGTGCAGGTGCATGGCGGCACGCAGATCTGGAAGGAAGGCGGCAAGCAGAAGTTCCGCAACATTGCCGTGCGGGAATTGCCCTAACCAAGCCGGCTACTTTTTGACTACGGCCGTCTCGGCGATCAGCTTGCGCAGGTCATCGAGGCGGCCCTTGATGACAGCATTCGCCGGGTCCTCCTGCACCTGCAGGGTGGCCCGGCGTTCTGCTTCCCGGTAGTCGTCCAACGCTGCTGCCGTTTCGCCTGCCTGCTGGTAACAGTCACCGCGGGTTTTCAGGAAGGTGACGAGGCCGTAGCCGAACTGCCGGTTTTGTGCGTCCCGCTGATAGAGATTCCGGAGGGTCTCGATGGCCGGATTGAGTACCGCTACGGCCTCTTTGGGGCGGCCGAGGTTGAGGAGGGTCGCGGCCTGCCCACGAATCAGGGTGACGCGGATTCGCATGTTTGCCAGGGAGGAGTTCTCCACCGCGTCCATGCGATCCAACGCATCGAGGGACCGGCGATACCAGGGCAGGGCCTCTTCATTCCGGCCGAAATCCTGCATGCATTGCCCGAGTTTCATGCAGGCAATGCTGACGCCACGTCTGGCGCGCGTGAGCACGGCCGGGGCGACGTCGGTCCGTTTGGAGAGCACCTCGACCGTGGCCAGTTGACTCTTGAATGCCGCGATGGCGCCCTCTTTGTCGATCACGACTCCAGTGCCGATTCCGGCCAGATGGTCGCCCAGGGTGCCGCGCGCGCCCGAGAGCTCCACCAGGATCTCCGCCGAGTTTGGAGCCCGCGCATCGAGTCCCTCCAGCAGCCGGATGCAGTGCCGCATGTATTCCACCCCTTTCGGAGTTTCTCCGGAGTAGGCGGTCACCTCACCCAGGCTGGAATACAGCAGGGCCCGGGACTTCTCCATCGGAATGGGCCCGGAGCCTTCGGGGATTCCTTTCAGCAACTCCAAGCCGCGCCGGTAGGTCTCCAGCGCTTTCTTGGTATCTCCAATGTTGGTGGAGTAGGGATTGCCGTACAGATTCCCCAGGCGTGCGTAGGCTTCCGCCAGTTCGCCCAGCATGGCGGGATCGCCCGTCGCTTCCTTGGCCAGGTTTTCGTAGTGCGCCAGGGACTTGGTAATCAGCAGTTGCTGGGCGGGCGTGGAACCAGGCATGTCCTTGACGATGTCGAAGAGGTCGAACAGGCTCAACCGGGCGAGGTCGCGCACCTGGACAAACCGTTTTTCCGCCCTTAGCCGTTCGGTTTTGGCAATGTGCGCTTCCCAGAGCGTCGTGATGAGACCTGCGATGAGCAGGAGGACCGCGGCTGTCGTCGACAGGACGCCCGCCCTGTGGCGGCGGACGAACTTCCCGATGCGGTAGGCAGTGGTCTGCGGGCGCGCCGTGATGGGCCGCCCTTCCAGGTAGGCCTGGATATCCGCGTCGAACTGCTCGACGCTGGCGTAGCGCTCCTGCGGTTCCTTGCGCAGCGCCTTGGCCACGATGAGGTCCAGGTCCCCGCTCAACTCCTTGCGGAGCGCAGGGGATTGGACCGCGTGACTGGGCGGCGGGCATTCCTCGTTCTGGATGGCGATGAACCATTCAGCCACGGTGCGTTGAGTGGTGGAGTAAGGACTGCGGCCGCACAGCAACTCGAAAAGCATCACGCCCAGCGAGTACACGTCGGATTGTGCGTTGACCAGTTTCCCCAGGGCCTGCTCCGGGCTGGCGTAACGTGGCGTCATCATGACCGAGGTCGTGGACGTCATGTCCTCGTCATCGGGTTCGTCCACGAGTTTGGCGATACCGAAGTCGAGCAGCTTCACTTCGCCGCTGGAGGCAACCATCACATTCGATGGCTTCAGATCCCGGTGAATCACCATGTTGTGGTGGGCGTAACTCACTGCTGCGAAGACGTGGCGGAAGATCTCCAAACGGGCCCGAATGCCCAGGTTCCGGCTGTTGCAGTATGCGTCCAGGGGCTGGCCCTCGACGAACTCCATGATGAGGAACGGCATCCCGTCGGCGGAGAGGCCGCCGTCGAGCAGGCGCGCGATGTTCGGGTGTTCTAGGCCGGCCAGGATCTGCCGTTCCGCCAGGAACCGGCGCCGCAGATGTTCGGAATGCAGCCCGCGCCGCAACAGTTTGGCCGCGGCCTTCTTCTGGAACTGGTCGTCGGCGCGGTGCGCCAGGTAGACGTCGCCCATTCCACCCGAGGCCAGGGCGTGGTCAATCTGCCAGACGCCCAGCATGGAGCCGAGGGCGGGATCCACCACCGGTTGCTGGGGCGGATCAATCAGCGCCGCGAGAGCTGCCGGATTCTCGAAGAGAGCGTCGGCCGCCGAGGTGGCATCGATCATCCGCAGGACGGCATTCAGCATGATGTCGTCGCCGGCGCAGCTCTGGCTCAGGAATTGGGTTCGTTCGTCCCTGGGCAGAATTCTGGCTTCGTGAAACAGCTGCTCGACGCGTTGCCAGCGCGAATCGGTCATATTCTCTATAGCGGATCGGAGCGGTGCGATTCCATCTGTATTTGGAGCCAACTCTTTGCAAAAGCCCAATCCCGTTCCACTGTCGCCCGGCCAACATTGAGGACGCCCGCAATCTCGTGCTCAGTGAGTCCCGCAAAGAACTTCATCTCGACGACGCGCGCCTTGCGGGCATCCAGGGCTTCGAGCCTGGCCAGGGCCTGGTCGATGGCCAGGATGTCCATGTCGGGATTCGTGGAGGCGATTGCGTCCTTCATCTCAACCTGAATGGCTCCGCCCCCTCTTCGCTGGGCCTGGCGGGCTCGTGCGTGGTCGACCAGGATATGGCGCATGACAGTGGCGGAGACTGCGAAAAAGTGGCCGCGATCCCGGATATCCACCGCGCTCTGTCCGATCAGGCGCACGTAGAGTTCGTGCACCAAGGCCGTCGGCTGCAGTGTATTCGCGTTTTGTTCCCTGGAAAGTGCACGACGGGCCAAGGCGCGCAGCTCATCATAGACCTGCGACATAAGCACGTCTCGAGCACTCAGGTCGCCGTCACTCCAGCGCCTGAGCAATTGAACCGTATCGTCCGCCGAAGACCCAGGAGAGGACATGATTTTGAGAGGCCGAGGAACCCCTACAGGGTTTGAGCATAACAGGGATCCGGATCGCCGTGGGCCGCATGAGGGGACAGTGAGGGTTTCCACGCTTACGTTAATGATGAGGTTCATTCGAGGGTCGAGAGCGGCGCTCGGGGTGCCAACCCGCCCGGGATGGTCTGGCCGAGGTGCTTCGGCTGAAGCCTGGAGACAGCATGGCTATTGCCGGTGCAGGCTCTGTGCTAACGTGTGATTCGATGCGGATCCTCCAGCCGGTACTGTGGTCCAAAGGGACATTTCTGACGCCTCAGCATTTGCAGGCGCAGGACCGGTTTATCGAGAGCCTGCTGCACTTTCGCGCGGAGGCGCTGCATTACAGGCCGTGGGGTTTCTCCCGGCTGAAGCTTGATCATGAGGCACTGAATGGAGGCGCGGCCGGACTCAGGGAGGGCAGCGGGCTGTTTCCGGATGGCTCTCCGTTCGAGATTCCCGGTGCGGATACGCCGCCCGCCGCCAAGCATCTAGCCGAGTATTTCCGGCCCGGGCAGGAGACGCTGGACATCTTCCTGGCCATTCCCGAATACCGTGAGAACTCAGTGAATGTCTCGGTGCCCGGCCGCGGGCTCGACACACGCTATCTGGCTGAGGTGGCTGTGTTTCGAGACGAGAACAGCGGCCAGACCGAGCGGCCGGTGCAGGTGGCCCGGAAGAACCTGCGGATCCTGGTCGAAGGAGAGAACCGGCAGGGGCACTCGCTGCTGAAGCTTGCTCGCGTCCGGCGAACCGCTGCCGATACCCTGGAGTTCGACCCTCGATTTGTGCCACCGCTGTTGGATATCCGGGCGAGTGAAACGGTGGTAGGTACGGCGCGCCGACTGTTGGAGATCCTCTCCGCCAAGAGTTCGATGCTGAGCGCCTTGCGCAGGCAGAAGAACCAGAGCCTGGCCGAGTTTACCGTCGGTGACATCGCCAACTTCTGGCTGTTGTACTCAGTCAATTCGCATTTGCCGGGGCTGCGCCATCTCTATGAAACGAGAGGCGGACACCCGGAAGAGTTGTTCGCGCTGATGCAGTCGCTGGCGTCGGTCCTCACCACATTTTCCATGGAGGTCCAATCAAGAGATCTCCCCTCGTACGATCACGAGGACCTGGGTGAACGGATGGCCGAGCTCGAATCGGTACTGATGCACCTGCTGGAGACGGTTGTACCCAGCAACTTCGTGTCCCTGCCGCTGCGTCTCGTCCGCCCGTCCATCTACGGGGCGACGCTGAGTGAAGAGAAGTACCTTCAGAACACCAAGCTGTATCTTGCGGTTGCCGCGGACATCGGCGAAGCCGAGTTGATGGTGAAGGGGCCGCAACTCATCAAGGTGTGCTCCGCTACCCACATTGAGCACCTGGTCCGCCAGGCATTGCCGGGTGTACCGATTGCTCATCAGGTGGCTCCGCCTAGTTCAATTCCTGTGAAGTTGAACTACCAATACTTCAGCCTCAGCCAGTCGGGCTTGGCTTGGGAGGCCATAGAGCGGGCACGCAATCTGGCCGTTTATGTGCCGGGCGACTTCCCTAACCCGAAGCTGGAGCTGATCGTTCTGTTGCCTACCTCTTGAACACCAGAACAACTACCGTGATCAACAAGAGAATGAGCAGGAAACTGAGTACCGCAACCAGGATCCCCAGTAAATTGTTCTTCTTGGGTGGCGGCGGCAGTGGTACGGCGCCGGGCATCGGGGCGGAATTGAACGGCGGGGCTGGAGCCATGTCTCCTGATTGCTGGAGATGAGGTCCCTGCAACACGCGGGTGAATTCGCTGGGGCCGGCGGGCCGCGCGGTTTGCGCCAGCGGCATGGAGCCGGGACGGTCCGAGCCGGAAAACAAACCCGTTGCGCCTGCCGGAATCGGCGAATGAGCTGGAGGCGCGGGTGTGGAGCCTTGGGCGGGCAATCCGTGCTGATCTTTGCCGAACTGGATCGTGAAATCGCTGGGACCGCTGAAGGGGCGGCTGGCGGGATCGGACGGGGGTGGTGCGACGACCCCGCGTTCGATCTCCTCAACGGGCAGGGAACTCGCGCCGAGAGGCGATCCAAAGAACTTCGCGAAATCGCCCTCGTCCGACCTGGGGGGCGGCGGAGGAGGCTGCAGCGGGGACTGGCCTGCCGGCGGCCGGTAGGCGGGAGGCTGGGGCACCGGCGGTCTGGGCGGCTCGTTGACGAGCGGACGATACTGCGGTTGCGGCTGGGCCTGGGGCGTGGCGGGCTCCGGCTGGAACGGCGGTTGGGGGACTGGAGACGCCGGCTGTGCGACGGCACCTCCAAACATCCGGGTGAACTCGCCGGGCGTGTGCGCCGCGGCTGGCGGTGCAATGGGCTGAGCCGGAGTCACTGGTGCAGCCGGCTGAAAACCAACCGGGGGGACCGCCGGGGGTTGGGCCGCGGGTTGAGCCGAGTCGAACAAGCGAGTGAACTCGCCCGGCTCCGCTTTCGGCGCGGGCGGCGGAGCAGGGGATTGGGCCGGCGATCCGGCGAACATGCGCGTGAATTCGCCGGGTTCCGCCCTGGGCGGTTGCGGGGCAGGGGCACTGGGAACGGGCGGTGGAACGACAGGCAGCGGCGGAGGTTGGGGCGAAGCGGCCAGGGAGACCGCCGTCGGCTCGTCATTGCCGCCGTGGAGTCTCGTGTTGATCCACTGTTCGAGATTTGTGAAGTTTTCATCGAACGTCGTCACGACGTACGGCGGCTCGGCTGCCTCCTGGACTTCCACGACCACGCCCATCAATGTGGTTGGGTCCAGCCGCATCTGATCCCTCAGATGGAGGAGGAGCGGTGAACGCCTGCTGTCGTCGCCCATACCCCACAAGTGGAGCAACACGTTCCGTCCCGTTTGGATCTCCCGGGCTTGGAAGGACTTCGGTTCCCCGTTCCGGACCAGCTTCACCAACTCGTATCTGCTATAGAAGCTCATGGTTCCCGCCGCCTCGATCGAGTACTATTATAAGTCTCGCGGAGGAGACGGCTCGCCAGAAAATGGAGTGCATATGAAGACGCTGAGCCGTGTAGTCTGGTCGGAGGGAATGCACCTCGGGCCGCAGCATTTTCAGGCTCAAAACCGGTATTTCGAGAACCTCGTCCACTTCACGGCCGCTAACCTGGCCTATGAGCCCTGGGGGTTGGCCGCGTTTCAACTGGACAAGGACGCGATTCGAAACGGCCTGGTCACGCTGATCCACGCGAGCGGAATCTTCCCTGACGGGCTGGTCTTCGCCGTGCCCGATCCTGACTCCGGTCCGGCTTCCCGCGCCATTGCCGAAGTGTTTCCGCCGATGCGGGAATCCGTGGACGTCTTCCTGGCTATCTCGCCGTTTCAGGAGATCAGCGCCAACTGTTCGGCCAGTGAACAAGTGGAGCCCGGGCTCCGTTATGCGCCGCAGACGGTGGACATGCCCGACGAACTTACGGGCATGGACTCAAAGCAGTTGCGGCTGGCGCGCAAGAATCTCCGCATCCTGGTGGAATCTGAACTCCATGGCGAACTGGCCATCCCGATTGCACGGGTCCGCCGCGACGCCGCCGGGCAGTATGTCTACGACTCGAACTTTGTCCCGCCGGTGCTGCGCATCCAGGGCAGCGAACGGCTGATGGTACTGCTTCGCAGGTTGGTGGAGATCCTGGACGAGAAGAGCCGGGCGGTGGCCAAGCCGAAGGATCTTTCGGCCGGGACGGCTTCCGGCTTCTCCGCGCAAGGGATTAGCAATGCATGGTTTCTGCATTGCGTGAATGCGTCGCTTACGCCCCTGCGGCACCTCTGTTTCAGCAAGTCGGGCCACCCGGAAGAGTTGTACACGGAGATGGCGCGCCTGGCCGGGTCGCTATGCACATTTGGCCTCGACTCGCATCCCGCGAACCTGCCGCTTTACAACCACGCCAAACTGGCTGAGTGCTTCGATACTCTCGATCACCACATCCGGACCCACCTGGAACTGGTGGTGCCCAGCAATTGCGTGAGCATTTCGCTGACGAAGTCAGCCAACTACTTCTGGGAGGGCCAGATCGCCGACTCCAGGACGCTGGTGCATTCCCGCTGGATCTTTGCGATCCGTTCCAAGATTGGCGAGGCGGAACTGATCTCGGGCACGCCGCGACTGGTCAAGGTATGTTCGAAGGAGTTTGTGCCTAAGCTTGTTGCTCGCGCCCTGCCGGGGATGACCCTCAAGCACATCCCTGTGCCGCCGCCGGCAATTAACCCCCGGGTGGACTACCAGTATTTTAGTGTTGATAAGGCAGGACCCTGCTGGGAGCACATGGTCCAGTCCCGTCAGGTGGGCGTTTACGTGCCCGGCGAATTGCCTGATCCTGAGATTGAGCTGCTGGTTGTACTGGAGTCATAAAGTAAGGAGCCGGAGCCCCGTCAAAATTCTATGAATGCATCGCCTACGGCAGTCCCCTCACCGGAAACCCCGGCCCAACGGCGCAACGAGAATCTTGCCTTAGTTTTCCAGGAGATGTTGACCGCGGTGGTACGGCTTCGCTCGAACCGCCAGGCGGTCAACGATGCGGAGTCTTTCCGCAATCAGGTGCGGCAGGCCATCCGCCTGGCGGACCAGGAAGGGCGCAAGCTGGGCTATACGGAGGACGACATCCGCCTGGGCGTCTTCGCTGTGGTGGCGTTTCTGGACGAGTCCGTTCTCAACCTGCAGAACCCGGTGTTCTCCGACTGGGTCCGCAAACCGCTGCAGGAGGAGTTGTTCGGCCGGCATACGGCAGGCGAGATCTTCTTTGAACAGCTTCAGCACCTGATGGGCCGCCGCGAAACGACGGAGTTGGCCGATCTGTTGGAGGTCTATCAGCTCTGCCTGCTGTTGGGTTTTGTCGGCCGGTATTCGATCAGCGGCCGTGGCGACCTGAGGGCGATCATTGAGGCGCTGAACGACAAGATACGGCGGATCCGCAAACCTCGCGGCGAGATTTCCCCTTCCTGGCAGTTGCCGGAGCAGAAGTTCGTGCAGAGCGGGGGCGATCCCTGGGTGAAGCGCCTGCAATGGGTGGCCTTGGGATCGGGCATTCTGGTTCTACTTCTCTTTGTCATGTACAAGGTTTTTCTGGGCTCGGGGCTGACATCGCTCCAGAGTCTGGTGCGCTGAGGCAATCATGCTTCCGACCTCTTATTACTTCATTGCCGCTTTCGGCATGGTCTCGTACCTGGTCCTGACGTGGTTCCTGGTCGACCTGCTCAAACTGCCTTATTCCGCGGTCTGGATTGCCCGCATTGTGATCTCCGCGATCGGACTGCTCGCCGGAGGCCTGTTCCTCTGGTGGAAGGCGAAACGGGGCGTGGCAAAGGGCGACGGCACGGCGGCGCAGCTTCCGTCCGAATCCGAGGAGATGGACCCGCTGTTTCGGGATGCCGAAACCCGCCTGGCTGCATCCACCCTTGGCCACGATGCCAAGGTTGGGACCCTGCCCGTCATTTTGGGCATCGGCGATCCCGGGTCGGCCAAGACCTCCACTTTCGTGAATTGCGGCGCCGAGCCGGAGTTGATCGGCGGCCACGTCTACCAGGAGGGGTACATTATCCCCACGCGATCGGTGAACCTCTGGTTTGCCCGGAACGCAGTCATGGTGGAGGCCGGTGGACAGGTTTTCTCCGATGGGAATCGATGGAACGCATTGCTGCAGCGTCTGCGAGCAGCCCGGCTTCGCTCTCTGTTCTCCAAGAAGCAGCAGGCGCCGCGATCGGCGGTTGTCTTCTTCGACGCTGAGGCGTTTCTGAAGCCAGGCGCTCAGGAGAATGCCACCGTCGTGGCCCGGCGGCTGAATGCCAGGCTTGGGGAAGTGAGCCGGACGCTTGGCGTCCAGTTGCCGGTTTATGTGATTTTTACGCGTTGCGACAGGATTCCGTTCTTTGCCGAGTTTGTCGGCAATTTCTCGGAAGACGAGGCGCGTCAGGTGGTGGGCGCCACCGTGCCGATGGCGTTCAACGCGCGCGTGGGTGTCTACGCCGAAGAAGAGATCCGGCGTCTTACCTCCGCCTTCCACGATATTTTCCTGGGGCTGGCGGACCAGCGGCCCGCCCAGTTGGCGCGCGAGGCCAATGCCCAGAAGTTGCCGGGTGTTTACGAGTTCCCGCGCGAGTTCCGGAAGATTCGGGCCCTTGCCGTGCAGTTCATGGTGGACCTTTGCCGGCCCAGCCAGTTGCAGACCAGCCCTTACCTGCGCGGGTTCTACTTCTCAGGTGTGCGGCCCGTCGAGGTGAGGGAGGTCGTGCAGGCGCCCCGCTTGCAGCCAGGTTCCTCGCGATCGAGCGGAGCGACCGGCATCTTCTCAATGGGCGAGAGGGGCGAGATGGTGGAACAGCCCCAGCAGAGTGTCCAGATGCGGCGGGTTCCGCAATGGGTCTTCCTCAGCCGGTTGTTCAATGAAGTGATCCTGCGCGACCAGGCAGCGTTTCAAGCCAGTGCCGCGGGCGTGGGAACGGATAACGCGCGCCGTCTGCTGCTGGCCGCCGCGGCAGGGTTGGCACTCGTTTTCGGGGTGGGCTGGACGACTTCGTATTTCGCCAACCGGACGCTGCAACGTCAGGTATCGGAAGCGGTCGCTGGCATTGGTTCAGTTTCCGGCGGCGGCCAGGATCTAGCGCCGCTCGATGCCCTGAAGCGGCTGGACTCGCTGCGCGAGAACGCTGAGCTATTGTCACGCTACAGCAGGGAAGGCGCGCCCTGGAGCCTGCGCTGGGGCCTGTACACAGGCGACGACCTGTTGCCCACAGTCCGCCGGTTGTACTTCAGCCGGTTCAATCAGTTGATGTTCGGCGCCACGCAGGCTGATCTGCTGGACCACCTCAAAAAGCTGCCCTCCAGTCCGGGACCAACCGACGAGTATTCCTTCACCTATGACACGTTGAAAGGGTACCTGATCACTACTTCGCACCACGACAAAAGCACTAAGTTGTTCCTGTCCCCATTGCTCCTCAAACGGTGGGCGGGCCAGAGAACCGTGGATGCCGACCGGCGCTTGCTGGCGCAAAAGCAGTTCGACTTCTACAGCGAGGAATTGAAGTTCGCCAATCCCTTCAGCTCTGAGAACGACACGCTCGCGATTGAAAGGGCCCGCAAGTTCCTGGCGCAGTTTGCGGCCACCGAGCGGATCTATCAGTTCATGCTGGCGGAAGCGAGCCGGCGGAACCCGGCCATCAATTACAACCGTCAGTTCGCCGGCTCCGCCCAGGTGATTCTCAACGGGAAGGACGTGGCCGGAGCATTCACAAAGGATGGCTGGGTGTTCATGCAGGATGCCATTAAGAACTTTGAACGGTTCTTCGCCGGAGAAGAGTGGGTGCTGGGATCGCAGACTTCCGCCGCGCTGGACCGCGCCAAGATCGAGCCGGAATTGCTAGCCCGCTATCAGTCAGACTTCACCGGCAACTGGCGCGACTACCTCAAGAACTCGACCGTCCTCCGTTACGCCAGCGTGGATGACGCCGCGCGCAAATTAGGAATGATGTCGAACAACACCTCCTACTTGTTGGCGTTGTTCTGCCTGGCGAGTGTCCACACCTCGGCCTCTACGAACGCAGACATCAAGTCGGCGTTCCAGCCGGTCCAGTTTGTGACTCCGCCAGCCTGTCCCGATCGCTACATTGAAGCAGCGAACCAGAACTACATGAATAGCCTGGTCGCGCTGCAAGCTTCGCTGGAGCAGGTGGTTCGCGCCAAGAACCCCAGTGACCCTTCCGTCAATGCAACGCTGCAGGAAGCGTCGCGCGCCAAAACAGCGGCCCGGCAAGTCGCCCAGAGTTTCCGCATCGACAAGGAAGGCCACGTCGAGCAGATGGTTCAGAAGCTGATGGAGGATCCCATCACCTATGTTGAAGCGCTGCTCGGCCGTTTGGGACCGGCCCAGATCAACGGAGAGGCACGCCGCTTCTGCGTCGACTTCCAGGGCGTGGTCAACAAGTATCCTTTCAATACCTCGTCGCAGAACGATGCCTCCCTGGAGGAGATCAACACCGTCTTCAAACCGGGTAGCGGGTCCATGTGGGTGTTCTACGAGCAAACGCTCAAGAACCACCTCGTTCGCCAGGGATCCCAGTTTGTCTCCGGCGGCAGTGATTCCAGCATCCGCATCACTCCGCAGTTCCTCAGATTCTTCAACCGGGCGGCCGCCTTTAGCGACGCTCTGTACCGCAGCGGCGGCTCGCAGGATCCGCAGCTCAGCTACACCTTGAAGGCCCTGCCTGCCGAGGGAATCCAGGGGCTGACCCTGACCCTGGATGGGCAGACGCTCAAGTCGACTGGCGCCGGCGGACAACAGGCGTCGTTCCAATGGCCGGCTTTGCGGACTCGTGAAGCACGCCTGGCCGGCAGCCTGGGCGGAACCGAGTTGGGCTTCCTGAGTTACAACGGGCTGTGGGCGGTGTTCCGCTTCTTCGGAGACGCCGATCGCTGGCAGGCTTCGGGCAGCGGCTACAACTTCGAGTGGGTGCCGCGACAGGGGCAATCCGGCCAGCCCATGACACTTTCGACCGGTAAGCCATTGACTGTCAGGTACTTCCTGGATATGGGGACAACCGCCCCCATCTTCCAAAAGAATTATTTGTCAGGCTTCCAATGTGTGAGTCAAGCCGCCCAGTAATTGCGCTTGATCAATTGAAGCGTCACAGAGTGGGTCCTTGACTCCGGTCCTGGATGGTTTTAGATTAGGCGACAGTCCGAAGCGAGCCTTTTGGGAGGGCGCGCAGAGGCGGAGGAGAAAAATGGCAAGAGAGAGTGTCCATGCGAAGCTGGAACGCGTGCGTCCGCCGCGTGTCCATGTGACTTACAACGTTGAGGTTGGTGACGCTGTCGAGATTAAAGAGATCCCCTTCGTGATGGGGGTGCTCGGTGATTTCAGCGGTCAACCCGAAGAGCCGCTGCCGCGCATCAGGGAAAGGCGCTTTGTCGAGGTCACGCCCGACAACTTCGATGGCGTCCTGGCCAGCATGAAGCCCCGCGTGGCGTTCACCGTCGAGAACAAGTTGAGTGACGACCCCAATGCCGGCAAGATCGGTGTCGATCTCAGGTTCTCCAGCATCGAGGACTTCGAGCCGGAAAAGGTCGCCCGCCAGGTGAACCCTCTCCGCGAGCTGCTCGAGCTCCGGACCAAGCTCAGCGATCTGCGAGGAACCCTCCAAGGCAACGAGAAACTGGAGAAACTTCTCCAGGATGTACTCGGCAACTCGGAGAAGATGCAGCAGATCAAGGATGAGATGGATAGTGCTGAGGGAGGCGAATCCAATGGCTAAGTTGAAACCGGCGGCGGCCGCTGCCGCGCAGAACGTCACGGTGGAAAAGACCAAGCAACCGGGCCTTCTCGACCAGATTGTCGATCAGGGGCGGATGGCCCGCGATCCCGCGCAGCGCCAGTGGGGCAAGTCCCTGGTGAGCGAGTTCGTGAGTCAGATTCTACAAGGCGAAATGACGGTTTCGCACGATCTGGAGGCGATGATCAATCAGCGCATCTCCCAGATCGACCATCTCCTTTCGCTTCAGTTGAACGAGATCCTGCACCACGAGAAGTTTCAACAGCTGGAGTCGACATGGCGCGGACTGCGGTACCTCCTGGACCAGTCTGAGACCGGGACGCAACTGAAGATCAAAGTTCTCAATGTCGGCAAGAAAGAACTGCTTCGCGACCTTCAGCGTGTACCTGAGTTCGACCAGAGCCAGGCGTTCAAGAAGGTCTATGAGCAGGAGTTTGGCGTATTCGGCGGCGAGCCGTTTGGCGCCTTGATTGGGGACTACTACTTCGGGCGCGGACCGGAGGATATTGAACTGCTCGAGCGGATGTCGCAAGTGGCCGCTGCAGCTCATGCGCCGTTCATCTCCGCCGCATCGCCGGAGCTCCTGAACCTCGAGGATTTCACCCAGCTCGACAATCCGCGAGACTTGGCCAAGGTGTTCGACACCACGGACTATGCCCGTTGGAAGGGCTTCCGCATGAACGAGGATTCGCGCTACATCTGCCTCACCATGCCGCGAGTCCTGATGCGCGTGCCCTACGGTCGCGAGACCAGGCCCGTGGATGAGTTTTCGTACGAAGAGAATGTGGACGGTCTGACTCACGATCGTTACCTGTGGGGCAATGCGGCCTATGCGCTGGGCTCCAAGATGACGCAGGCGTTCGCGCGCTATGGCTGGTGCGCGGCGATCCGAGGTGTGGAGGGTGGCGGTCTGGTGGAAGGGCTGCCGGTTCACACGTTCTCCACCGACGACGGCGACACTGTCATGAAGTGTCCTACCGAGACGATCATCACCGACCGGCGCGAGAAGGAATTGGCGGATCTGGGGTTTGCTCCCCTGGTCCACTGCAAGGGCACGGACTACGCGGCCTTCTTCAGCGTGCAGACCTGCCAGAAGCCGAAGTTGTATGACAAGCCGGAAGCCAATGCCAATGCACGGCTTTCCGCGCAACTGCCGTACCTCATGGCGGTCAGCCGTTTCGCGCACTATCTGAAGTCGATGATGCGGGATAAGATCGGAAGCTTTACTTCGCGAGCCGAGTGCGAGATGTTCCTGGGCAACTGGATCGCGAACTATGTCACTTCGGACGATTCTGCCTCGGCAGCGGTCAAGTCCAAGTATCCGCTCCGTGAGGCGCGGGTTGAAGTGGCGGAGGTGCCCGGCAAGGCGGGTGCGTATAAGGCGGTGGCGTTCCTGAGGCCGCACTTCCAGTTGGACGAGCTGAGTGTTTCGCTCCGGCTGGTGGCTGATCTGCCTCAATCGGCGCGCAAGTAGAGGGCGCGCTGGGCATACTGGGGATTCGAACAGGAGGAATGAACTATGTCTGCGATTTGGCATCTCAAGATTCCAAATATCGATGGCGAGAGCGAGATCCAGGGTTACCAAAACCAAATCCAGGTTCTTAGCTTTAGCTGGGGCGCCAGCAACACGGCGGGGGTCTATGGATCGGGCAGCAGCCATGGCGGCAGCCAGATCCAGGAGTTTCAGTTCTCCAAGAAAGTGGACTCGGGCAGCCCAAAGCTGTTTGCTCACTGCGCCAGCGGCAAGCACATCAAGGAAGCGACGCTGACCGGCACACGCTCCGGTACAACCGGTGGCCGCGAAGAGTACATCAAGTATCTCTTCACCGACTTGATCATCTCTTCCATCAACTGGGCGGCTGGATCGGACCAGCCGTCGGAGAGCATCAGCTTCAATTTCGGCAGTATTAACGTCCAGTACTTCCAGATCGAGGGCGGCAAGAAGACCGACCAGGTCTTGGGCGGCTGGGACATCCAACAGAACGTGGCGCAATAGGGGGCATGAGTCATGGCTGATACTCCTCATCTACTTCAGGTTGAAGGCATCAAGGGCGAGTGCAAGGAAACGAAGTACCTCACCTGGATCAACATCGAGTCGTTCTCCTGGGGCATTTCCAACGAAGTGACGACGAAGGGTACCGCGCGCAGCGCCGGTGTCCCCGACTTCGCCTCGTTCACGGTCACCAAACCAACAGACAAGGCTAGCCCCAAGCTCTTCCTCGCCTGCTCCAGCGGCCAACACTTCAAATCGGCGAAAGTCGTCTTCCGTCGAATGGGCAAAGCGGTGACAGCCGGTCAACCCTCATCTCTCGATGAGTTTTTCGAATGGACCTTTGGCGACGTGATGGTCAGCAGCTATCAGAACGGCGGGTCTGACCAGGCCTCGGCTAGTGAAAGCATCTCGTTTAGCGCCGCCTCGGTCTCAATGAACTACTTCGTGATGAAGAATGGCCAGCGCACCGGTGGAGTTATGGCGGGTTACGACATCCGCAAGATCACTGAGAGCATCGGCACATAGTGGTTTCGCGCAATAATGCGACAAGCTCGCTATGAACCCTCATCAACTGTTCAATGAAGGCAGGCTGACCGAGGCGATCAACGCCGTGGTCAGCCTGCTTCGAGACAACCCCGGCAATGCGCAGCAGCGGACTTTTCTGTTCGAGATGCTGTGCTTTGCCGGAGAATACGATCGCGCTGACAAGCACCTGGATCTCCTCGCCGGTGGGACACACGACCGTCAGATGGGCGCCATGCTGATGCGCGCCGCTGTCCAGACGGCCCGTACCCGCGACGACATGTTCGCCAACGGCGAGGTTACGCCCGCCGCCGCTGGCCCGCCGGTCTCCGGTGTTCTCAACGGCAAGCCGTTCAGCTCGATCTCCGACGCCGATCCGCGAGTGGGACCACGCCTCGAGGTCTTCGCGGCCGGCAACTACCTGATGCTGCCCATGGCGCATCTGGCCGAACTCGACATGGAGCCGCCCAAGCGGCTCAGAGACCTGCTTTGGGCACCCGCGCATCTGCGCTGTGGCGCCAATTTCGGCGGCGGCCAGGATCTTGGCGACGTAATGCTTCCAGCACTCTCGCCGCTCTCCAGCCGTCACTCGGATGATCTCGTTCGCCTGGGCCGGGTCTCCTCCTGGGAGACGGACGGCTCGACGGAAATGCTGTTCGGTCAGAAGTTGCTGCTCGTGGATGGCGAGGAATTCCCGTTCCTGGAGATCCGTTCGCTTAAGATTTCCACGCCCTCCGGAGAAGCAGATGCCGTTACGTGAGGACATCCTCAGCCCGATTGCCGGAGACAATCCGAGTGGTCAGGATATCCGCTACACCCCGTTGTTCGAACAGATCAAAGAGGCCAGGCGGGAAGAAGAAGCCCTGTCTCAGGGGGTTTGGCAGCGGGTTCTCAAAACGGCCGATTGGCCGCTGGTCATCCGGCTGATCTCAGAGGCCCTGGCCAAGAAGTCGAAGGATCTTCAGTTGGCGGTCTGGCTTGCGGAAGCCCTGGTGCGCCGTGATGGCTTCACCGGACTCCAGGAGGGCGTCAATCTGTGCAATTCCCTCCTGGCTGAATTCTGGGATTCGCTCTATCCGGAACTGGAAGACGGCGACCCCGAATTGCGCTCCGTGCCGCTCGCCTGGCTGGCCTCGAAACTCGACACGCCACTGCGCCAGGTTCCGCTCACGCCGCATGGGATCAGCGCCCTCCAGTTCGCCGAGTCACTGCAAGTTCCTTCAGAAGAGGAGGCGGGTGGAAGCTCGAGCAAGGCGGATGCCCGGCGCGAGGCGGTCAACGAGGGGAAGACGACGCCGGAGGCAGTTGACGAAGCTCTTCGCGCCACGCAGTCGGCCTTCTTCGGGCAAAACATTGCCGTGTTGGAAGCGGCGCGCGAATCGGTCGACCAGTTGAATCTCATCGCCGACGAGCGTTTCGGGGAATACTCGCCTGGCTTTAGCGATCTCAAGGAGTGCCTGGACCAGCTCATCAATTCGACCCGCATTCTGTCGCAACGCCGTGCGGCGCCCGGTGAAGCCGCGGCTGCTCAGCCGGCCCAACGGGCCGAGCGCCAGCAACAGGCGTGGGTCGAGGACGACAAGCCGCTGTGGTCGTCGTCGCCCGCGGACGACGATACGCCGCTCTGGCAGACCAGCGACTCCACCCCCTCCGAGGAGCCACAGCAATCCGGGTTTCAGGAAGAGACTCCGCTCTGGCAGTCTTCGGTGGAGACTCCGTCCGAACCCGCCAACATCTTCGAAGAGTCGCCACAGCCGCAGCATTGGAGCCACGACAGCGGCAGTTCCGGGGGCTTTCAGGCGCGTGAGCCGGCGGACGCCGTCGATTGCGCGGCTCGGCTGAATTCCATCGCTCAGTGGTTGCGCAAAGCCAATCCGCGCAGTCCCGCTGCCTATCTGCTCCTGCGCGGCTTCCGTTGGGGGGAATTGCGCGCCCTCGGAGCGGAGCTCGATCCGGAATGGCTGGAAGCGCCTCCCACCGACATCCGGCAACAGATGCGCCGCTTCGCGCAGGAAGAGGATTGGGCGCAGCTGCTGGAAGCTGGAGAAGAGGCAATGGCCCAACCCTACGGCCGTGCCTGGCTCGATCTGCAGCGTTACTCCCTGATGGCCTGCGATGAGTTGGGCGAGGAGTACGGCTTGGTCAGCCACTCCATCGTCGGGGCCCTCAGCTCGCTGCTCCAGGAATACCCTGACCTGCTGGAGTCGACGCTCACCGACGATACACCCACGGCGAACGCCGCCACGCGCCAGATGCTGGCGGCCAAGGGGTGCCTTCCCAATTCCAAGGGCCCCACCCGTCCAGCGCCGGCGTTGCCCGATCGCAACGATGACACGATGATCGAGGACGCCATCCGGCGAGGACGGGTGGAGGTGGCGCTCGAACTGGTGTCGCGCCGCATGGCTCTCGAAACCAGTGGGCGCGGCCGCTTCCAGCGGAAGATTCAACTGGCGAGAATTCTGGTGGCTTCCGGACGCCACGCGGTCTCCCTGCCGCTGCTGCGCGAACTGTCGGCGGAGATCAGCCAGCGCGGGTTGTCCGAGTGGGAGATGCCGGCGATCGTGGTGGAGCCGCTGGTTCTTTTGTATCGCTGCCTCGAGCATGAGCCGGAAGCGGCGGACGAGCGCAAGTCGGTCTACACCCTCATCTGCCGGCTGGATCCTGTCAAAGCGTTTGAGTTGTCCTGACGCGGAGTTTGGGGACCATGGCGGAACGGCGGAGTCGGCAAGAAATACTTCCATCGCTACTCGACCGTCTGACCGACGAGGAACCTCGCAACCGGTCTGAGGGCGAGGTATCGCGCGGCCAGGCCCTGCGCGACCTGAAGGCCAGCCTGCGGCGCGATATCGAGTGGCTGCTGAATACCCGGCGCCGCATCACGGAGATCCCCACTGGCTCGGTCCAACTGCCCGAGTCGCTGTTCAACTACGGTCTGCCCGACCTGACTGGCTTCGCCTTGAACACGGAACGCGACCAGGCCGAACTCGTCAGCCTCATCGAGCAAGTGATCGCCACGTTCGAACCCCGCCTCCGCACCGTCATCGTTTCCATGCAGCCCATCACCGCCGCCGCCCGCATCATCCGGTTCCAGATCGAAGGGATTTTGAGGGTGGAACCTGGCCCTGAGCGCATCCAATTCGATACCCTACTGGAACTGACCAGCGGAACCTACAAAGTGGAGGGGGGGCCCGGTGCGCAGTGATCTGCTGAACTACTACGAACGCGAATTGGCCTATGTGCGGCAACTCGGCGCGGAGTTTGCCTCCAAGTACCCGAAAGTAGCCTCGCGTCTGCTCCTCGAGCCGAACCGCTGCGAAGACCCCCACGTGGAGCGCCTCATCGAGGCCTTCTCGTTTCTCGCCGCGCGCCTCCACCTCAAACTCGACGACGAGTTCCCCGAACTCACCCAGGCCCTTCTGGGGATCCTCTTCCCTCATTACATCCGCCCGCTGCCGTCCATGACGGTGGCGGAGTTCTCCCTGGATGTTGAACGCTCCGGACTCACCACCCGGACGGTCCTGCCGCGCGGGTCAGCCCTCTTCTCCCGTTCCACCGGCGGCGTCCGGCTCCAGTTCCGGACTGGTTTTGATCTCGAGCTCTGGCCCATCCGGGTGGCGGCCGCGCAGTGGGTGACACCCGAGCGGTTGGCTCAGCCGATCCGCACCGCCGATGCCCCCGGCGCCCTCCGCGTAGAGCTCGCCTGCGGCCATGGCGCGTCGTTTGCGGCCCTGCCCATCAACTCGCTCCGCTTCTTTCTCAACGCCGAAGCTAGTATCGTCTACCCGCTCTACGAGATGCTGGCCGGCCGGTGCCTGCGGATCATCGCTCGCGACCTCAATCCGCGCTCTCAGAAGTCGCCGGTTGTGCTCCCGGCTTCGTGCCTCCAGCCCTGCGGTTTCGCACAGGATGAGTCGCTGATCCCGTATCCGCGGCGCTCGTTCGATGGCTACCGGCTGCTCCAGGAGTACTTCGCCTTCCCCGAGAAGTTCCTGTTTCTCGAGTTGAAGGGCTTGGAAGTGCTGCGCGAGGCCGGGTTCGGCGAGAACATCGAGCTGGTCTTCCTTTGTGGCGACTGTGAACGGCCCGACTGGCTGCCCATGCTGCAGCTTGGCGTCAGCGAACGGACCCTGCGGCTGGGCTGCTGCACGCTCGTCAATCTCTTCCCGCACACGGCTGATCCGGTCACGTTGGACGGCACGCGCTTCGAGTACCCCGTCGTGCCCGATGCCCGCCGCCCCGACTCCTACGAGGTCTTCTCCATCGAGTCCGTTGTCGGCACGAACCCGGTCACCAGCGAGGTTCTCAACTTCGACCCCTTCTATTCCGTCAGGCACAGCCCCTCCGGCCGGCAGGGTGAGCTCTTCTGGCACGCTACCCGCCGCGATTCCAGCGTGCGGATGGATGACAATACCGATCTATGGCTCTCCACCGTCGATCTTGCCGGACAGCCCCGGCGGCCCGAAATAGACACCTTGACCGTCCGCTGTCTCTGCACCAACCGTGAACTGCCGTCCCGAATGCCGTTCGGGGAGGAGGGCGGAGACTTCGAGCTCGACGTGGCTTCGACGGTCACTCGGGTCATTGCGCTGCGCAAACCGACCCCCACCATCCGGCCGTCTTTGGGAGGTGCCGTCCTCTGGCGGCTGCTCTCGCAGCTTTCCTTGAACTATCTTTCGCTGATCGAGGAGGGGCGTGACGCGCTCCAGGAAATCCTCCGTCTCTACACACCGCCCGCCGGATTTGGGGAACGCCAGGTGGAGGGAATTGCCACACTCACCAGCCGTCGCCACTTTGCCCGCGTAATGGGCGATTATGGGATCTCGTTTGTGAGGGGCATGAAGGTCCAGGTGGAACTCGACGAGGAGTGCTTTGTGGGGGCGAGCGCTTATCTTTTTTCCAGCGTCCTCGATCGTTTCCTCGGACTTTATGTCAACATGAATGGGTTCAGCCAGCTCGAAGTGTGGAGCCGGCAGCGTAAGGAGATCCTGAAGCAATGGCCCGCAAGGTCAGGCTACGGAATCCTGCTCTAAAGCAGCGGGCGGCTGGGGGCGCGCCGGATGTGCCGTCGACCCCGCACGTCCAGACACCGTCCTCCGTTCCTGCTAGCCCTGCCGACACCGGGCCCGTGCTGCCCCAGCATCTGCTGGAGCACCCCCAGGACTATCGTTTTTTTCAGGCGGCCCGCCTCCTGCAATTGCTCCAACCGGAGAGCGCCCCCCTCGGCCGGTTCGAAGACCCGTCGAAAGAAGCCGTCCGGTTTTCCGCTCACCAGACGCTGGGTTACCCGGCCAGCGAGATCCAAGCCCTCGATGTGCCGGAGTCCGGCCAGCCCAAAATGGCGGTGAACTTCCTGGGCCTCACGGGACCTGTGGGCGAACTGCCAGTGACTTATACCTCCTACATCACTGAGCGCCTGCGCGCCGGCGATCGGACAGCGGCGGAATTCTTCGACCTCTTCAATCACCGGCTCACCTCGCTCTTCTACCGCAGTTGGGAGAAGTACCACTTCCAGGTGCCCTATGAGCGGGGCGAGGAGTCCGGTCTCAGCGATACCCTGCTCCACTTCGTCGGCCTCGGCACTCCGCGGCTGCAGAACCGCCAGGACATCCCCGACGAGTCGCTCAAGTTCTACGCCGGGCTGCTCTCCCAGCAGCCGCGTTCCGCCATCGCCATGCAACAGATCCTGACGGACTATTTCGACGTTCCCGTCGAGGTCGTTCAGTTCGTCGGCTCATGGCGCAAACTGGATCCGGGCAGCCTGTGCCTGCTCGACGACGACCCGGACGCCGTGCCCGCTGCGCGGCTGGGACTCGGCGCCGTCGCGGGCGACGAAGTCTGGGATCAGCAATCCACCATGCGTCTGCGCATCGGCCCGCTCACGCTCGATCGCTACCGTGAGTTCCTGCCGGACGGCGCAGCCTTCCCCGCCTTGCGGGCACTTGCCCGTTTTATCAGCCGGGATGAGTATGATTTCGAAGTGCAGCTCGTTTTAAAGCGCGAAGAGGCCCCAGGCTGCCTGTTAGGAGCCGAGGGAGAGGACGCGCCCCAGCTCAGTTGGCTGAGTTGGATCAAATCAAAGCCAATGGATCGGGACCCTGACGACACGGTCTACCGGTTATGGGAGGTTGCTTAACAGATGGCCGCAAATCTAAAGTCGCTTGTCAGCAAGCTAAATGACACCGCCCGACAGACCCTGGAATCCGCCGCCGGACTCTGCGTGGCGCGTACTCACTACAACGTCGAAATCGAGCACTTCCTGCTTCGGCTTCTCGAAAACTCCGATGGCGACAGCAGTCGCATCTTCCACCACTTCGGGCTCGACCCATCCCGCCTCGACGCGGAGTTGAACAAAGCCCTCGACCGCTTTAAGCGCGGCAATGGGCGCACGCCCGCGTTCAGCGAGTCGCTGATCCAGATGTTCAGCGACGGGTGGACCCTCGGCTCGCTCGAATACAATGCCGCGTCGATCCGCACTGGCTTCACCGTACTCGCGCTGACCCAAAACGAAGCGCTGTGGCGGATGGCCCGTGAATCCAGCCGTGAATTGGGCCGGATCCAGCCCGAGCAGCTCAAGAGCGAGCTCATGGGCATTATCGCCGGCTCCATCGAAGACGCCGAAGGCGACGAGGCTCTGGAAGAAGGCGCCACCCCTGCCCCTGCCCGCAAGACAGGCGGGAAGACCCCCAACCTCGATCAGTTCACCGTCAACCTGACGGAGCATGCCAAGGCCGGCAAGATCGACAGCGTACTCGGCCGCGATACCGAGATCCGCCAGCTGGTCGACATCCTGATGCGCCGCCGGCAGAACAACCCCATCCTCACTGGTGAGGCCGGCGTCGGTAAGACCGCCGTTGTCGAAGGCTTTGCGACGCGCGTGGCCAATGGCGACGTGCCTCCCGCGCTCCGCAATGTGACGGTCCGTACCCTCGACCTGGCACTATTGCAGGCCGGTGCGGGTGTCAAAGGTGAGTTCGAGAATCGCCTGAAGGGGCTCATCGAGGAAGTGAAGTCCTCCGCGACGCCCATCATCCTCTTCATCGACGAGGCCCACACCATGATCGGCGCCGGCGGTCAGGCCGGCCAGAACGACGCCGCTAACCTGTTGAAACCCGCCCTGGCGCGCGGTGAACTGCGGACGATCGCCGCTACGACGTGGTCGGAGTACAAGAAGTATTTCGAGAAGGATCCCGCCCTTGCCCGCCGCTTCCAGGTCGTCAAAGTGGAAGAGCCCAGCGAGGACGTGTGCTGCACCATGCTGCGCGGCATCGTTACTTCGCTCGAGAAGCACCACAATGTGCGAATCCTCGACGAAGCGGTGAACTCGGCCGTCCGCCTCTCGCACCGCTATCTCGCTGGACGCCAATTGCCCGACAAGGCAGTCAGCATCCTCGACACCGCCTGCGCCCGCCTGGCCCTGGGGCAGAATTCGACGCCTCCGGCCATCGAGGACGCTACCCGCGAAATCGACGACCTGGCCGTTCAGGTTCGGGTTCTGGAGCGCGAAGTGGCGGTCGGCGCCGACCATACGGAACGCCTGGCCAAGATCGCTGAGCGCAAGCAGAAGGTGGAAGCGGAATTGGCCGCCTTGCAGGAACGCTGGACCAAGGAGAGCGGCCTGGTTCTCAAGGTTCGCGAACTCCGCCAGGCCATCGAAACCGCAACGCCCGGCTCCGACGTCTCCGCCCAGCGTGCCGAGCTCGACAAGCTGTCGGCGGAGGTCGCTGAACTCCAAGGCGAGACGCCGCTCACTCGCGCTTGCGTCGACGCCCAGATCGTCAGCGAAGTCCTGGCTGCCTGGACCGGCATCCCCGTCGGCAAGATGCTGAAGGACGAGATCCAGACCACGCTGAACCTCGCCAGCCTGATGGGCCAGCGCGTCATCGGGCAGGACACCGCCCTGGACGTCATTGCCCAGCGCCTGCTCACCTCCAAGGCTTCGATGGACGATCCCAACCGCCCCATCGGCGTCTTCATGCTCATCGGGCCCAGCGGCGTCGGCAAAACCGAAACCGCGCTCGCCCTGGCCGACCTGTTCTACGGCGGTGAGAAGAGCCTCATCACCATCAACATGTCGGAGTTCCAGGAATCGCATACAGTCTCGACCCTGAAGGGCTCGCCTCCCGGCTATGTGGGCTACGGCGAAGGTGGCGTGCTCACGGAAGCCGTGCGTCGCAGGCCTTACTCCGTCGTCCTGCTGGACGAAGTGGAGAAGGCCCACCCCGACGTGCTCGAGCTCTTCTACCAGGTGTTTGACAAGGGGCACATGGAAGATGGCGAAGGCCGCGAAATCGACTTCAAGAACACGATCATCCTGCTCACCTCCAACGCCTGCACCGACACGCTGATGAAGCTGGTCGCCGATCCGGAGACTGCGCCTTCGCCCACAGGGCTCATCAAGGCCATGAAGCCGGAACTCGACAAGATCTTCAAGCCCGCGTTCCTCGGCCGCATGGGGCTCATCCCCTACTTCCCGGTTCGCGACGAGGCGCTGAAGTCCATCATCCGGCTCAAGGTTGGCAAGGTGCAGAAGCGCATCCTCGAGAATCACCGCATCCCGCTCTCCTACGACGAAGCCGTGGTGGACGAGATCGCCAATCGCTGTACCGAAGTGGAAAGCGGAGCCCGCAACATCGACAACATTCTCGGCAACACTGTATTGCCCGAGATCTCCCGGGTCCTGCTGACTGAGTTTGCGGAGGGACGCCGTCCCGCTGCCTTCCAGATCGCCGTGGGCGAAGGCGGGCAGTTCGTTTACACTTCAACGCCCAGCTAAACCAGGCCGGGTGCGCGGAGGCACTGTGTATGGGGGATCTGAAGCAGGCGAATCGGTTTCTTCAACTGGAAACGCCTCTCGGGGAAGACCGGCTGCTGCTCAAGTCGTTCGAGGGTACCGAAGAGATGTCTGGGCTGTTTCGCTATCAGCTCGAGATGGTCTCTGAGGAAAATGACCTGGACCTCGATCAACTTGTCGGCAAGCCGGTCAGCTTCGGAGTGCGTCTTCGGGAGAAGAAGGAGTTCCGCTGGTGGAACGGGGTCGTCAGTAAGGCTTGGCACTATCCTGACGAAGACAGGCTGGTGCACTACGGCGCGGAAGTAGTGCCGTGGTTCTGGTTTCTCACCCGTTCCACCGACTGCTTCATCCGCCAGAAGATCGAGGTGAAAGACGTCCTCAAGGATGTCTTTCGCCGCTTCGGCTTCAATCAGTACTCCGATCAGGTCAAACGGCCCCACACGCCGTGGCCCTATCTGACTCAGTATCGCGAGACGCACTTTGCGTTTCTCAGCCGCCTCATGGAGGAAGAAGGGATCTACTACTTCTTTCAGCATGAGAAAGGCAAACACACGATGGTGTTCACCGATGACAACGGCGTACACCAGCCCAGCCCGCATCAGTCGAGGATGAAGTTCCAGACGAACCGCGGGCCCGGTACCTTTCACGCTGAAGATTCGATCTACCACTGGGAGTTCCACAGCCAGTTCGAATCAGGAAAGTACGCCCACGCGGAGTGGAATTTCCTCACCCCCGAAATCAGCCTCAACTCTGAGGTGCCCGCCAAGACGAAAAAGGCTGCGGTGAAGCAGTACGAGATCTTCGACTACCCGGGCGAGTACGAAGAACGTCCCGAAGGCGACAGTTGGGCCACAACGCGCATGGAAGAGCAGGAACTCGATGACGAGTTCTGCAAAGGCTCCGGCGATAGCCGTGCACTCTCTCCCGGCTTCAAGTTCGATCTGTACGGGCACGATCGCAAGGACCAGAACCGGCAATACGTCGTCACCGAAATCAAGCACAGCGCCGAGGAAGGCAGCTTCTTCGCCGGCGACCTGAGTGGCCCGGGCCGCTACACCAATTCCTTCAAGTGCATTCCGGCCACCGTGCAATACCGGCCGAAACGGAAGACGCCCAAGCACACCATGCGCGGCGTCCAGACCGCCATTGTCGTGGGCCCCAAGCCGGAAGAGATTCATACTGACGATCATGGACAGGTAAAAGTCCAGTTCCACTGGGATCGCGAGAAGAACAAGAAGGACGAAGACCGCTCCTGCTACATGCGCGTAGCCCAGCCCTGGGCCGGCAAGAACTGGGGCGGCATGTTCCTGCCCCGCGTCGGCCAGGAAGTGCTCGTCGATTTTCTCGAAGGGGATCCCGACAGGCCCATTATCGTCGGCCGGGTTTACAACGCGACCCAGAAGCCGCCGTGGGAGTTGCCCAAGAACAAGAACTGGAGCGGTTTTAAATCGCGCTCCACCCGCGAAGGCTCAGCCGACAACTATAGCGAGTTGCGCTTCGACGACACGAAGGGCAAGGAAGAGTTCCTTCTCCACGCCGAACGCGACATGACCATCACCGTGGAACACGACACCAACGAGCATGTCGAACACAATCGCTATCTCACGGTCGACGGCATCCAGAGCGAGCAGGTGAAGCAGGATCTCCATTCCGATGTCGAGGGCGAACGCCGCGAACAGGTGGGCAAGAACCTGTCCCTGAACGTGGGCGGGCAGGCGCACCAGAAGGCCGCGAAACTCTACACGCTCGAATCCGGCGGCGAAATCCACCTGAAGGCCAAAGGCCGCATCGTTCTCGACGCCGGCGCTGGCATCACATTCCTTGGGCAGGGTGGTTCTTCCTACATCGATGTCACCGCGGCGGGCATTGTCATTCAGGGACCCATGGTCTACCTGAATTGCGGCCTCCCCAACGCCGGCCTCGGCATTCCCTCCATGCCCGAACTGCCCATCAAACCTGGCGACCTCATGCAGGGCGGCTTAACGGGACTGACAGGCCCTCTCGCTGGCGCAGCCGCCGGAAATCTGGGCGGAGCGCTTGGCGGGATTGCCGGCGCGGCGGGCGGCCTGATGGGCTCCGTCGGCTCTCAGTTGGGCGCGGCTCTTGGCGGGGCAGCGGCGGGTGCCGCTGGCGGCCTCACTTCCGCCTTGGGCCCGTCTGGTGCCCTGGGCAGTGCCGCCGGCCTTCTGGGTGGTGCCGCCGCCCAGGCCGGCGCGAGTCTCGCAACGGCCGTGGCCGGCGTCGCACCGGGGATTCAGCCGGCAAGTGGCGGTCTCCTCGGGCAGGTGCAGGCGGGGGTGCCTGGCATCGGTGGGATAGCCGGAAGAGCGCAGGAGGCCCTCGGACAGGTCGCTGGCCAGGTGGAACAGGCGGCCGGGGCATTGGCCGGTCAGGCGCAACAGGTGCTTGGGCAGGTTGGTGCTCCCGCTCAGCAGGCCCTCGGCCAGTTTGTCGACCAGGCGCGGCAGGCAGTAGGGCAGATCGCTGGCCAGGCACAGCAGGCTCTTGCCCCGGTCGCCGGCCAGGCTGAACAGGCAGCCGGCCAGGCAGCCGGCAAGGTCCCTCAAGCTATTTCCTCCGCCACTGGGGCAGCCGCCGGGCAGGCCGCTGGGCTATTCGGGCAGAATCCGGCATCCCCTGCCGCTCAGGCTGATGCGGCTTCCAATACGCCAAGCACGGTTGGGCTGCCGGCGGCCGCCGGTTCTCCACTTGCATCCTCACCGGCCGGCGGTGAGGTATTCCTGCCCGCGGCCGAACAGCCCGTCGCACGGCCCGACCCCAGGCCTCGACCCATTTCCAAGGAGGATGAAAACACATCGCGGTAGGGCCGGCCGCCGCTCGGCCCGGAGCAGCTTCATTCGTCCGCAACCCGAGCCATCAGGCGTCCGTCCCAACCCATGGCTCCTCCAGCCGCCCTGAATCGCGGTCCAGCGCCCTGTACGCGAGGTGGAAACACTCGATTTTACGCTGTAGATTGATATAGTAATCTGACTGAATTCGTAACTTGAAGGAGAGATGCGATGCATCCCCCGGTGTCCGGCCGCTCCCGCTATGAGCTGCGGGAAGTCCTCGGACGTGGCGGCATGGGCGTTGTCTACAAAGCGTATGACACGCTCATGCACCGCGAGGTGGCCCTAAAAACCATTCTCGACGTCCAGAGCAAAGCGGCTCTTGACCTGTTCTACCGCGAATGGGGCCTCCAGGCCTCCATTACGCACCCGAACATCGCCGAGATCTACGACATCGGCGAGATGCAGCACGAGGGAGCGGTGCGCCCCTACTTCGTGATGCCGCTCCTGCCCGGCACCACGCTCACGGAACTCATCCGCACCTCCAGCGCCCGCCTCACCATCGATCGCGCGCTCGGCATCCTCACCCAGGTCTGCCGGGGGCTTCAGGCTGCCCACGATCGCGGCCTGATTCACCGCGACCTGAAACCCAGCAACGTTTTCGTCCTGGAAGACGACTCCGTCCGCATCATCGATTTCGGCATTGCGCACGTCGAGACCTCCGCCCAAACCAGCGTCCGGGGCACTCTCGCTTACATGGCGCCCGAACTGCTCCAGATGAAGCCGGCCAGCGTGGCCAGCGACATCTTCGCCCTGGGCGTACTCAGTTACGAATCCCTCACCCGCCGCCGCCCATTCGAAGGCTCGAATGACGCCGAACTTTCCCGCGCCATCCTCTACAGCAGCCCTCATCCCATCTCGGAACTGGTGCAGGGCGTTCCGCTGAATGTTTCCCGCACCATCCACAAGGCGATGGCCAAACAGCCCTGGCACCGCTACGCCAGCGCGCGCGAATTCGGCGAGACGCTCATCAAGGCGCAGCGCGGCGAGCCTATCGATTTCTTCGACTCCGCCAAAGTGCTGCCCCGCGTCGAACGGGCTTCCCGCGCCTATGAACGCGGCGAGTATCAGGTCGCCACCGAGATCCTCAATGAGCTCGAATGTGAAGGACATATCGAACAGGAGATCCTGCTGCTCCGCCGGCAGGTGGAACAAACCCAACGCCAGTTAACTGTTCGCGGGTTTTTGGACAGCGCCCGCCGCTTCGCCGAGGAGGAAGAGTTCGCCCTTTCTCTCCGCAAGGTCCAGGAAGCGCTCGACCTCGACCCCGAGAACACCGACGCCCAGGCCCTGCGCAATGAGGTGGAGAAGCAGCGGCGTGCCCGGAAGATCGAGGAATGGGCCGCGCTGGCCAAGAAGCACCTCGAGAACAATGCGTTCACCCATGCCCGCACCGCCCTGCAGAGCCTCCTGGAACTCCGCCCGAACGAACCCAATGCACTGGCGCTGCTCGCCGAGATTCAGCGCAAGGAGCAGGAGTTCGAGAAGATCCGCCAGGAGAAGAGCCGGTTAGTGGCCAGCGCCCGCGACGCCTGGCAGCGCGGCGAAGTCACCAGCGCTTTGACGAACCTCGAGAAATGGGTCAATCTCGACGGCCAGGCGCCGGAGACTGATGCTGAGCGGATGGTCTCGCTGCAAAGCTTCTACAAGCAGGTGCGCGGCGAGCATGAAGCGCTGAAGAACTCCTATGACAAGGCGCGTCACCTGCTCTCCGAGGGTGATCACGCCGGGTCGCTGGCCATCTGCAATCAGTACCTGGCCAAGTATCCAGGCCATGCCCTGTTTCAAGCGCTGAAGTTCGACGTCGAAGAACGCCAACGGCAAAACCTCTCCGCCTACATCGCCGAGACCGACCGGCGCGTCGACAACGAAGCCGACCTGGATCGCCGGGTCGCTGTTCTCGAAGAAGCTCTCCGCCAGCATCCCGGTGAAAGTCATTTCGAACGCGCGCTGAAATTGACCCGCGACAAGCGCGATCTCGTCTCGAGCGTCGCGTCGCGCGCCCGGCTCCACGAGGACGAGGGCCGCTTCGGCGAGGCGCTGGACCAGTGGGAAGTCCTCCGCGCGATCCATGCCTCCTTCCCCGGCCTGGAGTATGAGATCGATCGCGTTCAGAAGCGCCGTGACTCCCAGGCCCTGGTGGATGCCCGCTCAGGCTGGATTCGCCAGATCGACCATCACATCGAGGCGCGGGACTTCACCAAGGCGGCCGCCTCCGCGTCTCAGGCTCTCGCCGAGTTCCCCGGCGACCAGGAACTGATCGAACTGCGCAAGATGGCGGACGAGAAATACGCCCAGGTCAACCTGGCCGTTTCCCTGCTTGAGCAGGGCCGCGCCGTCGCCGCCGAAGGACAACCGGAAGCGGCGCTGGAACTCCTGCACAAGGCCTACCAGACCGATCGGGACAATCCAATGATCCGGTCGGCGCTCGTCAATGCCCTCGCCTTGCGGGCTAAGAACGTCGCGGACACCGATCCCACCAGTGCCGACGAGCTGGTCGGACAGATTCTGAAGATTGATCCCGGCCATACCATCGGCTTGAATTTGCGGGCCCTGCGGGCAGACAAGAAGAAGGAAGAGTTCATCGGCTGGTGCACCGCCCAGGCACGCAAGCTGCAGGCGGCCGGCGACCTGGAAGGCGCCATCGTGATCGTGCAGGAGGGCCTTTCCAAATACCCCAACGATGCCCGCCTGAATCAGCTTTACACTACCCTGGATCGCACCCAGGGCGGCATCCGGAAGATGCCCCAGCCGCCTCCACTCCCCGCACCTCCGCCGCCGGCTGCTGCCGCACCCGGACCACCGCCACCCGTCGTGCCACCGAAGCCCGGGCCGGCGCCCAGCGTTCCTCAGCCGCCAACCCGGGTTCCCACGATGGCGCCCCCGGTCGTACCACCACCGCCGGGGCCTGGCGGCAACGTGCCTCCTCCTCTGCCTGTGCAGTCGCCTCCCGTGGTGCCGCCTCCGCCTTCCGCTGCGGTGCCGCTGCCTCCGCAGGCTTCCGTGAATGTGCCGCCGACCCCACCATTGCCGCCGCCGGGCCCAGGTGTGCCCCCGCTTCCTGTCACTGAGCGGCCCATTGCCGGTAAATCTCCCCTGCCGGCAGAGCCGGCGGTGCCGCCCACCACGGTCATTTCACCTGTCGCTCCGCCGACGGTTCTGAAGTCACAGGCCCCACCGCCGCCTCCGGCCAAGCCTTCTTCGCTCGCCACCCTGGTCAACAGCTCAAAAACCATACGCTATGGTCTGGTGGGAGCGGCGGCTCTCATCCTGATTGCCAGTGTCGCGGCAATCTTCAAAAAAGCTCAGCCGGTGGGACCAGTTCTCGTCAAAGTCGAGGTGCGCACGACACCGCAGGGCGCGAAGATCTCAATCAGCGACCAGGATCGCGGAGTCTCCAATCTCAAGCTGGACTTGACACCCGGTGAGTATCGCGCGGCCGCCGAGTTGGAGGGCTACCAACCGACATTCAGTACTTTCACGGTACGACCAGGTGCCCCGATAGTCGTTGATCTGACTCTGCTGCCCTGGAAGCCCGCCGTGCGCGTCGTGAGCGAGGCCGAAGTGACTCAGGCCACTCTTTCCGGCCAGACCATGAATCCCGGTGCGCCAGGCGAGTATGCTGTTGATTCGCTGGGAGAAGGCTCTTACCAGTTGCGGATCGTGTCACCGAAGGGGGAGGTCAGTGCCGGCCTCCAGCTTTCGCCCCGCTCCGTGGCAACGTTGGCCGGGCCCATCCAGGTCAAGGACTTGGGGCTGATGCTCGTGAATCAGTATCTTGACCGCGTTGTGATCTATTACAGCGATCCCACCAGCAAGGTGAGCCTCGACGGCCAACCTGCCCAGCCGGTGCCCGTGGATGGCTTATCCATCAATGGGGTGAAGACTGGAGCCCACACCGTGAATGTCGAAGTCGGCACCACTACCCGCACCCTGACGTTCACCATGGCGCAAACGCCTATCGTTCAGGCGTTTGTCCTCGGCAAGGCCGAGGCTGATATGGGCACGATTCTGGTGAAGGCCGGCGAGGAGAACGTCAGCGTCACGATCAATGGCTACCCGCACTATCTGAAGACCCGCCAGGGGCAGGTCCGGCTGGTCAGCATTAAGCCGGGTACTTACAAGTTGGCGATTGCAAAGGATGGCTTCGAGGTGCCGCCCGCCCAGAATGTTGAGGTGAAGAAGGGCGAAGAGGCGATCGTCGAGTTCAAGCTGAAACAGATCGCCAAATTGGCCACCGCTAAAATCCAGGGCGCTCCGGGCGCTCAGCTTTTCATTGATGGGCAGGCCGCTGGTTCGCTGGCGCCCGACGGAACCTTCTCTGTGGATGTTGCGCCAGGCAGTCACAGTTTTGAGCTGCACCGCGGTACGGCGAAGTCCAAACCTGTCACCCGGGACTTTAAATCGGGTGAGACCGTACAGGTTGCCGTCGATCTGCCCGCCCAGCAGGTGAATGGCACGGTTCGCTTCGAGGTCACCCCCTCGGATGCCACCCTCACGATACGGCGCGCCAACGAGCCCGAATCCCAGGCGCGGCCGGTGAGCCAGAATCCGCTTTCCCTGCCGGAAGGATCTTACATCGTCTTCGCCGCCTCTCCGAAGCATACGTCTTCGGTCGCGAACCTAAATGTCCAGAATGGGGTGAGCCAGACGCTGACCCTCTCTCTGCGCGCCCTGGAGGATCGCCAGCCCAAGAAAGCCGCCGAGACCCATGGGCTGGGAGACTTTGACGACCCGAACGGCTGGTCGAATGAGGGAGAGTGGAACGTCCGGAAGGGTGGGAAGTATGTCACCTACCGTCTGGCAAACACGGCGGCTGTCTTCCAGTTCCAGATTCAACAGCGCAAAGGTAAGCGGCTTCAGTGGTTCCTGCACTATACGGATTCTCGCAATCATGTGCTGTTCCGTCTGGACAAGACCAGCTTTTCGCGGGTCCTGGTGGCCGGCGGAAAATCGACCGATCAGGCCAGAATCGAGCACCATCTGCAGGATACCGGCACGTACGAAGTCCGCATCACCGTCGATTCCGATCGCATCGTCCACGAACTGCGGAATGGCGATCGCTGGGTGGTTGTCGACTCCTACAGTGAGAAGGGAGTTGATCTGGCTGCCGGTAAGTTCGGGTTCTACGTGCCGGAAAGCCTGATCCCAGGGCACGACGAATACGGAGTGAAGAAGTTCACAATGGTCACGAAGCCGCGCTGAGCGCCCGGCTAGTCCGTGCCGCAGGAAGCAGGGAAGATCATGCACAGCAGGCGGCGCGCCACGGGCATCCGTTTGGCCTTGCCCGTTCGTGCCCCCGTCTCGTTGTCCTGGATCTGGGCGCCGCTTTCCCTCATCCGGTTCAACAACTTACGCCCGGCGTCATCCACTTCCGTGACTCCGGTGACATCCACAACAAGGTCTTTCTTGCCCAGAATCGATTGTGCAGTCTGCCAACTGCACTCCAGTTGGCGGATTGACCGCTCATCCAGCGGTCCTCGTAGTTGAAAACGGAAACAGGCGCGTTCGTCGTGTTGGTAGATCGTCAGCGCTTCCATGGTTCATAGATTTAGACGCGTTCACTTGGGAGGACGTTGCAATTCCTCTTCGGATTGTTCGACGCGCGTTGTCTACCAATCAGGTGGGTTGCTGTTGGAAGTGGGTTCTGGGGGATAAGGGTTTGGGCTAATCCAGCGGACTCTCGAGGTCCTCGCCGGCACTCTCAATGAGTATCGGCCGCTGCCTGTGTTTCCGGAACGAATTGATTCCCTGAAATGCGAGATAGTACAGATTCCCGCGGATGATGGCGTGCCGGTTCTCGAGGATAAACCGGCGCAGCAGCCGGGCGGAAGGACGAATCCGCTGGGGTGGAATCTGGGAGGCGGCGGTCAGGTCCACGGTCGGGGTGCATGCCTTGAGCCGTACAACAGCCATCCGTCCGTCAGTGGAGATGCGGCCATAGGGTTCATCGGAAAAGTCCGGCCGGTCGATCAGGTCGTCGTCTTCCACGCAGCCCGCAAAACTCAGGTCCTCCACCACTTTGTGCCGCTCTCTGTCGATATACGGGTCGATACGATGTGTATACGACATGCCTCCGGCACGCACCCGGATGCCGGTGTCGTGCGTCGCGGCGGCTACCCACACCTCGCGCCCCTCATATTGATCGGGCTGCTTCCAGACCCGGATATGGTGGCGCTTGGCGATGGTGTTCAAGGACCGTTGGAACACCAGGTCCGGCGGGCGCCCGTGCAACTGCAGCAGGGATACCGGCGCTGTCGGATAGGCGTCCTGGGTCGTCATCGCCTTGTAGCCGCGCAAGACCGTCTGGGGCGCCATGGTATCCGCCGTAAACCAGCCTGATCTTTGGAACGCCTGCTCAAGATCCTCGCGGGACCCGATGAACAGGAGATTCGTAATGTCCGCTGACTTTCCGCTGGTGCCGCGGGTGGTGAGCAGCGGCTGCGCAGCGGCCAGGGATACAAGCTCAGCCGGGGGGGACGGCAAGAGAGATGTTGGAACAGCCGGCAAAGGCTGGAACCTGCTTCTCGTGCTCAGCACGAGGTCTGCGCCGGCGGGCAAATGGATCTCCGGCTCGGGAAAGCGCACCAGCAGCATGCGCAAACCGGCGATCGCCGGGGCCATGGCGGGGTGGAAGTTCGACTGCAGCCACGTGAAATGGGCAATGCCCGAGAACCCAATGGAGGCCCGGCCAAACATGGACAGGTCCGGGCGCCGCCACATCCCCAGCAACAGACCGGGCGGTCCGCTGGTGGCCAGGATCCCCTTGATGCGGCCATTCTCCAAAACCTGCTCGCGGGCGTTGTCTACTTCCATCAGGCGCGCGGTGAAAGGCTGTTTGTCCCCGCCTGGCGGCTGCCATTCGTAAAACTCCAGCTGCATGGACGCTCTTTCATGGATGAAGCCGCGCCCCACTCTGGTTGTCTTGGCCACTCGTCCACGCACGATGCTGTTGCGCGGAATCAGAATCCGTCCATCCTGCTCCACGGGCGCTACGACAATCGCCTGGAACTCGTCGCCCGGCCTGGAGGAAAAACTCGACAACGGCGAGAGCAACCTGACCGTAACCACGGTCCCTGAATTGGTAGGAAGCGTGTTGAATGCCCCTGCGTTCGCCAGTTCCGGCGTCAACAGCAACACCCAGGCCAATACAGCAGCGGCCCGACAGGCCAGAAGCGTGAAGAAACTAACCACGGCTGATTCTCCGGCTGATTCCAATGGCAATAAAACTCAGGAGAATGCTGGCGGCGCCGTCCACGGCATAGTGATAGCGCCCGTAGACTGTGGCGATGGTGATCAGGACCGCCATGACCATCAGCAACCTTCCGACCCAGGGTTTCTCCGGCAGCGCATACCGCATGCTGAGGGCGCACGAGAAGGCTGTCGCCACATGGCCGCTGGGGAAGACGCCTGTTTGGATGTCACCCCAGGACAAAACCCACAAGTTGAAGCGCCGGAAAACCGTATCCACGGCTGGCAGGTCGAGGTGTGCAAACTCCAGCCTCGGCGAGGCCGATGGAAAGAAGGGGAGCAGTGCGTAGACCAGCAGCGTGCTCAGCAGATACGGAAATAGAAACTCGTCAACGCGGTGGCGGCGGCGGTATATGTAGAGCGCCGCGATCGACAACGGCGGAATTGAATAGAGCAGGGAATAGGCAAGCTCCAGCACCGACGGAATCAGCCTGCCCTGGCTCTCGATCAGGCTGCGGAGCGACCAGCCATCCAGCACCACTCGGTCCCACTGCAGCCAGGTCGACTCCAATCCCCGCAATGTGTGGGAGGAGGCAAACCAGTCCATTTGCCAGTAGGCGAGCAGCACCAGCGGCGCCGGCGCCCAGTCGCGGGCAATCTCGGCCGCCTTCCGTCCGCTGGAAGCAGCTGCGTAACCCAACGCCAGCACCACGACCGGGGCCGCATAAGAAGCGAACCGTTGCGCGGGCGTCAATTCAAACCGGTACGCGAGGACTGCAGTGTAGAGGAAGAAAAAGACCAGCAACCACTCCGCGGAACGAACGGACGCAAAGGTGTCGCTCCATATTCCTGGAGCGGCGTTAACTGTGCCAGATTCTGAGAGACTGCGCTGGCCAGTCCCGTTCATCCCGATTTCTGGTTGCATCGCCGAACTGCTTGGCTCTTGCCCTCATCCAGCGTCCCTCGACCCGTTACGAGGAAGGAGCATGGACTATTCAGGGTACTTTATCAGAGCGAATGCCCCAATGGGGTAGTTTCTCGCCCACCTTAGACAAATTTAACTATATCTGGTACTGGGTGGTACTCCCACTGAACGCTGTTCTTTCAACCAGTTTTGAGGGGTACACCTGTCAATCGATGGCTTCGTTCGGCTTCCACGGCACGGGCCCATCCCGGCGTTCCGGGCCCGGATTGCTGTATTGTTGGAGTAAGGCGGTGCGCCTCCAATTCGAGACACGCGTCGCCCTCCCCGAATTGAGCCCATCGAATGCCGAGAAACCTTGAAGAAGTAGCCAAACTGGCAGGGGTCTCCACCTCCACCGTATCCCGAGTACTGAACAATGTAAGCGTGGTGAAGACGTCCACCCGCACACGCGTGCTGAAGGCGGTGGCGCAGCTCAATTACCATCCGAATCTTCACGCCCGCACGCTGGCCGGCGGCAAAAGCCGGACGATCGGGATGATCGCCTCCAACATGGAGAATCCCTTTTTCTTCGACGTCTTCAAAGCGTTGGAGGCACATGCCCAGGCGAGCGGGTACGAAGTCGTCGTTGCCAACACGGACTACGATCCCCAGCACCTCGTCAGCAGCATCCGCCTGATGATTGGACGCCGCGTCGCCGGCCTCGCCGTCGTCGTCTCCGAGATGGACCAGGAATTGATTCAGGAACTGGCCCAGTCCCAGATTCCATGCGTCTTCTATGACGTCGGCTCCGCGCGCCGCAACATCACCAACATCCGTGTCGACTACCGCAAGGGGGTCGAACGCATCGTCGAGTATCTGTACGACCTCGGGCACCGCAGCCTGGCCTTTATCGGCCACCACTCCGGCTTGGGGCCCACCAGCGAGCGCGAGAGGGCCTTCGTTGCCTCGGTCTCCCGGCATGGCAGCGATGTGGAATGGCGTACCGTGGTCGACCGCGACGGCCTCGATGGTGGCCGAAATGCCACGCGAGAGTTGTTGGATGGCGGCTTTCAGCCCAGCGCCATCATCTGTGTGAACGACTTCATGGCCGTCGGTGTCCTTAGGGAATTGCGGGAAAGGGGCCTCTCCGTGCCTGGTGACGTGTCGGTGACCGGGTTTGACAACATCAAGCTATCTGAGTACAGCGCCCCGCCGCTGACGACGGCTCACATCCCTCGCGCAAAAATTGGAGAACTGGCGTTCACTGCGTTGATGCAGAACGAGGAAACCGTCCTGCCCGCTGGACGCGAGGTGGTCATCGAGCCGGAACTCGTGCTGCGAGGCTCCACTGGACCTGCCGGCCGCGGAGCCGCTAGGAAAAAGGTCTCCTAAGCGGGCACTGCCACTTCTGTCTATTGGATGCTGGACTTCAGGATGCGCAGGCTCCGCAGCGCCTCGCGTGCAACAGCCGGATCCTCGTCCTTCGTAAGTGCTTCCAGCGCCGGGATTGCCTCCGCCGTCTTGGTAGTTGACAAGGCCTGGGCTATGCCCGTTTTCTCGTCCGGTGTCGAGGTGGGCTGAATCGCACTGATGATTGCTTTGCGCGTGTTGGGCTTCTTCAACGCCAACTCGCCGAGGAACGGCAAAGCCACATTGCGCCAGGCACGCTGATTCAGGTTGTTGATCAGAAAACCAAGCGGATTCAGGCTGCCCGTATCCGTGTCGCCGAGCATGACCAACGCAAACGCCTGGCACAGCCGGGGAGAGCTCTTCTTTTCTCCAGCCCAAGCCTTCTCCAGGGTCGGACGGTCTTCCGGGACTTCCAGGCGGCCCAGGCCCTCCGCGGCACCGCCGCGCACGTCGTCGTCCTTGTCGCCCAGGAGCTCTACGAACAGGGAATGATTGGCTGGCTCTGGGATCTGCGCCAGGGCGACGACCGCGGCCCGCCTTACCTTCTTGCTCTTCGCATTCTCCAGCACTCGCTTCAGCTCCGGGATCGCCTCGCGCGGTCCCAGGATGCCCGCCGTTTCAATGGCTGCTATTTGAACTTTCTCGTCAAGATCCCGCACCAGGAATACCAGGCTTGGTCCGGCTGACCGGTCGCGAATCTTCTGGATGGCAATCAGGGACTCGTACATCAGCCGGCTGTCCTTTGACCGCAGGGCCCCTGTCAGCGCCGGCAGGCCCGCCTTCGCCCGGAGAATGCCCAGTGCCCTCGCCGCGTTGGCGCGGGAATCCATAGACGATCCACCGGATACCAGCTTGGAAAGGGCGTCCGTGATCTCTCCGCGGATGGGCGTATCCGGGTCAATCGCCTCGTCATTGCCGTCCACCCATTTGCCTGCCACCATATCGCCGGCGCGCCGCAGCGACGCGGAGATCCCGTGGGACACATACCCGGGCAGGTAGAAATTCACCAGCCCGTCGGTGGCGCGAATCTGCACTTCCGGGTCATTGTCGCCGCAGGCCTCGGTCAAAGGCTCAAGGCTGCGCTGCGTGCCGATCTCGACCACGGCCTTTACCGCCTCGCGACGCACTTCGACGTCGATGTCCTTGAAGTACGGCGTGATCTTCGGTATGGCCGTCGATCCCTGCTTGACGTAGTCCCGCAGGCCCTTGATCTTGAGCTTGTTCGTCTCCTTGTCCTGCCATCCAAACGAAGGCGCACAGAGCACAACCAGCCCCGCGCCGAGCAGTCTCAGGGTCGAACTGACAGGCAATTTCATGGGAAGCAAACAGTTAACGGACGAACTCTACCTGGACACGGTTCGGAATCAAGCCTGCTTCGAAGCCAAGGTCCAACAGCTTCTGGGCTGCCTTGGGGATGATTTCACCCGCGTCGACAGTGTAGTGATTGACGTACATTCCAACGAACTTCTCAGCCAGGGCCGGTTCCATGTCACGGGCGAACTGCATGGCGTAATTCAAAGACTCTTCGTGGTTGTCCAGCGCGTAGGTGATGCTGTCCCGCATCAGGCGGCTGCATTCGGTACGGATATCGTCGGGCAGCTTGCGCAGCAGGGCATTGGCGCCCAGGGGGAGCGGCAGGCCGTACGTGGATTTGAACCACTTGCCCAGATCGGTGATGTGGTGGAAGCCGCCCTTGGAGTAGGTCAGCTGCGCCTCGTGAATCACCAGCGCCGCATCGACGGTCCGTTCGCGCAGCGCATCCAGCACCTTGTCGAACGGCACGACCACGGCTTCAAAATCCGGCTCCATGATCTTCAGCGTCAGATACGCCGTGGTCAGCTTTCCGGGGATCGCGATGCGCTTGCCCTTCAGTTCGTCGATGCTCATGGGCGCATTCGAAACGAGCATGGGGCCGTACCCGTCGCCAATGGAGGATCCGCTGGCCAACAGCATATACTTGTCGGCCACGTAGGGATAGGCGTGATACGAGATTGCTGTCAGGTCGTACACCCCCTCCATCGCCTTCCGGTTGAGCGACTCAATGTCTTCCAGCACGTGGCGGAACTGAACGAGACGGGAGCGGATTTTTCGCGTTGCCAGCGCGTAGAACATGAACGCGTCGTCAGAGTCCGGGCTGTGCGCGCAAACGATTTCCAGCGGAGAAGAAGGCTGCATAGAGGGAGAAACCTTAAATATACCAGACGGGGTCCCCTCCGGATGTTCTCAGTCAGACCAAAACGGATAGGATTATTGCCCGGCCAGCGCTTTGAGCTCCGGGTGTACAAGTTGCATCACCTGCACAAGTTCTTGATTCGCCGCGGCAGCGGAGGTCAGATCCCCTGCCTTTGCATTCTGTTCCACACGCAGAGCACAGACTCGGGCCCGTTCCGCGCCGAACTGGGCCAGTAAGCCCTTCAATTGATGGGCCGCGCCAAGAATGACATCCACCTTTGCCTGGTCGAACCCGGACTGCACAGTACCCATGAGCTGTGGGTACTCCTCCAAAAATAAGCCGGCCAACTCGGCCAGAAGCTCCGCGTCGCCACCGACGCGATCCAATGCTGATTCCTGATCTAGTTCTTTCATCTTTCTCTCCCGTTCCACTGTGGGGGGCTCCCTTTCACTTTCGCGCTTTGATGGCGGATTGCCAAGTGCGAGAGCCTCAATCTTCTGAATGAGCTCGAGCATGCGAATCGGTTTGCTCAGATATGCATCCATGCCGGCCTCCAGGCACAGTTCGGCGTATCCGGGCATGGCGTGTGCCGTCATAGCGATGATCGGCAGGTGGCGCTGCCGCGCAGACTCCTCCTCCCGGATTCTGCGCGTTGCCTCAAGACCATCCAAATCAGGCATTTGCACATCCATCAGGACAAGATCGAAATTGCCGGACCGGGCCGCTTCCACGGCTTGGCGTCCCGTGCTGACGAGCTGCGGCCGGTATCCTGCCTGTTCCAGCATCCTCACCACCAGCCGCTGGTTCACCGCATTGTCCTCGGCGACAAGAATCTGGAAAGGCCTGCTCCCCCGCGGCAGGATGGTCTCCGATGCGGACGCGGCTGGTTGGTGGCCTGGCTGGTGGGCATCAGCTACCAGGGGGAATGGGACCGTGAAGGCGAACGTACTACCGGCGCCTTTGAGGCTGGTGACGTATATCCTGCCGCCCATCAGGCTCACCAGTTGGTCCGAGATCGAAAGGCCCAGTCCCGTGCCGCCTCGCAGCCGGGTGCTCGAGGTGTCGCTTTGGACAAACGCGTCGAAAATCTCAGCGCGGCTCTGCTCGTCGATGCCGATGCCGGAATCTTCAACCACAAATTGGAGCAGCGCGGAGGCGCCGGGCGCCGGCAGCCGTTCGACCCGCAGTCGCACGGTGCCGCTATCCGTGAATTTGACGGCATTGCCCACCAGGTTGATCAGCACTTGCCGCAGCCGCCCGCTATCCCCGATCAGGCGCTCCGGAACATCTTCCCCAATGTTCCAGGCGACGTCCAGCCCCCGTGTCGCGCCGCGGTGCACCAGCGGCCGCATCAGATTGTCCACCACCCGCCGGAATTCAAAGACATCCGGCCGCAGTTCGATACGGCCGGACTCAGCCTTCGACAGGTCCAGCAGGTCGTCCACCAGGCTGAGCAGGGACTCCGTCGAGAACCGGACCAGTTGCAGATACTCCCTTTGTTCTTCGGTAAGCGCAGTGGCCAGGGCCAGCTCCGTCATGCCGAGGATTCCGTTCATTGGCGTACGGATCTCGTGGCTGATATTGGCCAGGAACGTGGTTTTGGCGGCGCTGGCCGTCTCCGCACTCTGCGCCACCTCCTTCGCCCATTGCGTCGTACTTTCCAGAAACTCGTTGGCGGTCCGCAACTCCTGCTCCACCCGGACCCGTTCCGTGATATCTCTCAGCACCATCAATAGCAGCGTCGGCTGTCCCTGCCGGTCAAGGAACGAGTTCGTGATCTCCAGCCACAACCGCCTTCCCGACGCCAGATCCAACTCCCTGACTACGGCGGTACCCAGCGATCGGGCACGGAACGCCGCCTGGAACCGTCTGAGTTCCTCTTCCTCGTGACCGGGCCATTCTCTCCAGGCGGCAGTAAAGAGCCGTCCCTCCAACTGCTCCCTGGACCGCTCCGCAAGCCCGCAGAATGCCGGGTTTGCCGCAAAAATTGTGCCGGACTCCTCCACGAACACCATCGCGTCGCCCGCGCTGTCCCAAATCAGCTGGAACTCCAGTGCTGCTTCGTTGCGGCGGCGCTCCGCTTCAATTTGCTGGGTGAGGTCCGTGGCCGTGATCACAACAAATTCCGGGACACCTTCCTCGCTACGCAGCAGCGAGGCGGACCATGATATCTCCACAGTGCCGCCCGCCTTGTGCTGGAGCGTGGCCAACCCGAACTGTGGGCTGCCTCCCGCGGCCAGCCGTTCCAGGCAGGCCTTGGCGCCGGCTCGTTTATCGGGCGCGACCAGATTGGCCAGCGCCTCGGCCGACCGCACTTCCGACTCGTGCAGCCCGGTGAGCCGCTCACAGGCCCTGTTCCAGCGGATCAGGTTCCCCTGCATGTTCAGCACCGCAATCAGCGCGCTCGACGAATCCAGCACCACCCGGGTGAAGTCCCGCTCTCGCGCCAGTGCGAGTTCAATCCGTTTCTGGCTGGAAATGTCCTGGCCGACGCCCAGCAGGACCCGGCCCCAGTAGGGTGAATCCATCAGGGTCTTGGTGAGCAGCAGCGTCCGTCCGCCCGATGGGCTGTCCCCGTCCACCTCCGTCTCCACCTGCAGCGGGTCGATGCCGCCATCGAACACACGCTGGTCCTCGGCTTCAATGGCTACGGCCTTGTCCACGGGCACGAAATCCCCATCTGTCCGCCCCACGATTCCGTCCAGGGTGCGATTCATTCCTCGCCGTACCTGGGTGTTCGCAAAGACGAACCGCGATGCGTTGTCTTTCACGAATACCCAAAGCGGCAGCGCGTCCAGGAACCGCTGCAACTCGGTGCGGACCGCGAGTTCGGTGCGCTCCCGCTGGCTGCGCCGCGAGCGCTGCCGCAGAATCCAGCCTAGGCTGGAACCCAGCACGATTCCCATCGCAATGACGAAGAAGATCGCGGGACCTTCAAATCTCAATCGAATTCCTCCCCCACATCACCACGGCCGCCACTCGCAGAACTTCAGGTATGGGCCATGTTACAACACCTATCATGTTCTCTTCGTCAGTAAGTGGGGCATTTCCCATTCACCGTCCAGCCCGATTTCTGCTGGACGTCCCGGAGGCGTTGGAGAGCTCCCGCCCCGTTCTGGTAGTGGCGCTCCACGGGTATGCCATGAACCCTACGGAAATGATCGGATTCACCAGGAATCTGCTCGGTCCTTCTCCGGTCATTGCGGCGTTGGAAGGGCCGAATTCCGTATTTCTCGGTAAGGATCCGCGTGCCGCGCGTTCAGGCTTTCACTGGGGTACGCGCGACACGGTCGATTTTCACGTCGACGTTCACCACCAAATGGTCCAGGGAATGGCCGGCTTGCTGGTGGAGGGCTTCCCGGCCGGCGCCGGACGGCTCCTGCTCCTTGGATACTCCCAATCCGTCGGTTTGAACTACCGCTTCGTCGCCCGCAATCCGCGCGTGTTCCGGGGTGTCATTGCCCTTTGCGGTGGCATCCCCGGTAACTGGGATGCCACCGGGGCGGATCCGATCGAGAGCCCCATATTCCACTTGGCCCGGACCGAAGACGAGTTTTTCCCCGCCAGCGAGGCGCCCGCCGTGGAAGCGCGCCTGCGCCGGCGTGCCTCCGACGTCACGTTCCACATGGAGCCCGGCCGCCACCGATTCCCCTTGAAGGCGGCTACCCCCGTGCGGGCGTGGGTCGATCGCGTCTTTAGTGAGCCGGTTGCCGGCGCGTAGGCATGGGCGTCGAGTCCCAGCGAATGGTAAACCGCGGTTCCAGTATTGAATGGGTATGGTTTGAACCGTTCGTACGGGATAGCTCTGCGGATTCCCTGGGCATACTCAATTCAACAGAGAATACAATTTCTCCTCCAAACCTTGGCCGGCCTTCAACCTCCTCCGAAGGCCGGCCACGATCATTTCAGGCCGCGGGGCGTCAGTAGCCGCCAGGCCACGGGGCATGAAAGTGCGTCGTCAGGCGCTCTGGCTGCATCATCAGTTCGGCAATGCCCGCGGAGGGCACCGGGTTGCCGATGAGGTACCCCTGAACCATGTCGCAGCGCGCGGCGCGCACGAGTTCCAACTCCCCTTCCGTCTCTACCCCCTCGGCCACAACTTCGAGACCCCGGTGATGAGCGAGTACGGTGATGGTATGCACGACCGGCAGGCTGCCCGAAGGTTTGGTGATCTCACTCACAAACGTCCGGTCGACTTTGACTACATCCAGCGGCAACCGGTGCAGATAGGTGAGCGGTGAATACCCTACACCGAAGTCATCGATCGCGATGCGCACGCCCGAGGAGCGCAATTCACGCATTCTTGCGGCCGATTCCTCAATATCCCTCAGGATGGTCCCTTCCGTGATCTCGAGTTCCAGCGCATCGCCATTGAGTCCGGTTTCCCTCAGCACGCGCCGCACCATCTCTACAAAGTGAGGACAGGAGAACTGCAGCGGTGAAACGTTAACGGCGACCCGCGGTACGGCCAGTCCTGCTTGGCGCCACGCCATCATCTGACGGCACGCGGCCTCCAGCACCCACGCACCAATCGGCGCGATCACCCCGATCTCCTCGGCCAGCCGGATGAAAGTCTCCGTCTGCACCCTGCCCAACTCCGGATGATTCCAAACCAGAAGGGCCTCCAGGCCGCGCAGTTTCCCATCGCGATCCACTTGCGGCTGGTAGCGCAGGGTAAGTTCATTGTTTTCCAAGGCCCGGCGCAGCGCACCCTCCATCTGGTAGCGCTCCTCCGGACGCAGCCCGTTCGGATTGGTGGCCCGTTCCAGCACGCCTCCTCCGCGTGCCTTCGCCCGGGCCACCGCCAGCGAGGCCCTGCGCAGCAATTGAGGCGCGGAGCCACCGTCTTCGGGATATATGCTCAGCCCCAGGCTGGCTGAGGCGAAGATCTCCCGCTGGTCCAGTGGGATTGGAGGTTCAAGGATGTTCAGGATGGCTGCCCCGCTCAGCATGGCCTCCCGCTCTTCGAGGCCCGGCACGACAATGGCGAAGTCATCGCCGCCCAGTCGCGCGAGAGACCCGTTTCGCGGCAGCCATCGGGAGAGCCGATCCGCCACTTCCCGCAGGATTCGGTCGCCGGCATCATAGCCCAGCAGGTCATTGATATGCCGGAATCGGTCGATGCCCAGGACGCAGACGCCGATTGCGCCTTCGGGTTTCCCATGGATCGTCCGTTCCAGGACAGCTTCCAGGGCTCCGCCCCGCATCAACCCTGTCAATGTGTCACGATCCACAGGGCTCGGCTCCTGCACCTGCTGTGTTGCTGCGTTAGCGGGCATGGGACTATTCTTAGCCAATTCTTCTTGTTTTCCTATGGAAAAATTGCGCTAAATGCTTCGCATTTGTCCCACTTTTCCTATCCGGACTAGGCGGGTGGTCTTTGCCTGTGCCAGTCCGCCTGGGACTGCGCATGATGTGCCGCCTGCAGCAGCGTGTTTTCGCAGTTTGCCTTTGCAATCAAGCAGATAGACTGGACTGCATTGTCTCCGCGCGGTCCAGGGAGGGCAAGTACAGGTAGTCCCGCCAGATCCGCGGCCTCGATATGGCTCGAGAAACCAGGGGGCCTCCCAGGCGTACTAGCACCCTCATCTCCCGAAATTTCGCCTCGAAGCGCCGATTGCAATGGCGCAATCAGAAGATCCAGGGGGGCGAGCAATTCCAGCATGGCCGATTGAATCTGCCGCCTGACCCGGGTAGCTGTCAGGTACTGCACCGCCGGGAGCTCAAGGCCGGCCCTGAGGCCCTCCGCCTGGGATCGATCCGAAAGGCGGTCGACGCTGCCCGAGGCGACCAGATCCGCAAAGGCGGCCGTACTCTCCGCGGCCAGGATCGTGCGATGGGCTGCTCCGAACGGGAAGTCGGGCAGGCGCACTTCAACCAGCGTTGCGCCCGCCTGTTTGAGCAGGTCGAGGACCGCGCGCAGCGGCGCAGCCGGAGGCGTGGCGAAATCCTGGGGCGCGAAGCCGATCCTCATCTCGGAGACCGGCTTCTCATACTGCAGCGCAAAGTGAAAACTCTTCCCGCTGGACCCCGAATCCCTGTCGTCTCCGCCAGCCACGGCGTGCAGCACATGGCCGCAATCCTCGGCCGAACGGGCAATGATGCCAACCCGGTCCACCGTCCACGCGACCGGCAAGGCGCCAAACCGGCTCACCAGCCCGTACGTCGGTTTCAGGACCGTGAGCCGTTGCGAACTGGCCGGCACCAGCAGCGAACCGCCCGCTTCGACACCCAATGCATACGGCGTAAACCCGTTCGCCACTGCCTCGGCGGCGGGGCAGCTGTGTCCGGGCATCAGGCTGCCCGCTCCGCCCAACTCGCGCGCGATGGCCTTGGCGGCCAGGACCGCGCCTGCCTTACCCAGCCGGTCTACGATGGCTGCATTTGTGTCGAATACCTGGCCTGCGAAAATCGATGTGCCCCAGGTGGTCGGATGCCCAACAACACTAAGGGAATCCTCCACACAGAACGGCACGCCCTGCAACGGGCCGCGGGTCCGGCCTCTTTTCAACTCCCGGTCCACGTCACGAGCCTGTTGGTGCGCCGCGTCCTTGAGTATCAGCGCCAGGGTGCGCCGGCCCCCTGTCTCCATCCGGTCATGGAAGGCGCGCGCCAACTCGACGGCCGTGAAATCCTTCCTGACGAGCCGCTGGTTCAGTTCGACGGCGGTAGCGAAGAAAACCTCGGGCGGAATCGAAGCCATGGCATCAAGGTTGAAAGCGGAAGGCTGGAGGACACTCACGCGGCAGCTTCACTTTTGCCAGTTCCGCGCCATCCTGGCGCAGCCTCTGCCGTTGGCCGTCGGCCGCTGCCGCCTGCACGGCCGCGCTCAGCGGCGCCGCCGGCAGTCCGAGAATCAGGGCCAGGGCACGACGGGAAGGCCGCGAATCCTTACGCATCAGTGCGCCGCCTTGTGGTTCTGATGGTTGCTGATCGCCTGCTGCTCCGCTAGTGCCTCGGTAGCGGCGCGTTCCATGACAGCCTTGGGGGCGGTTTCGCCCGTGAACAACGTGAACTGCCGGGCAGCCTGCTCCAGGAACATCTCCAGTCCGTGAATCACGGCTTTGCCCTGGCTGGCGGCGCGCCGCAGCAGTTCCGTCTCATGAGGCGTATAGACCAGATCGAAAACCAGGTCGGCCGGGATCGTATCCTCGAAGAAACAGGACTCCGTGTGCGGCCACATACCCAGCGGCGTAGCGTGAATCAGGGCGTCAAAGTGCCGTTGCTTGGCCTGTTCCGGCAGCAGCGGTTCGGCATCGCAGATCTTGGCCAGTGCCCTCACCCGGTCCGGATTCCGGCCGGTAATGGCCAGCTTCGCTCCGGCATCTGACAGCGTAAAGGCGGCTGACCGGGCGGTTCCCCCGTTGCCCACCACCAGCACCGACGACTTGGCCACCCGGATCCGCTTCTCCAGCGGGACCCGGATTCCCTCGGCGTCCGTATTCGTACCGCGCCACTTGCCGGCCTTCTTGAATACCGTGTTGATCGCCCCGATACGCTTCGAAAGGGGATCCACGGCGTCGAGATAGCGAATCACCCGCTGCTTGTGCGGGATGGTGACGCTAAAACCGGTCAGTGGCAGCTTGTCCGCCAGGACGAAGAAGTCTTTCAATTGTAGTGGTGAGACCAGGAACGGGATGTAGAGTCCGGCAATCCTCCGCGCCTGCAGTGCCCGGTTGTGGACTGCGGGCGAGATACTGTGCCGCACCGGATCCGCGATCACTCCAAACAGCTTGGGCGCCTTGAGCGTTTTGTCCACCCGGTACAGGTTGCGCAGTGTCCGTGCGGAGACCTGTCCGGCCGCCGTACCTTCCACCGCCGACGGAGCCGCGTACGTGTATACCCCACCCATGAAAGGAGATAGGACGCGCGTCGGAAAGCCGGTCTCGCTCATTGCGAGCAGAATCACCGGCACCTTGGGGTAGGCTTTGGCCAAAGACAACACGCGAAGGTTGTCGGACGGTTTCCTGGCTGTCGTGACGATCTTGTACGCCGCGGCAGGCACCTTCAGCATGCGCCGCATGACGGGATCCATCGCCGGAGTGCCTTCGAAGTTGTGGTAGCTGACAATCACCTGGGCACGGCCTTCCAGCAGGCTCATGTGCGCCATCGGCGTCTCAGCGCTCTCAATTTCGACATCCACTGCGCGGGCGCCGGCATCCACCGCCGCGGCCAGAATCCGGAACTCCTCCTCGATGCTGCCATTGAACCGCCCATGGTTCTGGTGCCTGCGGCAGGTCGCCAGCAGGAAGGCATCGGGATAGAGGCTCATGAACTGCCGGATCACGGCCATGCCGTCCATGGGGCGGGGTAGGTAATCGAGCCTGAACTCAAGGAAGCGCTCGCCGGCATCGGCTTCCTTGCGCGCATGTTCGAGCAGCTTTTCGGGGTCCGCCAGACCCAGGGCAATGCAGATGCGCGGAAGAGAGGAAGGAGAAGGCATTGTTACGATTTACTTCGATTGAAGTGAGGATATCATTTGACCCGCCCCCGCTGTGCGCTAGTTGGTGAGGGGAGGCTCGGCATCGCTGGCGGCCCGCTGGGCATCCAGCCGGGCGCGCCACTCCGCCAGAAGGGCAATCGGATCCTCAACATGCAGGCGCTCGGCGCCACCCGCACAGGCCGCCAGCACTTCGTCGAGCGTGGTGACCCCGCTCGAAACCTTCATCCGGCAGACATCCTTCAGCACTCTTTTCCCGAGAAGCAGATCGGCAGCGGGCAGGCTCACAAAAGTGACCTCGCAGCGCTTGCAGATCTTCATGCCGATTACCTTCAGATCTTCCGTCAGGCGTGGATGGTCCAGGATCACTTTCAGCGTGACGCCAGCCTCCAGGCACGACCGGCCCATCTGCAACAGTTCGGTCTCCACATGTTGGAACTGGCGGGATAACAGCTTGCCGAGGTTCGGCACTGTCTCGATCTCTTTCGCGCCGCGGCGGATCAGATCTCGCGCTTCGTATAACTTGACGCCGGTGGTCTGCCCGCCTTCCGGATAACCCGCCGTGGATGCCGGCAGAATAGGGGTACCCGACAGCATCCGAACGGCGAAGTCCAAATCAGAGGGCCGGACCGTGATGCAGGCGACCCCTGCTGTCTGCCCGCGCTGGATTCCGTCAGAAACCTCCTCGTCCGTGAAATCCGGACGCAGCACGGCATACTCCAGGCGCTGCGCCAGGTCTTCGTAGGTCTTGAACTCGACGGCGGTCTCGGTGGCAGGGTTCATAGAAATCTCCCGGTTCGACGACTCGGGCGAAGGCCGCCTACTTCTTGCGGGTTGAGCTGCGCGGAGTCGAACTCAGGCCAAGGTCCTTCAACTCGGCGCGAGCGCGCGTGGCCGCATCGGAATTCGGATTGGCCGTGATAATGGCGCGGAACTCCTTCTCGGCGTCGGAACGGCTGCCCAGGCGGAGGAGCGTGCGGCCCTTCATCAGGTGCGCATCATTCGTCTTGGCATTCTTTGTGTAGGCCACCAGTACCTTGTCGAAGGCCGGCAGGGCTTCATCAAACTTCTTCTGGTTGTAGAGGATCTCGCCGATGTGGAACTGCGCGCTGGAGGCGAAATCCGTGTCGCCGAACCAGGCCAGGTAGTCGTTGAACTCCTTCAACGCCAAGTCGTAATTGCCGCCTGTCTTGTCCCGGAAGGCATCCTGATAGAGGCTCTGGGCGGACACACCGGGCGGCGGGCCGGAGGAGGAAGGGGCAACGGCTCCACCCGCTGAGGGCGGCGGCGGCGGTGCCTGCATCGTCTTGATCGTATTCTCGAGATCCACCATCCGCTGGTCCAGCTTCCCGATGCGGGTATTGATCTCCGCTACAGTCTCGCGGATGTACCCGAAGTCGTTCGCCAGGCTGTCGACCTTGCCGCTGACGCCGGAGAGCGGGCCATTCATCTGCTTCTCCAGCCGGTCTTTCAATCCGCTGTCGAGGACGGTCAGCGCGCGGCTGTTGCCCGCAAGCTGGTCCTGAATCGCCTTCAAGGTCGCCTCAATGTTGGAAAGCCGGTCGCTTTGCGACTTCGCGTTAGTGCGGACCTCCTCCTGGAGTAGAGCCAGATCGCGCCCCAGTTCGACGATCTCTTTTTTCTGGGCGAACGAGGCGAACGGCAACGCGAGAACAAGCACGGAAGCAATTGCGGTGATTCTCATGGACGATCCTTTCTCATTTGGCACCCCACCGGTGAGTAGGGGCAAAACGGGGGTGCGCCCGGACGACGCACCCCCTGATGTGACAAACAGGCTACTTACTGGACGCCGACGAAATGAGCCCGCCGGTTTTTCTGCCAGCAATCTTCATTCGAATCCGTACAGAACGGCTTTTCCTTGCCGTAGCTGACCGTCTTGAGACGATCCGCCGGAACGCCCATCTGCGTCAGGAATTCCTTGACGCCGGCCGCACGGCGGTCGCCCAGGCCGATATTGTACTCGGCTGAGCCGCGCTCGTCGCAATGGCCTTCCAGGGAGATCACCGCCGACGGGAAGTCACTCAGGATCGACTTCAGGGCATCGGCGTTGCGCTGCAGGGTGGCGCGGCCGTCTTCCCTGACTTCGCTCTTGTCGTAGTCAAAGAATACGTCCTGGATATCCCGCGTAATCCGATCGGACAGCGAAGCAGTGGCCTTCGGCTCCGGAGGCGGAGGCGGAGGCGGTGTGGTCACGGTGACAGTCACGGCGGAGACCGCATCGCCGCCATCGCCCTTCGCGGTCATTCTGTAGGTGGTGGTCGCCGACGGGAACACCTGGCGGCTGCCCGATCCGGCTACGACGCCGATGCCGTTGTCGATGGTCACTTCCGTCGAGTTCGAGACATTCCACCGCAAAGTCGAGGACTCGCCCCGCACGATCGTGGATGGTTCGGCCGTGAAGCTGCTGACGACGGCGGCCGGGCCCTTCTCCACCTTTGGTTGATCCTTCACCACGGGAGTCGGTGGAGGTGGTACGACGGGCGGTTTCTTCTTACAGCCTGCCGCGAAAAGAAAGAAAGACAGGGCCAGCATCGTGCCAGCGATGTGACGTTGTTTCATGACGACCGATGAGCCTCCTGTGCTCGATTACTCAAACCGGCTCGGAACTCCATAGTGGTTCACTTGGTCCACACCGGCTTCTCGTTGAACCCCTGTGTGGTGACCTGTTTCACTTCTGTTCCATCAGCCAACATCGTGAAAATCTGGCTGCCCCCCGCCCGGTTGGACGAAAACACCAGGTGGCGCCCGTCCGGCGCCCAACTCGGATTCTCGTTTCTGCCCTGGCCATGAGTCAGCTGTACGGTCTCCCGGGAGGCCACATCCATGATGAAGATGTTCCAGTTGCCGGGAGCAAAGCCGCGGGTCCAGGCGAACGCAATGGCCTTTCCGTCGGGGTGCCAGGCCGGGTTTGAGGCCTCGCCTTCTCCCGTCGTCAGGCGCATCGGGTCTGCACCGTCCATATTCATTCTATATATTTGCTGCAGTCCGCCGCGCCCCGAAACGAAGACCATGTCCGTTCCGGTCTTCGGATTCACCTTCGGCTCGACTTCGATGGCGCGCGAAGTGGAAAGCCGGCGCAGGTTGCTGCCGTCCAGATTGGCAATGTAGATCTGGGCGAACCCGCTGATGCTCGACGAGAACAAGACCGATTGGCCGTCCGGCGAGAAGCCGGGCGTCGCGTTCATCGGTGCTTCCGGGTTGAGGAAAGGGATGAACCGGCCTGTCACGGTGGAGTACATCATAATGCGAGGTTGCCCCTTCGCATAAGTGGTAAATGCAAGCCTCGTACCATCGGGTGAGACCGCAGGGAACGTCGTGATGGATCTGAACGAAGTAATCGGCTTCTGGTTCGAACCATCGAAATCCATCGACCAGATCTCCTTCGATCCAGTCCGCGTCGAAATGAAATAGATCTTCGACCCCGCCAGCGACGGCGCTCCAAACTGGGCCAGGATGTCGGCGGCATAGTCGTGCCCCAGCTTGCGGGCTCCATCCGCGGTCAGCGGTGCGTTGTACAGCTTGCGGAACAGCTTCGCACCCGTGACATCCGCGACCGAGGCGTTGTACAGGTGCCCGAACACCACAAACTGCCCGCCCTGTTCAGCCGCATAGCCGAAGCCCAGCAGGGTGGCGTTCACCGGAGATCCGCTCCAGTCCGTCAGGCACCGTCCGCCGCAGTTGGCCGGCGTAGGCGGTTCGCCGCGCCGTCCGGGCGTTGGAGCCGGGGTGGGGCGCAGGTCTGATTCCTGCTGGGGCGGGTTCAGCGGGTAGAAACTCTTCGCCACCATGTTGAAGAGGCCCGAGCGCTGGATATCGTCAAAGACCGTCTGGTTAAAGGTGTCCACCAACGGGCCGGCTCCACCGGCACCGCGGAAGTCCGGCAAGGCGATTTTCGGCTTGTCCTTCTTGATGATTTCTATCTTGATCCGGTCCTGCGACTGGCTGTAGGCGAGCGCGGCCAGAAACCCGACGGCGAGCAGGCTGAGTGAGATTGTTTTTTTCATCGTTTCAGTTGGAACCAGAACTCAATGTGCGCCGGATTCCCTTCACACTCCCGAGGAATGGGCTGGAAGGGCGCGGCTTCGGTGATGGCGCGCTGCGCCGAATAGTCAAGCGTTCGGTTGCCGCTCGACTGGGAGACATTGATGCCCGTAACCTGGCCGGAGCGGGCCAGGTCGAAGGTGATGATCGCTGGCGGTAGAGTATGAATGCGTGCGTCGACCTGGCCGGTGCGCCACTTCTGGCCTACCCTGTCGCGCAGCAAGGTCGCATAGGCCCCGCAGTGGCTGCCAAAGGGAGAATTGGCGCCTACCCCGACCCCACCCGATCCCGGCGCCATGCCATAGATCGGTGACGTCGCAGCCTGCCCCGCGTTGCTATAAACCTGGTTGCTCTCGTATTCCCGCTTATCAACGCGGTTCGAAGCCCGTTCCGTCCGCTCCGCCTTGTGCTTCTTCTTTGACTTCAGCGCGATCGCCTCGCGGTCGTCCTTCACGGCCTCTTTGGTCTTCGGCTTAGGCTTTACTTCCTCGGGGATCTCCGACTCGGTGTCTTCCGCCACCGGGTTCTTGGGACCCGTCCGGCCCGGCAGCGGAATCCGCTGGACGGGCGTGACGGAAACAGAGCCGCCCCCCATGGAATTCGGGTCGCCCCAGGAGACGGTCTTGCCGAACTGGAACACCGTCAGGAGGCCGATCGTACCGAAGAGAGCACCGTGCAGCACGAGAGAGCCGATGAGCGGTCTCTTCAGCGAGTCTCGTTCTGCCAGTACGTCGACGTGTTGGTCCATGTGCCGATTACTTCGCCGGTCCGGAATCCTCGGGTTGTGTTACCAGGCGTACGTTCATTCCTGCGCGGCCCAGCACATCCACAACCTGGGCAATGGGTTCGTAAACCGTGTGGCGGTCGGCCCGCAGGTACACCGCCGTGGCGCCCGGGAAACGGCGCTTGATCTCGGGCCCGATCTCGTTGATGTTCACCTTCTTCTCGTTCAGAGAGAGGTTGCCTTGCCGGTCCAGGGTGGCCACCGGCAGTTCCTGGGTACTGTCATTGCCGGATTTGATGCGCGGCACTTCCACTTCCAGGCCGAACTCCATCACATGCGCCGTCAACATGAAGATCACCAGCAGCACCAGAACGACGTCTACCAGCGGGACGATGTTGATCTCAGCCAGCGCGCCGCTGCTCCTGCCGTTGCGGCGTCCGAATCCGCCATTGTTCATCGAGAAGGCCATGAGCGTTTACTCCTCGAAGTGGCGTTCAGTCAGGTTGAGGAATTCCAGCGCGAAGTCTTCCATCCGCGCGCCAATCTCTTTGATGGAGTGGCCCATCACGTTGTAGGCGATGGCCGCCGGGATGGCGGCCGCCAGGCCCGCCGCGGTAGCCACCAGGGCGTCTGCGATGCCCGGTGCGACGGCGCGCAGGCTGGCGCTGCCGGCTGAACCCAGTCCCTGAAACGCGTTGATGATGCCCAGTACGGTGCCGAACAGTCCAATGAATGGCGACACCGTCGCTGTGGTCGCCAGCCAGCTCATGCTGCGCTCCAGCCGCGTGAGCTCTTCGCTGATCCCCAACTGCAGGGTCCGCTCCAGCGCGACCTTGTTGACGATCTGGCCTCTCGACTTCATCTGCCGCACCACTTCCTCATACCCGAAGTCAAATACCCCGGTCAGCGGTGCCTTGTTGAACTGCTCCGCGGCCACGGCCACGGCGTCCAGGTTCGGAGCCTTGCGGAAGGCACGGAGGAAAGTTGTATTCGCTTCGGCAGCGGTCTTGAACTGGCTCCACTTGGCGAAGATGATCGTCCAGCTCAACAGTGAACCGATGAGCAGGATGGCCAGAACGATCTTCGAGATGAGGGAAGCGCCCAGAACCAGTTCAACGATGGAAAGCTGCAGGAACGCGCCAATGAATGGCATGGTCGACGATTGACTCCTTCAATGTCCTTCAAATTCCATGATATCCAAGGATCGCCCGGCGGGCGGACTCCTGGAACAATTTCGCCTCTTTATGTACGACGATCCGCGGCTCGCGAAAAGTTGCCAACAACCGGCCGGGCCGTTGAATTTATACTTGGTCTGAATGCTGGTGGAACTCGTCGTCGAGAACTTCGCGGTGGTGGAGCGGCTGCGGTTGCCCCTACACGCGGGGCTGAACGCCCTGACGGGCGAAACAGGCAGCGGTAAGAGCTTGATGGTGGACGCCTTAAGCCTGCTGCTGGGGGGGCGCGCCTCGGCCGACATGGTGCGCACCGGGGCGTCCCGGGCCTTCGTGTCCGGCCGCTTTGAAGTGCCGGCCGGCCCGGAGTTCAGCCGCGTCCTGGAAGCCGCCGGCCTGGAAGCAGAGGATGGAGAAATCCTGCTGGAACGTGAGATCCTGGCCTCCGGCAAGTCGCGCGCCTTTGTCGCCAGCCGGCCCGTAGCCGCCTCATTTTTAAAGGAGTTAGCCCCTTTTCTCGGCGATATCCACGGCCAGCACGATCAGCAGAAGCTCTTTTCCGGCGACTCGCAGCGGGAACTACTCGACGAAGCGGCCGGCGTGGCCGAGACCCTGGCCGAGGTGGAGAGCGCCTATGCGGATTGGCACGCCCTGGTCCGCACCCTCCAGGATCTGAACCGCACTGAGCAGGAAAAACTGCGCATGGCCGACCTCTGGAACATGCAGCGCAAGGAGATCGAGGCCCTCGAACTCAGCGCCGGCGAGGATGCCCAGCTTGAAAACGAGAAGCGGGTCCTCAAAAACGTCGCCCGGCTCAGCGAAGCGGCCACTATCGCCCACGACGCCCTCTCGGAGTCCGAGCATGCGGTCGCCAACGGCTTGGGTCTGGCGCTAAAAAAAGTTGAAGAGTTGGCGAAAATTGACGAAAGTCTCTCCGGCCTGCTCGAGACCCTCCGCCCTGCCCAGATTGCGGTGAAGGAAGCAGCCATGGAGCTCAGCCACTACCTGGGCCATCTGGAAGCCGACCCCAAGCGTCTGGAAGACCTGGAGAACCGCCTCGCCCAGATTGAAAAGCTCAAGAGGAAGTACGGCTCGACCATCGATGAGATCCTCACTTTCTACGCCCAGGTCTGTGACCAACTGAACGCCGTGGAATCCGCCGGCGAACGCCGCGCGGAACTGGAAACAGCCATCGCCACCCGGGAAGCCGAATACAAGGTGAAGGCGGAACGGCTGCGGGCCCTGCGCTCCAGGGCCGCGAAAAAACTGGAAAAGGCGGTCGAAAGCGAATTGGGCGGCTTGGCGATGAAAGGCACCTCGTTCCGCATCGCCATGAAGCCAGCGGATCCCGCCCCGCACGGCATCGACGCCGTCGAGTTTCTGGTCTCCGCCAACGTTGGCGAGGAGCTTCGCCCGCTGGACAAGGTCGCCAGCGGTGGCGAACTCTCTCGCGTGGCCCTGGCGTTGAAGACCTGCATCGTGCCGAAGTCCCACGGCCGCGTCGCCCGCACGCTCGTCTTCGACGAAGTAGATTCAGGCGTCGGCGGAGCTGCCGCGGAAACCATCGGCCGCCGGCTGAAGAAGATCTCCGAATCGAATCAAGTGCTGTGCGTCACGCACCTGGCTCAGATCGCCGGCTTCGCCGATCATCACTACGTCGTGTCGAAGCGCGAATCCGCCGGCCGCACCTCGGCCCAGGTGGATGAGATGCTCGGCGACGAACGCGTTCGCGAGATTGGCCGCATGCTGTCCGGCCAGCACCTCAGCGCCGAGGCCCTGCGCCATGCCGAGAAGCTGATAGAGGAGTACGCCCGCCGTGGCTGACGTCCAACTCATCACCACTGATCTGATCGAAGCCCTGCGCGTCCGTGCCGCTGCCGCCCCTCGTCTGCGCATCAACCATAACTTTCACAGCGGTCCTGCGGACAACCCACACCGCTTCCTCAACGTAATGATGCGGGGCACCTACGTCCAACCGCACCGCCACAAGATACCCGCCAAGGCGGAAAGCTGGGTGCTGATGAACGGCAGCGTCCGCCTCTTCACCTTCGACGAGCAGGGCGTCGTTGCCGGCAGTTGGCTGCTCTCGGCGGAAGGCCCGGGGCGTGGGATCGACGTCGCCCCGGGTCTCTGGCATACAGTCTGTGTTGCCAGCGATTGGGCTGCCGTGTACGAGGTGAAGCCCGGCCCCTGGGATCCGGCCACCGACAAGGAGTTCGCGCCCTGGGCCCCAGCGGAAGGGGATCCGGGCGCCGTGAACTATCTGGAAAGCCTGCTTTCCCTGCCGTAGCTCCACACCGGCTAGCATAGAGGTAAGGAGCGGGCGCCAATGAATCGAACTCTGTCCAGACGAGCCTGGCTCTCCGTGTGTCTATTGCCCGCGGCAATTACCGCAGGCTGCAACGCCGTTGGGTGGCAGGCGGGCGAACTCTGCAAAGCATGCCAGCGCCCCGTTCACAAGAACTCCCGCACGGTGGCCCTGCTCGACGGGAAGCAGGCGGTCTTCTGCTGCCCGGCCTGTGCCCGCTCCGAGCATCTGCAATCCACCAAGTCCGTCCAGATCGTCGAACTCACAGACTTCAACACCGGCAAGCCGCTGGCGACCGCCGGCGCCTACGTGGTCCGCAACAGCGACGTGAATCCCTGCACGGAGCACACGCACGCGCCGGGTCCCGACAAAAGGCCCATGCAGACGACCTTCGACCGTTGCAGCCCCGGCGAACTGGCCTTCGCGGGCAAATCCGATGCCGAAGCCTTCGCCCGCCAGCACGGCGGCCAGGTGATCGACTTCGCAACCCTGGCCCGATAGTTCTACTTCGCCGCCTCGATCTTCTCCACCTGGATCGTCTTCCCGCTCAGCGTACCCGTCACCTTCACCTTGGCCGCCGCGAACTTCTCCGGCGCCGCCTGGTCGCTTAGCGTGTACACGTTCTTCCCGTCATACAGCGCGTACTTATACCGCTTGTCCATCTTCACGCAGTCGCGCACGCATTTGGCGTCATTCGCGGCGCCCATGGCTTTGTGGTCGCCTCCGCACATCGTGTCCGTAATCACGCCGGTGAAGACCTGCGACCCTCCGGCGGCCATCATCAGGCCGGCATACATCAGGGTGAGGGGAATTAGTTTCTTCATGATCAATTGCCTTTCTCGGGTATCGAAGTCAGCAGCTCAAGACCATGAACGGCGTTGAGCTTCCGCCAGGCGAGGTTGAATCGCTTCTCGTCCAGCGGCTGCTTAAGTTGAAAATTGAAGCCCTTGCGGCTGCCATAGTGCGTGCTGGCGCGCTCGAAGGACGTAATGGTCAGTTGATACGGATCGGAGCTGCTGATGTTCTCGATGTCCTGGTACCGCCAGGTGCGCGACGCTTCCTTGCGGTCGGTCACATACACCACCCGGTCGTTCGCAAACCCCAGTGTGCCCTGGGAGCCGTTCAGCTTGCCCAGTAGTTTGACCGGCAGTTCCCACAAGGCCTGCACCTGTTCGTCCGCCACCGCCGCGACGAACCTGCGGTCCAGCCGCGTCTTCAGCATCTCGTACACCGGCCGCACATCCTGGCCCGGCAGCAGCTTGAACTCGTACTCCTGGTCGAGCCCCAGCGCCCACTTCCGGTCCTGGTACGTCACGATCCGGATCTTCTCCGGCGAGATGTAGAGCTGCTCGATGTCCTGGTAGCCCCAGTGTCCATGGTGCAGTTGATCCGGAGTCTTCTTCTTCCGGCTCTGCTCCTGGAACGTGATGCCATGCTCATCCACCACCAGCGTCGCCGGCTGATCCTTCCGCACCAGCAGATGGTCGTGCAGCGCCTGGAACCGGAACTCGGCGGCCTGCACCGAAACCGCCGCCAGCGCGAACACGGCTAGGCCTGTGCGTGCGATTGCTTTTTGACTTCGCTGTTCCATTTCCAAACCTCGTAAATTGCGGGATACACCACCAGCTCCAACAGGAACGACGTGAAGATGCCGCCGATCATCGGCGCGGCAATACGCTTCATCACATCGCCGCCCGCTCCGGCCGACCACATGATCGGCACCAGACCCAGGAACATGCAGGCCACGGTCATGAACTTGGGCCGGATCCGCTTCACCGCGCCGTCGTGAATCGCATCCTGCAGTTCGCCCAGCGTCGACATCCGCCCGTCCTTCTTGGCCTTCTCATAAGCCAGGTCCAGGTAGAGCAGCATGAAGACCGCCGTCTCGGCATCGACGCCCATCAGCGCGATCAACCCCACCCACACGCCGATGCTCATGTTGTAGCCCAGCGCGTACAGGAACCAGATCGCGCCCACCGCCGAAAACGGCACGGCCAGGATGATGATCAGCGTCTTCGTCAGCGACTTTGTATTCAGGTACAGCAGCATCAGCACCAGGAACAGCGTCACAGGCAGGATCACCGTCAACCGCTCTTTCACGCGCTGCATGGCCTCATACTGTCCGCTCCACGCGATCGTGTACCCGGGCGGCAGCTTGATGTTGTCGCGGACCAGTTTCTTCGCCTCTTCCACATAACTGCCGACATCCCGGCCCGCCACGTCGACGTACACATACCCGTTCAGCAGCCCGTTCTCATCGCGCAGCATCCCGGGCCCCGTCACCGTCTTGATGCTCGCCAGTTCCGAGATCGGCACCTGTTTCTTCGCGTCCATCGTCGGCACCAGCACCCGGCCCAGCATGTTCACATCGCTGCGGAAGTCGCGGAAATAACGCACATTCACCGGATACCGCTCGCGGCCCTCAATGGTCGTCGTTACGTTCTCCCCGCCGATCGCGCTCATCAGCACATCCTGCGCGTCCGCGATCGTCAGCCCATACCGCGCCAGCTCATCCCGCTTCCAGTCGAAGTCGAGGAAATACCCGCCGCCCGTCCGCTCCGCGAAGACGTTGCGAGTTCCCTCGATCCTGGGCAGCAGCGCTTCCACCTCGCCGCCCAGCCGCTCGATCTGGCGCAGGTCGGACCCGTAGATCTTGATCCCCACAGGAGTCCGCACGCCCGTCGTCAGCATGTCGATACGGCCCTTGATCGGCATGGTCCACGCATTCGACGCGCCCGGCAGCTTCAGTGCCGCATTCATCTCTTCCACCAACTGGTCCTGGGTGATGTGATCGGGCGTCAACCGCCGGAACACGCCCTTCGACCACTCCGGCGCCCAATCCGAATACCACGTGCTCACCTTGCGCCACTCCGTCTCGGGCTTCAGCACGATCACCGTCTCCATCATCGACAGCGGAGCCGGATCCGTCGACGTCTCCGCCCGGCCCGCCTTGCCCATCACCGACTCCACTTCCGGAAACTTCTTGATGATCCGGTCCTGCACCTGCATCAGCCGCTGCGCGTCGTTCACGGAAATGCCCGGCAGCGTCGAAGGCATGTACAGCAGCGAGCCCTCATTCAATGGCGGCATGAACTCCGAGCCCAGCTTCTCGAAGACCGGAATGGTCACGAGAACCATCGCCACGGCGGCCGCAATCACTGCGTACTTCCACCGCAGCGCCCAGCGGCACACGGGATCATAAATCCGGATCAGGATGCGGCTGATCGGGTGGTGCTCTTCCGAGTGAATCGTCCCCACCAGCACCGCGTTCGCCACCCGCGCCAGCCAGGCCGGACGGAACTGGAACTTCTGCATGTGCGTGAACAGCAGCCGCATGGCCGGGTCCAGCGTGATCGCCAGCACGGCGGCTACGATCATCGAGAAGTTCTTCGTGTACGCCAGCGGCTTGAACAACCGCCCTTCCTGCGCCTCCAGCGTCAGCACCGGCAGGAAGGACACCGCAATCACCAGCAGTGCGAAGAAGCTGGGCCCGCCCACCTCCTTCACCGCATTCACCACCACCCGGTGGTAATCCTCCTTGCGGCCGGTCCGTTCCCACTCTTCCAGCTTCTTGTGCGTCTGCTCGACAACCACAATCGCCGCATCCACCATCGCCCCAATCGCAATCGCGATGCCGCCCAGCGACATGATGTTCGACGTTAGTCCCATCATCTTCATCGGGATGAACGAGATGATGATTGCAATGGGAATCGTGAACACCGGGATGATCGCGCTGGGCACATGCCACAGGAACACCAGGATCACCAGCGAGACGATGATCATCTCCTCGGTCAGCGTGCCCTTCAGGTTTTCAACCGACCGCAGGATTAGGTCCGACCGGTCGTACGTGCTGACAATCTTGAGCCCCGCCGGCAGCCCCGGCTCCACTTCCTTGATCTTGGCCTTCACGCGCTCAATCACGTTCAGCGCGTTCTCGCCCTGCCGCATCACGATGATCCCCGACACCACGTCGCCCGTGCCGTTGTAATCCGCCACGCCGCGCCGCATGTCCGGACCCAATGTCACCGTACCCACATCACTCACCCGGATCGGCACCCCGTTCTCACTCGCGCCCAGCGCGATCTTGCCGATGTCTTCCTCGCTCTTGGCGTACCCCCGTCCGCGCACCATATACTCCGCGCCGGCCATCTCGATCAACCGCCCGCCTACGTCGTCATTCCCCTTCCGCACCGCCTCCACCACCCGCATGATCGGGATGTTGTAGGCCTGCAGCCGGTTCGGATCCACGTTGACCTGATACTGGCGCACGAACCCGCCGATGGGCGCCACTTCCGCCACGCCCGGCACCGACTTGAACTGGTAATTCAGGAACCAGTCCTGCAGCGACCGCAGCTCCGCCAGCGACCGCTTGCCCGTCGTGTCCACCAGCGCATACTGGAACACCCAGCCCACACCAGTCGCATCCGGACCCAGTTCCGTCTTCACACCCTGCGGCAGCCTCGGCAGCACCGACGACAGATACTCCAACGTGCGCGACCGCGCCCAGTAGATGTCAGTCCCTTCCTCGAAGATGATGTAGACGAACGAATACCCGAAGTCCGAGAACCCGCGCACGTCTTTCACCTTCGGCGCGCCCAGCATCGTGGTGACGATGGGGTACGTGACCTGGTCCTCCATGATGTCCGGACTGCGGTCCCACCGCGAGTACACGATCACCTGCGTATCGCTCAGGTCCGGAATCGCATCCAGCGGCACCGTCCGCATCGAGTAGATTCCGCCCACGACAGCGAACCCCACCAGGATGAACACCAGGAACTTGTTCGCGGCCGAGAACTCAATAATCCGGTCGATCATTGCTTTGCCGCCTGCCCATGATCGTGCGTCGCCGCGCCGGTGCCCGGTGACCGCATCTGGCTCTCGCTATCGATCAGGAAGTTGCCTGACGTCACCACCTTTTCGCCCGCCGCCAACCCCTTCAGGATTTCGATCCTGTTGCCGATCCGGTCGCCCGTCTCCACCGCGCGCGGCTCCAAATACCCGTCTCCGCGATCCACAAACACCGTCTTCCGCAACCCCGCGTCCAGCACCGCATCCGCCGGGACACTCACGCGCCGCGGCGACGACACTGTGAAATCGACGTCCACGAACATGTCCGGCTTCAACAGCAGCCCCGGATTCTCCGCCTCCAGCCGCACCTTCAGCGTGCGCGTCATCGGGTCCACCTGGGGCTGGATATAATTCACCCGCGCCGCGATCTTCCGTCCACCGGCGTAGCTCAACGTCAGCGTGGCGCCCATTCCTTCGCGGATCATGCTCATCTCGTTCTCGAACACATCCGCCATCACCCACACGCGGCTCAGGTCCACAATGCTGTAGAGCTCCGTCTCCGGCATCACGCGCTGCTTCGGAAACGCATTGCGCGTCATGACATAGCCGCTGATCGGCGCATGCAGCGTGATATTCGTCACCGGCAGCCGCGACTTCTCGATCCCCGCGATCTGCTCCGCCGTCAGGTCCCACAGCTCCAGCCGCTTCCGGGCAGCGTTGATCAGTGACTCGCCCTGCGCGCCGGTCCCCGCCAGCGTGCTGTTCCTCAGGATCTCGCGGCTCTTGAGAGCTAGCAGATACTCGTGCTGGCTCGCCAGTAGCTCCGGGCTGTACAACGTCAGCAGCGGCTGGCCCTTCTCCACCAGCTTGCCGGTGAAGTTCACAAACACCTGGTCGATCCAGCCCTCTGTCTTCGACTGGACCCTCGCCTGGCGCGTCTCGTCGATCGCCACCTTGCCCACCGCCCGGAAGCTGTGCGACCCCGCCGCCTCTTCCGCTACGCCATACCGCACGCCAATCAGTTGCTGCTTCTCCGCTGACACATGGATCGTGCCCGCCGGCATGCTCGCCAGGTCCCCGCCCGCCGCCTTCGTGCCAGCCGAATCCGCCTCGTCCGGCACCAGCCTCATTCCGCAGATGCCGCATTCGCCCGGCTTGTCCGACCGGAAGTTCGGATGCATCGGGCAGTGGTACCCGTGCGGCTTCTCGGCCTGGTGCAAGCCCTTCGCCTCGCGCGGACCATACCACCGCCCATACCCGAAACCGCCTACGAACGCCGCCGCCAGCAGCACCAGGGCCAGGAGGACCTTCAGAACCTTCATGGCAGCAGGCTCCTCCCCGTCATCTCTTCCAACCGGCTCACGGCGAGGTAGTAGTTCTGCAGCTCTTCGTAGTAATTCATCTCGTACTCGACCACCGTGACGTAATTCATCAGCACGGTCAGAAAGTCCACTGATCCGGTCTCGTAGGACGACAGCGACGACTCCAGCGCCAGGCTCGACTGCGGAATGACCGTCTGGCTGTACAGCTTGATCAGTTGGTTCGACGTCTCCGCCATCAACTGGTCGTCCTTGATCCGGAAGTGCAGCGACTGGTTGCTCGCTTCGTAATCGCGCCGCGACGCCGCCAGCGTCTGCGACTGCTCCGTCACCGCTGGCCGCTGCTTGCGGAAGAAATAGAGCGGGATCTTGAAGTCGGCGCTCAACTGATACATGGGCGGCATCGAGCCCATGTTGAAGTACCCCGCTTTGATCGTGTAGTCGGGATAGTATTCCTTGCGCGCCATGTTCACCGCCAGCTCCGCGCGCTGGATCATCTTCTCGTCCTTCAGCAGCATCGGCGAGTTCTGCTTTGCCGCCTCGTACAACTCCTCCAGTCCCACCTTCATCTCCTGCGGCAACAGCGCATCCGGCTTCTCCAGCGACGACCCCGGAGCCCGGTTCACCAGGCTCACGATCTCCGCCTCCCGCGCCCGCTTCTCGCGCTCCAACTGGATCCGCTTCGTCGCCAGAATCGAGATCTGCGTCTGGGCCTTGAACACATCCTGCTGCGCCGCTTTGCCCACCGAGTACCGCGCTTCGGTGATTTTCAGCAGCCGCCTCAGCAGGTCAATGTTGCGATCCAGAACCTCCACGACCTCAAACGCGTAAGCCCGCCGGTAGTACGCCTGCTTGATCCTCGACACCACGCTCAACTGCGCCTGCGTGTAGTTCTGGAACTCGGCCTCGTACTCCTTCACCGCCATATCGCCCTGCAGCTTCCGCTTGCCCGGCCACGGCACTTCCTGCGACACCATGAAGCCGATATTCGACGTCGGTTCCTTGCCTAGTCCTGCGCCTGGCCACGGCCGCCCGTTGCTGGCAAACCCTGGCGAAAACATCGGGTCCGGCAGGCTGCTCACCTGGCCCGGCCGCTGCCGCGCCGCTTCATACCGTTTCTGCGAGGCCAGGATCTCCGGATTGTTGCTCAGGGCCTCAGCCAGCAAGGCCTTGAGGCTGCCGGGCGGTTCGGCGGCCCGCAGCCACCCCAGTGCCATCAGCACCGTCAGGCTGAACCGGATTGCGAAGATGGGCGGGCGTGTATCCATCACTGTCCAGACAAGGGCAGTTCCTGGGCCAACCTCGCGGACTTGTCTATCTCTTTCCGGGTCAATGCTTTGTGCTCGGCACCAGCCCGCCGCCCGTGTCGAACCTGGAGACTTTCAGACGGCGATTGTCCAAAATGAGGCACCGCCGGAAGTCCGCTCGCCGCGCCCATCTACGTTACACTCCCTACATCGGGACCCCTGTGGAGCCAGAACGCCAGAAAACCAATTGGGTCGCCATCGCCCTGGTCGTGGCCGCCATCGCCGCCATCAGCGCCGGCCACTACTTCACCCCGCCCAGCCAGTTGATGTGGCATGGAGTCTTCCAGCGCGCCTACTACCTGCCGGTCGTCTTCGCCGCCATCACCTTCGGCTGGATCGGCGGACTCGCCGCCGCCGCCACCGCGGGACTCGCCTACCTCCCGCACATCATGACCGCCTGGACCGGCATGCGCCACTACGAACTCGAGCAATACGTCGAGATCATCATGTTCTTCGCCGTCGGAGCCGTCACCGGCATCCTGGCCGACAAGGAACGCCATCGCCGCCTGCAACTCCAACAAACAGCTCAACAACTCAGCCACGTCTACCAGGAACTCCAGAGCACCTTTGAACAGGTAAAACGCGCTGATCGCCTCTCTGCCATCGGCCAGCTCGCAGCCGGCCTGGCCCACGAGATCCGCAACCCCCTCGCCAGCATCGACGGCGCCGCCGAAGTCCTGCTAGTGGGCGGCGAACCCGAAGAGGTTCGCCAGGAGACCCTTGGCATCATCCGCAAGGAATGCGCCCGCCTCAACCGCCTGCTCTCCAGCCTCCTCGACTTCGCCCGCCCCCGCCATCCGGAATGGCGCGAAGTGAACGTTGCCGGAGTTCTCGACAAAGTCCTTGAACTCGTCGCCCACTCCGCCAAGAATGGCATCCGGTTTGCCAAAGAGTTTCACGGCGGTCCGCCGCGTCTGGTCTGCGACGAGGAACAGTTGGCCCAAGTCCTTCTTAATCTCATCCTGAACGCCACCCAGGCCATGCCGAGGGGCGGGGAAGTGCGCGTCGACGTCGAATCCAGCCGCGAAAGCCTCGAGATCCGGGTCAAGGACCAAGGCGAAGGCGTGCCCGAGGAACTGCTCGACCGCATCTTCGATCCCTTCTTCACCACCAAGGACACCGGCACCGGCCTCGGCCTCTCCGTCGTCCACCAGATCGTCTCCCAGCACGGCGGCAAAGTGGCTGTCACCCGCAATCCCGATAGAGGACTGATGTTTACCCTTTCGTTCCCGCAGAAACAGGCCGTACAACCGTGACCGGCAAACGCATCCTGATTGTCGACGACGAGGAGAGCCTGCGGCGCGTCACCCAGCTCCGCCTGCAGCAGGCCGGCTACGAAGCCTCTACCGCCGCCGATGGCGATGAAGCCCTCGCCTTCCTCCAACGCCACCCTCAGGATCTGGTCCTGACCGACCTCCGCATGCCCGGCATGTCCGGTCTCGACCTGCTGAAGCGCATCCGTCAGGACTACCCCGAAATCATCGTCATCGTCGTCACCGCCTTCGGCACCATTGAGTCCGCCGTCGAAGCCATGAAACACGGAGCCTTCGACTACATCATCAAGCCGGTGAACTCCGACGCCCTCCGCATCATTCTCGCCCGAGCCCTGGAGCACCACGAACTCCGCCGCGAAGTGCAGTCCCTCCGCACCGCCATCGACCGCAAGTTCGGCTTCGAAAGCATCATCGGCCGCTCCAAAGCCCTGCTCTCCACCCTCGAGAACGCTGCTCGCGCCGCCCAAAGCGCCTCCACCGTCCTGGTCCGGGGCGAAACCGGCACAGGCAAGGAACTCCTGGCCAAGGCCATCCACTTCAACAGCCCGCGCCGCGACCGCCCCATGATCGTCATTAATTGCGGCGCCATCCCCAGGGAACTCCTGGAATCCGAGCTCTTCGGTCACACCCGCGGCTCCTTCACCGGAGCCGTCGTCGCCAAACAAGGCAAAATCGAGATGGCCGACCAGGGCACCCTCTTCCTGGACGAAATCGGGGAAATGCCGCTGGAGCTCCAGGTGAAGCTGCTGCGCCTCATCCAGGAACGCGAGATCGAAAAGATCGGCGCCACACAACCGGTGAAGGTCGATGTCCGCATCATCGCCGCCACTCATCGCAACCTGCAGGCCATGGTCGAAAACGGCACCTTCCGCGAAGACCTCTACTACCGCCTCGCCGTCATCCCGCTGGAACTCCCGCCCCTCCGTGAGCGCCCGGACGACGTGCCTGAACTGGTGGCCATGTTCTTCCACAAGTTCAAACAGCGCCTGGAGCGGCCCGATCTCATCCTGCCCCAAACCCTATTGCCCCACTTCTCCACTTACCGCTGGCCCGGCAACGTCCGCGAACTGGAGAACATCGTGGAGCGCCTGGTAGTCCTCTCCCCAGGTCCGGAAATCACGATCGCCGACCTCCCCGAAGACCTCCGCCGCCAGCGCGACCCCCTGGAAGCGATCCAGCTTGAACTCCCCCCGCAAGGCATCAGCCTCGAAGCGGTGGAGAAGGAGCTGGTTTTGCGGGCCCTCCAGAAGTGCAACTGGAACCAGACCAAGGCGGCGGACTACCTGGACATCAGCCGCAAAGTCCTGATCTATCGTATGGAGAAGTTCGGATTAAAGAAGGACTAGCCGGTCTTCCAGCCAATCAGCTCTGGATAGGAGGGCGGACCCCCAGGTCCGCAGGCGGTCCCCTGACCGCCCTTCTTCCCCAATCGAGGCCCCCCATCGTTGCGGAACCCCCCTGGATTCAGCTAGTCTAGTGTGTGGTGAGGTGCGAGAGTGGTTGAATCGGGCGGTCTCGAAAACCGTTGAACCTTTACGGGTTCCGTGGGTTCGAATCCCACCCTCACCGCCAGTTCCAAGGCGTTCGCGACAGGAACTGGCTCCGGCCGTTAGCTTCTCCAAACTAACCCTACTGTCGGCCACAGGTTTGTCCCAACTGCCAGCCACTGGCTCTCCTCCTACTTCATCGCGACATCCTGAATAATCTGATAACCCGGTCAGCGGGATCCCCGCGCCGCATAACCCTGCACGCCCTACACACCGGAGGGCCCGAGCCTTCGGCCGCATTGCCATGATGAGAACCCCCGGCATCCCTTAATAGCAGGTGGCGGTACTAAAGGAAATGCCGTCTCCCTTTAATTGCGCGTGGGTGAAGTCCAGCCAGGGATGCCCGTTAGGATCCCTTTCCCTATCACGCCTGGTCCGCTCGCTTCGACGCGGGCGGAATGCAATTGGCGATTGGTCTTCGGAGCCGGCGACGCCCAGCCAACGCCCCTGGATGTTCACATCGGCGTCCATCGGCGTCCATCGGCGGCCTGATTCGCAATTCGCGATTCGCGAATATAGATTGGATGGCATGGTGCTGAAGCCACAAGACGTGTATGTGGTGCTCAAGATCTTGGCATCCCGGGCGGATCGTGCGCCGTACTCCCAACTGGCCGCGGAGTTGGTCATGAGCCCATCTGAGGTGCACGCTTGCGTGCGCCGCTCGGAAGGTAGCCGCTTACTCCACGGGCCGCAAAGGAAGAATCGGCGGAACTTTGCCGCGCTCGAAGAGTTCCTCGTGCACGGGCTGAAGTATGTCTTTCCGCCCGAACGGGGCGAAGTCACCCGCGGGGTTCCCACCTCGTATGCCGCCGAGCCGCTTCGCGGCCTGATCACGCAAGGGGATGACCTGGTTCCCGTCTGGCCGTACGCGGAGGGCAAGCAGCGGGGCATCGCGTTTGAGCCGCTGTACAAGACTGCCCCTATCGCCGCTCTGCGCGACTCCTGTTTCTACGAGTATCTGGCCCTCGCCGACGCCTTGCGGGACGGCCGCGCCCGTGAGCGGAAGGCGGCCGAGGCGGGACTGTGCAGGCGTTTCAGGGAAGCAAATGAACGACTCAAATCGTGAGCAGTTAGTTGTCGCTGCACGGCTCCTGCGCCCGCTGCTTGGGGAACTCGTGTTTGTTGGCGGGACGGTCACCGGCCTCCTGATTACGGACCAGACCGCTGCCGGACCGCGAACAACATTCGATGTGGATGCGATCGCCGAGATCACCTCCTACGCGGAATAGGAAGCGTTTGGAGAGCGGCTGCGAGCTTTGCAATTCCATGAAGACGCCCGGGAAGGAGCGCCTCCGTGCAGGTGGGTCCAACACGAGACGACGCTCGATGTGTTGCCCCTTGACGAGAATATTCTCGGGCTCTCCAACCGCTGGTATCGATCTGCGATGGAACCTTTGGTCATTGAACGGTTGCCGGCGACCTCGAGATCCGCATTATCACAGGTCCGTATTTTCTCGCTACGAAGCTCGAAGCGTTCAAGGGCCGTGGGCAGGGCGACTTCTTCGGTAGTCACGATCTGGAGGACCTCATCTCAGTCGTGGATGGTCGCGCGGAACTTGTCGCGGAGGTCCAGGCGGGTGTCGCTGACCTCCGCGCCTACTTGCGCGCCGAGATCAGTGGCCTACTGAAGACGCCCGGATTTCTTGACGCACTGCCCGGATATCTCATTCCGGACGCGGCGAGTCAGGCTCGAATCGACCCCGTGCTCCGGCGCCTGGAAGCAATCGCATCGCAGTAGGCGCCTGGTCGGCTGTGGAACGGGCGACGCTTGGAATCACAGAATGGGTGCGGAATGACCGCTGGCGCCGCCTTCGGCGATCGCCAAGTCATTGAAAATGCGTGCGCTTGTCAGATTTTTGCCCATTCATGATGCGGGTATATATACCCGCATCATAGATGGGCGCGGTTTCGTGTAAAGAATCCCTCAATCCATTGTAAATAAGCCACTTACCTCCCTCTTCTTGAGCAAGCGTGAGAGATCCAATTGCTACAGGTATATATACCTGATCCAACCAATCATTCACCCGACCATCCACAGCACTGCCCCTCTCGCCCAGGAGCGGCATGACGACTCTCGCCAGGCGGTTCGATACGACCGTAACGACGTCCAATGAGGCAACGCATCTCCACGCGGGAGAGCCTTCCCCGTGTTGCAAGTCTTTCGCCTCGCCTTCGAGCGGGGACATCCCGCAACGCCATAGTGCCGGCCACTCGAAGGCCGGCTCGACACGGCCACGGGCTACCGGGTGAGCGCCCGAGACCGCTGCTTCATCGCTCCATTTTCGAAGTATGCGACCCCGGTAGTCGTGCTATTCGTGAATTCGGCCGCGAAGGCGCGTCCAATGTCATCCTGTTCGATCGTTCCGAACCGTCCCGGAATGAGGCGTCCCAGCCAGGCAACGTAGGCGGGCGTGTGCACGTTGCCGCCAATGATGCCGGGGCGGAAGATCGCGAGGCGCTTGAACCCGATCGCTGCGACCTTCTCCTCCTTCAGGCCCATGACGCGCACGTAGCGGATCCTGCTCTTCGAGTTGCTGCCCACTGCGGAGAGGAGCGCGAATCGCTCAATGCCGCCGTTGTGGCAGCCTCGGGCAAAGCCACCGGCGACCCCGAGTTCGAGGGCCTTCAACTCTTCCTCGGTCCACTGCGCACTGCCTTTGCCGACACCAACACAGGAGGCCCCATAGACTGGGTTGCCGAGCGCCCGCATACTCATCGCGAGTTTGGTCACTTCCGCTGGAAACCCGGCCGCTCCCGTGTCCAGAATCACCTGCCGCAAACGATCGCTCGCGGCCAGCGGCGTCGCCTTGCGGTTGACCATCACGACTTCAGCACACGACGGCAGGGCAACCAATGCCCGCACCACGGCGGCACCCACCTGCCCACTACCACCGATGATCAGGACGCGAAAGGCTGGCATGCTTCAAGCGTACAGGTGAATCGGCCGGACAAATTTCTCCCCCCGAACCCAAGGGTCATACATGACGACAGCGCCGCGCTCCCATAAGGTCGGATGAATCGGATGCCCTTCAGCCTGACCGGTCCCACCGCGAATCGCCTAAACCCGGCCTCCAAGTGGCGGAGGAATCACCCAGGAACTCAGCCCAGACGGCCCTCTCCTTTCCACGATTCCGCCGGTCCCCTCAACCATCGAACCCAGAACGGCGATCCCCGCCCGCCCTTCGGACAGAGCTCCGCGGCATATCCAGCAGATACTACAAGGGCGCCGGGCTGAGCCGTCTCACTGCACGATGCCCCTTCCGCAGGACGTTCCGGCTGGGGCATCCGGGTGCAACGGTGGCGGCGCGAATGCGGACCCTAGGGCCGGAGCCGCACTCGACCTGCACTTCTTCACCAGCCTCCATGGTGGGGCGGCTACCAGCTGAAGTTCAAGCTGATCGAGGAGGCCAAGTATGCACCCTGGGCAAGAACCTGGAGGCCGGAACCGTGGTATCGCCACCTTCGCTGACAGGACGGCGTAACGCCCAGAACGTGCACGGACTGCAAGCACCACCCAGGCATTGCCGAAAGACCGATGGACGCCCGTGGCCCTGCGCGCCGCGCGTGCTAACCGGAATTCCGGCGTGAGCGGGCAACCAGGTCTCGGGCTGCAGTGGGCCACTCCGGAAAAGCAAACGGAAATCCGGCGGCCAGCAGGCGGCCCGGCAGAACACGGCGGCTTTTCAGGATTAGCTCCGATTCGGTGCGCATCAGGAAAGCGCCGGCCTCAATGAGCCACTGCGGGTTGGGCAAGGCAAGCCGGGCGCCCCACGCTTCGCGCAAGGCTCGCAGGAAATCGGAATTGGGGAGCGGTTCCGGCGAAGAGACGTTCACAACGCCGCTCAACTCTTCACGTGCGATCAGGAACTCGATCGCCCGGACGAAGTCCGCTTCGTGAATCCAGGAAACAAACTGCGTCCCCGAGCCGTGTCTGCCGCCCACACCATGGCGGACGAGGCCCAGGAGAGTATCGAACACTCCTCCGCGGTCCGGGCTGAGGGTAAGGGCGCTGCGGATAGCGATCTTGCGCGTGAGCGGAGTCGGCGTCGAGAAGAACGCCTCTTCCCATCCTTTTGCAACTTGAATCGAAAAGTTCCACGTATCAGGAGCGCCCGGCTCGTTACCGCCCAACTCGCCGTCTGCTTCCGTCATCGCGCGATCCAGGGCGTGCCTGTAAATGGTCGCAGTGCTCGCGTTGATCCACAGCCGGGGCGGCTCAGCCAGAGAAGAGACGACCTGATTCAACAACCGGGTGCTGAGGATCCGCGACTCGTAAATATCAAGTCGATTTCGCGTGGTGTACCGGCAGTTTACGCTCCTTCCGGCGAGGTTGACGCACACATCGCTCCGTTCGAGGTCGGCTACCCAGTCGCCAGGGGTGACGCCGTCCCACGCGCGAACGCGCCACGGAGCTGGAGCAGGATTCCGGCTCAACACCGTGACGATGTGCCCGTGCGCGTGGAAATGACGAGCCAGCATCCGGCCTACTTGGCCGCTGCCGCCCGGAATGACGATTCTCATGCAGGCAGCAGCCTTTCCCAAGTGCCGGATTCCGCGAGTTCCTTCAGAACCGCATTCCTCTCTCGCAGCAGGCTTCGCATGTACCTGCGAAGCACCAGGATCTCGGCCACGCGCCCGATGACCGGCAGCGGAGCGGCGAAGCGGAATAGATCTTCCATCTCCGTCATGTCCGGAGAGGTCGCCCGGAAAATATGATCGTGCTGCATGGACTGAAAGGGGCCCTCGACCATGGTGTCTTGAAAGTACACGGGCCGATCCATCGCGGTGATCTCGCTCGTGAGCCGCTGCCAGACGGCAAAGTGCTTCGCGCGCCAGGTGACACGTTGTCCAAGGTCGACCAGCCCGGAATGGATGCCGCCCTCGGCAACGGCCGCCTCACCCCAATGAACATTTCCGGCGAGGTGTGCCTCGACGCTGCGCGCCAGGTCGAAGCAACGTGCGATGGGCGCCCGGATGACAGTAACTTCTCTTAGCGTGACCATAGCCGTACTTACACCGCAGCGCCCTTCACGATCTGGACTATCTCCAGCGCGGCTTTGCGTACGGGCCGCATCAGGGGCAGTGCTGAAACTCGAAGCAGCAAGGCAATGCTCCTCGCCGCGATCGCGAGAAGCCGATGGCTGTTCTCCTGGTTGGGTGACTCGTCGATGACCCAGAAGTAGATGGCCCCCATCTGAAAGAACCAGAGAACGTCGGGCAAGTGCGGTTCGAGGTCCTTCGGAATCCGCAGGCCGCAATCGACCACGATGCGGCGAAACCAGCCGATGTCGATGGCCCGGATCTCCCGGGTCTGCGCGCTGAAGGGCGACAGTGGATATCCGGGATCGGCGCCGTTTCGCAGCAGCGCGCGCATGATTCGTCTGTGAGGCGCAAAGTGAGCCCACTTCACTCGAATCAGTGCTAGTAAACGCTGTTCCAGTCCGCTGGCACCATCCAGGGCCGCCTCGATCTTGCGCTGCATTTCGTCCGAGGAACGCCGATAGAACTCCATCACGATCGCGTCCTTGGACGGGAAGTAGTAGTATGCGGCGCCGGTGGCTACGCCGGCCTCGTCCGCGATGTCTCGCATCGTGGCCGCCTCGAACCCGCGGTCATGGAACAGCTTCAGGGCGGCGCTCAGAATCCGCTGGCGCGTCTCTTCGCTCTTCGGCGTGGGTTTTACCTCGACCCGGTCTGGCATCGCGGAGCCGCCCCCTTCCTGAGCTGTTGCTCAATGTCCCGCTCGCTTCGAAGACGCAGCGCGCTGGAGAGTGCGAGACGGTTTCCTGAAACGGCGGCAAAAGCCTCCCGGGCCAGCAGCAATAGCGCCGGGCTGGTCAACCGGAAAGCAAGCTGGCGGTAGTCTCTCAACGCCCAAAGACAAACGATCCTGCCGCGATTCCCTAACCAGACTTCACCTGTATCCGCCACCACGGACAGCTCGCCCGGCGAGAGCTGCGGGAACGCGCGCTGAGCTTCCGCGGATCCGGCCGCCACGAACCTAAGTCCAATCAGGGGAACTTGCCGTCCGATCCAATCCTTCGCAAACGTGCAGAGACCGCAGGCCGCGTCGTAGACGATCGTGATGCTTGTGACAGGCGGCATTACGACTCCGAAGGGATGGATATCCGGGCGTCGGGCGGCATCGGCGGCCGCAGCTCCGCCTGCCCTCGCCGTCTCAGCCGGCTAAAGACATAGATATTGAGAAAGTGCATCGCGCCCAGCACGATCAGCACCAGGCCGAGTTTCTCGCACACGAGCTCCATCGCAGCCCTCGCATCCCCCACTTGGACTGTCGTGCGCAGAGCCAGCGCAACGTAGCCCACGTTGATGAGATAGAACCCGACAACCAGCAAATGGTTCACGGAATCGGCCAACTCGCGGTTGCCGTGGAATGCATCGATCAGGAAACTACCGCCACTCCGCCGCAGCGTCCGGGCCACCCAGACCGTCACGGCGAGGCTAATAGCCAGATAGGTGACGTAACAGACGACAATGTACATGCGCTCCCTCCTTTCGAAGGCATCACAAATGTTGAACGCGTTCAAATTGAAGGGTACTCCTCACGCTGGCTCGGGTCAAGAGAAATATGAACATGTTCAAAACCGCACTTGCCTGACGAAGACCACGGGCCGGATCTTCGGCTTGACATTTTGTTAGGAACCTAGCAATATTGTTAGGTGCCTAGCAAGTTTAAAGGGCAAGATTCGGTTGGAGCCTGGGCGAAGCGTTGCTATTTCGCGGGTCGAGCCGCGATGGAGGCTCTCCTCCAGCCGCACGGCCTCGGAGCCACTCAATGGTATGTGCTGTATCAACTGGCTCATGACGGGCCGACCATGCAGCGCGATCTGCTGCGTATGCTCCACATCGAGCGAGCGACGCTTAGCGCTGTTGTGGGATCGCTGGTCAGCAAAGGTCTTGTCGAGCAAGTGCCAGACCGCGTCGATCAGCGGCAGAAACTTCTCCAGTTGACTGCGGCTGGCAACAAGATGTGGGGTAGGTTGCCCGATCTAACGCTCATCCACAAGGTGGCATTCGATGGTATCGACGCCGCATCGATCGCCACCGCGATCAAGGTGCTCCAGACTGCTACCGAACGCCTTGAGAAGTTTTCACGAAATGGAGTGGACGTATGACAATCCTGGTAACTGGCGCGACCGGACTTGTGGGAGCGAGGCTCGTGCCACGTCTCGTCGAGGCCGGCATCGGCTGCCGCACCCTCATGCGCGGCGGAAAAGAAGCTCCCGCTGGAGCGACGGCCGTGGAGGGCGACCTTCTTGATCCTGCGTCGCTGGCACCAGCGGTCAAGGGCGTCTCGGCGATCATTCATCTTGCCGCACTTTTCCGCACGCCCGACACCGGCCTGATCTGGAAGACCAACCTCGAAGGTACGCGCAACCTCATCGTCGCTGCGCAGGAACATGCTCCCGGGGCACGCTTCATTATGGCGAGCACCACCAACGTCTATAACGTGGACAGCCCGCGCCCCAGCCGCGAGGATGACGCTGCGAATCCGGCAATGGCTTACCCGGCCAGCAAGATCGCGGCCGAGAACGAACTGCGTCAAAGCGGACTGAACTGGTCGATCCAGCGGTTCGGCTTCGTCTATGGCGACAAGGACGGACACCTGGAGTCGCTGCCAAACCTTGTGCGCAGGGCGGGATGGCATCCTGCCCAGAGGATGAGCATGGTCCACCATCGTGATATTGCCGTTGCGATGAAACTCGCACTCGCTGGGGCGATGGACGGGCGTATTGTCAATATCGTCGATGAGGCGCCAACCTCAATCTATGAGCTCAGCGAGTTGGTTGGCGAAAGAATGGAGCCGCTGAACGAGCCGCTGAAGAATCCATGGCACCTCCACGTCGATGGATCACTAGCTCGTCAGTTCGGATTCCAACCAACTGTGAGGACTGTTCATCAGGCCGCGCAGGAGAATCTGATGTGACGGGTCTTGATGCCTGATCCCCAGGCCACAACGCCAAATGGCCCACACTCGCATCCAGCTTGTGAGAAACCATGCGGACAGACAAAGTGTCGGACCGGAATGCCCGTTAGCCTGACTTTCTCTGCAGAGCCCCGGCCGATCTCAGCATCGCGCCCACACGGGTCATCTCCGAAAGCATCGCCCGGAAACGCTCGGCCCACGCCAACCCCGGCCTTCCAGAGGCAGCTCTTACCCAAGCGAATCCACGCCCGCTTACCCTACTTCTCCCCCATTTTCAGCGTTAAGCGATCTTCGATGCCCGCGGAAGTCACTATATTTTCCTTTTTGATTCAGCAACTTCCAAATCCCCGGTCCGGGAACCAGCCAATCCGTGTGCCATGATCAAGCAGTCTGTGGCGGAAGTCCCGCAAGCCGCGCGGCAAGCGCTTGCGAGCCCAGGGCGCGAAGATCCGGCCGAACTAGTGCCGGCCACTCGGAGGTCGGCTCGACACTGCCATGGGCCGCAACCCCTTACCGCCCTTTGTGTTCGCTCCGGCGCCGGTCTTCCACCTCCGAGAGGGAGGGTCGCTGGGAGGCAGCCGCAAGATCGCGTTGAGGTTGCATTTCGTGACCGGCGGCGGTGCAAACGCGGCTGCGCGACTTCCGCCACAGTTTGCTAGGCTCGACTGGCTTCGAACCCGGTCGAGCGGATCGGACAACCACTGCAGGCGTCCATCCGAAGTTCTTTGACAGCCGAACCGCATCCCGCTAATCGACGCCGATGCTCCAGTTCCTTTGTCCCAGGCTGGAGCGTCGGCATCGGAGCCCGCATTGCCGCCATTCCGGGTTGAACAAAGCCATTTTGGAATGCGCACCGAAAGCCGATCGGGCCGCCGTCTCGGCACTTTTGGCCAAACAAACCCACTTTCAATCGAAAACCACCAGCTCGGCAATAGAACAGACAAACCCATTCCGGCCTCGAACGTCCCCGGCCCCCACCGGTGCCAAGCCTTGAATCCAGCGCACGTGAGGGAACAAAGCCACTTTCGACCGGACCCCTGAAAACAAGCCCGGCACGATCCACCACCTGGAACGCCCATCCACCGGTTTTGAGCGAACAAACCCACTCGGACCTGGACCCCAGCCACCCGGTTCGCCCCATCGGCCTCCCTAATCCACTCTCGCTGAGCGAACAAAGCCACTTGCACCGGATCCCAACAACCCAGCCCGCCCCATCAGCCCCAGCCTCGCTCAATCCACAGCTTCTGAGTGAACAAAGCCATCTGGAACAGGGATTCTCGAAGCCAGCCTCCACAAACCGCACTCTCCTCCAGGCATTGCCGCACAAGCGCTAACTTGTTTCCGGGAATATCTCCGCCTGCGATTTGCGCCTGCCAGGGCTTCGGCTTGCAGTCTGTGGCGGAAGCCCGCGACTGAGCCAAGGTCCGCCGAACCCTGCAGCCAGGCCCGCCGGGCGTTCAGTCCCGGAGCGAAGCGACGGGCTCGCCCACGCACCCAATTCGTCCCCTCTCACTCCATCGGCAGCCGGAGAGCGTGCGGTTCGTCCAGGCGCGGACAAAACAAAGGGGGCACGATCTCAACGATCGATGCCCCCATTTCGAAGAAACAGAACTCAGCTGAGTCGACGCCGAGCCTACAGCTTCAACTCCCACCCCTTGCGAAGGAATGGCTGCAGATACTTGTTCGCTTCCGGACTGTTCGTAAACCGGCCCTTCTCCCCGTCATAATTCAACTTGCCGGGCACCCGCAGCGCAATCGCCCCCAGCGCCAGCCACTCAATGTACTTCGCCGCCACCGGGAACTGGGACACACCCGGAGCTCCGCCCTTACATGCGCGGATCCAATCCTGCTGATGGTTGATGCCCCGCTGCAGCATCTGCGGCGGCAGTTTGTACTCCGCCCAGCGCGACGCCGGCAGCAGCCACACACCCTCGCCGCGGGTCGTCGTGGCCATGTACCCCTTCGAGCCCACGAACACCGCTCCATTGCCCGGAGCCCGCATCTTCGCCTCCGCGGTCAGCGCGCCGCCCGGTCCACCCGGACCACCAGGTCCACCCGGCCCGCCCGGACGCGGACCCATGCCCGGAGGCCGCGGTCCACCCGGAGCGAACACACCCGGAGCCGGCTTTCCATCAATACCCAACCGGTCGCCAACCATCATCGTTCCGTCGCCCGTACTCAGGAAGGGCCGACCCTTTTCCGCCAGATTGTTCATCGATGGGAACAGCCGGTCTCCCTCAGCCATGCCCGGAGGATTCTCGAAATCGCCGCGCATATTCTGGTAGGCGTGGACCGTCACTGGCGGCATGTTCGCCCGGGCAGGGAACTCAAACACCAGGTGCGCCCGCAGCGGCCACAGCCACTCGCTCTTGCCCTCCACGAACACACACTCCACGCTCGTCGGCGAGGCCTTGTCCAACTGCAGCGCCAGGTGCGCCGGCCCCAGGTTGTGCACCAGCCAGTCGCCCAGCGAACCGCCCGTCGAGAAGTCCTGGAACGCCCGCCACTGGTTCGTCATCAGCGGATTGAAGTCCCGTGGCTTCGCCGGGCCGAGCCACAGATCCCAATCCAGCGTCCCGGGGACCTCTGTCTTTTCCGGACCCGTCTCGGGGATCTTCGGCTGCCCGCCGTAGATGCCGCCCGTCCACGCATGCAGTTCCTTCACCTCGCCGATATCGCCCGACCATAGGATCTCGCACGCCGTCTTCGTGGCTTCGTGATTGAAGCCCTGATTCCCCATCTGCGTGGCCACTTTGTACTTGGCGGCCGCTTCCACCAGCAGCCGCGTCTCGTGCACCGTGCGCGTCAGCGGCTTCTCGCAGTACACGTGCTTGCCGTGCTGCATCGCGGCCAGCGCGATGGGCGTGTGCATATGGTCCGGCGTCGCAACCATCACCGCGTCCACCGTCTTCTCGGTCTCCAGCAGCTTGCGGAAATCCTTGTACTTTGTCGCCTTCTCGTACGTCGTGAAGGCCTTCGCGGCCCGCTTCTCATCGACGTCGCAGAGCGCAACGACATTCTCCGTGGGCGTCACGCCCATCAGGATCTCCGGACCCCGGATGCCCACGCCAATCGCGGCGATGTTCAGCTTCTCGTTCGGCGATTTGTAGCCGGCAGCCCGCAGGGAAGCCACGCTTCCGAAGCCGCCTGTCGGAATTGCGCCGGCCAGAAGAGATCCATAAAAGAAGTAACGTCTCGAAAATCCGCCGTCTGGCATCATGGCCTCCTAATCGATATGAAGTGCGGCTGGTTGGCTCTAACAGGCGTCGCTGTCAGGAGGGTGCACCGGCCTGGAGTCTTCGGACACCGAAAGGCGCAGCACTCATCCGCTCGTTTCTGCTCGTTGATTCTATTGCGATTGCCTGCCGAGAGCAAGCAACCGGCCCCCACGGCGAAACCCGAGCACCTATCGAAAGGCCCGCGCCGCGAAGGGCGGACTCTTCCGCCCCACGCACCCAATCTTGTTCATCGGGATCTGATCCCTACTTCGTCATCGACGGCGGAGCCGCTTCCACCGCCGAAGCAAACTGCTTGTTCGGCTCGGCGCCCATTCGGAACACGATCTTCCCTCCATCCGCGATCGCCGAATGCGGGAACCACGCCTTTTCATACGGCTTGCCATTCAGGGTCACCGACTGGATGTACTTGTCATCCGCCGACTTCCTGACAGCCTCCACCACCAGTTTTCGGCCCGCGCCCATGTCGATCGTCGCCCGGTCAAACAGCGGCGTCCCGAAGACATAGTTCGCACTCGCCGGATCCACGGCATAGAAGCCCAGCGCGCTGATCACATACCACGCCGACATTTGGCCGCAATCTTCATTGCCCGACACTCCATCGTCCGGCGTGTTGCCATACAGATGATCCAGCAGATACCGCACGCGCTCCTGCGTCTTGTACGGCGCTCCGCCATAGGAATACAGGTAGGCGATGTGATGGCTCGGCTCGTTGCCGTGCGCATACTGCCCCACCAGTCCCGTCATGTCGGCCACCTTTTCCCCCACCGTCTCCGTCGACTGTGCGAACAGCGCATCCAGCTTGTCGATAAATGCCTGCCTGCCGCCCAACAGGTTGATGTAGCCCTTCGGATCCTGCTGTGCCCCCCACGTTGCCTGCCACGAGTTCGCTTCCGTGTAGTCGCGCCACTTCTTCGAAACACCGGTCGTCTTTGGATCGAACGGACCCGCCCACTCGCCATTCTCCAGCCGCGGCCGGACAAAGCCTGTCGACTTGTCCCATAAATTGCGATAGTTCCCCGCCTGGCCCAGCAACTTCTCGTACTCGCCCATCTTCCCGAGTTCGCGCGCGATCTGCGCCACGGACCACGCGTCGTAACTATACTCCAGCGTCTTCGTGGCCGACTCCTCTTCCTTATCGCTCGGAATGTAGCCCAGCTTACGGTAGTAACCCAGCCCGCGGTAATCGTCTACCATCGCCCGCTGGTACAACTTCGCGTAGGCCCGCTCGTAGTCGACACCCTGGATGCCCTTCATCATCGCCTCGGCGATGACCGGAGCTGAATGGTAGCCAGTCATGCAGAATGTCTCCCGCCCCTGCAGCGGCCAGATCGGGACACCCGCCGGACTCTCTTCGCCCATCCGGATCAGGCAGTTCAACAGGCCCGGCAGCCGGTCCTGCTGCATCAGCGTGTACAGCGGATGCAGCGCGCGGTACGTGTCCCACAGCGAGAACGTGCTGTAGTTGTGCTCTCCGGCCTTCATCGTGTGGACCGCATTGTCCATGCCCCGATACTGCCCGTCGACATCGTCAAACAGCGTCGGCGCCAGCATCGTGTGATACAGCGCGGTGTAGAAGACCTGCGCCCGCTTCTCGTCCTTGGTTTCGATGGCCGCCCGCGAAAGCTCCTTCCTCCAGCTCTCCTTTGCCTTGGCCTCGACCTTGGCGAAATCCCAGTCCGGAATCTCCGTCTCCAGGTTCTTCATCGCTCCTTCGACACTCACCGCCGAAAGCCCCACCTTTACCTGGATCACTTCGCCGGCCGTCGTCTTGAAATGCACCAGCGCCTTGACACTCCTGCCCTTGGCCTCACGCAACGCCGCGTCCAAGGTCTTGCCATCGGCGACGATCTCGGACCGCCCGAACGGCTTCGAGAACTTCATCGCGAAATAGATGTATCGGCCCTTGGCCCACCCATTCACGCGCCGCCCGCCGGTCACCGTCGAATCGCCCACAAACTTCAATTCCGCTTCTGTGACCCTCTGCGGTCCGCCGTTGGCGTGCGCCAGATCCACAATGAAATGGCTCGAGTCGCTGGCCGGGAACGTGTACTTGTGGAACCCGGCGCGCTCAGTGGCGGTGAGCTCCGCCTTGATGTTGTAGTCCTTCAGCAGCACCGAATAGTAGCCGGGCACCGCGGTCTCGTCCTGATGGGAGAACCGGGACCGGTAGCCCTGCTCCGGATTCTCGCGCGTGCCCGGCTCAGTCTTTGCCGGACCGGTACCCGGCATCACCAGCACATCCAGCAGGTCGCCCACGCCGGTGCCGCTCAGGTGCGTGTGGCTGAAGCCCATGATCGACGAATCGGAATAGTGATAGCCCGAGCACCAGTCCCAACCGCTGTCAAAGGTGTCGGGACTCAGTTGCACCATGCCGTGGGGCAGCGTCGCGCCGGGGTATGTGTGGCCGTGCCCGCCCGTGCCGATGAAGACGTTGACGTGGCGGCTGGGATCTCCCGCGGCGAAGAGTGTTATGGACGAAAGCAGTAAAACAGGTATGAAACGATCAAACATCACTGAGTAAAACCTCACTTTGAGTGTATGCCCGCGCCACCCGCCGCGCCGCATGGGGTTCTTCCGCCGTTCAATCGCTGTAGAATGGCCCTCGGTCATTCCTGGCCGCGACGAGAGGATCTTTGTATGCTCCGATTGTTCAAACCCGCCCTGCTGGCGGCTGCGCTGATCTGTTGCGCTGTTGCCGCGCCCATGCCGCAGATCGTCAAACAGGGGCGCAAGTTCACGCTCCTGGTGGACGGCAAGCCCTTCATCCTCCTGGGCGGCCAGGTGAACAACTCCACCGGGTGGCCATCTCGCATGCAGGAGATCTGGCCTGTCTACAAGGCCCTCCACGCCAACACGGCCGAGATCCCGGTCTACTGGGAGATCGTCGAGCCCAAGCCCAACGAGTTCCACTTCGAAGCCGTCGATCAGATCATCCGTGACGCCCGCGCCCAGAACCTGCGTCTCGTCCTGCTCTGGTTCGCCACCTGGAAGAACGGCGTCATGGACTACGCGCCCGGGTGGGTAAAGGCCGACACCGCCAAGTACCCCCGCATGATTGATTCGGGCGGCAAACCCGTCCGCGTCCTCTCACCCCACAGCGAGGCAACCATGCACGCGGATCGCAACGCCTTCGCCGCCTTCATGCGCCACCTCAAGGAAGTGGATGGCGACGCACACACCGTCATCATGGTGCAGGTCGAGAATGAACCCGGCTCCCTCTTTACTGACCGCGATCACGCCCCCGCTTCCAACAAGCTCTTTGAAGGACCCGTACCCGCCGCGCTGACCACCGCCCTCAAGAAGAACGCCGGCACCTGGACCCAGGTCTTCGGTCCGGAGGCCGACGAAGCCTTCGCCGCCTGGCATGTCGCGAAGTACGTGAACGAAGTCGCCGCAGGCGGCCGGAAGGAGTACGGCCTCCCGCTCTACGTCAATGTCTGGCTGCGCGAGCGCAAGAACTTCATGCGCCCCGGCGAGGCCTACCCCAGCGGCGGAGCCACCTCCAACGTGCTCGACATCTGGAAGGTAGCGACCCCTTCCATCGACGTGATTGCGCCCGACATCTACGTGATGGACTACGCCGGCTACCGCGCCGTCTGCGAGAGCTACGGCCGGCCCGACAACGCCCTGCTCATCCCGGAAACAGGGGGCTTCGGAGCCTTCGCCCGCTATATGTTCTACGCCCTGGCCGACTACGACGCCCTGGGCTTCGCCCCCTTCGGCATCGATCGCATCGGCGCGGGCACTGTCCCGGACGGCGTCCCCGGAGTCAGCGCCGGCACCAGCATCGCCGATCTCGTCCGCCCCATGATGGACAACTACCGCCTGCTCGGCCCCGCTCTCGACCAGATCGCCGCCTGGCAGGGCACCGGCAAACTCCACTCCGCCGTGGAAGAAGATCAGATCACTGAGCGCCTGCTCACCTTCACAGACTATGAGGTGCTCGCCCAGTTCGGCAGGCCCGAGGTCAGCTATGGCGGCACCTTTGCGTCGGGGACGGCCCGCAAAACCGGCCGTGCGATGGTCTCCGAGATCGCACCGGATGAGTTCGTGATCCTCGGTTTCGACACCACGATCCGCTTCGAACCCCGCCGCGGCTCCAAGCTCAAGAGCGCCCAATTCCTCTGGGTAGAAGAGGGCAAGTTCGAGAATGGCGAATGGAAGGCCGCCCGCCGGCTCAACGGCGACGAGACCTTCTTCCGCCTGACACTACCCTCGCAGGGGGCAATCCTGCGAGCGAAGCTGATGTCTTATTGACCGGCTCAGTGCTGCCGCACGAACGCGATGACTTCGGCCAGTCCTGGTTCATCTCCGTATACACGCAGATGGGATTCCAGCATGTCCTTGTAGCCCATGCCGTCGGGCGTGCGGTACTGTTTCCAGTCCGCGCCTCGCTCCAGTAGCATCAGTGCCGCCTTCCAGTTCGAGGAAGTCGACGCCGCGAACACCACGCTGTTCCCCTGCGAGTCGCGAGCCTTGATATCCGCGCCGTGATCCAGCACCATCTGCAAGATCTCCGGAGGCACCGTCCGGCCCGCCGCTCCATAGAAGACCGGCGTACCGAAGGAATCCTTGGTATTCGGCTTGGCGCCGGCTGCCAGCAGCAATTGGACCGGTTCCGGCCCTGTCTTCCCGCTGAGCTGAATCGCCAGACTCAGCGGTAGCTCATCGCCAGACCCGAGGTTTGGATCGGCCCCTGCCTTCATCAGCGCCCGCAGCACCTCCAGATGGTCCGGAGTGGCGCGCAATTGCCGGAAGGCCAGCATCAGCAGAGTGGTGTCCGCAAAACCGCGGCTGTTCACATCGACTTTGGGCGCCAGCGACGCCACCGTAGCGGCATCGTTCTGCGAGATAGCAGTGGCGATATCACGGACGGGTCCTGAGCGGAAGAACGTCAGGTTGCCCTGCGAGTCGCTGTTCAGCCGCACCTGCGCCTCGGTGTAGCCCTTCAGCAGGACGAGAATCAACACCGGCGACAGCGCCAGCAGGAACCCGGTCCCGCGCAGCAACCGCGACGAAGTCCCGTGAAACAGGAAGATCGACAGCGCCAGCACCAGCCCGGGGACCAGCAGCATAACCCCGGCCACGCTGATCGAACTCGTCTTCGAACTTGTGGCCGCGGCCAGTCCGAGCACAAACATCAGGAAGATCCCTGCCATGTCGCAGAGAACAATGAGCCAGAACAGAAGTTTCATGGGTGCTTCACCGCCACAGAGTCATCGCAACTCGGTAAATTGTACCCTGGTGCTCCGGGTCAGCCTGAATCACCGCATGAACACTGGCCGGAAAGAGTGCGGCGCCGTGGACATCCCGCAGTTCAAAGTCGCGCTCGCCCGGGACAATCTCATAGCCAAACCACGCCCGCAGCAGCGGTGCCGTCTCCGCGCGGTGATCGGAACACAGCCGCAGAAAGTCGTAGTAGCTGATCTCGTAGCCGGTTTTCAAAGTGGAAGCCCCAGAGGTACTAGCGTTCCAGTATAAGCCCTGATCCGCCCCGCAGATGTGGCCTCGCAAACTCAACCGTTTCGCGCAGCGGCTTCATGCCCGCCTCTGTGAGCTTGGCCCCGTCTTGCCGCGTCCGTGTGGCGAACTCCAGCCAGCCCTCGTTGCTCCAGTTCGAATGCCAGTAGCGGCGTGCGAGCGTGCAACTGCCATCCAGCCCGCGTTCGTCACCGCCGTGCCCGGTTGGCCCGGATCGACGACATAGACCTTCACTTCCTTGATGGTGAGATCGGGCAGGTCGCCTGTCTTCAGTCCGACCGCTTGCGCGGCCGCTCCGCCCGGATTCAACCGGGCTCCCGCGCCCATCGCCAGCATGTTCCGGCGACGGACGCGTCTGTCATCATGGCGCCTCCCGCCCTACTTCACGGTCACGTCCCACACCTTGGCACGGCGCGACTTTCCGGCGGGTCCCTCAACGTACAGGGTGACAACGTACTGCCCTGCCTTCTCGTACGCGTGGATCGGATGCTGCTCCGTCGATTCTGTGCCGTCGCCGAAATCCCACTTCCAAGACGTCACCTGGCCCACAGTCCGATCCGTGAACGCGATCAGACGGCGGTCCATGTCCGCCACCACGAAGGACCATTGGGCTTCGAGCTTCTTTCTCAAATTGGGCTCCAACGGCATCAGGCGGAACGCGACCAGGTCAGACGCGTTGCCGTACATCGTCTGCTTGTGGGAGAGGTTCCAGAAGCCCGTGTGCGTCTTGGCGTTGACGTCGTCGTAGTCCAAGATCGACCACGAGAGCCCGATGATCTTGTTCTCCCAGAGCTTCGACTCGACCGACCGGTCCGGCCCGTCGCAGCTCGCATAGTCGAACGGTGTAATCCAGAACTCCAGCGTTAGGCGGCCCGCCTCACCCGGCTTGAAGTTGTACTTGTACGCCGCATTCATATACGGCAGTTCCTTGATCCACGGCTGGCAGCCCCACGCCAGTGCCCAGTCCTTGCCCTCCGCCGGCGTGAAGATGTGATAGTTCTGCGCATGCACGCCATGCATGGAGAAATGCGCGTCCCAGCGCGGAATGTCTTTGTTCGGGTGCATCTGGGCGATCAGCGGGCCGCCGGACAGGTCGCCGTCCACCACCACTTCGAAGATGTCGTTGTGCAGGTCGTTGCGCGAGAAGTCCCAGTAGTTGTCGTACGCCTCATAGAGGAAGTAGAGGCGGTTTATGCCCTTCACCCAGCCCACCTTCACACGCACATCGAGATCCTTGCGGTCGATGTTCGTGCCTCGGCCATGGACTGTATCCATCAACTGGTCCGTCCCGATCATGTAGCTCTCCGGCACCATTGACCAGTCATCCGTGTTGCCGTCCACTCGGGGGATCTGGTCTGCAGGGAACTGGAAGATCTGGAAGGTGACGCCAGGGCGGGCCAGCGACTGCGGTTGCGCGTGCAGCAGCGCGGCCAGCACGGGCAGCAGCAGTACGCGGAGGGCGGGATGGGAACTCATGACTCTCCATCTAATGCGAACGCGCGCTGCTCAGCAACCCCCTCGTGCTACTTTGAAACCACCTGACGCTTCAGAAGGACCCAGCCCATGCGCTTCATTGACCGCGAGGAAGTTGCCCGCCGTCTCACCTATCCGCGCTGCATCCCCATCGTGCGGGACGCGATGATCGCGTTCTCGAAGGGCGAGACCATCCAGCACCTGCGCTCCATCCTGACCCTTTCACCGGGCCGCCTGTTCGGCATCATGCCCGGGGCGCTGGGTACGGATGTTCCCTTCGGCGCGAAGCTGATCAGCGTCTTCCACGGCAACGCCGCGCTCGGCCGGCAGTCGCATCAGGGTGTGGTCGTCTTGTTCGATCCCCTCACCGGAGAGCCCGTCTGCGTGGTCCATGCAGGCGAACTCACGGCCATCCGGACAGCCGCGGCCAGCGCGGTGGCCACTGATGCCCTCGCCCGTCCCGATGCCGCCCGCCTCGCCATACTGGGCTCCGGCGAACAGGCCGGAACGCACATCCAGGCCATCGCCCAGGTCAGAAAGTTGGAGTCGATCCGCATCTGGGGCAGATCCCCGGCACGGGCCGCTGCCCTGGCGGAGCGGACGGAAGCCGCCTGCCCGGTGCTGCCGGCTGCCTCTGTGGAAGAGGCCGTCGCGGACGCCGACATCGTCTGTACCGTCACCTCTTCGGCCGAGCCCATACTGCAGGGCCGGTGCCTGAAGCCGGGCACACACGTGAACGTCGTGGGCTCCAGCCATGCGGGTCCGGTGGAGGTCGACAACGACCTGGTGGTGCGGTCCCGGTTCATCGCGGACAGCCGCGAGGGCGTACTGCTGCAGGGCGCCGAGTTCCTGCGGGCCAAGCAGGCCGGCCTGATCGGAGACGATCACCTCGTGGGCGAGATCGGCCAGGTCCTGGCCGGCACGATTCCCGGTCGCCAGTCGCAGGACCAGATCACCGTCTACAAATCACTGGGTCACGTCGTGCAGGACTTGGCCACGGCGTGGGCCCTGTACACCCAGCCGGACGAGCAACGGATCAACCCTTGAGCAGTTTCGTCACGTAGGCAGGGGTCAACGGAATGCGTCGTGGGTGCACCCCCGTGGCGTCGAAAAACGCAGCCGCCACCGCCGGAGCGCAGATGCCGTTGGCGGCCTCTCCACCTGTACCGAACCCCTGGTCATCGCGCGAAACCTGGACAGTCCGGATCTCAGGCATCTCAGCCATCGTCAGGATTTTGTACTTGCTCCAGTCCGTGCTGGTGACCCGTTCCTTGTCGAAGGTCACCTCCTCCTTCAACGTCTCGCTGAGTCCCATGACCAGTCCGCTCTTCATGCAGCGGTCGAGCTGGCGCGGGTTGATGATCTTGCCGCACTCCAGGCCGATCGTGAATTTTGTGACCTGCACCACCCCCGTTGCCGGCGTCACGGCGATCTCGGCGATCCCCACCCAGTAGGCGTTGGAGCGCTTCATGATATTGACCCCTCGACCTGTCAGCGTGCCTGGCCCGTCTCTTCGCGCCTCCGGCTTAGGTGAGGGTCGCGGGGTCCATCCGGCCGCCTTCGCGGTCGCCTTCAGGATGTCGATCAGCCTCTGGTCCGTCGTATGGTCGAGCCGGTATTGAATGGGATCGGCGGCGGCCGTTGCGGCAGCTTCGTTGATGAGTCCCTCCAGGACGAAGTTCTGCTGGCGCTGCCCCGGCGTACGCATAATATTGCCGCGCAGGCCGCCGGCGGGCGTTTCCCCAGCCAGGTTGCCCATGCCGAAGCCGCGCTCACAGAAGTTCGGAATGCGGTCATAGGCCCACTCCAGCGCGAGGAAATTGGAGGACTTCGAGGTGCTGCAGGGCAGGCCGGCCAGGATCGCGCCCAGCAGCCGCGCGTCCATCTGCTTCGGCATGTAGGAGTCGAGCTGAAGCGCGGCTATGCGGCCGCTGGCGTCGAGGCCAGCCTTGATATCCGCGACCCAGCCGGGGGATACAGTGGACCATGCGAGGTCCTCCTGCAGGGTCCACTGGACGCGCACGGGCTTGCCGGTCATCTGTGAAAGGACCACCGCGTCCGCCTCGGCTCCATCGCCGCCAAAGGTAGTGCGGCCATACTGCCCGGCCTGATCCAGCCAGCGGACCACGACCTTCTCCACAGGGACGCCAAATGTGTGTGCGAGCTGTGCCCGCAGGCCCTGGGAGTGCGAGGAGTGGGTCCACACAGTGACCGCGCCGTCGGGCTTTACCTCAGCAACTGCGACAAACGGACCCATGGGGGCGTGGCGCACATACGGCTGCTCGTAACTCGCCGAGATGGTCCGGGCCGCGCCTGCCAGCGAAGCGGTGACGGTTTCGGCTTTGCCATGAGCCTCACTGGGCGCGCCCCAGTTGACTGCTCGCAGGGCAGCCGTCAGATTCTCGCTTCCGGGGAGGCCGGCCCACGCCGTCCATTGGGTTGTGTTCGCAACGGCCCGCGCGGCGCCGATCGCTTCCCACTCGTCGGGTGAGACGACCGCCACGAGGTTGTTCTTGCGGACGACCTGCGCGGTGGGAAAGCGCTTCTTGTCCAGCGTCCCCAGCGCGAGCAAGGTGGAGCCAAGCGTCGCGGGCCGGATCATGCGGGCGTGCAGCATGCCCGGCAGCCTGACGTCACAGCTCCACTGCGTCCGGCCCGTCACCTTGTCCGGAATGCCTGGCATCGGATACGACTTGCCCACCACGCGGTACTGGCCAATGGGCCTCATGGGCGGGTCGCCGGCGACGACGTAGCCATCGAGCCCGGCCAGGCCGTTGCCCGTCGTCGCATCGACGCGGGCCGGCGTACCCGAGATCGGAATCTTCAGGTCCAGCTGCTGGCCCTGCACGAGCTGACCGTAGCTGATACTCTTGCCGCCGCCGGAGACGCTTCCATCCGTGACGCTGAGCTCCGCGGCCGGCACTGCGAGGCGGGCAGCGGCCAGGCCGAGCAGCGCCTGATGCGTATACGCGCCGACCTTCCGAAAGTTCATCGCCCCTGTGAGGAAGCCCGCCGAATAGCCCCCATCCGGCGTACGATCCGTATCTCCGAGGATCAGCGTGATCGTCTCGGGCCGGACGCACAGCTCCTCGGCGAGCGTCTGGGCGTAGAAAGCGCTCATCCCGGTGCCGGTCTCTGTGCGGCCGGTGCGAGCCACGATTGTGTTGTCGGCACGGATCTCCAGCCACGAGGGGAGTCGCGTGGGATCGAGTGCGCTGACGGCCGCGGCAGGCCTGTCCGGCTGCTGTGCCGGCAGCGCCAGCGAGACAAAGAGCGCGCCGCCCGCCTGCACGAGACTGCGCCGCGTGAGGGTGGAACTGATGGGGACTGCTGTGCGGGGCCGCATGTCAATCGGCCTTGCCCGCCGTCATCGTCCTGGCCGCAAGCAGGACGGCATCAATGATCGCCGCATACGTGCCGCAGCGGCAGAGGTGTGGCGAAGGCGGCGTATTCGTGAAGGCGTCCTTGATCTCCTCGACCGTTGGATTCGCATTTCTGGAGAGCAGGTCGACCGCCGCAATCATCATGCCGCTCTGGCAGTAGCCGCACTGTGGCACCTGTTCGTCGATCCAGGCCTGCTGCACGGGATGCAGGGCGCCGGCGGAACCAGCCTCGGCTGGCGGATGGTCCGCCGCCCAGAGCGCGGACAAGCCTTCAATGGTGGTGACGCGTTTGCCGTTGACGGACCCCGCCGGCGTGGCGCAGGAGCGAACCTCCTTGCCGTCCACCAGCACGGCGCACGCGCCGCACTGCGCCAGCCCGCAGCCGAAACGCGGGCCCGTGAGGTTCAACTCATTGCGTAGCACATAGAGCAATGGGGTTTGTGGTGCGGCGGCGATCGCCTTCCGCGCGCCATTCACAGTCATCGTGAGTTTCGAAGCCAAGAACAGTCCTCCTGCAGAGACACGAATCGTATGTTGCCTGCGAGTGCGGGGCAGACGGCCGAGACCGGGTTCAGCCGGCCATCGGGCCGGACCGGCGGGCAGTGGCCACCAGGTACCACGCCGGCCAGCTCAGCGCCCAGTTGGGCAGCCACGGCCCGCTAAAGGCCCACGTCGGAATGGTAAGCGCCGTTACACTGACGGCGAGAAGGATAGCCGGTCCGGGCCGGATGCGCGCCAGCCGCAGGCCTTGCCCGGCGCCCCACAGCGCGGGGATCAGGAACAGCAACAGGCAGAATCTCGACAGGGATTCGATGTTGAACCGCGCGAAGCAGAACAGGCAGGGCAGGCCGCTGAGGGCTGCGCTCACCCACAGGGTGCGGCGCGAAAGCGAGCCGACGGCGAAGCCGCAGGTCCACGACCATCCGGCGAGCAGCAGCGCCTGCCAGCAGAGCAGCGAGAGTCCCGGTGGCAGCGACCACCCCGTGCCGCGCAGCAAGGCGGCGTCGATGGTCTGCTGCCAGGTCCTGCTGACGGTTAGGGAGAAGCCCATGAGCAGCAATGTGCACGGCCACGCCAGGCCGAACGCGGCCAGCCAGGGCCGCCAGTTCCGCCACAGCAGCAGGTGCCGCCGGAAGGCCAGCCCGGCGACGCCAAGGAACATGCGCGGCGTGCTCTCGCCTGCCTCCATCAAGTCACCCAACACCGCCTCGCGCTCGCGAGACTCGAGGAGTTGGGATACCGCGTCCACCAGGGTCAGCCCGAGGTTTCTCATGTCCGCTTCTCCGTCATGCCAACCGTTGGGTCCGGTTTTCCGCCCACGAGACGCCGATGCTCAACCGGATCACCGCCTCGTAGAAGTCCTTGGCCGCGGTGACACCCTTCGGCGTCACCCGCACCATCCGCTTCGCCCGGCCCCCTCGCTGCGCGGTCGCCTCGCCCATCCAGGTCTCGACGAAGCCCTTGGACTCCAGCCGGTCTACTGTGGTGTAAAGCGCGCCGATCGAGCAACGCCGGCCGGTGGTCGATTCAATCTCCTCGCGCATCGCCGCGCCATAAGCGTCGTCGCCGAGCCGGGCAGCCGCCGTAATCAGAAGGTATTCAAACTCGCCCAGCATGATTTGAATCACATTGTGCTACTAATGCCGGATCGTGTCAAGAGCCGCCTGCGGTCGGGAATGCAAACTTCTCGCCCCGCCGCGTGTAAACAGATTGCCTCCGCCGCCCAATTTGTGAGTCCCGGCCGTATAATCAGGCAGTCTATGGGAAAGAACGACCTGCTCCCCGGCACTCTCGACATGATGGTCCTCAAAACGCTTACCCGAGGAACCCTCCACGGCTACGCCATCGCCCAACTCCTCCGCCAGCTTTCCGAGGACATCCTGCAGGTGGAAGAAGGCTCGCTCTATCCCGCCCTGCAGCGCCTGGAACTCAACGGCTGGATCGAAGGCGAATGGGGTCAGTCCGCCAACAACCGCCGCGCCCGCTTCTACAAACTCACTGCCGATGGCCGCAAACAGCTCGCCTCCGAAACGGCCCGTTACCGCGAAATGTCTGGCGCCATTGCCCGGGTCATGGGCTTGGCCTGATCTCGTGCCGCTGGAATACCGTAATTGGGATGACACTCTGGGTTTGTTCGCCGCTCGCGCTCATCCACGGCAACATGCACTCTGGGCTGCTATCGCAGCTCCAGGTACGGCCGCAGCAGCGCTGTCAGCTCCTCGGCACTCACGGCCGCCGCCGCTTTCTCCGAGGCAAACCGGATATTGAAGCGAGAACCGTGCCGTGCCCGTTCTTCCCGCTCCAACTGCTCCCGCAACGGCCGCACCCTCCGCCTCCGCACCCGGTCATACTCGCTCTCCAGCCGCCGGCGGCGCTCCTTATCCCGGGTACCCATCATGCTGGAGCGGAGCCTCCGTTCCTCCTCCGTCGTGCCCCAATGCACGGAGTCATACCCGGGCAGACCCAGCAGTTGCCGGTTCGTGAATCCCCCACCATCCAGTTGAAACTCGATGTGGTCGCCCTTGAGCTTTACCAGTGTGACCGCCGCCACCTGGCCCCGCCGCAGTGCAATCCCATACTTCGCCAACCGCCCACCGGCCTCATCCGAGTGCCCGGCCGGAGCCTCGCGCGCATACACATCGACACCCGAATCGTCGCCCGGCATGTCCACCAGCAGCGTCACCTGCCTTCCTCGAAAATGCTCCTCCATTGCCGTTGGCGGCTGGCCTTGCAGAGCCGCCGCAAGACCGAGAAACAATAGTGATCGCATCATAGAGGCAGCCCATCCCCTCACTCGCTGATTTGGAGCAAGGCGCGTCGGAAGCCGGGCCGCCGCCCGCGTGCTCCGCAACCCCGCGCCAAACTCTCTAGAGTATGCCGCAACATCGGCTCGTTTGCGTCCGCGCGAACCGTGCCGCAAATCGTGGACAATGTCTGGTATGCCGCAAGCCCGCCCCCCGCGGAATCCGGATGGCAGCCCGCCCTGCCTGCACCAGGCCGTTGGCGGCACCGCGGCGTGGCGCCGGCTCTCCGAAGCGTTCTACGGCCGCGTCGCACAGGATCCACGTCTCCGCCACCTCTTTCCGGGCAAGTCCTTTCACTGCGCCATCGAGGAACTCACCGCCTTCCTCGTTCAACTCTTTGGCGGGCCCGGCGGCGATACCCAGCGCCGTTGGTGGCTCAGTCTCCACGAGTCGCACCAGCGCTTCAAGATCGGGCACGAGGAGCGCGCCGCCTGGCTGGAGAACATGCGGTCCACCCTCGACGACATGCCCATGGCGCCGGAACACCGCGCCGCCCTGCTCAGGTTCTTCGAGGACTCCTCCGCCCATGTCGTGAATACCGGCGGCCCGGTCCCCACCGCCGCACTCCCGGCAAACCAGCCCGCCGGCGCAACAGAACAGGAGATTGCCCGCCGCTGGCAGGGCCAGTGCGCCCTCGACCAGTTCGTGGCCGCTCTCCGGGCAAACAATGCGGAATCGGCCCTGTCCCTCATGGATGGCCAGGTCCTGCTCGAGCGGTTCCAGTACGACCGTTCCGGGCTCGCGGGCGTGCTCGGACTCATGCTTGGGGTGGACCACCCCTCCATCCAGGCGTACGTCCACACGCGTCTCACCATGGACCCGACCCTCGTAACCGAGCGCTTCGCCGGCCGCACCCTCCTCCACCAGGCCGCCGCCCTCGGCCACCGGCCGTTCGTGGAACTGCTTCTGCGTCTGGGTGCGGATCCCAACGGAATGGACGGCGGCGAGCACACGCCGCTCTATTCGCTCGCCAACGAATACCGCGGCAACGATGGCGGGCCGCTCGTCCGGATTCTCGTGCAGGCCGGCTCCAAGGTTGACGCGAATGGTGGAGCCAAACGCTGCACCGCCCTCCACATGGCCGCTCGCCGGGGCAGCGTGGAAATTGCCGAGGCCCTGCTGGACTGCGGAGCAGCCATCGAAGCCCGCGACAGCCTGGGCGAAACGCCGCTCCGCCGAGCCGTCAATTGCGACAAGATCCGGGTCGCGGCTCTCCTTCTCAACCGCTCAGCGGACCCGCACTCCCTGGGCAGCAAACGCCGCACCCCATTCCTCGCCGCCCGCTCAGAGGCGATGAAAGCCCTGTTGCAGTCGCGCAAATGAACTCGCGCCCGCCGGCCCCGCACGTGCTGATCCCAGCCCGGATGGAACGGGCCTTCAGAACCGCAGCCGCAGCCCAGCCCACGCCCCGCGCGGGGCACCCGGAGCATAGAACGTCGACTGCTGTACCGGATATTCTCCATTCGAAGTCGCCGGAAATGGCCGGGCCACGAAGTTCCCTTGCGCCGTGAACCCCGTCGGACCCAGTTGCGCCGCCGAGTAGTAACACCGGTCCAACAGGTTGTTGATCCGCGCGAACAACTCCACCCGCCGGTGCAGTTGATACCGCGCCCCCAGGTTCACCACCCCATACCCGGCAGACCGCCCCGGACCCAGATAGTACGTCCCATCGGGCTGATGCTGGTTGTTCTCGTTGCCCCGCGCATACGAACCGGAGGCGCCAATCACGTTCAGATCCACCAGCAGCTTCGACGTCACCTGGACATCGGCATAGGCCTTCACCAGGTGGCTCGGGATGAGCGGGATATGGCTGCCTGGCTCAATCTCGATCGTCCCCTCCAGCCCGCGCGAGACCGTCCGCGCCAGATCGTTGCTGCTGTTCCCGCTGCCATTTACCGCCTCGCTGCTCTCAAACGTGGCCCGCAAAAACGTGTAGCCACCTCCATACGTCACCCTTCCGGCGCGCGCACTCATATCCAGTTCCAGGCCCTGCCGGCGTGTCGTCTCGAAGTTCTTGAAGTAGCCGAACCCCGTCTGCTGCGACGCGACAAACAGAATGTCATCGTGATTGGTGGCCCGGAACCACCCCGCGCTCCAGCGCAGCCCATGCTCGCCGCTGCCCCGAACGCCCGCCTCGAACGTCCTCGTCACCACCTGCTGCAAGGGCGGATCCCCCGCCATCGCGTTCGGCAGCTTGCACGGCGTCTCCGGGTCCGCGCAACCCAACTCGATCGACGTCGGCGCCCGGCTGCCCTCCGTATATCCGCCATACAAGCTCACCGCTCCTGTCACGCGATACGTCGCGCCGGCCGCCGGATTGAACCGCCGGAACTCGTGCCAGCCCGTCAACGAGCCGCTGCCCGCCGCCGGACGGATCCGGTCGAGGTTGTCGATCGTCGTCCGGTTGAACCGCCCCGAGACCGTGAGATTCAGCCGGCCCGCCGTCAGCGTATCCGTGGCGTACACACTGGCGCTGTGCATGCGCCCGCTCAGGTTCACCCGGACGTCGAAGGGTTCGCCGTCCACGTCACCGCCGGTCACGCCATCGCCGAATGCGCCCGTGCCCACCACGCTCCGGTCCGGAGCCAGGTACCCCAGCTCGGACGATTGTTCGAACCCCACGCTGTTCCCGTCATACGCCGCTCCCGCGGTCAACTGGTTTCGGTACCGGCCCATCCGCCCGAACCAGCTCACCTGCCCGGATAGTCCGTAATTGCGCTGCTGCGAGGCGCCGCGGTTGATCAGGCCGTTGCACTTCTCCCCGGGCTCATCGCCCAACAGAACATTGCCGATACAGCGCCAGAACGGGAATGGCGTGTTCGCCGCCGTGGCGCCGGATGTGGGGAACCCCGTATACCCGGCCGCCGTCAACGCCGCCCGCTCCGCCGCACCGGGCTGATAAACCGACTGGTCCAGCGAGTTTTCGTTGATGTCGCCGTTCAGTGTCCTCGTGCGGATGTGCCGGAAATAGGCATTGCCGGAAAAGGTCAGGGCATTCGAAAAGCTGTGCCGCAGTTGCAGATTCACAAACGGCGAACGGTTCGCCGTCTGGTCCGGTTTCGTATAGACGCTGCGGTAATCGCGCTCCAGCAAACGAAGCTCCTGCAGCCCGTTCCCAATCAGCGTATTGTTCGCGTACGCCAGCGTCAGGCCAATCGACGTCCTCTCGCGCTGCCGCCCGATCTTCCCCAGAAACTGCCGCACATTCGAAGGCGACGACGCGCGCCAGCCATCCTCGAAGAACAGGCTGCTCGCCAGGTACCAGTGGAGCCCCTTGGCGGTCGACCCGCCGTGCTCCAGCTCAGCCGTCTTCCGCCCGAAGCTGCCGCCGCTCAATTGCACCGAAGTGCCCGGATGGCTGATGCCGTCTTTCGTCCGCAGTGAGAGCGCGCCGCCCAGCGTGTTCAACCCGAAGAGAGGATCCGACCCTGCGATCATCGCCATCTCGGCCACCGCCACGCGCGGAATCAGATCCCAACTCACCACATCTCCGAACGGCTGGTTCAGCCGCACCCCGTCCATGTAGACCGACACACCCTGCGGCGTCCCCAACAGCGGCGAGGCCGTATAGCCGCGAAAGTTCACATCCGGCTGCAGCGGGTTCCCCTGGATCTCATTCACATAAACATTCGCCAGACGCCGGTTCAGGAAGTCGGACACATCCAGCGCCCCGCTGGCTTCGAGATCCCGGTCTGTCGCCGCCTTCGCTGGGGCGGGCATCTCCTCCAGCAGCCGGTCCAGTCCGGCCAGAGGAGTCGCGCTCACCACCGAAACGGCGTACGAAGACGCTCCAATCTCCAGGCGGATCGTGCGCTGCACCGCGGCGTTCCCTGCGATCTCGAGAGTCTCCGTATAAGTGGCGAAGCCCTCCTTGGTGAGCCGCAGCCGGTAGCGGCCCGCAGGCAGCCCGGACACCGTGCCCAGCCCGCGCCGGTCGCACTGGAAACTCCGCCGGAACCCCGAGTGCAGGCCCTCCAGCCATCCGTGCGCCTCCACCGCCGCGCCCGACCCATCTTTGACCTCCACCTGGATCTCGCCGGCAGGAGCCTGCCCAACGAGAGCCGGCAGGCACGACAACAACAGCAGAACAATCAGGCGCATCGGACGCTGCCAGAACAGAGCCATATGAGGAACATTCGTGCCGGGCCCCATCTGTTCAGGGTATTTTCGCCTGCCCCCAGCGCAGCCGCGAAAACGCCCCAACCCTCATGCCCCCGCTTGCTACAATCAACCCCATCCCCCCGGGCGCACGCACCATGTCAGAATTCTCCTGGACCCAACTGGCTCGTATCGTCTCTACCCGGGAACAGGATCCACCCAATCCCACCCACGACGAAGTCGTCCGCTTCTTCACGGAACTCAGAACCCCGCTCCTTCGCTATCTCTACACCCTGGGACTCCCGCTCAGCGAAGGCGAGGACGTCGCCCAGGAAACCTTCCTCGCCCTCCACCGCCATCTGCTCGAAGGTAAGCCGCGCGACAACCTCCACGGCTGGGTCTTCCGTGTAGCCCGCAACCTCGCCCTGAAGCGCCTGCAGCGGGCTGCCACCACCGGTGGAGAACCCGATTTCCATGACCTCACCGACCCCGCCCCCAACCCGGAGCAGCAGGCTGTCCGCACCCAACAGCAGCGCGCCATCCAGTCGGTGATTGCCGCCCTGCCGGACCTCGACCGCCAGTGCCTCTATCTCCGCGCCGAAGGACTCCGCTACCGCGACATCGCCCAGGCTCTCGACATCTCCCTGGGCTCCGTAGCCCAGGCCCTCAGCCGGGCCCTCGACAAACTCGCCCGGGCGGCCCAACGCTAACGCCATGGCAATCTCCAGGAAAAAACAATGAACAGAATCGGGGTCGAGGGAATATCGCAGCAGGAGCAGCCTCGCCGCAAGCAGGGCTTGGACCACAAGCCGAGCGGTGGCGCATCAGCATGAAGCCGGAAGCGCACATCTCAGAAGAGGAACTCGTCCTGGCCATGGACGGCGAGTTGGAGGCGCCGCGCGCCGCCGAGGTAAGCCGCCACCTGCTCCACTGTTGGGAGTGCCGCGCCCGCCGCACCCGCCTGGAGCAATCCATAGCCGACTACATGGAGCTCCATCGTTCCGCCCCCTGCCCGGCCATCCCACCGGTGGAGGGACCCGCGGCCAAACTCCGGGCCAGCCTCCGTCTTGAAACCGCGCCAACCGCCGCGCAGCCCTGGTGGCGTTGGGCCTGGACGCGAGCCACACCCTCCCTCGTGGCCGGCTCCCTGGCGCTCGTCATCACGCCGCTGGCCCTGATCCTCTGGCTAAGCTCCGCCAAAGTGGAAGCCGCCGGCCCGCTGCCCGATGGCCGCCTGACACCCGGAGCGGCCCGGATCATCTCAAAACAGCAGGTCTGCGTCGCCCCCGCCGGAGACGAAGGCCGTCTCGTCCCGGCCCAACTCGCCCGGCGCGTCTTCGAGGAATACCGCATCTCGAACCCGAGGCCGCGCAGCTACGAAGTGGACTACCTCATCAGCCCGTCGCTCGGCGGCTCCAGCGAACTCAGTAACCTCTGGCCGGTCCCTTACGACCAAGGCCTTTGGACATCGAGAGTGAAAGATGCGCTGGAAGACCACCTGCGAACGCTCGTCTGCGAGGGTCAACTGGACCTGCCCACCGCCCAGCGCGAGATCTCAACCAACTGGATCGCGGCCTACCAGAAGTACTTCCGGACCAAGAAGCCGATGGCAGCGCACGCCCGCTTCGTCAAAGACAGCCCCTGGGAATAGCTGCGGCTGTCGAAATGCACTCTTAATGGCCCGCGCCCAGGCCGCCGGCCCGCGAGTCGCGGAGTGTCCGGCCGCCGGCCACCCGGCATCAGTAGCCCACCAGCGGTGTTTGGTGAAGGTACGCGTCACTGCGCAATTGCGCCAGTACGAAGGCCGCCGCGTCGGCTCGGGAGATGGAACGGATCGTGACGCCCTCCAAGTTGGTCAAGGCCCGCAAATGCCCGCGCTGCGGACCGTTGGTGAAGGCCGCCGGGCGCACAATAATCCAGTCCAGGGAACTGGCCCGGATCAACGCCTCCTGCCGGTCTTTGTCCGCGTAGGTCTCTTGGGTGATCCAGGGGAACACGATCCTGTCGTAAAGGAAGCCGCCGTGGCCTCTGCTGTCGCCGGCCCCGATGCCGGTCACGCAAACCAGGCGCCGGACACCGTGCGTCTCCATGGCGTGAATCAGGATCCGGGTTGCGTCGGAGAACATCGTCGTCGGCGCGCGATGACTCCTCCGGCCGAGCGAGAATACGACCGCGTCTTGCCCACGCACGGCGGCGGCCACGGCCACCGGGTCCAACGCGTCCCCTGCGACCGTACGCAAGCGTTCGTGCCTGGCTTCGAGCTGGGAAGGATCCCGGACCAACGCGGTCACCTCATCGCCCAATGCGAGAGCCTGCGGCACCAGATGCCGGCCCATGCTGCCCGTTGCGCCGAGAATGAGTACTTTCATGACGTCACCCCGCTATTGCTGCCGAACTCGCCAAGCCAGCCCCACCCCTGCCATCACGGCGCCCAGCAGCATGTAGAACGGCTGCAGCGGTGGGTCGCTACTGTAACCAATGATCGCGACCTCGACGGCCAGCCAGATCAGCAGCGCCACCCCGATGCTGAATGCGGCATCGGGCGCCCTTGGATTTCGGCGCCACGCCAACCAGGCCGCCGCCAGCGGGCCCAGCCCAAGGATGGTGAACAGAATCACTCCTGGCACGAAGTAAGTTGCAAACGGCGAGCCCTGCAGCGCCGACAGGGGGAGCGGGATGATCTCGCCCCGTGGCCCAAGCATCAGGGCGGCGCCGCCCGCAAGCGCGCCCAGGCTCAGAAAGATCTCCAGCGAAATGGCGGCCATTGCCAGCGGGCGCAAGGAAGGCGTTTCCGGCATGACCTAGATTGAATCACGAAACACCCCCGCTGCACTGGGTCTTTTCAGATGCCGAGGTATCAATCCCGTGCGAGATTCGCGGGCTGGAAACCGTGGAACTCACCGAAAGCTGCTGGTTCCTCTCTACAAGTCCGCCGAGCCGACAGACAGTGAGTCCAAAACGGTGGCCCGGGTCCATCCAGAAGTTCCACCCCTGCGCCATAACCCACAAGGAGTATAGTGCTCAGCCGCGCCATACCACTCGCCCGGACCCCACTTGTTCCCCAATTCCCGCACTAAGTAATATGAGGTCACCGCGTCTGAAACTCTTTTTTCTCTTTCTTTGCAACACCGGCCTCTCCAAAGCAGCCCTTTTCCCCTTGACACCCCCCTTACCCTGGAATCGCGCCGGCACCCACGCCGGCCATTTTCATTTACAGGGAGTTTGACATCATGGCTACCGTTGCTCAGATCACCGCCAACCAGGCGAACGCGAAGCATTCCACGGGCCCCGTCACCATCGAAGGCAAGGCCCGCACTGCCCAGAACGCCCGCCGCCACGGCTTCACCGCCCAACACCTCAGCATCACGCCCGAAGACCGTGCCGCGTTCACATCCCTCGAAGCCGCCCTGCGCCTCGACACCCGGCCCGCGACCAGCCTCGAGGAAGAGATCTTCCACCGCATCCTCACCCACACCTGGAACCTGCGGCGCATCGAATCCTTCGAGTGCCTGATCCTCGCCGAAACGGACCCATTGGCTGAGACCAACACCCGCGACGGTCAGCTCGAACGCTACGCCCGTTATCGCCGCGACCTCGAGCGCGGCCTTTACCGCGCCATCAAGGAGCTCAGCAAACTCCAAACCGAGCGCGCTGCCCTCGCCCAGCAACACCCCGATGTCGTCAAAGCCGTCCGCGAAAACGTCCCCTTGGCCGAGGTCACCCGCCTGACCAGCAACACCGACGAACTCTTTTTCTACGAAGGCTATGGCCGACCGCGCCGGGCGCTCGAACACCTCACCACCGGCATCGATACCAATCACCCCGACAACCAGGATCCGCTGGCCGACCTCCAGCCGATCCGCGTTCCACGAAACGAAGCCAACCCAATGCGCGAAGACGGGCTGCCCAACCTGAACTACAACTTCTCGGGCCTCTAATCACCAAGCCCAGGCGAAGCCGCCGCCCATCGACGGAACGAAGCCATTGACGACCTCCGCCGCGAGTCGTGACCACAGCCGGAGCCCCATCCAGCACCGCTCTTTGAAATCCTCACCTCTGCCCCCACCAGGGGAGCCCCGACCGCACACGCCGCGCCACAGCTGTGCCCGTGCCTCGCCCAGTTCCTGAGCGCAAGCGACGGGCTCCCCCGAGGACTCCAGTCCCTGAACCCTTGAACTGGTGCGACGAAACGAAGCCACACCGCCGGCCTGCCGGCCGCCGGACCATCTCGGCGCCCGCGCCACGCCCGGCAGTGCGGCCCCGTCTCCTCTATTTACCTGCCTGCCCGGCGCCGCCCGTGCTCGCCGCATACGTCTCGTCCGGCGTCGGCAGCCCGCCCGTCGCCCACTTCTCATTCGGCTGCGCACCCATCCGGAACCGCAGCGTCCCTCCGTTCACAATCTCGCTGTGCGAGATCCACGAGCGGTCCAGCGGCCGGCCGTTCAAGGTCGCCGACTGCACATAGATCTCATCCTCCGACTTCCGCGCCGCTTCCACCGTGAACCGCTTCCCATTCTCCAGCCGGATGCTGGCCTTCTGGAACAGTGGCGACCCGATGGCATAAATCGGCTGCCCCGGATTCACCGGATAGAACCCCAACGCGCTGAAGATGTACCAGGCCGACATTTGCCCGTTGTCCTCATCGCCCAGCCAGCCCGCCGGACCCGGCTTGTAGTTCCGCACCATTACTTCATGCGCCCACTTCTGCGCCTTCCACGGCTGGCCCGCATAGTCGTACAGGTAGATCACGTGGTGTACCGGCTCGTTGATGTGCGCATACTGCCCCATCTCGCCCATCTTCGCTTCCGTCATCTCGTGGATCACCTGCTTGTAGCCGCCCACCTTGAAATCTGTCGTCGTGCTGAACAGTTCGTCCAGCTTCTTCAGGAACGCATCGCGGCCGCCCATCAGCGCCATCAGCCCCGGAACGTCATGCTGCACGGACCAAAGCCATTGCCACGCGTTGCCTTCGGTGAACACTCCACCCCAGTCCAGCGGATCGAACGGAGTCAACCACGACCCATCCCGGTTCCGCCCGCGCATGTAGCCCGTCGACGCGTCATACAGGTTGCGGTACGACTTCGCCTGCTTCATGAACCGCTCGTAGTCATCCTTCTTGCCCAATGCCCGCGCCACCTGCGCGACGCAGAAATCGTCGTACGCATACTCCAGCGTCCGCGCGGCCGACTCCTGCACGCCGCCATCGGCCGGCACGTAGCCCAGTTTCAGGTAATCCTCGATGCCCAGCCGCGCTTTGAAGACCCCGGTGCCCGGCAGCGTCGCGTCCTTGCGGATCGCGGCATACGCCTTCTCGATATCAAACCCGCGGATCCCCTTCATGTAGGCGTCAGCCACGGCCGAGTCGCCGTGCGTGCCGATCATCACGTTGCGCTCAATCGGGTTCGGCCATGTCGGAATCCATCCGCCCTCTTCATACGTATGCACCATCGCCCGCATGATCTCCGCGTTGCGGCTCGGGCTGGCCACCGTCAACAAGGGGAACTGGGCGCGGAACACGTCCCAGAAACCGATATCCGTGAACATGGGGCCCGCGTGCACCTTGCCGTCGTAGAGCCCGTAATGCACCGTCTCGCCCTTCGCGTCCGTCTCGTTCAGCATCCGCGGAAACTGCAGCGAGTGGTAGTAAGCCGTGTAGAACGTCTTTCGCTGCTCGGCCGTGCCGCCCTGGATCTCGAACGTCGCCAGGGCGCGATCCCACACCTGCTGCGCCGCCGCGGCCGCCGCGTCCACATCGGCCTTGGGCAGTTCGGCCTTCATGGCGCGTTCCGCCTGCTCCAGGCTGATCAGCGACGTACCCACGCGTACCGTCACCACCTCGCCCGCGCGGAAGCCAACATACGCGCCCGTATGCGGGCCTGAGCGTTTCTTCGCCTCGTCCTTGGCACCCTTGATGTCCCACGTGCCGGACGACGTGAAAGGCTTGTCAAACTCGGCCACGAAATAGACCGCGAACCCGGGCACCGACCCGCGCGCCGTCAGCGAGTTCGTCCCCGTGATCCGGTTCGACTCCGGGTGGATCTCCACTGAGCTGCCGCCGTTGTTGGCATCCAGCACCACCCAGGCGTCGCCCTCCTTGGGAAACGTGAATCGTAGAATCCCGCCGTGCGCGCTCGGCGCCATCGAGACTTTCGTCTTGTAGTCGTCCAGCAGCACGTCATACCGGTAGGCCTTCGCCGTCTCGTTCGCATGCTGGAACTTCGAGCCCCGCTGATCCGGCAGCACTTTCAGCGGACCCGTGCCGGGCATGATCGAGAACGAGCCCCAGTCAATGGTCCAGGCCGAAGGACGATGCGTCATCCGGAAGCCCCGGATATTGTCCTTGGCGTACTGATAGGGCCAGCCGCCGTCGCCGGTCTGGGCGGTCCAGGCCGCCATTGCATAGGGGATGAAGATGGCCGGATAGGTGTTGCCGCGAGACAACTCGTATTTGGAATCGGTGCCCACCAGGGGGTCGGGCAGATCCGACAGGCGATCCGCGCCGGAGCACAGCGACAGGCAGAGGAGGGGAAGAAGAAAACGTTGCATGGCTAGGGGTATAAATCCACCTACCATGTTAGTCCGAATGAGATGCGCGGCTCTGAAACACCAATGCGTGGCCCCGTCAGGACCGGTTGGGGAATCGGCCCTGCCCGCCTTCCCTGGGCTTGCTCCCGCCCGGCAACAACGGCAGAATTGAGCTTCGCCCCCTGGCGATCCCAATCCGATGCATCATATCCGGCACTCCGCCTCCCTTCTGTTCCTCCTGGCAACCGCCCTCCTCCAGGCGCAACAGCCCTCCGCTGAGCCTCGGCCCACCACGGCCGCTGAGGCGCCCCAACGCGATACCAGCTACATCGACGCCCAGGGAACCGCCCACATCACCCGCGTCGTGCCGGTTCCGAAGACCCTCAGTCCCCAGGCGCAACGCTCGCTCAGCCGCCAGGTGCCCGATCAGGGTCCGCCCCAATCTCTGGCCGAGCGGCGCAAAAGCACCGATGCCTACACCGCCCGAGCTCGCGCGGAATGGACCCGCCTGTGTCCCAATCAACTGGTGGAAGACAAAATCGCCGGTGTCCCTGTCCGCATCGTCACCCCGGAAGGAATGCCCGCGTCCAACCAGGACAAGGTTCTGCTCAACCTCCACGGCGGCGGCTTCAACTCGGATTCCGGCTCCTATACGGAGTCAATTCCCATCGCCTCCTACACGAGGATCAAGGTGGTCGCTGTCCTCTACCGCCTGGCGCCGGAGCATCCGTTCCCGGCCGCTGTCGATGACTCCATCGCTGTCTACAGGGAGTTGCTGAAGACCTATAAGCCCGGCCGCATCGTGATCTATGGCACTTCGGCCGGAGCTATTCTCACCGCCCAGGTGGCCGTCCGCCTCAAGCAACTGGGCTTGCCCCAACCCGCCGCGCTCGGCATCTTCAGCGGCATGGGCGACTTCTCACGCAATGGGGATTCGTTGGCCCTGTTCAGCCTCGGCGGGCTATCCGGACATCTGGAGCCGCCCATCGACGAGCCGCACGACCCCGAATATGCCACCACCACCAACCCTCGGGATCCCGTGCTCTCGCCCATCTTCTCTGACCTGCGCGGCCTGCCGCCCACCCTGTTCATCACCAGCGGCCGCGACTTGCTGCTCTCCGGCACCGTCGATCTCCACCGCGCCTATTACAACGCAGGCGTGGACGCGCGTCTGGTGGTCTTCGACGCGCTGCCCCACGCCTTCTGGTACAACCCGAATCTGCCGGAGGCCATCGAGGCCAATCACATAATGGCCGGCTTCTTCCTCCAGCAGTTGATGAAATGACCCGCCGCCGCCTTCGCGACTGACTAGCCAACCAGGCTGAACCGCTCCGCCTTCGCGCCGCAGATCGGGCACGCAGCCGGCGGCTGCCCGAACTCGATGTGGCCGCACATCGGACACAGGTAGAAGTTCAGCTCCGTCAGGTCCTTCCCCTCCGCCACCGCCTGCAAGGCGAGCTTGTAAAGTTCGGCATGCACCGCTTCGGCCTTCATCGCGAAGCCGAACATGACCCGTGCGCGGTGGTTCTCCTTCTGCGCTTCCTCCAGCATCGGCGGGTACATCGTGGTGAACTCATAGGTCTCACCTTCAATGGCGGACTGCAGGTTGTCCTTCGTGGTGCCTACGCCGTCCATGTTCCGGAAATGCGCTTCGGCGTGAATCCGCTCCGCTTCCGCGGCGGTCCGGAACAGCTTCGCCACATTGGGAAATCCATCGGTCTCGGCCCGCTTGGCAAACGCGCGGTACTTCTGGTGCGCCTGGCTCTCGCCGGAGAATGCTTCCTTCAGATTGTCAGTAGTATTGCTCATCGTGAATACCGTCCTTATTGAGGTGTAAGAAGACGAAACCTGCCGCGCCCAATCGCGAGACCCAGGTGTCATTACGGCTTGAGCATATCACGGGCAAGCAGTGTAATCAGGCCTTAATATCGATAACAAAGGCTCCGAACGCCCGGCCGTGACTGGTTTGGGCCAGGCTCACGCGCGCTCCCCTTCAGCGCTCTGCTTCTCGATGGACACCTGCCCGGATGGCCGGGCTACGAGTAGAACTCCTTGCGGTGCTCTTCGGCATACGTCTTCAGGCGCGCCGCCACCTCGGGATACTGTTCGATCACATTCACCGTCTCGAACGGGTCCTTCTCCATGTCGAACAGGGAAAGCTCGATCGAGGCCTGCCGGAACCTGCCCGGCTTTCCATCGTTGCCCGCCTCGATCAGCGTTCGGTAGTTGTGCGGCACGTGCAGTTTCCAGTGCCCATCGCCGCTGATCACCCCTTCGAAATTGGGCCCCGTGCAGAAGGCGTAGTAGTCGTGCGGATTCCTGGCCCCCGGCTTGTCCACAATGAGATCCCAAACGTTCCTGCCGTCAATCGGGTTCTTTGGCAGCGGAGCCCCGGCCAGACCCGCAAACGTGGGCAGCAGGTCAATCGAGCTGAACGCCTTCACCGACGCCGAACCCGCCTGGATCCGGCCCGGATACCGCATGATGCACGCGCTGCGGGTTCCGCCATCGAAACCGGTTCCCTTCGCCTCCCGGAACGGAGTCGCACCCGCATGGTTGCCGTACGATGTCCACGGACCATTGTCCGAGGTGAAGACGAGCAGCGTGTTGTCCTCCACCCCGTTCTGGCGCAGAGCCTTCGTGATCTCTCCGACTGACCAGTCGATCTCCATCATCACGTCGCCATAGACGCCGGCGCCCGATTTCCCTTTGAACTTCTCGCTCCGGAACAGGGGCACATGCGGCATGGAGTGCGGCACATAGAGAAAGAATGGATTGGCCTTGCTGCGTTGGATGAAGTCGACCGCGTGCTCCGTGTACCACGTCGTCAGCATCGGCTGGTGCTCCGGCGTCATGCGCGGGATCTTTACCTGGCCGTTCTCCCAGAACTGCAAGGGGAACTTGCTGTAGGCCTGGGGGTTCTCCGGATGAAACTCCCACATGTCGTTCGAGTACATCAGGCCGCACGATTCATCGAAGCCTCGAGCCGGCGGACGCGTCTCCGGCTGGTCGCCCACGTGCCACTTGCCGAAGACCGCGGTGCGGTAGTTCTTCGCCTGCAGCACCTGGCCCATCGTGGCGAAGCCGGGATCGAGCCCCCGAGCTCCTGGTCCGTGCGCTCCAAAGACCTTGGTGCGTCCGGGATAGCACCCGCTCAGCAGCGCCGAGCGCGACGCCGAACAAACCGCCTGCGGCACATAGAAGTTGTTAAAGCGGCAGCCCTCGCTCGCCAGCCGCTCGACATTCGGTGTCGGGTAGTTGGGGTGCCCGAATGGCTTGAAGTCAGCCCAGCCCGAATCGTCCAGGAAGATGAGCACGATGTTCGGCGCGCTCGCGGCGCGCACCGCCTGTGGAAGGCCCAGCGAGGTGATGCCGGCGAAGGCCGTTTTCTGGAGGAAGTCTCTGCGGTTCATCTTGGTGCCGCCTCAGAATATCAGGCGCCGGACCCGCCCGCATCGGCCAGCAGTGCGGGACGGAGGCTTCGCGAGGTATCCTTTACAGTCAGGTTGCTCCAGGCGGGAGGACGCTTGGAGCCCACTCTCTGAAAGCAGACTAGCCGACGCGTGAAGACGCTGTACATCGCGTTCGACATCTTTCCCCGCGCCAAAGGGTCTTCGAGCCACATCGCCTCGATGGTCACGGCGCTGGAGCGGACCTTTGGCGCCGTGGAGCTGATCTGCCTCGGCACGCCCGAAATGCCGGCCTACCAGCGCGAAGGCGGCATCGAGATCTACCGCTTCCGCAAGCTCCATCGCGACCTGCTCGCGCGTGCCACCGCGTTCGCTCAGTTCGTGGCTCAGCGCGTCCATAGCCTGCGCGGCAGCCTCACCCTGTCCGTCTTTCGCGACCCGTGGGGCGGCTATCCGCTGCTGCGTGCAACGCCCGGGTGTCCTGTCATCTTTGAAGTGAATGCACTCCCCACCTGGGAACTCGGCTATTCGCGGCCGGCGCTCGCCGCCAACGCGGCTTTGAGGGCCAAACTCGGAGACATGGAACGGCGTTGCCTGCGCGAGGCCGCCCGCGTACTGTGCGTCTCTTCCGTCACGCGGGATGCCCTCGCCGGATTGGGCGTCCACCGTGCGAAGATCGACGTAATCCCCAACGAGGCGCGCGACTTGTTCTTCGCGCCGCCCGGCGGGCCCTCCCCCATTCCGGCGCTGGACTCCGGCAAATGGTTTGCCTATATCGGTAGCCTGCAGTCCTGGCAGGGCGTGGAAGCGATCATCGATGCCTTCGCGCTGGCGGCGCCGGATTGCGAGGACAGCCGGATGCTGATTCTTCACAGCGGCCAGGCCCGTCTGGCACGGCCCGTCGAGCGCGCCATCGCCCGCCGCCAGTTGGGCGGCCGGATCCTGCTGCACCCTCCTCTCGATCCGGAAGGTGTGGCCGGGGTGCTCCAGCGGGTGCGCTTCACCGTGGTGCCGCTGGCCGATACGCCGCGCAACACGGTGCAGGGCTGCTGCCCGGTGAAGATGATAGAATCCATGGCCGCTGCCGCGCCGGTGATCGCGTCCGATCTCGCCGTGTGCCGGGAGTGGTTGCAGGATGGCACGGAAGGTTTGCTGGCGGCCCCGGGCGGCACTCGGGATTGGGCCCTGGCGATCCGGCGCCTGATGCGGGATGAGCCCTTGCGGCGGAGTCTCAGCCAGGGCGCCCGCCGGCGCGCCGAGGCGTGCTTTGCGCCGCCGGTCATCCAGCGGCAATTAGAGCAGCAGTTTCTGACCGCAGCAGGAGGAGGCAATCGATGACTGAGGCACCGCCGGCCGTGGCGCGCGGCCGATTCAAGGGATTTTCCCCGGAGGCGCTGGCCGCCATCCAGACACGGAGTATCACTGGTTCCTGGGAACTTCGCAAGCTCCTCAAGGTGATGACGGAGCTTTCCCACTTCGACGAGGTCAACGACGCCGCGATCAAAAAGGCCAAGACCCGCATGATGGTGTGCATCTTCGCGGCGGTATTCTGCTTCGTCATCGCCTTCTTTTTGATGGCCTTCACTGAGTCCTTGTGGAGCTTTCTGTTGCCGCTGGCCGTCGGCGGCGCGGCCGCGTTCTTCGGCATCAACTATTCGCGGCTGAAGAAAGCAGACCTCATCAACGACTTCCGGCTGTGTCTCCAGCCGGGACTGCGCGACGTGGCCCAGGACCTGGACCCCGAGAAGAAGATCCGCGTCCGGATGGACCTCGCCGGGCCGGTCCAAAGTAAGCAGAAGTCCAAGCAGAACCTGCCTCCAGGACGGTTCGTCAAGGTGACCGAAACCATCTTTGAGGACCCGTGGTGCGAGGTGCGGCTGCCCCTGGTGGATGGCAGCACCGCGCTGCTGGAGTTCGACGTGGAGTGGACCAAGATCGAGCGGGAACGCCGCAACGGCCGCGGCAAGATCAAATCCAAGACGAAGTGGCGCAAGAAGTGCGCCGCGTCGGCGACCCTGCTGCCGCCCGCGCCGGCCAGTTGGAACGAAGCTGCATTGCGGGCCCGTCTGGATCCGCGAAAGGAGAAGGCACAGTTGCTCGAGAAAGACGGTGTCACGGGCGCAAGGCTGCAACGGCATTGGGTGTTCAAGGGAGCCGATGATCCGCCGCCGGAGGCGCCGCCGGCCCGCGAAGTGGTGGGCCTGCTGCTTCGGCTTTACTCCGCGCTGGCTCGCGGCAGCGAGGCCTCCAAATGAGCTGCCAGGCACAAGTTGGTCTTCTGGTCCTGCGTGTTTGCGGCCAGCCTGCGATGGGCGCCTGTTCGAGCTGCGGACTGCCGCTATGCGGGCTCCACCTCGGAGCGGGCACGTGCCCCTCGTGCATGCTCACCCGCGGAAATCCCGAGGAGAACGACCTCACCCGGGAGGCGGCCAATCGCCATCAATACTACGAGACCTACGGCGGAGGGCATCAGTATGGCGACGCCCGTTTCTTCAATGAAGGCGACAGGCAGTCGCTGCACCCCGCCGCCGCGGGCTTTGCCGCCACCACCGGGCACTCCGACGACTACGATCCCTTCGAAACATAATGCACCGCCTGCTCTGGGTCACTGAACACTACCCCCCGGTGAAGGGCGGGATGGCCGTAAGTTGTGCCCGCGTGGTGCGAGGCCTGCGCCGGCGCGGGCTTTCGGTGGATCTGCTCGCCCTGAATGGCGCGCACGAGCCCGTCGAAGTGCGTCCCACCGACGGCGGCGCGGATCTCCGGATCCGCCGCGACCGGTCGCCCGAGGTTGCGCCCAACCTCGCCTGGAGCCTCGTGCGCGAACGCCACCTGGCCGATCCTTATTCCGCCATCGTCTCCTTCGGGGCGTCGAAAGCCGGGTTCGTCGGGACCACCTTCGGAGCCTGGTTGGATCTGCCCAGCCTCGTCATGGTGCGCGGCAACGACCTGGACCGCGACTGGTTTTTGCCCCGCCGCGGAGGCTGGGTGCGGGAAGCCCTCTCGCGCGCCACGGCCATCGGCGCGGTCTCCACCGAGAAAGTCGAACGCATCGCCCGCCTCTATCCGGGCAAATGCGTGCTGTGGACCCCGAACGGTGTGGATTCGAAGCGCTGGGAACTGCTGGCCGCGGACGTTCGCCGGCGGGACGAGGTCCGGTCGCTGCTCGACGCCGGGCACCGCCGCATCTGCGGGCTGTTCGGGGAGCTGAAGTTCAAGAAACGGATCCCCTTCTGGCTGGAAGCCGTGCGCGATGCGGGCCTGCTTTCAAGCATCGCGTTGCTGGTGGTAGGGCAGCTCGACGAGGACACCACGCGGATCCTCGACGATCCGGCGATCGCTCCGCGCAGCCTCCGCCTGCCGTTCCTGCCGCAGGCCGAATTGCCTGCGCTCTACTCGGCCTGCGATTTCGTGGCGATCCCCTCAGCCTTTGAAGGCATGCCCAACGTGCTGCTGGAAGCCGCGGCCTGCGGAGCCGTGCCGCTGGTCTCCGACGCCGGCGCCATGCGCGATGTCGTGGAAGACGGCGTCACCGGCTTCGTCTTCCGGGCCGAGAACCGCCAGGCCGCCGGCGAGGCGACGCGGCGAGCGTTGGAACTCTCCAGCGAACAACTGGCCGCAATGTCCGCTGCCGTCCGCGCCCGGATCCGCGATCGCTTCTCTCCGGAGCGCGAGATTGACACCATCCTCGACCTGATTCACCGGGCCGCCCCGTGAACCGGCCGTCCATCCTGTACTGCGCGCCCGGCTCTGGCCTGGGCCATGTCAACCGGGCGCTGGCCGTCTGCCTGGAACTGCAGGAACTCGGCGTCAGCGCCCAGATCGTCACCAACTCGCCCTTCGCGGCCGGCCTCGCGCAACTGGCCCGGTTCCCCATCACCCGCATCCCGGCGGAGCGTTGGCAGGCCGATGTCCGTCACTTCGCCGCCGCGGTCCAACCGGAACTGATGGTCTGCGACACCTTTCCCCGAGGCATGCGCGGCGAATGGAAGGATGGCCTGCCTGTGCCTGCCATCTACATGGCCCGGCGGCTGAATCCTGAAGCCGTGTCCACCTTTCTCGGCGATCCAGGCTGGCCGGACGGGATCGTCCAGGTCATCGCAGCCGAGGAACTGTCCGGCGAACACGACGCTGCCCTGGCCGCGAGCAAGGTGCCGGTGGTACACCTGCCGGGCCGGATCCGACTGCGGCCCGGCTTGCTGCCGACGGAGATTCCTGCGGAGCTGGAGCGCCTCCTCGATACCGGGCGGTGCTGCCTGGTGGTCCACGGCGGGCCCGCCGCGGAAGTGGCTCAGTTGGCCGGCCTGGCGCGAAAACAGGGTCGACCGGTCGCGATCACCCCTTGGGGCGAACGAATGGAGGGCCTGCCGTCTTTCGAATACTACCCGGCCGGCAACCTCATGGCCCGGGCGGCGCACGTGTTCACCGGAGCCGGCTATAACGCGATGGCCGACATGATGTTCCTGAGCGAGGCTCATACCGCGGTGGCGTTTCCCCGGCGGTTCGACGACCAGGCGGCCAGGCTGGCGTCCTGGCGGCAGGCAGTCCAGGACGGAACGCGTGAGGCGGCGCAGGCGATCGCAGCCGTCTTGGCGGCCTAGTTCAGCTTGAGAGTCCCCACCGCGGTCATCCCCGGCCGCACCAGCGTCGACGGGCTGGAGAACTCGACCACCACCTTGCCGTTCTCCACCGACTTCACCGTGGCGGGCAGCCCGTTGCCCGGCAATTCCGCGATCAGTACCACCGCGGGTTGCCCGGCCTTCAGCCGCTTGAAGACGGGCGGCTCCGGCTCCAGCACGAGCTCGAGTTGGGACAGGTCGGTGGCGATGGTGATGAGGTCAGGCATGCCCTTGTGCACCTCTTCGCCCGCTGATTTGCCGATGGAGATGACCAGGCCGTCCGCCGGCGCCAGAAGATCGGCCGAGGACAGGCTCGTCTTCGCCGAGTCAAGATTCTGTATCTTCTCGGCCAGGGTCTTCTTCGCCAGGTCAATGTCCTTGATCACACCCTGCACCCGGTCCTGCAACGTGTTGGAAAGCGACTGCAGGGTGTCGGATTCCTTCTTGGCCGCCTCGTAGTCCTGCTGGGCCTTCTGATAGGTATTCCGCGGCGTCGCGCCTTCCGTATTCAGCATCTGCTGGCGCTGGTAGTTGCGCTCCGCCCGCTGGAATTCGATCCGTGCCCGGGAGGCGTCTGCGGCGGCGCGCGAGTCTTCCAGGCGCGCGGCGATCAACTGGCTCTCCGCTTCGTTCACCTTGGCCTGGGCGCGCTCCACCTCCAGTTCGGCTTCGTGCGCGGTTTCCTTTAAGGTCTCATTGGCCACGCGTCCCAGGATCTGGCCCTCAAATACCTCGTCGCCGGGCTTGACCGGGAACTCCTCGGCGACACCGTCGAGAGGCGCCGCCACCTGCACCAGGTTCACGGCGCGGATCGAGCCGGTAAGGTGAACCTCAGTCCCGGGCGGCAACGCGGGTGCGCTCGCCACCTGGACGGACTTGGCTGGTTTTTGACGCAGGTAGTAGGTGAGAGCGCCGCCGCCGGCTGCCAGGAAGAGAGTCCCGCCGGCGAACAGAAGCCATTTGCCACGCATACTTTATGATAGGCGAGGGTGGCGGGCCAGGCGTAACAGGTGTGGGGTAGGTGCCTTTTGGGGTCGATTTTTGATAAAGTGTGGCTCTTGGGTAGGAGGCCGCATGTCTGCGATTCGCCTTGGCGACGATATTGACGATTACTGCGTCAAGTGCAAAAGGATGACCAATCACTCCATCCTTTCGCTGGTCGATTCAGAACCTGCGAAAGTTCGTTGCCGCACGTGCTATAACGAGGGGCCGTACCGCAGAGGAGAGATTCCTCCGTCGAAGAAAGACCTGAAGAAGGCCGCTCTTTTCAACGAAGTACTCAGCGCAATTCCAGGCGCCACCCCGGAAGCCGAGGACAAGGACAAGAAGCCCAAATAACGGGTCGGGCCTGAAACTACGAAACCTAACTGCCGGAATCGACCGGCGGGTTTCGCATTTCGTTCTTCAGTTCGTCTACCAATTCATCCCTCCTCGGGGAGTCCAGTTCACTCTCCAGCCGGCGCAGGGCCGCTCCCACGACGTCGCGGTGGTGCAGGTTTGAGCCGAAGCCTTCCCTCGAAGTCAGCCGCAGCCAGATCTCGTGCAGGCGGTCGACATCTTCCGGCCAGAGCCGGGGTGGATGGGGGCCCAGGTTGACGTAAGTGGACTGCCGGTCCTGCGCGATGATCTCCAGTGAGAAGGGATGCCGCGGTTCCGGTAACTGCTCCCAGGCCAAGCCGATGCGGCGTGCCAGTTCCTCGCTGGCCATGGTGTGGGATACGCCTGTGACGAGCCTTGACGCCTTTAGGTTCTGGGCCGCCTGGACCATGGCGACAAACGGGTCGGTCGCCGGCACTACCAGCAGGTCGACGGGCTTGCCTTCCTTCTCGGCCAGGGTCACCACGCGGGAGAAGAGCTCCTGTTCGTAGGAGCTGAAGATCTGGTCCTCGGCCAGGCCATACTCACCTGCTCCGGTGGAGATGGGGCGAACCGTGGCCACAACGATGTCGTGCCGGCGCAGGTTGGTCTTCTCCAGGACGCGCCGCAGGTGCTCCATGTTGTACGGGTCGCGGACCGCGACCAGCACGCAGCCAGGACGCGCGTGCATGCTCGTGGTGCCGATTTGAGGCTGGTGATCGAGGTTGAACTCCTCCAGCCCCTTGACGTCCTTGGACTGGCGCCGTTTCGCGTTCAGGTATTCACTCAGGGTGAAGATGATGAACAGGACGATGGTGAAGCTGACACCGTAGATGGTGGCGATCTTCTTGGTGAACAGGTTGGCGATGGCGACCAGGAAGAGGGCCATCGTGGTAACGCCCAGGCCGATTGGGATCTCCAACTTGCCGAAGTGCAGGTTGAAGGGCATCTTGTATTCCTGGTCGTGCCGCTGGAAGCGGAGCGCGAGCACGCCCATCCCCTTCAGGGCAAAGCTCCAAACCACGCCGAAGGCATAGGCTTCCCCCAGCAGGTAGACATCGCCGCGCGAGAAGACGATGGTCGCCAACTGGGCGATGGTGATCATGGCCACGATGCGCGAGGTGGTGCCGTAGGTCTTGTGAGGTTTGCGGAACCAAGGGACCAGCACGCCGTCCTCGGCCACACGGTTCAGCACGCCGTTGGCGCCGATGATCGAAGTATTCACCGCGCCGGACAGGATGAGCGCGCCGACGATCACGACAAAGATGTGGAAGCAGAGCTTCAGGATCTCCGGCCCCGCCAAGCTCATCGCCAGGCCGCCGATGAGGTTGTCGTAGTAGTTCGAGCGCACGGCATCCGGGATGATCATGACGGCGAAGAGCGAGATCAGGCCGGTGGACATCAGCGCGTAGACGCACACGATGTTCGCCGTGATCTTCAGATTCTTCATCTTCGGGTACGCGATTTCCCGGTAGATCTGGGCCAGCGTCTCAAAACCGCTCATGGCGAGCAGCGAGTGGCCGAAGGCGATCAGCATGGCGGCCGCCCAGATGGTGGGCCACACGGTGCCGTGCAGCCAGCCCAGCGAATGGGGCTCGAAGGTGAGATTCTTCAGCGTCGGCGCGGGCGGGAGATGAACGTTGTCCTGGAACAGCAGCGTGATGGGGCACCAGATCAACAGAATGACCACCATCACCGTGGTGATCTGCATGATGCGCAACGCTTTGCTGGAGGACTCGTGGATGCCCTTGACGTTCTGCCACCAGAAGTAGATGGTGACCACCACGCCGAAGCAGGCGGAGAAGTAGTTCGGGTTGACCCTGACCGAGGAGTGGGCGAACTCCGATAGCTCGTTCAGCAGACGCCCCAGGTACTGCCCGGCGGATACTGATGATATTGGTCCGGTTAGGATGTAGTCGACGACCAGGGCGGAGACCGAGAGCTTGGCCATGCGCGGCCCGATGGAGTCGCGTACGACTACGTACACGCCGCCGCGTACGAACATTCCGCAGCTTTCCATGTAGATGCTGCGTACGGCGAAGCCAAAGAACATGACGCCGAGAACAAACCACGGTGCTGACTTGCCGATGGCCTGTTCTGTAATGCCGCCCACGTAGAACATGGTGGAGGCCAAGTCGCTGAGAACGATGGAGGCTCCACGCCAGAAGGAGATGAAGGACAGTGCTACGGTAGTGGCGACTACAACTTTGGTCGTTGCGCCCGGCCGGTCGAAAGTATCAGCCATGGGTAATGAAATCGTGCCCTAGTGAACTATTCTACGATCAAACGGACATGTCCGACCTGTTGAACAGATTATCGGCGGAGGTGGCGACGCGACTACGAGGTGCGGGCCGTCAGGTCTACTACGTGGGTGGCAGCGTGCGGGACGAGCTACTTGGCGTCGAAGTACACGATCGCGATCTTACCACCGATGCCACTCCGGCTGAGTTGAAAATGCTCTTTCCCGGAGCCTTGGAGGTGGGTGCCCACTTCGGTGTGATGCTCATCCGCCGGGATGGTGTGGAAGTCCAGGTGGCTACCTTTCGGACAGAGAGCAGTTACCGGAACGGCCGGCATCCCGAAGAAGTACGGTTTGAGACGGACGTGGTGGCCGACCTGCGCCGGCGCGACTTCACGATCAATGCGCTATTGCGGGATCCGTTCACCGGCGCGATCCTTGATCCGCTGGGTGGAATGGCCGATCTCCGGGCCGGCATCATTCGCGCCATCGGCAATCCGGCCGAGCGGTTCCAGGAAGATCACCTGCGGATGCTGCGGGCCGTGCGCTTCGCGGCGCGCCTGGGCTTCGAAATCGAGGCCGGGACGATGGATGCCATCCGCACGCTGGCTCCGCAGATCAACCGGATCTCCGCCGAGCGGATCCGCGACGAACTGGTAAGGATTCTCACCGAGGGCGGAGCCCGGCGCGGTTTCGAACTGCTGGATTCCAGCGGGCTGCTGCTGGAGATCCTGCCCGAGGTGTCGGCCATGAAAGGCGTCCAGCAACCACCTCAGTTCCATCCGGAAGGAGATGTCTGGATTCATACGCTCGGGTTGCTGGAACGCATGGGCACACCGCCGATCGAGTTGGCGCTGGGCTGTCTGCTGCACGATGTGGGCAAGCCGCCCACTCAGACGTTTGAAGACCGCATCCGGTTCAACGGGCACGACCATGTAGGAGCGGGGATGACCCGCCGGATCCTGTCGCGGCTGCGCTTCCCTTCGGATGTGATTGAGGCGGTTGAGTCGATGGTGGACCAGCACATGAAGTTCAAGGACGCCGGACGGATGGGCGTGAGCGCATTCAAGCGGTTCGTCCGGCAGCCCGGGTTCGATGAACTGCTGCAGTTGCACCGGTTGGACATCCTGGCCAGCGGAGGCGGGTTGCGCAGCTATGACGCGGTGAAGGACCGGTATGAGGCGCTGCCCGAGGAACAACTGCGGCCGCCACCCCTGATTACGGGCCGCGATCTGATCGAACTGGGCTATCAGCCAGGTCCGGCGATGGGCACGATCCTGCGCAGCGTGGAGGAACAGCAGTTGGAGGGTCAACTGCAGAGCAAGGAAGAGGCGATCGCCTACGTCAGACGAGTTTGGGCGCCAGCAGCCACTTGAGGACGCCGCGCGGCCTGGGTCCGGCACTCACCAGATCGATGCGTATCAAGGCGCCTTTTTTGTAGTCGATCTCGAGGGATGGGGCGCCCAGGAGGAACGCGGCCAGCCGCCCGCACAAGGGTTCGTGGGAGGCACACAGGATCTGGGCGTGATCGCGGTGCAGCCGCAGCTCTTCCCACGCAGCCAGTGGATCGGCATCCGGCGTAAGGGCCTGCGTCTGCAGGACATCCCCGGTGTAGTTGAGGGCCTTCACGGCGATCTCCGCCGTCTGCATGGCCCGTTTGTAGGGGCTGGTAAGAATCAGGGTGGGAGCAACGCCCGAAGCGAACGCTCGTTTCAGGGTGGCCTGCAGCTTTTTGCGGCCGTCCAGAGTGAGCGCACGATCGGCATCCCGCTGGCCTGCAGTGGGATCCTCAGCGATCCCGTGGCGAAGGATGTAGATCTGCATCGCGCTGTTCTGAATGTCATTGTGTCACACTGAGTTGCGTCGCACATGAAGCCGGATTTCCAGCGAATCGCATACTGGTGCGCACTTGGGGCGGCCGCCTCCTGTGCCGTCTCGATTGCCGCGTGGCAGGTGCTGTTGGGCGTGTGCCTGGCGGCCATGCTTTTGGGCCGTTTGCCGTGGCGGGTGCCGCGTTACTGGCAGGCCCTGACGGTGTTCGCCGTCTGGACCCTGCTGTCGCTGGCGCTGAGCGACGCTCCGCGGTCCGGCATGCCGCAGGTGAAGAAGTTCTACGCCTGGCTGACCTTGTTTGCCGTCCTTTCCGCCTTGCGGAAGGCGCGGGACGTCTACTGGCTGGCTGTGGCCTGGCTGGCCGGGGGGACGCTTTCGGCGATCGACGGACTGCGGCAGTTCGGGCTGAAGTGGTCGAAGGCGGCGGCGGCCGGCAAGGACTTCTACAGCTCTTATGTGGCTGACCGCATCACCGGGTTCAACAGCCATTGGATGACCTTCAGCGGGCAGATGATGATCGTCCTGCTGCTGTGCCTGGCGCTGTGGTTTTGGGGCCGTCCCGAGAAACGGCTGCGATGGGCCTTCGCCGTGTGCCTGCCGTTGGTTGCATTGGCCTTGGTGCTGGCCTTCACTCGAGGCATGTGGATCGCCACGGGTGTAGGGGCGCTCTACCTGCTGTGGTGCTGGAAGCGGTGGACGGTGGCCCTCGTGCCGGTGCTGGCACTGGCGGCGTTCCTGCTGGGGCCGGCCGCGTTGAAGGATCGTGTGATGTCGCTGGTGAAGCCACATGGCCAGATGGACTCCAACGACCACCGGGTGTATGTGTTCCGGACCGGGCTGGAGATGATCAAGGCGCATCCCTGGTTTGGCTTGGGTCCGCAGCGGGTAGGGCCTCATTTCCGGGAATACATTCCGGCTGACTTGCCCAAGACGCTGCCCGACGGCTACTACGAGCACCTGCACAACATCTACATCCACTTCGCCGCCGAGCGCGGGTTGCCCGCGATGTTCGCGGTTATCTTCTTTTTCGCCGCCACCTTGTGGGACTGGCTGCGCCAGCTGGGCCGCGGTGCGGGGGAGGCGGAATGGGTGTTGCGCGGCGGCGTAGCCATCCTGATTGGTGTCCTGGTGGCCGGTTGCTTCGAGTACAACCTGGGCGATAGCGAGATCCTCGGCATGACCCTGGCGGCGGTCGGCGCGGTGAGCGGGGTGGCCCGGTCGTCGTCGAATTCCTGACAACGGTATCCTGATCAATAGGGGACAACCCCAAGGAATTCATGTCAGAGCCTCATATTCTTGTGATCGGCGGCGGAGCGGTGGGCCTGGCCTCGGCTGTCCGCATCCTGCAACGGATGCCGGACGCCCAGCTGACCCTGCTGGAGAAAGAAGAGGGCGTCGGCCGTCACCAGACCGGCAATAACTCAGGCGTCATGCACTGCGGCCTGGCCTACCGGCCCGGCACCGCCAAGGCGCGGCTGGCCGTGCGCGGCATCCGCCAGTTGACTGAGTATTGCCAGGAGAAGTCGATCCGGCACGACGTCTGCGGCAAGCTGGTGGTGGCTTCGAAACAGGAGCAGATTCCGCGGCTGCACAACCTGCTGGAGCGGGGCACGGCCAACGGCCTGCGCGGCCTGGAGATTCTGGATCCGCCGCGCATGCGCGAACTGGAGCCGCACGTCGGCGGGCTGGCCGGGTTGCGGGTGCCGGAAGAAGGAATCGTCGACTACCCGCTGGTGTGCGAGACGCTGGCGGCCGACATCCAGGCGCGCGGCGGCTCAGTCGAATGCGGCGCCGGTGTGCGCGGATTGACGTATCGGGGCGGGGAATGGATCGCGCAAACCGGCCGCGGCGAGTTCAAGGGCGGCTACATCGTCAGTTGCGCCGGGTTGCAGGCGGATCGCGTGGCGAAGCTGGCCGGTGAGCGGCCTGAAGTGAAGATTGTGCCCTTTCGCGGCGACTACTATAAGCTCAAGCCGGAGAAGGAGTACCTGGTCCGCAACCTGATCTATCCGGTGGCGGATCCGGCGTTCCCGTTCCTGGGTGTGCACTTTACGCGCATGATTGCGGGCGGGATCGAGGCCGGGCCGAATGCCGTTCTCTCGCTGAAGCGCGAGGGTTATACCCGGACTTCGTTTGACCTGCGCGATGCGGCGGACGCCCTGTCGTTCATCGGCCTGTGGCGCTTCCTGGGTAAGCACTTCCGGATGTGCACGGCCGAGGTGCGCCGGTCGTTCAGCAAACAGCTCTTCTGCGCTTCGCTGCAAACACTGGTGCCGGAAGTTCAGCCGGACGATCTGGTGGAGGCGGGCGCCGGGGTCCGGGCGCAAGCCATGAAGCCGGAGGGATCACTGGTAGAGGACTTCGAGATCATCGCGCGGCAGAACGCGGTGCACGTGTTGAATGCCCCGAGCCCTGCCGCTACCGCCAGCCTGGCCATTGGCGAAGAGGTGGCCGACCGGTTGTGCACCGTGGTGCGCGGGGGATAGCCCGGGGAAGGGCCACCCCCCCTGCGATGGCTTAGCCCTTCTTCGCCAGTTGGCTGGCGAGCAGGGCGACCAAGGCCTCAGAGGCGGTGGCATTCGCGCCGCCGCCACCCACCAGGACATCCGGGGTCAAGCGGACGCCCTTGTCGGCCAGGGCCGTGAAGATCTGCAGCAGGCCGTAGTACTCACCCATCGCTTCGACACCCTTGCGGGCCGCCTCGGCGCGAGCAAGACCGACGGCCTGAATGGCCGTGGCTTCGTTGGAACCCTTAATGGCCAGGATCTCGGCTTCGGCCGTACCGCGGCGGCGGATGGCTTCGGCCTCGCCGTTGGCGCGGGTCGACATAGCAGTCGAATCGCCTTCGGCCTGGCGGATATTGGCCTGCGCCTTGCGCTGGGCGATGAGGATGTTCTGTTCTTCGTTCACGAGTTCGCGCTGCTTCTCGGCCAGCGCCTTCTCGGCCTCGAGGGTCTTGCGGGTCTCCTGGGCCAGGCGTTCGGCGTCGTAGGTCTTCTTCTGTTCCTCGGCGATCTTGCGTGCGATCAACGGCTCCATCAGGGACGGCGGCGGCGTGATGTCGCCGATGAGGCTATCCACGCTCTGCACGTCGTACTCGGAGATGGCGCGGCTGATGTGCTCGCGGGCCTCTTTCTGGCGATCGGAGCGGGCCGACAGGAAGTCGAGGACCGTATAGTTCTGGGCGCTGTTGCGGAAGTAGTTTCCGACCAGCGGCTCCAGCACCTGGTTGACGAGATTGCGGACGGAACCCACACGGCTGATCACCCAGGGCGCTTTGGTGGCGCCGATGTTGATGATCTGGCTGACGTCGAGGTTGAAGGTGAAACCGTCACGCGAGCGCACGGTGATGGTGGAGAGCTTTTCGTCCAGTTTGTGCGCCTCGCTGCGGGCGTTGGCCCAGTTCAGCACGATGTTGGTGGTCGGCACCAGTTCGATGCGCAGACACTCCATGTTCAGCGGGTGCTTGCCGGGGTAGAGGGGTTCTGACCAGACGCCCTTGCCGCCACGGGGCACGATGTTGCCGTGCGTGAACGATTCGCCCGAGATGTCCTTTTCGTCGCTGCCGACGAAGCTGACCACGACGCCGACGTAGCCGATGGGGACCTCGAAGAGGTCAGCCAACTTCACATCGACAAACCAGGGATTCAGGTTGAACTGGCCGGCCATGATGATCTGTTCCTGCAGGCCGCGGTGGCCGCCGGCCTGGATGAACGCATCCGGGTCCTGGAAGTTCGCATGTCCTTCCACAATGGGGGCAGCCATCTGCCCCTTGGGCATCGGCGCGCCGTCCATGACGGTGACGATCGCCACCTTGTCCGGAGGGATGTTGGTCAGGTCGCTCTTGAACACGTCGAACAGGACGAGGTTGATGCGATACATGCCGGCTGTCAGCACGGCGGCTTGTTTGCCCTTCTGCCCGCCGTTGCGGAGGAAGGCTTCGGCGTCCTGGAAGTTGTCGCAGGAGACCTTGCGGGCGAGGATGCGGTCCATCGGGAGCAGATGGCCGTCCTTGGCCAGAACCATGCCGATCTTGCCGGATTCAATGGTAAGAATAGGGCGCTTGTCGATGCGGTACATCCAGGGCCAGTACCAGAAGTGGAGTCCAGGGGCGAGGGTGCGGGCCTGATAGCCGGCTTCGCCTTCCAGGGCAACGATGCGGCCCTGCGGCAGATCCTTCGAGCCGAACTTCTTCACGATGTGGCCGACCTGGTCTTCCCGGATCAGCACCCATCCGAGGAGAAACTTGCTGAGTACCACAACGCTGACGATGATCAGCGCTGCCAAGAGATACGGAACATACGCGGACATACTAACTCCTTGTACAAACTGGACATCAAGACTCAATTGGGGTATTCCTTGCGCTACGCGGGCCGGACGGCTGCGTTCTATGGCAAGGTTTCGAGGTGGGTCATCTGCTAGGTGGACCAGCCTGTTGGGGCTGACCTCCATCAGCAATATACTCCCAGATCGCCCTGTTTGTTCCCGAAATCGGACAGGAATCGGAAGGTAGGTGGGGCCGCTACTTTGCGCGCTGGAGGAAGGCGGCTACGGGCAGGACGAGGAAGCTGGCCACCCAGACGTAGAACGCGGGGAGTACGCGGACGATGGCGGTTTTCGTTACGCCGCCTTCATCTCCGGGCAGTTCCCGGCCCAGGTCGTTGAAGACGGTGCAGGCGGCGGCGACGGCGAGAAGGCAGGCGATGGCCGCGGGTACCGGCTTGCGCATCAGAGTGAAGGCCAAGCCTAGGAAATAGAGGGGATTGGCGTACCAGCCCAGGACGCCAGCAAAGACTCCAGACCAGCCCACGGCCAGAGCTCGAAGACCCAGCATGATGTCGTCGGGCGTACCGCTTTTGCGAAAAGTGAGGGCAGGAAGACAACAAGCGATACCGTACAGGACCAGACTCACCAGTAAGCCGCTCTTCATTTTGGGTATTGTAGCCGAGAGGGCCGGTTGGCCGAGAGCGAAATGTACGCCTTGGTCCAGGAACAGGGCGTCGGTGTGTTGCGTATCGACAAGCAGCACTGAAAGGACTACCGTACCTGATGCCATTCTTCGAATCCCCGTTTACCCGCCGCACCCTGCTGCTGGGGGGCTGCGCCGCGGCTGTGTTGCTACTGGCTACTCCGTTCGTCGCCCGAGCCTTTGTGGTGCCGGGCGCTTCCATGGAATCCACGATTCTCGTGGGTGACCACCTGATTGTCGGGCGGCTGCACTCTCCGCCAAGGCTGGGTGACCTGGTCTCGTTCCACCCGCCACAGAGTCCGGAACAGAGCTTCATCAAGCGCGTTGCCGGTTTGCCCGGCGACCGGCTTCACTTTGTGAACAAGGTACTCTTCCGCAACGGCGAGGCGGTGAACGAGCCTTATGTGCAGCACAGCACATCCTTCGTCGACCCATACCGGGACAACTTCCCCTCCGAGCCGAACTTCCCGCTGCCCGATTCAGGGAAGAAGATGCTGGCGGAGCATCTCGTGAACGGGGAGATCGTGGTTCCGGCCGGCTGCTATTTCGTGTTGGGCGACAACAGAGACAACTCGCTCGACAGCCGGTATTGGGGGTTTGTCTCCGAGACGGCGCTGCAGGGGACGCCGCTGATGGTGTACTGGTCGAAGGATCCTAACGGCGGCACGCGCTGGTCGCGAACCTTCCAACCGCTAAAATAACCGCCTGCCGGTCAGATGAGCAGGCCGGCCAACGCAAGCAGGGCTGCGGCCGTGGAGGCGCCCCACCTGCCTGTGTAAGGGAGAAGGGCCAGTCCGGCCGCCAGGACGACGGCGGCGACAATGAGTTCGACACCCAGGACATGGGCGCTGGCGGACTGCAGGAGGCGAATGCCGGCGAACACTCCGGTGACCAGGGCTCCCACCGCCACGGCCGCCCATTTTCCGTTGATCCGCCACAGGCAGGCTGCCGAGGCTGCGACCTGCATGCTGAACGGGAAGAACAGACGGCGGTCGCCAGTCCAATGGAACAGGGCCAGCCAGAAGAGTCCGCCGGCAGCGGCCTGCAGCATCGCCCAGCCGCCGGATTCCCTGGTGCGCAACGTCACAACCAGAATGGCGGCCATCAGGGCCCACGGCCAGCCGCCCAAAAATGCAGCGGAGGTCAGCAGGGCCACGGCGGCAAGATTTGACGGGAGCGTGCCCTGGAAGGGTTCCCCTTGGGCCGGCAGTTCGATTGAAAGGGCCATCCGACCTATGATTCCCAGGCGAGGCCGGTGGATGGATTAAATGTTGAGTCCCGAGCTCTGGTAGGCTCCAGGGGATGGGCCATCGATTGCAGTTCCGGCAGCTGAAGGGTAGTTGGGCGGTTTGCCGGCTGGGTGCCGAGGACGCGATTCCGGATTGGGCGGGGCGTGGGCCGTTTGTTTCCATCACGCGAACTCCCGAGGAGTTGTCGGTGGTCTGCCCGGCGGATCAGGCGCCGGATGGGATCCGCGCTCAAGCTGGTTGGGCGTGCCTGCAACTGGCGGGGCCTTTCGATTTCGCACTGACCGGGATCCTGGCGTCATTTCTGCAGCCCCTGGCGGAGGCGGCGGTGCCGATCTTCGCGCTGTCGACCTTCGACACCGATTGGGTGCTGATCCCGGAGCCGCATCTGGCGCGGGCGCTGGACGCGCTACGCGCCGCCGGACATGACCTGATCGTTTAGCGGCCGGCGGGCGGCGCCAGCCAGACGTGGACTGGTTCGTCGCGGTCGCAGGTCAGTTGTCCATCCTTCAATTTCAGTTCGGCCATCTGCAGGAGCGTGTGGCGGCCGGAGTTGGGCACGGAGGGATCCGCGTCGGCCCCGCTCTGATGCGTGAAGTAGATGATGTAGGCCCGGTCTCCGCTGACGACGACATCGGCATGCTGGCCTTTTTCGCGGTCTGTCGGCAGCTTGCCGCCGTCACGCAGGATAGGTTCCGCCTGGGCCGTCCACTTGTTGGTATCCGGCGACGAGTAGACCGCGATGCCCTTCCACATGTCGGTGATCATCCAGTAGCGGCCCTGCCAGAGGAAGACTTTGGCGCCTTCGCCGGCACGGTCGTCGACGGCGACGCCGCCCGGGTTCCACTGGTTCAGGTCCGGGCTGTCGGCGTAGTAGATATGGCTCTTGTCCCGTTCGTTCTTGTACCAGAGCCGCCACTGGCCGTTCTTCAGCCGGATGACGGTGGCGTCGATCACGCGGTCTGACGCCAGGGGCAGTTTGACGCCATGGCTCCAGTGCAGCAGGTCGGTGCTGGTGAGATGGACGATGTCGCGCGGCGCGTTCCAGTCGGGAAACGTGCCCGGTACCACGGAGAGGAACATGTGATAGACCTTGCCGTCGTCAATGACATCGGGCGCCCAGAGCGAGTAATCCGGCTTGCCGTAGTCGATGTCGGCCACGCCGCGGTACTTCCAACTCGCTCCGTTGTCGATGGATTCCGCGATGCCGATGCGGGTGCCATGCACCCAGGCCACGCCCGGCAGATCGGGCACGTTGGCGCGACGGTTGGTGTAGAGCATGAACCAGCGCTTCTCGGCGCGGTTCCAGACGAGCACGGAATCGGCGGCGCCGTCGTGGACGGGGTCGCGGAAGAGTGGCTTGGCGGCGATCTTGCCCTGTTGCGCTTTCACTGGCGTAGTGAGGCAGCAGGCGGCGCCCAGCACCAGCAACAGGGACTTCGTGAGACGAGGAAACAGCAGTGCGTTCACGCCGACTATCGTACTCCGTCCCGTTGGACGGTCTCGCGGGCGGCGGCGCGAAGGGGCGAAACTGGAAGGATGCACGGATTCGCTCTGTTCCTTGGCGTCGCGATGCTCGCACAGGTCCCTGTATCGGCCCAGCAGCCCCTGTTCTCCTTTGGGGCGATCGCGGATGTGCAGTATGCCGACAAGGATGACGCGATCGGCCGGCAGTATCGCGTGTCGACGGCGAAGTTGGCGGCGTGCGCGAACCTGTTGAATCGGGAGAGGCTGGAGTTTGTGGTGCACCTCGGCGACCTGATCGATGAGGGCGCGGGCAACCTGGAGGTGATTCGGAAGGTCTATGGGCAGATCCAGGCGCCGCGGTATTACGTGCTGGGCAACCATGACTTCACGGCCGGGCGCTCCACGTTGATGTCCGTCCTGGGACTGAACAGGCCTTACTACGACTTCTCAGTAAAGGGATGGACCTTCGTTGTCCTGGATGGCATGAACGAGAGCGTGGCGGGCGGCTGGCCGGAGGCGGATCCGCATGCGCAGGCCGGGCGGGCCACATTGGATGCCTTGAAGAAAGCCGGCCTTTCCAACGCCCAGTCCTGGAATGGAGCCGTGGGTCCGGCACAGAGGAGATGGCTGCAGGAGACGCTTGCCCGCGCAGCCGGTCAGGGCAACCGCGTCATCGTCTTCAGTCACTTCCCGGTGCTGGCCGCCTCGTGCCGGCCGGAGCACCTGCTGTGGGATCACGAGGAGGTCCTGCGGATTCTCGAAGCCAGCTCCGCCACAGCAGCCTACCTGAACGGACACGACCATAAGGGCGGGGCGGCGTTGCATTCGGGCATCCCCTACGTCACGTTGCCCGGCATGGTGGAGCATGCGGTGAACGAGAGTTGCCAGGTGGTGGACGTGTATCCGGACGGGCTGGTGGTCCGCCAGGCGGGCGCGGGATCGGGCCGCTCCTTCCCGTTGCGCTAGACGAGCGAGTATTGGAGGTGCTCGCCCCGGCCGATGCGGACCGCGTCGGCGACCTCATAGATTAGGATGATCCCGTCGTCTCCGAGTCCGGTGCGCGCGACGCGGTTCAGCAGTTCCACCACATCATCGGCACGTTCGTGGGAAACGAGCATCTCCAGGCGCACTCTTGGGGTACTGGCCCGATATTCGGCTCCGCGGTAGAAGGCCCGGGGCCCGTCGGGGCCGCCGTGGTCCATGATCTGGGACATCATCACACCCACGATGCCCTGTTGCTCCAGCGCCGCCTGGACGTCGTCGAGCCTGGCCGGATGGATGTTCGCCTCGATCTTCAGCATGAGTTGGAATTGCCTCCCAACCCGAGACTATTCTGAACTCCGTAAGGAAGTCATGACCGGGGCATAAAGAGAGCATAAAGCCGCCGCTGGGGCCGCCGGGCGGGAAAATTCCTACAATCCGTCCGCAGCCGCCGGAGACTACACTGAAGCCATCAAGGCCGAATCCGTCTGGGAAAGAGAGTCACCATGAGCGAGCAGCCCGTGCAGCAGAACGTTGTCATCAAAGACGTCCGCCCATACCTCCGCCTGCGGCGCGCGGCGGAGGCGATTGATTTCTATATCAGGGCGTTTGGAGCGGAGGAGGTCCTGCGGCTGACCGAGCCGGGGGGCCGCATCGGCCATGCCGAGATCAGGATCGGACCGGCGACTGTCTACCTGGCCGACGAGTATCCTGAGTTCGGCATTCGCGGACCCGAGTCGCTGGGCGGAGCGACGAGTGCCCTCCAGTTGGATGTCGATCAGGTCGACGCCCTGGTGGAGCGGGCCAGCCAGGCGGGCGCGACCATTGTGCGGCCGCCCGGGGATGAGTTCTACGGGCAGCGCGCCGCTGTTGTGCGCGATCCCTTTGGACATGAGTGGATGTTCGCCCAAACGATTGAGGCCGTTTCGCCGGAGGAGATGCAGCGCCGCTTCGAAGCGCTGCTCGAGTAGTCCGCGGTACACTGCGCTGTCAGGCAAAATACGTCCGCCCTGTAACCTTTCGATAGCAGAACGCGCATCCTGTTAGTGTGCGATGGGATCCGGTCCTGGTTCGGTCCTCGGCAGCGCGATGGATCGGGCCAGTCAGGGGATGCCCGCGCAGGTATGCATTTCGAAACAGCTCATACCAATCGAGAAGGGAATATTAAATTGCAGAACAGACCTACTCAAGGGACCGGACGGCGGACCTTTCTCCAGACCGCAACGGCCGGTGTTGCGCTCGCCGGCTCAGTCAACGCAGGGCCTGGGACAGGCGTCGCGCGCGCTCTTACTGAGAAGGAAAAGCTCGCACGGCTGGCCTCCAACACCTGGCCGCTTAGAACTCTCTTCAAATCCCGGCCCACGTCCCGGCCGGTTGGTCCGGAGGTGGAAGCCTTCCGGAAGAAATACGGGCAGATCACGATGCTCGACTTCCCGCAGTTCACGAAGGACACGTTCCCCGGCGTCTGGCACATGGATCTGTGGTCGTCGCTGTTTGGCGATGTCACGGACCAGAGCATGTACGTCGGCTCCACGGTGATGATGGGCGAGAACAAGCGCACCGTCTACGAGTTCGACCCCTCTACGCCGTCGTCCAAGAAGTGGCTCACCACGCTGGCGGGCAAGATGGCCGCGGGCGGTGTGCTTTGCCACCACATCTCCAACAATGCCCCGCGCGACATCTGCGATCTCGATCCCGAGAAGCGCAAAGCCGGCATCGACGTGGCGAAGAAGTGGCTGGATGGCGCGGCCATTCTCGGCGCCAAGACGATGCGTGTCAATACCGGCGGGCCGCGGATCGCGCCCAGCGCCGTGGCCACGTCCGACTACCCGCGCAACGACGAAGTGGTGAAGTACCTCAGCAACGCGATTGAGTCCTTCAAGGAGATGGCCGACTACGGGCAGAAGGTCGGCGTCAAGGTCACCATCGAGAACCACTGGGGCCTCAGCGCCAATCCGCTGCACGTGCGGATCATCCTCGACGAAGTGAATCATCCCTTCTGCGAAGCCTCGCCGGACTTCTGCAACTGGGAGCACGAGTACATGCTGTATCACGCGCTGGACGATCTTGCTCCTTACGCGCACTCCACGGTGCATGCCAAGACCTGGAGCCGCTGGAAGGAAGTGGATGTGCAACGGTGTGTGCGCATCATGACAGCCAACAAGTTCCAGGGGATCTTCGCGCTTGAGTACGAAGAGGGTCCGTGGGATGGCGTCGACGGCGCCCGCTACCTGATGAAGGAAGTACTGGCCGCCCTCTAGTAGTTGGACTTCACAAATGCCGGCAGGCGCAATCCGTCTGCCGGCATTTGTGCGTCTGGTGGACTTACGGCCGCACAGGCGGCAGGGTACTGGACCCGCTGGTATTCAGACACGAGGGATGGCCGAAGCCGCTGGCGCTGTTGCCCGTGCCGCCATTGGGATTGGCGGTGATGTCGAAGATGATGTTGTCGGGATGCGTGGGATCGGCGTTGAACAGGCTGGCCGGTCCGGGTACGGCGGGCACGGCTCCGTTCACCGCCATGTGGTCGAGTTTGAGGAGGTTGCGCACCCTCCACGCGATGTTGTGGTCGGCGCACGAGGTGTCTCCGCTGACGCCGACGCCGCCGATGATCCTGTGACCCTCGGCATAGAGGGCCAGTCCTCCGCCGAACACGTTCACGCCGCCGATCGTGTTGCCCACCATGGGGTCGTTGGACGTGCCATTCTTGGAAGCCGGGCCTTTGTAAGCGACGGAGGTGTCCACCGGGTTGCTGTGTTGCAGGCCATACAGGCTGCCACCCGGTTGCACGGCGGAGTAGAGGTTGGCCGTGGAGAGAGCCAGGCCGCCCACTTGCCCCGAGCCGTTGTCGTTCGACGACGCGTCGAGGCTGAAGGCGTTCGCGGCATTCGCCTTTTGCGCCGAGATGACACGGCTGCCGGGCCACTGCGCGCCGCGATTTTCTCCCGAGAAGGCCACGGCGCAGACCACGCCGTCGCGGTTCACGAGGGTGGCCCACATCTGATTGTTGAGGCCGCTGGTTTCAGTGGCCGTGGCGGAGGCCAGCGCGCTCTTCAACTCCGCATAGCCCGGCAGACGCGAGCACTCGGAGTTGTTGTTGCCATTGCCGGGAGAGTCGTCGAACGCAGCTCCCATGGCAATGAAAGAAAAGGTGAAAAGCAGGCAGAGTGTCAGGCTCTTTGCCGGACCCCAGGGTCGAATCATGTTCGTCCTCCGAAACGAGATCTCTCCTGGCTACCGATGTCTTCGGATGCCAGGGACGTTCATGACCGGGCCTCCCTCCGCTGGCTTTGTTCCGCTCTTTGCCTGGCGGTTCGAAAGCCCCCGGAGCCAATTGAATATAACTCAATACAGATAATCTGGGAAGAGAATCTTCTGTTCGCGGCCGTCGTCTATTCGCCGTTGCGCAGGTCCTTTAGCGGCTGGGGCGTGTAGGAAATCGAGCTGAAGCGTACCTCGCAGCCGTGCCCCATGGGCGATTGCACCAGGAAGCCGGCCTGCAGCGGCAGCGGCGCCAGGCCGAACGCCCGGACAAACTGCCACGGCCCTTCCGCGCTGGTGGCGTAGTGAAAGGCGTAGCCTCGTCCGATGCGGGCCACGCGCAGGAATACGCGATTACCGTCGATCACCACGGAATTGCAGTCGTCCGAAGCGCCGCAGGTGACTACCGACACCACCATGGGCTGGCGTTGGGGCGAGTACTCGAAACAGAGCTTTGCCCAGTTCGAATCGTCCTGGTGGAGCAGCAGGACGCCGGCATCGAAGGTGCCTTCGAACTGGACCTCCACGCAGGCGCTGAGCATGAACTCCGCGTCCGGTTGGAACAGCAGCATGGCCGCATCCAGTTTGCGGGCGTCGCCGATTGGATCCAGGAACAGATCGGTGCCCGGTTGAGCCTGTCCTTGCAGTACATCCTCACTGGCCGTCCAAACATTGGGCACCGTGGAGTGAAGCGCCGCAGGCAGGCCCGGGAGCAGAATGGGTTCTTCGGTCAAAGTCATCACCTCGTATTCAGGTTGCGGAAGCGGCTAGCGCGCTGTCCAGCCGCCATCGATCAACATCGTATGCCCGGTAATCATGGAGGCCGCGCCTGAGGCCAGGAAGACGACAGCGCCGGCCACCTCCATGGGTTCGCCAATGCGGTGCAGCGCGGCGATGCGTTCGACGACATCGGCCCGGAAGGCGTCGTCGGCCAGGACTTCCGCATTGCCGGGTGTCGCGATGAACGTGGGCGCCACGGCGTTGACGCGAATCCCGTGTTTGCCCCACTCCACCGCCAGGCATCTGGTCATGTGCACCAGCGCGGCTTTCGTCATGCAGTAGACGGAAACTCCAGGCAGGGCCACGAAACCGGCCTGCGAGCTGAGCGTCACGATCGAGCCGCCCTGCTGCCGCATCATCACCTGGGCGGCTGCCTGGCTGGCGAAGAAGGCGCTCTTTACGTTCAGGGAGAACTGCCGGTCGTACTCCGCCTCGGTCACGGCTTCAGCCGGATTCACCTCGGCCATGCCCACGTTGTTGACCAGGATGTCCAGGCGGCCGAATTGCGCGGCGGCGGACTCCACTGCCTGGTGAATCTGTTGCAGCGACGACACATCCATCTGGAGCCGCAGGGCCTTGCGGCCCATTGCTTCGATCTCCTCCGCCAAGCCTCCGTCGGACGAGGCATCGCGCAGGCCGAGGGCGACGTCGGCTCCGGCATGTGCCAGGGCCAGTGAAATGGCCCGGCCCAGGCCGCGCGCGGCGCCTGTCACCAGGGCGGTCCGGCCCGTCAGATCGAATCGTGGATACTCAGCCATCCCGACCAGCTTACCCGCTCCCGCATCCTGCCGGCCTGGGGTGATAGACAATGGAGCATTCGCCATGAATTTCTCCACGCCGACAGAGACCACTCCACGAATCGCGCTTGTGACCGGAGCCGGCAGCGGCATTGGGCGGGCCTGCGCCCTGGCGCTGCAATCCGCCGGCTATTCCGTGGTGCTGGCGGGCCGGCGCGAGGCGGCACTGCAGGAGACCGCGGGGCTTGCCACGCCTGGAGGCGGCAGTATGCTGGCGGTGCCCACGGACGTCGGCAAGCCGGAGTCCGTCCAGGCGCTGTTCGCGGCCATTCGCAGCCACTTTGGACGCCTGGACCTGCTCTTCAACAATGCCGGCGCCAATGCTCCGGGCATCCCCATGGAGGAGTTGTCGTTTGAGCAGTGGAACGCGGTGGTGGCTGTGAATCTTACGGGCCCGTTCCTGTGTGCCCAGCAGGCCATCCGGCTGATGAAGGAGCAGGAGCCGCGGGGCGGCCGCATTATCAACAACGGCTCGATCTCGGCGCACGCACCGCGGCCGGGTTCCGCGCCTTACACCGCGACGAAACATGCGATCACGGGCCTGACGAAGTGCATCTCTCTGGATGGCCGCGAGTACGACATTGCCTGCGGCCAGATCGACATCGGGAATGCGGCGACGGAGATGACGCAGCGGATGACTTCCGGGGTGCGGCAGGCCAATGGATCGACCATGGTGGAGCCTCGCATGGATGTGAGGCATGTTGCCGACGCTATCCTCTACATGGCCGGACTGCCGTTGGATGCCAATGTCCAGTTCCTGACTGTCATGGCCACGACCATGCCGTTCATCGGGCGCGGCTAGGCACTTTCTTCAAAAACTCGTTCCCTGGGCCCCGAACCCGTGTCTGACCGAGCAATCCCGGACGCATGCACACCGCACGGCCGGTACTGGACACAAGGGGATTCAACAAATGAAACCATGGATCGCGCTCTGTCAGGATACGTTTGCCCGCTCACTGAAGCGTGGCACTTTTTTGCTTGCCGTCCTTTCGGCGGCCGTCTGCGCCCAGGCGCAAACACCGGTTACTCTCTTCGGCGCATTGTCCAATTTCGATGTGCTCAACGACACGAAAGAGCCGGCCTATGGGTTCGAAATCGAGCTCCATGGCGTCTCCAGTGTTGGCGGGACCTTCAATTGGAATCGCTTTGGCGCGGCCAACATTGTGCCGTTCCAGGGCGGCGTTTATGTTCGTTACCTGTCCGGCTATGATCCGGCGACGAAGCAGTACCTGACCGCGACACCGGCGGCTGTCGACTTCACCCCGACCAACGGCCATCAGTGTGTCCTGGGCACGCTGAACTACCAGACCAGCGGCTGTGAGCACTTCGGCGTGTGGACGTACCAGAATCCGACCGCGACCTACTATTACTGGCTGGTGGCGGATCCAGCCAACCCGGGCACGTTGAAGCGCTATGGTTCACCGGTTTCCATTCCCGCGCCAGTTTGGACTGTAATCCAACCCGCCAAGCCGGCTGATCCCGTGCAGGTCGCCGCCGACATCGTGGCGCCCATCCAGCCCGTTGCCGCTTTCCAGTATGGCGATGCGCAGTGGATGAAAGTGTACAAAACCGAACACAAGCGCAAGGTCGGGCTCGACGAGCTCGTCACCGACAACGCTGTCGTTCCGGAGGATCCGGCCCAGGTGGAAACCTCCTGGTATCTGGTGCAGGCCAAGATCGGAGGCAAGGGCAAACGCAATCAGAAGCGCAACCAAGGAGCCCTGGGCGGCGGTTCCCAGGCAGTGGTTCGCCGCTATGAGTTCTACAAGTTTGCGGGCACCTACGATGCCATCACGCACGAAGCGATCTGCGCGGACGCGCTCTGCAACGTGCCGGCCGATGCCGAAGTGGGCAATTACATCGGGGCCCAGATGGCTGCCGCGGATCTCGATGGCCCCGCAGTGGTCGATCTGACCGTCGCCACCGCAGGCAGCGGCCTGGTCACCGGCAACGTCGGGTCCATCAAGTGTCCGGGCGTCTGCTCTGCCTCGCTGAACACCGGCACTTCCGTTACTCTCACTGCTGCCGCCGCCAAAGGCGTCGTGTTCGCCGGGTGGGGAGGCGCCTGCCAGGGCACAGCGCTCACCTGCACGTTCACTATGAATGCGGCGACCTCGGTGACCGCCTCCTTTAAGTCCTCGTTTACGCTTTCAGTGAACCGGGCCGGTAAGGGCGTAGTGACGAGTGCTCCGGCCGGTATCGACTGCGGCGGGCGCGGCAGCTGCTCCAACACCTTCCCGCAGGATGCCCAGGTGACGCTGACGGCGGTACCCGATCCCGGCTCGGCCTGGACTGGGTGGGGCGGCGCCTGCTCCGGCACCGCGCTCACCTGCACCGTCAGTATGACCAAGGCCACTTCCGTCCAGGCCAACTTCCGTTAGCTGTTCAGGGATTCGGGCATCGGCCCGAGCCGCTCTCCACCAAACCGCGCGCCCGGAGCGAACTTCCGCCCCGGGCGCACTTTCGTTGGCGAATCAATCCCGTTTGAAGAAGATCGCGCCCCAGTTTGAGCCGACCTCCACGCTCAGGCGGCCACCCTGGGCCGTCACGGTGTGGCCGCTGATTAGGTCCGTCCAGGGGCCTGCGTCCGGGACCTCGAAGGAGACCCATTGCGTGTACTGGGCAAAGTTCAAGGCTATATAGAACCGTTCCAGATGCCCCTGGCCGTCGTCGCCCCACCGGTGATAGACCACCAGGTTGCCGGCGCGGTCGAGGCCGAAGCCGTGCTCATTGCGCTGGGTATTCGATTCGTCCCAGTTGTTGGGGTAGAAGTTGGTGCTGCGCAGGCCGGGATGCGCGTTCCGGATGCTCATCATCTGCTGGTAGCGGGCGAAGAGGGTGGGGCCCGGTTCGGCGTCACGCAGCAGCCAGTTTAAAGGGCGCGGGACGACACGGCCATCGCCGTCCTCGGGCATGTCGTTGTCGAGCCCGAACTCCTGCCCGTTGTAGATGAGCGTCGCTCCGGGGCTGGTGAAGAGAGCGATGATGTACGGCTGGGTCAGGTACCAGAAGTCGCGCCCACCGGCTTTCAACATGAAGCGGCGATGGTCGTGATTCTCGATGTAGATCGTCGGTGTGTGATCCGTGCCGAAATCGCGATGTGCGTCCAGCAGGCGCATTAGGCCGGGGTCCACCTGGGGACGGCCTTCGGGCCGGTTGCCGAGGTAGTCCATATTTCGGCTGCGGAACGGGTCGAGCCAGCAACTGGTGGCGCCCACTTTGTTGGTGACGTCGATGGCCTCGAAGTCCCAACTGTGTTCCAGGATCAGGGCGAAGTTTTTGTTGTCAGTGTCCACGCAGTGGGCGCGGATATCCGAGAGCAGCTTGGGCAGGCCATGCGCGCGGTCGTCGGCCTTGTAGATGCCCAGCGTGTTGTCCAGGCGGATGCCGTCGATCTGGAACTTGTCCATCCAGTAGAAGCAGACATCGCGGATGTACTCATACGTGCATTGGTTGGCGTAGTCCAGATCCTGGAAATAGCTGTGGTCGGCGAAGTTGCCGACATAAGGCGAATCGGCGGGTTCCTGGTAGAGCCAGTAGTAGGGGAAGCCGCGATCGGGCGGGGAAGCGTCGGCGTGATTGAAGACGCCGTCCATGATGACGTGGATGTCGCGCTTGTGGCACTCGTTGATGAGCCGCTTCAAGTGGACGAGTTTGTCCAATTCGGTGTCCGGGTTCAGGGTGTACTTGTGGGCCACCGAGAAGTACTGCACCGGGTTGTAGCCCCAGCTGAAGTCCTGTGTCGTATCCACCGGGTAGGTCCAGGCGGTCCACGGCATGAACTCGATGGCGTTGATGCCCAGGGCTACGAGGTCATCGAGTTTCCGGGCGATGGTCTGCAGCGGGGCCTCGTCCGATCTCTTCAGGTTTGCCGTGAAGTCATCGATCATCAGTTCGTAGAGGATGAGGTCGCCGTAGGGGCGGCGCGGACTGGCCAGCGGCTGGACCGTAGCCACGGAACCGCCCACCACGAAGGCGGAATTCTGATTCTCGGTGCCGCCGTACCGGGAACACGGATCGGTGATCTGGCGCGGCGCCGCTTCCGTGAAGTGCAGCAGGTATTTGTACTCGTAGAAGCCGTCGGGCAACGGCGCCGAGACGAAGGTGTACACGATGCCCTTCACCGTGGCGGTTTGGGGATCCGTGTAGTTCGACGGGCTCATCCGGACGGGGTGGTCAGGATCCCAGATGCGAGTCAGCGGGTTCTGGAAACCGCCGATCACGAACACATCGGTCAGGCCTGGCGAGCCGCCGCTGGTGTACTGGTCGGGGTCCAGCGTGTTGTCGGGTACAAAGAGCTTAAACGTGACGGTTTTGTCGTTCTGGTCGACAATGGCGCCAAACTGCTCATACATTCGAGGGTCCTCCGAGGGTAGGGTGGCCGCAGTGCAGCCTCAGCCTGGGCGTTGGGCACGACAGAACATTCTCCCCTGGCTGCACGCGTAGCTGTTGCTCCGCCTGGTCCTGCCTCTTGTTTGCGGGCAGGCTCCGGCCTATTGCATTGCGCGGAATGGGGATGACGCGATCCCCACATACATTGTGTAGTTCAGGGCCCGGCCGTTTCGGTAACCGGGCCACCAGCTTTACTTGCCGTAGCCTTCGGCCTGGAAGGCGTCTTTCAGGGCACCCAGCAGGAGTTGGACATTCTCCGGGCTGGAACCGTAGCCCATCGTGCCGATGCGGAAGACTTTGCCGCCCAACGGCCCGAGACCGCCCGCGATCTCGATGCTATGCTCCGCCATCAATTTCTTGCGGACGTTCATGTCGTTCACGCCGGCAGGAACGAAGGGGGTGTTCAGCGTCCACAGGCGGTGGCCTTCGGCGACCAGCATGCCCACGCCGATCTCCGCCAGTCCGGCGACAAAGGCTTCGTGGTTGGCCTTGTGGCGGGCCCAGCGGTTTTCCAGACCCTCTTCCGTGATGATGGCCAGGGACTCGTGCAGGGCATAGAACATCGAAATGGGCGCCGTGTGGTGGTAGCGGTGGGCGCTCTCGTAGTAGTCCAGCAGGAGTTTGAGGTCCAGATACCAGCTCACCGTCGTCGTTTTGCGGGCCTTCAGCCATTCGAGGGCGCGCGGGGAGCAGGTGATGGGCGCCAGGCCGGGCGGGCACCCCAGCGCTTTCTGGGTGCCGCTATAGGCGATGTCGATTCCGGATTCGTCCACCAGGACCGGCATGCCGCCCAGGCTGGTGACGCAGTCGGCAATGACGAGCGCGCCGGCCTCGTGCGCGGCCTTGCAGATGGCATGGCCGGGCTGGTAGGCGCCGGTGGAGGTTTCCGCCTGGACGAAGGCGACCACGGCCGGCTTGGTGCTGGCGATGAACTCGCGCGCCTCGGCGTCGGTGTAGGTCTCGCCCCAGGGCTTCTCCAACCGCACTACGTCGCCGCCGTGACGGCGCGCCATCTCCGTCAGCCGATCAGAGAAGTAGCCATTCGCGAAGACGGCCACCTTGGCGCCCGGCTCCACGAAGTTGGTCACCGCGCATTCCATGCCGGCGCTGCCGGTGCCCGAGATCACCATGGTGAACTCGTTGGCCGTGCCGAAGCAGGTCTTAAGGCCCCGGCGAATGTCCTCATTCACCTGGAAGAAGAAGGGATCCAGGTGGCCCACAATGGGCTGCCGCATGGCTTCGTAGACGCGCGGATGGACCGGCGACGGCCCGGGTCCGAAGAGCAGCTTCGTGGGTGCTTTGAGTGCGGAGGCTGTGGTGGACATCACTGACCAGTTTATTCTGAATGGTAGGTCTCGTGATCGCACTCCCCGTCGATGCGCTGATCCCCTCGATTCTCGAGTCGCTGCGCACCACCCCGAATCTCGTACTGGAAGCCCCGCCCGGAGCGGGCAAGACCACGCGCGTACCGGCTGCCCTGTTGGGCGCGCTGAAGGGTCAAATCCTGGTGTTGGAGCCGAGGCGTCTGGCGGCCCGTCTGGCGGCCCGGCGGGTCGCGTCGGAACTAGGCGAACAGCCCGGCCAGACGGTCGGGTATCAGGTCAGGTTCGAGCAAGTGGGCGGGCCTTCCACGCGGCTGCGGTTCCTCACCGAAGGCGTGCTGACCCGGCAGCTCCTCTCCGACCCGGACTTGAAGAATGTGGATGCGGTGATCCTGGATGAGTTCCATGAACGGCATCTGGAGGGTGACCTCGCACTAGCGCTGCTGCACCGGTTGCAGCAGACCCGGCGGCCGGATCTGCGGCTGGTGGTGATGTCCGCTACCCTGCACGGCGAGCCGATCTCCGCATTTCTCGGTGGGTGTCCGGTGCTGCGCAGCGACGGCCGGTTATTTGACCTTTTGGTCGGGTATACGCCGCATTCGGCGGATTCGCTGGAGACCCAGGTGGCGGAAGCCGTGGAAGCGCTGGTGAAGGAACAGAGCCAGGGCGACATTCTGGTGTTCCTGCCCGGAGCTGCCGAGATCCGCCGCTGCCAGCGGGCATTGCAGCGCTTTGCGGACCATCGCGGTGTGCTGGTTTTGCCGCTCTATGGCGATCTTTCTCCGCAGGAACAGGATCGCGCCGTCGCGCCCTCTGACCAGCGGAAGGTGATTCTGTCCACGAATGTGGCCGAGTCGTCGATTACGATCGAGGGTGTCCGGGCGGTGGTGGACTCGGGCCTGGCGCGGATCCCCAAAGACAATCCCTGGACCGGCCTGGCGCGCATTGAAATTCAACGGGTTGCGCAGGCGTCCGCCGTGCAGCGGGCCGGCCGTGCGGGGCGCACCGGGCCGGGGCGCGTCATCCGGCTTTACACCAAGGAAGACTTTCTGCGCCGTCCGGCCTACGACACGGCTGAGATCACGCGCCGGGAACTGGCCCAGTTGTGCCTGGACCTGCATGCCGCGGGGTTGCGCAATCCCTTGGATCTGCAGTGGTTGGACTCTCCGCCGGAGGCCGCGCTGGTTGCGGCCGAAGATCTCCTGCACCGGCTGGGGGCGTTGGACGCAAACGGCGCGATCACCCCTTTCGGACGCCGGATCGCCGCCCTGCCGCTGCATCCTCGCCTGGCGGCGTTGGCGATCCACGGCGGAGTCGAAGGCTGTGCCGCTGCCGCGGGATTGGCTGCCGGCAACCGTCCCCAGGCGGCGCAGATCGAAGACCAGCTTCTGCGGCTGACTTCGCCGAAACGAAGCCAGCACGATCCGCTACCCCAGGCGTACCTGCGTGCATTTCCAGACCGCGTGGCCCGCCGCCGCAAGTCCAACGAACTGCTGCTGAGCGGCGGGGCTTCGGCGGTCCTGTTGAACGACAAAGGCGTCGAAACGGCGGAGTTTGTGGTTGCCCTGGATATCGAGGACCGGCCGGACCAGGGGCTCCCGATCGTCCGGCAGGCGTCCCCGATTCAGGCGGACTGGCTGCTGGACCTGTTCCCTGACCGTGTTACGGCGCGCGAAACCGTCACCTGGAACCGCACGGCGGAGCGGGTGGAGGCCGTCAGCGCGCTGCTCTACGACAGCCTGGTACTGGAAGAATCGCGCGGGCAAACCTCTGATTCTGAACAGGCGGCCGCGCTGCTGGCGGCAAAGGCCGTCGAGGCAGGGGTGCACCGGTTTGCCGAGGCGGAGTCCATTCAGCTTTTGAGGAACCGCGCGGCGTTTGCCGGTCTCCCCGATGTCGATCTGGAATCGGCGCTACGCAGGTTGAGCCACGGGTTGAGCTCGTTCCGCGAACTGGAACAGATGACTCGGGACGGCGGCCTGGAGCGCGCCCTGGTGGACGGGCTCGGGCCGAATGCGCAGCGCACGCTGGAGCGGGCGGCTCCGGAATCCATCAAACTGCCGTCGGGCCGCCGCGCCAAAGTGCAATATGCGCCGGGCCAGACCCCGTGGGTCGCCTCCCGCTTACAGGACTTTTTCGGCATGGCTGAGTCGCCTAGAATCGGAGACGGAACGCCGCTGGTGGTGCACCTGTTGGCGCCCAACCGGCGGCCCGTTCAGATGACCCAGGATCTGGCGGGCTTCTGGGAACGCCTGTATCCCCAGGTACGGAAAGAGTTGTCCCGGCGTTATCCAAGGCACTCCTGGCCGGAAAATCCATATAATGTCTATAGAGATTAAGTAATGAAACTCCAAGCCCTTCTCTTCCTGTTGCCGGCGACCCTGCTGGCGCAAGCGCCCAAAGGTATCTGGGACGCTGCGGTGACATCGGAGGGGCAGCCTGTGGCCTTCCGGTTGGAGTTTGCAGGCAGCGTTCCGCTGCGGGGCGCCATCCTGGACGGCGAGAAGAGGATCTGGTCGAGTTCCGGCACTTTTGCCAAGGGTTCGCTGGAGCTGAAGTGGGACTACTTCGACTCCGTCCTGAAGGCGTCAATGGAGAATGGGGTGTTGAAGGGCAGTTACGTCCGCCGCAAGCGAGTGGGCCCGGTGACGCTGCTGTTCACCGCAAAACCGTTCCAATCGCCGGCGCCAAGTACCGCAAAACCGGCTCAGTTTGCCGGCTTGTGGCGGCTGGAGACCGAGGCGAAGCAGGGTGTAAGGGTGATGGACGGCCGGTTCCGGCAGTCGGGCGACCAGGTGACAGGGACGATCCAGCGGATCGATGGCGACTTTGGGACGCTCAGCGGCCAGGTCGACGGGAACCACCTGATCTTGACGCATTTCGACGGGATCCGGGCGACGCGTGTTGAATTCGAGATGCAGGCCGATGGAACGCTGCGCGGGGCGACGACGGGCGGCCCGAAGTTCCGCGGCGTGCGGGCGGAGAAGGCCACTCAAATGGGGATCCCGGAGCCTCCGGATCCGACGCGCTACATCGCGGTCAAGAATCCGGCGGAACCGTTTGCTTTCCAGTTCGACGATCTGGACGGCAAGCCGGTGTCGCTGGCCGATGCGAAGTTCCACGGCAAAGCCGTGATCGTCACTATCACGGGAAGCTGGTGCCCGAACTGCCACGATGAGGCTCCGTTCTTGCTTGACCTTTATCGCAAGTATCATGCAAAGGGCTTGGAGATTGTCTCGTTAGGCTTTGAATATACAGGGGAAATCGAGCGTGACCGGGGGCAACTGAAGGCGTTTGCCCGGCTGTTGAACATCCCCTGGACGGTGCTGTTGGCCGGCACGACGGAGGACGGCGAAGTCCAGCGAAAGCTGCCGCAACTGGCGAGCTTCGGCGCATTCCCGACGACGCTGTTTCTGGGGCGCGACCACCGTGTGGAAGCCGTGCATGCGGGGTTTGCCGGGCCGGCGAATCCGGAAGAACACCGCAAGTTAAAAGAAGAAACGGATTCGTTGGTCCAAAAACTTCTCAAATAAGTCTAAAGAATCGGGGCTCAGCTGCGATGTGTAGGACTTGGGACTCAAAGCCAGAACTGCGACTCGTGTCTCCGCCGCAGAGGCGGCCTTGGAACTGCGGGCGGATCAGGACCTGGCGCATCGAAGCCGCGTCTCCAGCGTAGCCCAGGTCTTCTGTGTGGCTCTGCTGGGGTTGGGCGGAGACTACTACCGCGATCTTCCTGTTTCCTTCTCCCTGCTGGCTGTGTGGATGCTGGCGTTCATGCTGATGCGGATCCGGCTCACCCTGCGGCGGCCGGATGCAACTGCTTCCTATAGCGAATTCCAGCTGCTGCTTCAGGCCAATGTGGTGGGGACTGCCTGTGGTTGGGGCGCGTTCTTCGGCCTGGCCGTGTACTCCTACCCGGTGGGGTCGTGGAACTCCAACTTTGCGTTGCTGATGATGCTGGGCATCGGCTCCGGTTCCATTGCGACGCTCATCTCACACTATGATCTGCTGCGGCTGAATCTGGTGGCTTACTCGCTGCCCGTGATTCTGATGCTGGTGCTCGATTCCGGACAGCGCGGCATTGTGCTGGCCTGCGGAATTCTCGCTTACAGCCTCTTCATGATCTGGCAGGGCCGCAATCTGAACCGGTGCTATTGGGCTGGCTTGCACGATCATGCACTTCTGAAAGTGAAGGTCCAGGAACTGGAGCAGGCGCGGCTGGAGGCGGAACGGGCGAACCGGGCCAAGAGCGAGTTTCTGGCGAACATGAGCCATGAGCTGCGGACGCCGATGAACGGCATCCTCGGCATGACGGGGCTGACTCTGGATACCGAACTGACGGCCGACCAGCGCGACTATCTGGAGATGGTGCAGACTTCAGGGAATGCGCTGCTGCGGCTGCTGAACGAAGTGCTGGATCTTTCGAGGATTGAAGCGGGGCACCTCGAACTCTTCGAGGATGCGTTCGAGCTGCCTGTCCTGGTGGATGAGGTCCGGCGGATGTTCGCGGTGCAGGCGCACCAGCGCGGCCTCGAGTTCCACTTCAAGATCGGGCCTGACGTGCCGCGCATGCTCATCGGCGATGCGGGGCGGCTGCGCCAGGTGCTGATCAACCTGATCGGGAATGCCCTAAAGTTCACAGCCCAGGGCGGGATCTTCGTTGATGTCGTGATGACGGATGCGGACGGGCAAACTGCCGCCGACGCCCTGACGGTTGAGTTTTCCGTAAGGGACACCGGCCTGGGGATTCCCCTCGAAATGCAGGATGCGGTCTTCCGCTCGTTCGTGCAGGTGGATGGCTCACTACGGCGGCAGCATGGCGGTGCGGGCCTTGGCCTGGCGATCTGCTCGAAGCTCGTGGAACTGATGGGCGGGACCATTACGCTGGATTCCACCCCTCAAACGGGTTCAACGTTCCGATTCAGTGCGAAGCTCCGCCGGGTGGCCAGCGGAGCGGCGGAAGCGTCCGTCCAGATGCCGATCTCCGCCTGAGTCGGCCCCACTTTGAAATCACCTCGCCAAGCGGGCGCGGGTGCTCACTTCGCCTCTGGCGGCGACGGAAGCGCGGCCGTACGCTGCGCCACGGGGGCCAGCGGCGGCAGACCATTCTCGGCGGCATTCAGATAGAACAGGGCCACGGCGCTGACGTCCTGGCGCTGGTACATGTTCACCCAACTGTCCGCTGGCGCCGGATCCGCGGCGAGGATATAGCCGTCAGGCTTATCCATCAAGGGGACGAGTTCGCCGCCCACATCGATGCTCACCGGCCGGATGGCCGCGCCGCGTTCGAGCAACTTCACCACATTCGCCTTGCTGTCGCCGCCCATCTGCTGGAGTGTAACGCGCAGGCCGGTGTGGAAGTAGACGGGATCGGGCACATGGTAACGGTAGAACGCATACTGCCGGGTTTCCTTGTCACCGACGGTGCTGCCCATGAAGCGGGTCTGGTAGAGCCCCTGGCCCCAGCCGGTGCCGATGTAGTCCTCCGTGCCGGTTCCGGCGATGGTGGGCTGGGCCGTGTCGCCATCCAGGAACATCTTGACCTCGCCCTCGCCCCACCAGCCGGTGAGATCGGGAGCGGCGATCACGCCGACATGTGTGCCGAGGAAGCGGCCCTCGCCCTTCACCTGCGGCAGGATTTCGAAGTCGTGGCCGAGCTGCGTGGGCTGCTCGCGGCGCCAGATGGCGTGGAAGTAGAGAGCCTCCGGATCGGGTTTCGCCGTGGCGAGGAAATCGACGTCGTAGAAGAGATGCTTCACCAGGTGGCCCGATTCGTTGGTGAGTGTAATGCGGGCGCCGGTGCGGAACGGCATGGGTATATAGCAGTTGAACGAGCGGCCCTCGGGGTTGACGAAGAACTCATTCTCCAATTTGACGGCGCGGCCATGGATGGCTCCGAAGAAGTCTCCGAAGGGGACCGAGACGGCCGGGGTCTTGGCGCCATCCCAGTACATTTCCAGCTTCAGGGTGCGCAGCGTGGCGGGATCGCGATCGGAGATGGTGATCCAGATGCGGCGGACGCTGCCGCTGCCCTGGACGTCGAGCAGGGTCTTGGTTTCTCCGGCGGCCAGCGGCTGAAACGGCCGGCCTTTGGCGCCCTTGTTCTCGAGGCCGGCCTGACCCTTGGCCGCTTTGGGGTTTTCGAAGGTAGCCCAGCGCGTCTGAGCGGCGGGCTGCCTGCGATAGAGTTCCTGGGCCTGGCTGGTGAACGACAGGACGATCATTACGGCAGCAAGGGGTTTCATGCGAACGCAAGTGTACCACTGCTGTTTTGCAGGCGGCCAAGCAGGCAGCGTGACGCCGAAGTCCTGAATCGTCCGCCGCTTCCGGATAATCCTACGAGACTGTGACCCCTCGACCACTCCTGCACCTGGAAGGCGCCGCCGTGTTTGCGTTCAGCCTCTTCGCCTATCACTCGAATCACGGCAGTTGGAGCCTGTTCGCGCTGCTCTTTCTGGCACCCGATCTCTCGATGCTCGGCTATCTGGCCAACGCCCGGACCGGAGCCTCTGCCTACAATGCGTTCCACACCTATGTGGGTCCCCTGCTGCTGCTTTTGTACTCCATTGGGGCCGGCCGGCCCATGCTCTTGCCGTTGGCATTCATCTGGCTCGCGCATCTCGGCTTTGACCGGATGCTGGGTTACGGGCTGAAGTATCCGACTCACTTCAAGGACACGCACCTGAGCCCGGACCGGCACACATTCAACACGACCGTACTTCAGGCTGTGGCGAAGACGGAGTAGCGGGTGGTGCGGCGGAAGCCGAGGCGGCGGTAGAGGTCGAGTCCGGCGGGGGAGGACTGCAGGACCAGTGGGCCGCGCACACCGCGCTGCCGCATGTCGGCGACGGCGTGGCGCATGACGGCTTCCCCCATGCCGCGTCCGCGCCAGGAGGGCAAGGTGGCTACCGAGTAGATGCCCAGGGCTCCGGCGGCCTCGATGACGGCGGTGCTGGTGACGGCATAGCCGTCGAAGTAGCCGAGCCAGATCTCCAGCGGCGCATGCCAGGGCTCGCCCGATTCATAGATCCGCTGCGAAATGGCGGTGGGAATGTGGAAGCACTGCGAGACGACGCGGGAGAAGTCGGAGCGGGTGGTGCGATCCTCTACTTTGCGGTACTCCAGTGGGGGCAGTTCGCGACGTGGAGCGGGCATCTCGTCCGTCTCCATGCCCGGCGATTCGGCGATGCAGATGAGGCCGGCGTTCTCGAAGGTCTTCAGGACGCGGCGGGCCGTGCGGGCGCCGAGAAAGTCCTCGCAAACCCAGAATGACCACTGGCGCTGCTTCGCGGCGTAGTGCGCCTCGGCGATGCGGATGCGGCGCTCCATCTCGCCTTCCAGATCGGAGACGGGATCCGTCAGCAGGGCGATGTTGAAGACGGAGTAAGTCACGGGAGAGGTGATGAGTTTCACGCCTCCGCGCATCTCCCACGGACCGTAGAAAGAGAGAGAGGCGGACAGGTTGCCCGCGTTGCGTTCCCAGCCTCTCATAGAAGACTCATCGGGTCGACATCCACCACCAGCGCCGTGGCCGGCCACTTGTCGTCCAGGGCGTGCTGGCGCAGGCACTTCAACAGCTCATTCAGTTTGGGACGCGAGATGGCTTTGATCAAGGTCTGATAGCGGAATTCGTTCTTGAGGCGCGGGACGGGCGCCTCGGCCGGGCCGAGCACCTTGATCCCCTCTTCCGGCATGCCCAGCAGGTTGGCGATCTGGCCGCTCATGCGCAGGGCGTCCTCCTGCTTCTCCGCGCGCACGACGATGTTGGCCATGGCGCAGAAGGGCGGGTAGCGCATGAGGCGGCGGAACTGCAGCTCCTTCTCATAGAACTTGCCGAAATCCTGTTCGGCGGCGCAGCGGATGGCGTAGTGATCCGGATTGATGGTCTGGATCAGGACCGTGCCGGGCAGCGAGTGGCGGCCGGCGCGGCCCGCGACCTGGGTGAGCAGTTGGAAGGCCCGTTCAGCGGAGCGGAAGTCGGGCATGGCCAGCCCGATATCGCCGGACACGACGCCCACGAGCGTGACGTTCGGGATGTCGTGGCCCTTGGCAATCATTTGCGTCCCGACGAGGATATCGTAATTGCCCTCCCGAAATCCGCCGAGGATTTGCTCATAACGATTTTTTCCGGTGACCGTATCGCGATCGAGGCGGGCAATGCGGGCGCGCGGCAGGTGGCGGTGGAGCTCGTCCTCGACCTTCTCACTGCCGCTGCCCAGAAAGTAGATGTGCTCGCTGCCGCAATGAGGGCAGACCTGCGGCACCCGCTGGGCGAAGTTGCAGTAGTGGCACAGCAGGCGGTTGTCGCGGCGATGGAAGGTGAGGGCGACGGCGCAGTTGACACACTGGACGCGTTCTCCGCACGAGCGGCAGGCGACCGAGGCCGAGAAGCCGCGCCGGTTCATCAGCAGCACCGTCTGCTCGCCGCTCTCGATCTTGGCGCCGATGGCTTCGATCAGTTTGCGGGAGAAGAGGCCGTTCTGGCGGGTCTCCAGGAACTCCTCGCGCATGTCGATGAGTTCGACCGTGGGCATGGGGCGGTCGCCGACGCGGACCGGCAGTTCCAGCAGGCGGCTCTTGCCGCGCTCGACGTTGTAGCGGCTCTCCAGGCTGGGCGTGGCGGAGCCGAGCACCACCACCGCCTTGGCTTCACGGGCGCGGACGATGGCGACGTCGCGGCCGTTGTAGCGCGGCGTCTCTTCCTGTTTGTAGCTCTGGTCGTGCTCTTCGTCGACGATAATCAGGCCCAGGTTGGCGACGGGGGCGAAGACGGCGGAACGGGTGCCGACCCCAACCTTGGCCAGGCCGCTGCGCAGGCGGCGCCACTGCTCGGCGCGTTCACTGTCGTTGAAGGCGGAGTGGAGGATGGCGACCTGGTCGCCGAAGCGCGAGTGGAACTGGCCCGCCATGGCGGGGGTGAGGGCAATTTCGGGGACCAGGAGGAGGGCTCCGCGGTCGAGCTGGAGGGCGGCCTCGATGGCGCTGAGGTAGACCTCGGTTTTGCCTGAGCCGGTGACGCCGCGCAGGAGGAACGTCTGGTAGTGGTGGGCGTCCAGCGCCTTGCGGATCTCGTCGTAGGCGGCCTGCTGCTCGGGGTTCAGGTCGTGGCGGGGCTTTGCCCAGGAGGTGTCGGCGGTGAGGGCCTCGGGCTTGAGAATCAACAGGTTGCGGCGAGCCATGGCGCGCGCAGCCTGGGAGGCGCCCTTGACCAGGAGCTCCAGTTCCTCCAGATTGTGGGTGCCGGGGTGGAGTTCGAGATAGGCGACGAGTTCGCGTTCCTGCTTGGTGAGTTTGACCTCGGCCGGGCGTCCCTGGAATTCGACACGCAGGCGGGCGGCGGGGGCGCGCATGGGGTCGCGTTCGGCCAGGTTCTGCTCGAGTTCGATCAGCCCTTTCTTCTCCAGGCTTTTCAGGAGCTTTTTGGCTCCGGGGAACTTGCGCTCGAGGGTGGTTTCCGAGAGGGCACGCTGTTCCAGCAGGCGCAAGAGGTCGACGGCGGTGTCGTTGCCGGGTTCGCCGATGAGGAGTTGCCGGATGACGGAGTGGCCTTTGTCGGTGAGGGCCCAGACGCGGGTGCGGCGGACCTCGCCGGTGAGCGGAGCCATGCTGCGCAGGACCTCGCCCAGGGGAGCGCAATAGTAGTCGGCTACCCACCGGCCGAGGGCCAGAAGTTTCTCTTCCAGAACGGGTTCCGCGTCGAGTAGGCGCAGGGCTTCCTTGGCGGTGACGGAGGGCGGATCGTTATGGGCGCGGAGGATCACGCCGGTGAGTTTGCGGGAGCCGAAGGGTACGATGATGCGGCACCCGGGCGCTACGCGATGGCGCAGCGTTTCGGGCAAACGATAGGTAAAAGGCCGATCGATAGGAACGGGCAGGCTGACGTCGATGTATTCAAAAAAGGTCGGCACGCAGTAACCTTTGGCACGGGCAACGGCTCTTTCATTGTTGCAGGAGCTGTTCCATGAAAACTTTCATCACTCTTTTTGTGTGTGTTCTGATGCTTGCGGGCGTTGCCCTGGCAGCCGCCATCGACGGCCAGTGGGTTTCCGAGCGCAAGATGAATCGTAATGGCGAAGAGATGACCATTACGCAAACGTTTGACCTGAAGTCCGACGGAGCCAAGCTGACGGGCAGCATCGCCATGAAGATGGGCGACAACGAGCCCCGTACCAGCGAAATCAAGGACGGCAAGATCGACGGCAACAAGTTCTCGTTCACCGTGGTGATGACCACGCCGAACGGTGAGATGAAGACGGCCTATGAGGGCACGGTCGAAGGCGACAGCCTGAAGGGCACCGCAGCGCGCGAAGGCGGCCAGGCTCGTCCGTTCGAAGCGAAGAAGAAGTAGTCCGGGCAGCGAAAGTTTCGCAAACAGAAGCGGCGCACCGGCCTGAGGGCTGGGGCGCCGCTTTTCTGCGTTGGAGGGGCGAGTTGGCCGCACCAATCCATGCCGGTTCTCCCGGTTCCGCCGTATTGCCCAGGGCGCATGAACCGGGGAAACAAACTGCCGCCGGATCCGCGGGGTGCTCCTGCCGCCCACTATCGTTTTCGCTCTATTGCTCGTTTCTCTGCGGCTGCTGGTGGCTTGGCGGTCACGGCCTGAGATTCGACAGGGTTCACCACGAGGCGCAGCAGGCGATCCTGCTCCGCATATGCTGGGATATAGACTGGCCGGAACGTCTTCTTCAGGACTCCCGATGCGTCGTAGGCAGTCACCCGATAGTATCGATCCCGGGTCGTAGCCGCCTTGTCGGGATCGAAGAGTCTGGGGATCCCTCTGCTCTCGTCGTCGAAGTTGGATGGTTTGTTCCCGAATGGGAAGATCTCATCCCAGGGACCGCTGGCGGAATTCGATCGATATATACGCAGCCTTCGAATGCCGGTCTGCGTGATCGCGACGATAACCGAGTTGATGTTTCCATCATTTGAGCCGTCGAGATCGTTGTCCGAATTTATCTCTGTTGTGACGGACACCCAGAACGGGGCGGCCTTGGAGTCGAGTGGCGAAAGCGGCGGCGGCAGTTCGACGTGGGCCTGGAAATAGTAGACGCCGATCTTGTCGATGGGGAGGGTCATTTGCAGCGTGTGGCTGCCGTCGTGCGCGGCAGCATCACCGTTCAGGCCATCGTCGTGCATGGCGCCGAGCGTGGAGAGGGTTTTGCCCGCTTCATCGGACAATCGAAGGACGACGGATCGAGGTGGTGACTCGGATTTGACCCGGGCCACGATTCTGGTGGATGCCCGGCCTGCGTTGCGAGGCGCGCTATCGGGGCTGATGGTAAGGTCCACACTCGCGGGCTGCCCTAAAAGGGAAACAGCCATCAAAAATATCGGTACGGAAAAGCGAGATAAAGCCACTGCGCGCATCGTAGATAAAATTGTCACGTGCGTCAATGGTACGAAGCGTATACTCCGTGGTTTCGTGGGGGGGCGGGGAAGAACCTGCGCTATTCCCCGTGGATTTCCCGCACACTCTCTTCCAATTCCCGCGGATTGACCGTGGCCGTGCCCAGTTTGCCGACCGCGACTCCGCTGGCGTGGTTGGCCAGTTCGGCGGCTTCCGCGGGCGAGGCTCCGGCGGCGAGGCCCAGTGTGAAGACGGCGATGGCGGTGTCTCCGGCTCCGGAGACGTCGAAGACTTCGCGGGCCCGGGTGGGGGTGTGATAGACCGCTTCGCCCTGATGGAGCAGCAGCATGCCCTGCTCGCCCATGGTGAGCAGGACCATCTCCGTACCCCAGCGCCGCAGCAGTTCAGTTCCTGCCGCCTCCGGCTCCGCTTCGTCTCCTAACCCCGACGCCGCGCGGGCCTCCTTCAGGTTCGGCTTCACGGCTGTGACGCCCTGCCACGGCAGCGGATTCTTCGGGCTGGGATCGACAGTGATGATCTTGCCCTTGGCAAGACGGCACAAGCCCTGGGCGACCTCGGGCGTGAGGAAGCCCTTGGCATAGTCGGAGAGCAGCAGGGCGTCGCAGCGGCTGAGGGCGTCTTCCAGGCGGGCGAGCAGGTCGCGGGCCTGGCGTTCGTCGGGCTTGAGGCGCGATTCGCGGTCGATGCGGACCACCTGCTGATGGCGGGCGACGACGCGTGTTTTGACGATGGTGCGGCGGTTCGGGTCTTCCAGGATGCAGGTGGAGTCGATGCCGGCGTCGCGCAGGAGGCCGGTGAGGCGTTCGCCTGCGGGATCGGCTCCGGTGAGTCCGGCGACGCTGACGCCCGGGGTGAACTCGCGTAGGTTGCGGGCGACGTTGGCGGCTCCGCCGGCGTAAAAGGACTCGCCGGTGACCTCGACGACGGGCACGGGCGCCTCGGGCGAGATGCGGGCGACATTGCCCCAGACGAACTCATCCAGCATCAGGTCCCCGGCGACCAGGACCCGGAGATCCGCGAAACGGCGGATCAATTCATTAGCGCGGCGGGCGTTCAACATCCAGATTCCAGTATCCTATGCAGGCAGAATCAGTATCCTATGCAGGCAGAATCCAGTTGCTCTGCAGGCGGTGCACACGGGCCTTGCGCGGGCCCTGGTTTAGTGTAAGAATTTACACTGAAAGCCAACATGCGCACCGTGGTCCATTGGGATGGCGACCGGTTCTTCGCCTCCATCGAGCAGGCTGCCGATAAGCGGCTGCGGAGCAGGCCTGTGGCCGTGGGCGGCGCGCGGCGCGGGGTGGTGCTGTCGGCGAGCGTGGAGGCCCGGCGGCTGGGCATTCGTCCCGGCTGGCCGATGGCGCGGGCGCGGCGGGCGGTGCCGGCCCTGGTGGTGCTGCCGGCGCATTTCGATCTCTACGAACGATTTTTCGACCAGATTCTGGGGCTGTGCCGTGAGACGACTCCGCTGGTGGAGCCGGCTGAGGTGGGCGCGGCATGGCTGGACCTGACCGGAGCGGAGCGCTGGAACCGGCAGGACGCCGAGCATGTGATTACGAAACTGCGCGGCACGGTGCACGAGTGGCTGCGGGTGTCGATTTCAGCGGGTATCGCCAGCAACAAGATGGTGGCGCGGATTGCGGCGCGGCTGCGCAAGCCGGGCGCGCAGATGGTGGTGCCACCGGGGACGGAGCGTGTGTTCCTGGCTCCGCTGCCGCTGCGGATCTTGCCCGGGCTGGAGATGGGCTCCCTGGACGCGCTGGAGGTGGCGGGGCTGCGCACCATCGGGCAGTTCGCGGGCGCGCCCATCGATGCGCTGGCGACGGTGCTGGGCCGCGGGGCGCTGCCGCTGCTGCGCCGGGCGCAGGGCGTTTCGGAGGAGCCTGTCGGCCGCAAGCGGGTGTCGGAGCCGGGGTGGAGCGAGTTTCTCGAATTTCCGGAAGACGTATGGGAGGAGCCGGTGCTGCTGGCGACGTTGCGGCGCATGCTGGAGCGGCTGATGGCCCAGGTGCGCGCGGCTGGTGTGGAGGTGCGGCGGTTGGCGCTGGAAGTGCGGTATACGGATCACGAAGAGTCGCGGAAGAGTATGGAACTGGCGGAGCCGACGGCGCTGGAGAGCGAGACATTCGCGCTGTTGCCGGGGCTGCTGGAAGGGGCGTGGACGCGGCGGGTGCGGCTGCGGGCGCTGACGTTGAAGGCGGGCCGCGTCTATCGGCCCTCGCCGCAGATGGACCTGTTTGCGCCGGATTCCACCCGGCGCGAGCATGACTTGAAACTGGCTGCGATTGTCGACCGCCTGCGGCGGGAACACGGCGCCTCGATTGTGCGCCGCGGCGACGAACTGCAGTTGAAAACGGCATGACGGCCGAGACGATACCGGGCGCGCGGGTGGGGCATGCGGTGTTCGGGCACGGCACGGTGGTGCGGGCGTGGAGCGAGCGGGTGGAGATCCGCTTCGACTCGTTTGGCGCGCTGACGCTGCCGCGGCGGACGCATCCGCTGGTGGTGGTGAGTACGCCGGAGCCCGAAGGCGCGCAGGTGGATCAGCGGGTGCTGAACGAGATCCGCGCGGCGGTGCAGGCGGAACGGCAGGCGGGAGCGCGGCCGGTGGAGTGCGAGGTGGAAGAGGTCTACCGGGACGGCCCGCTGTGGTGCCTGCGCGTGGTGTCGGACGAACTGGATGTGTCGTTGGAAGGGGCGCGGGCGTGGTGGCCGGATCCTGGCAAGGGCGCGGCGGAGATCGTCTCGATCCTGCCGGAAGAGGGCGTGCTGTGGCTGCGCGGCCCCAGTGCAGCGGTGCCGTGCGCGGGCCGCAAGATCTACCTGTACCCACCGGAGTTCCTGCAGAAGCTGTCCGACTTGTGGCAGGACAAGAACTGGTCGGCGCAGGCGCTGGAGTGGTATGAGGCGATGCGGGCGGGTGCGAATCCGGCCGGCGGTGAAGGGTTGGAGGATGCCCCCTATCCCTGGCTGAGGCGGGCGCAGCGGCGAGCCTTCGCGCTGCCGCGGTGGCGGTTTTCGCTGCTGCACGGGCCGCCGGGTACGGGCAAGACCACGACGCTGGGGGCGCTGCTGGCGCAGTTCCTCATCCAGCGGCCGGAGGGGCGTGTGCTGCTGGTGGCGAATACGAACGCCGCGGTGGACCTGGCGCTGCTGGCCGTGGACAAGCAGTTGGAGCAGCGCGGCGAGCGTCCGGTGTGCCAGCGCATCGGAACGAACTTCGATACCGCGCAGTATGTGACGCGGCCGCACCTGCTGCCGGCGCACAGCCTGCACCTGCTGGACTCGCTGGCTAAGTTGGAGGCGCAGTCGGCCGATCCGGCGGACGGGCCGACGTATGCGAACTGGAAGGACGCGGTGGGCAAGGTGCGGTCGAAGCTGCGGACGCGGATCCTGGCGGCCTTGAAGCGGGCGCGGCTGGCGGCGATGACGACGGCCCGGGCGCTGATGGGCGTGCAGGATTTGAAGGACACGGGCGCGTACGACCTGATCGTCTTCGACGAAGCGAGCCAGGTGAGCCTGGCGCATGCGCTGGCGCTGCTGCCGCTGGCACGGAGGGCGCTGTTTGCCGGGGATCCCAGGCAACTGGCTCCGGTGGTGAAGGCGTCGGCGTCGAACGGGCCGGCGGCGCGCTGGCTGGGCCGGACGGCGTTCGATGTGGTGGAGCAGGGCGAGGCAACCGAGTTCCTGGACGAGCAGTCACGCATGGCAGAGCCCATCTGCCGGCTGGTGAGCGAGGCGTTCTATGAGGGACGGCTGCGGGTGGCGGGCGATGCGCTGGCCAGTCCGCTGTGGCATGCCGAGCGGGCCGGACACGAGTTGCGGGTGACGCCGGTGCGGAGCCAGGCATTGTGGTCGCCGCTCTATCAGGGGCTGGTGCGGGAAGAGTCCGCGCGGGCGATTGCGGAGCTGGTGCCGCGGTTGTTGCTCGACACACGGCCCTCGCAGATCGCGGTGGTGACTCCGTATCGCGCGCAGCGGGCATTGATCGAGCATCTGCTGCGGCGGCAGGGCTGTGGCGGTGTACTCATCACGACGGCGCACGCGGTGCAGGGCAGCGAGCGTCACACCATCCTGTTCGATCCCGTGGACGCGGCGGGCCGGTTTCTGAGCCGCGAGGATCTGGGGCCGCGGCTGATCAACGTGGCCTTGAGCCGGGCGCAGGCGCGGCTGCTGCTGTTCCTGTCGGATTCTGACTGGAAGAACCCGGCGCTGGCCGGAGCGCAGGGCTACCTGGCGGCCCAGTAGGCGCGGTGGCCCAGGTAGTCGGGATCCGGCAGATTGCCCAGGATCACGCGGCGCAGCTCCAGGATGTCCACTTCGCCCTGCTTCTGGTAGAGCACCTTGCCGCCGGGCGCCAGCAGGACGGTGTAGGGGACGCCGGCCTCCCACTTGGCATCGAAGGCGGCCTGCATGGCGTAGGTATCTTCGGAGGCGAACTGCAGGTTGGTGCTGGACGCGTGCTGTTTCTCCAGGGCCTTGATGACGCCGGCGCGCTCATCGGGCAGGTTGGTGGCGACGGTGACGAGGTTGAAGTCGCGGCCGCGGTACATGCGGAAGGTGGTCTCCAGGGCGGGGAACTCGCTGATGCAGGGTCCGCACCAGGTGGCCCAGAAGTTGACGAGCACCACTTTGTCGGTGGCGTTAGCGCGCAATTTCCTGAGGTCGTCGATGCTGGCGGCGGTGATGGTGACGGACTCCGCTTCGATCTTCTTCATCTCCTCCACCTGGCTGGCGTGCTTGGAGCGCCACTTGGTGGAACAGCCGAAGACGGGCGTGTGCGGCACGGCGACGGGCTTGCCGGCGAGCATGGCGTCGAGCGCGTTGCGCAGATCCTGGATCTTGACGAGAGACTCGCGCTGGCTGTTGTCGATGCGGCCTTCATAGCGCAGCTTGCGTTCGGCATCGAAGACGAAGACGTGCGGCGTGGCCTTGGGTCCGTAGGCCTCGGCCACGGCTTGTGTCTCGCCGTCATTGAGGTAAGGAAAGTTGAACTGGCGGTAGGCGGCACGGAGCTGCATGTCTTCGAAGGTGTCGCCGACATCGGTGTAGCCGAGTTCGTTGAGGCGCACGGCATCGGCCGCGTTGGGCTGGATGGCGACGAAGGTGACGCCCTTGCCGGAGTAGTCGCTGACCAGTTTCTTAATACGGCCTTCGTAGAGTTGGGCCGTGGGGCAGTGGTTGCAGGTGAAGACGATGGCCAGGATCGGGCTGGACGAGTACTCGCTGAGCTGGTGCGTCCTGCCGTCGATGCCGGGCAGGGAGAAGTTGGGCGCTGGAGAACCGATAGCCAGCGTGCGGTGAGTGTCTTCCTCGCCGCAGGCCAAAGCGGCCGCGGCCAGGCTCAGGAGGACGAAGGCGGAGCATCTCGACATGGGCTCATCTCCTCGGGTAATGGGTACAGCCTATCGCGGATCGGGCCGCCAGTTGAAGGATAATCGTCACCATGATTCTTGCACTCCTTTTGCTGTGGAGCCAGGCCGCCGCGGCGCCGCCCGGTGTGGTGATCGATCATCATCCCGGGAAGACGCAGCAATACATTGGATCGCCGTCCATCGCGATTGGGCCCGGCGGGGCGTATGTGGCGTCGCACGACTTCTTCGGCAAGGGATCGACGCAATCGACGTCGGCGGTGTCGCGCGTGTTCCGCTCCACGGATCGGGGCAAGACGTGGACGAAGACGGCCGAGTTTTCTGATCAGTTCTGGTCGAACCTGTTCATGCACCGCGGGCAGCTTTACCTGATGGGGACGACCTATGAGTACGGGCGGATCGTGATCCGCAAGTCGGTGGATGGGGGCGTGACGTGGAGCGCTCCGGCGTTCCTCACGGAGGATACGGGCTACCACACGGCTCCGGTGCCGATGGCGGAAAAGGGCGGCCGGTTGTGGCGCGGCTTCGAGTTTCATCCGCAGGGCAAGTGGGGCTTCTTCGAGGCGTTCCTGATCTCGGCGCCGCTCAAGTCGGACCTGATGGATCCCAAGAGTTGGACGAAGACGGAGCGCCTGCGGTATCCGAAGGAACTGGCCGGAGAAGGGGACCACTGGCTGGAAGGCAACGCGATCGTCGACCGCAAGGGCGAGATGCTGGACATACTGCGCGTTGCCAATCTGGAGAAGGCCGCGATTGTGAAGCTGAAGGGCGGAAAGTTCGAGTTTGAAGGACTGGTGCCATTCCCAGGCGGCGCGAAGAAGTTCACCATCCGCTGGGATAAGAAGAGCAAACGCTACTGGACGCTGTCGAACCCGGCGCTGGAAAAGTACGAGCGGTCGGCCAAGGATCCGGCATCAGTGCGGAATACGCTGGCGCTGATGTCATCTCCGGACCTGCGGCACTGGACGGTGGAGAGGATCGTGCTGTCGCATCCGGATGTGGAGAAGCACGCGTTCCAGTATGTCGACTGGCAATTCGATGGCGACGATCTCATCGTGGCGTCGCGTACGGCGTTCGACGACGAGGAGGGTGGAGCACCGCGCGGGCATGACGCGAACTTCCTGACCTTTCACCGCGTGGAGAAGTTCCGCACAAATCCGAAGTGAGCCGGACGGTGGAGTTCGTACAAATCAACGCGTCGACGAAGCAGGACCGGCATGGGGTGACCGGCCAGGTGAAGGACGCCATTGTCGCCGCCGGCGGCTGGGTGACCGGCTTCCAGCAATTCTCGAATGTTTCGGTGTGCATCCAGTTCGAGATGGCGGCGGCGTGCATGGCCCCGCTGGTTGCGCGGCTGGAGGGTCTGGGCATGCAGTTCTCTGAAGCGTCGCGGCGGCTGCCCGGCGAACTGGCAGCGAAGCCGGAGGCCGAGTTGATGGGGACGTTCCAGCTCACGTTCTTCCACTCGGATCCGGACGAGCGCATGATCGTACCGGCGGTGCCGGGCTGAGGGGGGTCAGTCAATCTCGTGGTAGATCGTGCCGGACTCGGCGGACACCAGGCCGAGGTGGAATCGGATGGATTCCCCCAGGGCTTTGAGTGAAACGCGAGTGATGGCCCAGGCACCGGCGGCCACAATTGCGGTTACGCCCAGGACAGCCAGCCGCGAGTGAAAGATCACGAAGTATTGAACCGCGACGATGGCGGCCATGACAAGACCGCCGCCCAGCATCAGCGGCATCATGAACGGGCTGCGCGTGGTTTCGGGTTGTTTACCGAACGGCAGGCCTTCGATCAGACGCAATTCCAGGCTCAGATAGAACGACGCCATTGCCATGCTGAACGCGGCGAACAGCAGCGCGTCGAGCGGTCCCCAAAACCAGGCGGTGATCAACAGCAGGATTACGTGCGGCGCGAGGATGATGCGCGTCCACAAGGCGGCGTGAGTTCCATTCGCAATGCCTTGCAGGCTGCCCGAAGGAGCCAGCAGAAAGATCCAGGCGCCCTTGTAGTCAGAGCCATAGGCCAGCAGCGTACTGATGAAGAACAGCAGGCCCCCGATGATGTGCGGCACCAGGTGGACGGGCGAGAAACCGGGAGCGAACACGCTGGCGGAAGGGATGCGGCGCATCTCGATGAACGGGAGGATGAGCATGGGCAGCATCGGCACCAGTTGGCGGCGGAACTGCCAGTCTCGCCACATCATGGCCGAGACATAGTGGAAGCCGGCCCGGGCCGGAGGGCCGCCGTACAGCCGGGCCGCCAGATCGCCGAGCCACGAGCGCCTGCTGCCCCGGGCGCGAGTGCCGCGTCCCTGCACCATGCTCGAGACGCGAATCAGGAAGTCGCCCGAGAGGGCTCGAATTCCGGAGATGCTCACGGCCAACGCGACGACTGCGAAGCCCGCGATGAGCGTGTTGCGCCAGGTTGGATCCTGCGGCAGTGCGATCTGGAAGGGCAGGCGGGTGAACACGCGCGGCACGAACTGCAGCAGAGAGAGGAAGATCAGGGGCACCAGTTCGATTGCCTGGCCCCACGACTTAACGCGCGACGGAGGGGCGATGCGCAGCAGCCAGCCAAAGATCGAGCAGCAGAGTAGGGCGATGAACAGACCGGCGGCCAGCGTGCCGGCCAGGTGCAGTAGCGGGTAATAAAGGGGACAGCCGGGTATGAACAAGGCCACCAGGGCAGGCACAACATTCAGGCCGGGTGCAAGATAGAGCACGATACGCAGAAGGTGCGTCAGCTTGGCGGCCGTATAGGTCGCGCCGTCCACTGGTTGGTGCGCCAGTATCAGTGCTTCGGTAGGATTCACCAGGCTGTTGCTGGTCTCCGTCAGCAGGATGGTGAACAGCAGGAAGCCGGTCATGAAGAGGAAGACTCCGGCGTAGCCCCGCAACGATGCCGCTGCCATCAACATTAGAATGCTGAACAGTCCGGCCATGACAGCATAGAGCAGTGTGGCGGCCTTCAGGGTGAAGCCGTCGCGGCCCAGGTGGCCCAGCATCTCGCGCCGTTCGCTGATCTTGCCGAACAAACCAAGCAGCAGCCAATAGCGCACCGGGTCGATGCCGCACATGCGCAGCAGTGGGTTGAGGGCTTTCATGGCCTGAGCGCATCGACGATGCGCGCGACACCGGGATCCGTATCCACCGAGTGGGTCAACTGGCGGAAGACCTGCTCCAGCGTCGCCTGGCTGGTGGCCTCGCGCAGGGCCTCCGGCGTGTCATTGGCGATGAGATTGCCCTGGTGGATGATCATCACCCGATTGCAGATCTTTTCCACCACGTCGAGCACATGCGAGCTGTAAAGGATGGTCTTGCCGGCCGCGGCCAGCGCCGCGAGCAGATCCTTGATGAGGATCGCGGCGTTGACGTCGAGGCCGGAGAGCGGTTCGTCCAGCAGTAGCAGGTCCGGATTGTGGAGCAGCGCGGCCGCGATCAGGATCTTCTGCCGCATGCCTTTGGAGTACGCGTTCAGCCTGTCGCCCGCTTCGGCGGTCAAAGAGAATGTTTCGAGAATGGCGGAGATCCTCGCTTGCAGCAGCGGCTCCTCCACGCCATGCAAGCGGCCTGAGAGCTCCAGGAACTCCTGGCCCGTGAGCGACTCGAACAGCATGGCGGATTCCGGCACATAACCGATGCGTTGTTTCACGTCGACTGCGCGCTCGGGCAGCGGCAGTCCATCGACTGTGATGGCTCCCATTCCTGGCGTGAGGATGCCCGCGATCAGCTTGATGCAGGTGCTCTTGCCCGCCCCGTTCGGCCCGAGCATCCCCATGATGGCGCCGCGATCCACGGTAAATGAGAGCCCGTGCAGCACCTCGGCCCGGCCGTACCCGAACCGGACATCGACAAATACGACCATCGGATCCTGCAATTGCTAACTCCTGGCGGGCATTATAGACACAATTGCACGCTGACTTTCCCTCTGTCAGCAGCCAATCATTTGGATCCAGCGGCAGCGTGCTACGCTTTTGCGCATGAGATTCTGGCTCGTATTCCTCAGCGCCCTCTGCGTCGTGGCCCAGAACAAGCCACCAGCCTCCGCCGTTCACCCCATCACCGAGACATTGCATGGCACGGCGGTGACCGATCCTTACCGCTGGCTGGAAGATCAGCAGAGTCCCGAAACACGCGCCTGGATCGACACCCAGATGAAGTATACGCGGGCCGCCCTGGATCCCCTGCCGCAAAGGCCGCGCTGGAAGGCCCGGCTCACCGAGTTGCACCGTACGGAGACCACCGGCCTGCCCCGCGAAAGGGGCGGAAAGTACTTCTTCGAAAAGCGAGGCGCGAGCGAGAACCGGGCCTCCATCTGCGTTCGGCGGTCGCTGGAGGGGCCTGACGAAGTCCTGGTGGACCCAGCCGCTGTTTCAAAGGACGAAACGGTCAGCGTCGACCTTCTGGACGTCACGCCGGATGGCAAACTGCTGGCCTTTGGCGTCAGGAAAGGCGGGGCGGACGAGTATGAAGTGCTGCTGCTGGATGTGGATCGCCGGCAGCCGTTGCCGGACCACCTGCCGCCAATGCACTACATCAACGTGCTGCTGGTGCCCGACCACTCCGGAATCTACTTCACAGACCTCGATCCCGGCAAGGGTCCGCGCGCCTTCTTCCGGCCCCTGGGCCGCGAAAACGTGGAGCCGAAGCAGATCTTCGGTCAGGGCTTCGGCGCGGAGTACATCCTGGAGGCGAATCTCTCAGAAGACGGGCGCTTCCTGACACTGAACATGGTGCAGGGGTCCGCCGGCAACCGGACCGAAGTCTGGCTGCTGGACCGCCTGAAGGGTGGACGGCCGCAGCCGATTGTGCGGGACCTGGATGCGCGCACCTATGGATTCGTCAGCGGCGGCAGGCTCTTCCTGATAACGAACTGGCAGGCGCCCCGAAGCAGGGTCTTCGTCGTGAATCCGGAGCAGCCGCAGCGGTTCTTCTGGAAGCTGATTGTGCCGGAAGCGCCGTGGAATCTCGAGAGCCTGGACGTGGCGGGTGAGCGGCTGCTGGTGTCCTATACGCGCAACGCCAGCTCCCTGGTGATGGTTCTGGAAGCCGACGGGCGCTACGCCGGAGAGGCGGAACTGCCCGGCCTGGGAGCGCTGAGCGGTGTCTCCGGCCGCTGGGGGTCGAAGGAGTTCTTTGCCGGCTACGAGTCATTCACCACACCGGCCATGGTCCTGCGGTTTGACGCGAAGACCCTGGCGCGCACCACGTGGTATCGCAATCCGGTGCCGGTGGACAGCAATGCCTTCGAGTCGAAGCAAATCTGGTTCTCGTCCAAAGACGGCACCCGGGTACCGATGTTCGTTGTGCACAAGAAGGGCCTGCGGCTGGACGGAACGAACCCTACGCTGTTGACCGGCTACGGCGGATTCAACGTGAGCAACACTCCGTACTTCTGGTCGGCTGGAGTTGCCTGGATGGAACAGGGCGGCGTCCTGGTGAATGCGAATCTGCGGGGCGGCGGCGAGTTCGGCGAAGAGTGGCACCGGGCTGGGATGCTCGCGAATAAGCAGAACGTGTTCGACGACTTCATCGCCGCGGCCGAGGAGTTGATCCGTCGGAAGTACACCAGCCCGGGCAAGCTCGCCATCCTGGGCGGCTCCAACGGGGGCCTGCTGGTGGGCGCCGCCATGGTGCAGCGGCCGGAACTCTTCCGGGCGGTGGTATGCGAGGTGCCGCTGCTCGACATGCTGCGCTATCAGAAGTTTCTGGTGGCCGGGCTGTGGGTGCCGGAATATGGCTCCGCCGACGATCCGCGCCAATTCGAGTACCTGCTCCGCTACTCGCCTTACCAGAACGTGAGGGACGGGGTGAAGTACCCGGCCGTCCTCTTCGTGACCGGCGATTCGGATACACGCGTGGCTCCGCTGCACGCCAGGAAGATGACGGCGCGGGTCCAGGCGGCGACCTCCTCCGGACTGCCGGTGCTGTTGCTCTACGACACAAAGACCGGACACTCGGGCGGAAAGCCGGTTTCCCAGCTCATCGAGGACGAAACGGACACCTTCTCCTTCCTGGCGTGGCAATTAGGCCTCTAGCGCGGCGGGGCTGTGGTAGTGTTCCGGTGAGAGGAATCGCTCATGCTCCGTGTGTTTGCAGGATTGGTCCTGCTGGCCGGATTCAGCGCAAAGGCGGCGGATTACGCCGTGGGCGCCGACCTGTCGTTCCTGAAGCAGGCTGAGGATCGGGGCACGCGGTTCAAGGAGAATGGGGAAGCCAAGCCGGGCCTCCAGATCCTCAAGGACCACGGCTACAACTGGATCCGGCTGCGGCTGTTTCACACGCCGGCGGAGCTGCCGAACAATCTCGAATACACCATCGCCACGGCGAAGGCGGCCAAGGCGCTGGGCTACAAGTTCCTGCTGGATTACCACTATTCCGATACGTGGGCCGATCCCGGCAAGCAGTTCATCCCCAAGGCCTGGGAAGGGTTCAGCCACCAGCAACTCGTCCAGACCGTCTTCGAGTACACTCGCGACACCATGCGTGCTTTCGGGGCAGCCGGAGTCCTGCCCGATATGGTCCAGGTGGGCAACGAGGTGTCGAACGGCATGCTGTGGCCCGACGGCAGACTGCCGGACCATTGGGATTCGTTCGCGGATCTGGTGCGGGCCGGGATCAATGGCGTCGACGCGGGGCGGGGCAATGGAACGCGCCCGCGCATCATGGTCCACATCGACAAGGGCGGAGACTGGCAGGCAACCAAAGCCTTCTTCGACAAGTTCCACCGCTATGGGCTTGGCTATGACGTCATCGGGCAGTCGTACTACCCTTGGTGGCACGGGTCTTTACTGGATCTGAAGGAAAACCTGGACTTCATGGCGAATGAATATCGAAAAGAGATCATCCTGGTGGAAGTCGCCTACAATTGCCGCCCCGGAGAGTATCTGAACAAGCCCGGCCCATTCCCGGAGACCCCCGACGGACAGGCCGCCTTCCTGGAGGAGGTCCAGCGGCTGGTGGTGGCTACGCCCCACGGCTTGGGCAAAGGCATCTTCTGGTGGGAGCCGGCCGTGACCGGCGGCCTGGAGCGCCGCGGCTTCTTCGATCCGCAATACAACGTCCTGCCGGTGATCAGCGTCTTTGACCGCTGGGTGCGGCACTAGTGGCGGCGCCGGCCGTGAGTAATGAAGCCATGCGGATAGCGCGCATGAAAGCCCTGCCAATTCAGACGTCTCAGTGTGATAACCTGAGAAGGAATTTGAGCGCCAGCGATGCCGGCACGCGTCAGTGAGGCGTTCGTCCTCCGCACCTACCCTTTTCAGGAAGGGGACCTGATTGTCAGTTTCGACACTCGCGATCAGGGCAAGTTGCGGGGCGTCGCCAAGCGGGCTCGAAAGCCGAAAGGTCCCTTCGGATCTTCGTTGGAACGACTCTCGCAGGTGAGGATTTCCTATTACCAGCGGGAGGGTGCCGAGTTGGTCCGGATTGACTCCGTGGAACTGATACAGACGCAGTTTGGTCTGTCCAGTTCATACGAGGCCGGCGTGGCGCTCGACTATTTCGCGGAGGTGTGCGACCACTTGCTACCGCCCTCGGAACCCAACGAGCGGTTCTACCGGCTGATTGGCGCCGTGCTGGCCGAATTGCGCGCGGCGGCGCTGGATCAGAGGCCGGCGGCGGTTTGGCGCACCATTATGTATTTCACGTTCTGGGCTGTGCGCTTGTCGGGCTTCCTACCCGAACTCCGGGTGAGCGCCGCCAGCCGCGAACTGGCTCAGGCCATGGCCGCCCACCCCGTGGCGAACCTGGCCGCCATCGACTGGACCAAGGATACGGCGGCCGACCTGCGCCGCTTCCTCTACCGCGAGATTGAATCGCATATCGAGCGCAAGCTCCTCACCGTCCCCCTTATGGAGGCTCTCTAAGTTCCCCGCATGGATTCCTATCAGGAGACAATCTTCAAGCTGAAACGCTTCTGGGCGAAGCACGGCTGTGTCATCCAGGAACCCTATGACATCGAGGTCGGTGCCGGCACCATGTGCCCCGAGACCTTCCTCCGTGTTCTGGGCCCGAAACCCTATAGCGTCGCCTATGTGCAGCCCTCCCGCCGCCCGGCGGATGGCCGCTATGGCGAAAACCCGAACCGGCTCTACAAGCACTCGCAACTGCAGGTGATTCTGAAGCCGGCCCCGGCGAATGTCCTCGATCTCTATCTGGAGTCGCTGGAAGCCATCGGCATCAAGCTCGACCAGCACGACCTGAAGTTCGAGGAAGACAACTGGGAATCACCCACCCTCGGTGCCTGGGGCATCGGCTGGCAGGTGATGATGGACGGCCAGGAGATCACGCAGTTCACCTACTTCCAGCAGTGCGGCGGTGTGGACCTCGACCTCGTTCCGGCGGAATTAACCTACGGCCTGGAACGGCTGATCGGGTTTCTGCAGGATCGCAAGTCGGTCTACGACATCGAGTGGGTGGCCGGCACGACCTATCGCGACGTCCGGTTCCGCGACGAGCAGCAGTTCTCGGTCTATAACTTCGAGAAGGCCGACGTCGGCATGCTCTGGAAGCTGTTCGACCTGCACGAGGCCGAATCTCAGCGGCTCATCGACGAGTTCCGCGGCCTGGACCCCGAGAAAGACGCCTATGAGAAGAAGCGCTTCCCGCTGCTCAGCGCCTACGACCACGTGCTGAACTGCTCGCACACCTTCAACCTGCTGGACGCGCGCGGCGCGATTTCGGTGACTGAACGCGTCGGCGTCATCGCCAGGGTCCGCAAACTGGCGGTCGGCGTAGCCACCTCCTGGGTGGATCAGCAGACTCTTCTCAACGCCGTCGAGGTGGCCCAATGAGCGAAGTGAAGCCATTCCTCCTCGAACTCGGTGTGGAAGAGATTCCGCATTGGATGATCGTGCCCGCGCTGGGCGACATGGAACGCCTGTTCCTGGAACTGTGCCAGACGCACCAACTGGTGCCCGGGGATCTCAAGTTCGACGGCACGCCCCGCCGCCTGGTTCTGCGCGCGGCCGGGCTGCCCGAACGGCAGGCCGATCGTGTCGAGCTGGTCATGGGACCGCCGAAGTCCGCCGGCGCCGGCGCCGCGATGGGCTTTGCCAAGAAGAACGGGGTCACGGTGGAGCAGCTCTCCACCGAAGTGACGCCCAAGGGTGAGTACTTCGCCCTAAGCCGCAAGATCGAGGGCCGCGAGGTCCGGCAGATCCTGGCCGAAGCGCTGCCCACGCTGATCTCGAAGATCCCGTGGCCCAAGGCCATGTACTGGACCGGCAAGGGCGGCACGACGTTCATCCGGCCCATCCGCTGGATCGTTGCCCTGCTGGGCGACTCCGTCGTGGAGTTTGAGCTGGCCGGCGTCCAGTCGGGCACGCTCTCTCGCGGCCATCGCCGCCTGGGCGCCGATGAGATCGCCTTCGACCACACCAATTACGAAGAGCGCCTGGAGAAGAACGGAGTCATCCTCTCCGCCGCGAAACGCCGCAAGCGGATCCAGGACGGCATTAAGAAGCTGCTCAAGGGCAAGGGCCTGGAACTGATCGCCGACGATTCGCTGTTGGACGACCTGGTGTACCTCACCGAGTATCCGACGCCGATCCTGGGCTCCTTCAATCCCGAGTTTCTCGCCCTGCCGCAGGAAGTCCTCTCCACCGTGATGCGCCATCACCAGCGCTACTTCACGATGCGGGACGGCGAGGGCAAGATGGCTCCGCACTTCCTGGCCATCATGAACATGAAGGCCGACAAGAAGGGCTACGTCGTCAAGGGCAACGAGCGTGTGCTGGAAGCCCGCTTCAACGACGCCCGCTTCTTCTGGGACCAGGATCAAAGCAAGAAGCTGTCCGACCGTGTCGAGGATCTGGCAAACGTCACGTTCCAGGCCAAGCTTGGTTCCTACAAGGACAAGCGCCTGGGCGTGGAAGCCGGAGTCTGCCGCATCGCCGCGGCCCTCAATCTCGATACCCGGCTGGCGCGCCGCTCCGCCGAACTCTGCAAGACCGACCTCATGACGGAGATGGTCAAGGAATTGACTGAACTCCAGGGGGTGATGGGTGGCCTGTACGCCAAGGTGCAGGGCGAGCCGGACGAAGTCTGGAAGGCGATCTACGAGCATTACGAGCCGGCCAGCATGGAGTCCGAAGTGCCGTCGAGCGACTACGGCAAGATCCTCTCCATCGCCGACAAGCTCGATTCCCTGGAAGGCTGCTTCGCGCTGGGCATGATCCCCAGCGGTTCGAAGGATCCGTTGGGCTTGCGCCGGGCGGCTCAAGGCATCGTGAAGACGATCGTCGAAGGCCGGCTACGGCTGAACCTCAAGAAGCTCGTGAACGAGGGCGCGGAGGAGACCAACCGTACCTTCCTGCGCATCCGTTCCGACTACAAAGAGGATCGCGCGGCCGACGGCGAGCTGAAGCTAGCCAAACAGATCTGGGAGTTCCTGCTCGACCGCGTGCGCTACTACTTCCGCGAAGTACGGCACTACGCGTACGACGAGCTCTCCGCCGTGCTGGCGGCCGGTCCCGTGGACCTGGTCGACATCGAATCGCGGCTGTATGCGTTGAAGCTGGTCCGCCAGACCGAGGAGTTCGAACCCCTGGCGGCGGCGTTCAAGCGCATGCGCAATATCCTCAAGCAGGCCGGCTGGCAGAGTGGCTCCGTGAACCCGGCGCTGCTCGAAGAGGGCGCGGAACGCGAACTTTTCGACGAGACCAGCCGCGTACTGGCCAAAGTGGCCGTCTACCGCCAGTCGGAAGACTACATGGCCTCGCTCAATGTGATCTCCACGCTCAAGCCGGCGGTGGATCACTTCTTCGACAAGATTCTGGTGAACGCGCCGGATCCGGCCGTTCGCGACAACCGGCTCGCCCTGTTGGGCGGGCTCTACAACGAAGTTTCCTCGATCGCCGATTTTTCGGAGATCGTGACCTCATCAACGACCGAATGAACTCATTATTCTGCTGAGAAATTCAGGAGCACGATAGCGCTATGAGCAAATACGTTTATTCCTTCGGCGGCGGGACCGCTGAGGGTGACGGCACGATGAAAGACTCGCTCGGCGGCAAAGGCGCAGGCCTTGCCTCCATGTGCCGGGCGGGCGTGCCGGTGCCCGGTGGTTTCACCATCATCACCGACGTGTGTAACGTCTTCTTCGACAACGACAAGAAGGTGCCGAAGGAAGTCGACGAGCAGATCTGGAAAGCTCTGGATCAACTGGAAGCCCTGATGGGCAAGAAGCTGGGCGATGCGGCGGATCCGCTGCTGTTGAGCGTGCGCTCCGGCGCGAAGTTCTCCATGCCCGGCATGATGAACACGATTCTCAACCTCGGCCTCAACGACAAGACCACCAAGGGCCTGTCCGACAAGACCGGCAATCCGCGCTTCGCGTACGATTGCTATCGCCGCTTCATCCAGATGTTCGGCGAAGTGGCCTTCGGCGTCGAGATGGAGCACTTCGATCATGCCTTCGATACCCTCAAGGCAAAGAAGAAGTACAAGCTCGACACTGAGATGACGGCCGATGACCTCAAGGTCATCGTCGAAGAGTTCAAGAAGATCTTCAAGAAGCACGCCAAGCGCGACTTCCCGCAGGATGCCCGCGAGCAACTGCTGCTGTCCCGCAACGCCGTGTTTATGTCCTGGTGGGCGCCCAAGGCGTCCTACTACCGCAAGATGGAGAAGATCTCCGATCGTCTCGGCACCGCCTGCAACATCCAGGCGATGGTCTTCGGCAACATGGGCGACACCTCCGCCACCGGCGTCGGCTTCACCCGTGACCCCGGTAGCGGCGAGAAGGTGTTCTACGGCGAATTCCTCGTCAACGCCCAGGGCGAAGACGTTGTGGCCGGCATCCGTACCCCGTCTCCCATCTCCGAACTCAAGGACTGGAACGCGGACGTCTACAACCAGCTTCGCGACATCACGTCGAAGCTCGAGCTGTCCTACAAGGACATGCAGGACTTCGAATTCACCGTGCAGGAAGGCGTCCTCTGGATGCTGCAGACCCGCAACGGCAAGCGCACCGGCCCGGCCGCTGTCCGGGTTGCGGTTGACATGGTGACCGAAGGCCTGATCGACGAGAAGACGGCCGTCATGCGCGTCGCACCGGCCCAGCTCGACCAGCTGCTGCACCCCGTGTTCGACACCGCTTCCCTGAAGTCGCTCACCAAGCTCGCCACCGGTATCGACGCCTCCCCCGGCGCCGCCGTCGGCCGCCTGGCCTTCACTTCGGAAGACGCCGTCGAAATGTCGGCTAAGTCCCCCGTCATCCTCATCCGCAAAGAGACCACGCCGGACGACATCCACGGCATGGACGCCGCCAAGGGCATTCTCACCGCCGTCGGTGGCAAGAGCTCCCACGCGGCCGTTGTGGCCCGCGGCATGGGCGTTCCCTGCGTCGTCGGCTGCGGCGCCATCTCGATCAACGAGCGCGGCAAGGTCGCGACCGTGAAGACGGCCGACAAGACCGTCACCATCAAGGAAGGCGACTGGGTGTCCATCGACGGCGCCACCGGCGGAGTCTATCTCGGCCAGGCTGCCACCAAGGATCCCGATCCCAACTCGCCCGTCTTCGCCAAGTTCATGAAGATGGCCGACGTGTTCCGCGGCAAGTTCGGTGTTCGTGCGAACGCCGATATCCCGCGCGACGCGAAGGCTGCCCGCGCGTTCGGCGCCGAAGGCATCGGCCTGTGCCGCACGGAACACATGTTCTTCGCCGAAGACCGTCTGCCGCACGTCCAGGCCATGATCCTCACCGACAACGTGAAGGACCGCACCAAGGCGCTCGCCAAGCTGCTGCCCATGCAGCGCAAGGACTTCGCCGGCCTGTTCGAAGCCATGAACGGCTTCCCGGTGGTCATCCGCACCCTGGATCCCCCGCTGCACGAGTTCGTCCCCAAGCGCGAAGAGCTGATGGTCGACCTCGCCAAGCTGCCCACCGCCGACATCAAGACCAAGAAGGAAATGCTGTCGCGCTACAAGAACTTCGCGCCCGACGTGAAGTCGCTCAAGACCGTGCTGCCCCAGTTGCTGGCCCGTGTCGAACAGCTGCATGAGTTCAACCCCATGCTCGGCCACCGCGGCTGCCGTCTCGGTATCACCTATCCCGAGATCACCGAAATGCAGGCCCGCGCTATCTTCGAGGCCGTTGTTCAGGTCGCGAAGAAGGGCAAGACGGTCATTCCCGAAGTCATGATTCCGCTCATCGGCGGCGTCGAGGAACTCGAGAACCAGAAGAAGATCGTTAAGGCCATTGCCGAGGAAGTTCTGGGCAAGGCCGGCCTCAAGAAGCAGAAGTACATGATCGGCACCATGATCGAGATCCCGCGTGCCGCTCTCACCGCCGATCGCGTGGCCACCGAAGCCGAGTTCTTCTCGTTCGGTACCAACGACCTGACGCAGACCACAATGGGCCTCTCCCGCGACGACTATACGAAGTTCTCGAAGGAGTACGAAGAGAAGAAGATCTTCAAGAATGACCCGTTCGGCGTCATCGACCGCGAAGGCGTCGGCAAACTGATCAAGCTCGCTGTCGACCTCGGCCGTTCCACCAACCCCGAATTGGAAATCGGAATCTGCGGCGAGCACGGCGGTGACCCGAGCTCCGTCGAGTTCTGCTACCAGGTCGGCATGGACTACGTGTCCTGCTCGCCCTACCGTGTGCCGATCGCCCGTCTCGCGGCTGCCCAGGCAGCCATCGCGAAGAGCGAAGGTTCCGCGGAAGCCAACCGCACCGCGTAGTTCGAACCCGAGTCGGAGAAAGGGCCGCGCCTCCCATCTGGGGGCCGCGGCCCTTCTCCTTTTGGGGACTATGCGAGCAAAGCCGCCGACGAGTGGACCCCTGGCGCATACCCGGACCGGAAACACGCCACCATCGACCACGGCGTCAGCACCTCAGCGGTCTCTCCGCTTCTGCGCGCCCGCCGCCCGACATAGCCCGACGGCGACCACTCCAGCAGCGAGTCGCCCCTCACGAGGTACAAACCGCCTTCCTGGCGGACAAACGTCCCATCGGGCAGGAGTTCCAGCGGTTCGCGATAGGTGGCCTTCGACCCATCGGCGTCCATCCGCTCCGCATGCAGCACCCGGTCCATCGCATCCACGTAAAGCCTCTCCCCTGCGACCCGCCCTGGCCACACGCTCAGGAACTTCAGGAAATCCGCCCGGCGGCACTCCGCGCACGGCCGGTGTCCCGCCGCGAACGCCGTGGCTTCGTCCAGGAAGAACAGTTCCGTATACAATCGCGGCGTCATCACTACCCGGCGCCGGTCTTTGAACTGCAGCACGCATGTGATCCATTGCCGGCTTTTGAACGGCCGCACGATCTGCCGGTGCTCGTTGTGGATCGCCCCGCCGCGATTGCCCATCAGCGTGCCCCGGGCCTCGGTCGCGATCAGCTCTCCTTCGGGCGTCACTCGGTTCTGTAGCGGCATCAGCGGTTTCTCCTCACTTGGCGCTGGCAATGGCCCGGCCCGCCGACCACGCTGCAATCTCGGCCAGAATCGCCGCTTCCACGCTCTTCCACACCACCGGATCGTTGTCCATCTTCCAGTGCGAAACGCCCATCCGGCGGCTGATCCAAGGGTAGTCCGACATGTCCACTGTCCGGAACAGATATGTGAACCGGACATTGCCCAGAATCGTGGTTCGAGCCGGGTCCATCGCCTTGATGCGCCCCTCGCCCTGAATCGGGCCCGGATCATGCTGATACAGATTCAGCGCCCGCGAGACGTTGGAGGGGATCCAGTCGTCACCCCGCCCCACACTGTCCACCTGGATGGTCAGCCGCACGGGGATGCCCTGCTTCTTCAACTCGGAGGCCAGTTGCACACAGGCCGCTCCGCCGAAACTCTGCCCGTAGCAGATGAACTCGACGCTCTGCTTCTCCGCCGCGTCCAGCCTCCGGTTGCGGTTCTGGTCCAGTGCTTCCAGGATGAACTTCCTGACAGTCTTCCGGTCGTGGTTGCCTGCCGTCTCCACATAGACCCCCGGAAGCTGCTTTCGGCGCAGGTCGAGCGCTACCTTCCGCACGCTCCGCTTGTCGTTATCCCAGTGCTCCCAGGCGCCCAGGAACCCGACGATCAACAGGCTGCCGGGCGGCATGGGAGCCGGCGTGCGAATCTCCTTGCGGTCCAGACGCAGATCCGCCTTCAACACCGTAGCCAGCAGCAGCAATAGAGCCCAGCACTTCTGCATCGGTCTCAACCGGGACACGCAAGACAGCGCCCTGGAAGGAATGACGCACAACGCCGTCAATCCGGTTCAATTGAATAGTATCCGGCCCTCCATCCGGCGGCGCAAAGTCATTTGGGGCCGAAGATGGTCAGCCGGTGTCCGTCGGGATCTGTGAACGTCGCTGCCCACGATCCCGGCGAGACCTCCCGAGGTTCCTGGACAAAGCGGCAGCCCCGATCTTTCAACGCCGCAAACGACGCTAGGACGCCGTGTACCGAGAAAACCAGTTCCATCGCCCCTGCCCTCGGCTGGACCGCGCGCCCCAAAGGAACACTCAGGGCCAGCGTCACCGGACCTGCCGCGAAGAAGGTAAACTCCTCTGACGAACTCCGCAGCGGCAGTGAGACCACATCGCGGTAGAACGCAACCGATCGAGCCAGGTTGTCGACTCCAAACATCACCAGGGAAACCGTCGAGGGAAGATTCTCGTTGTGCGCCATACCGTGTCCTTTCGCAGACTCAGAAGGTGTTTGCGCCGCTGCGCCCATCGCGAGCAGCAGAAAAAGCGAAGCAGCTCTATTCATGAGATTCACGATAGCCGCCTGGACGCCGGACGACTGTGCCGATCTTGCGAATTTCAGGACCGGCGGACGGCCGATGGCGTTACTCCGTACGCCTTGCGGAACGCCCGGCTGAAAGCGGAAGGACTATCAAAACCCGATGCGAGCCACGTCTCCGTGACCGTCTGGCCCGATCGCAATTGCGCGTGAGCGCGGCTCAGCCGCAAATGGGCCAGGTACCCATGCGGGGTCTGCTCGAAGACCTGAACGAAGGCGCGATGGAAATGATACCGCGAAAGACACGCGATCCGGGCTACTTCTTCCAGCGAAACAGCCCCGCCCGACTGGCCGTGCAGGAACTCACGGCCCTTCTCCAGGCGTCGAAAGAGCTCTTCCCGAGTGGAAGCCTTCACCGCCGGCACCCGGGCGACGCGGTTTCTGATCTGCTCGTAAAGCAGCAGGAGACGGTTCGAAAGCAGCAGGAACTCCTCTTCGAAGCCGCTGGGGAACAGTGTGGCGGCGCTCCGTTCCGCCATCATTTCGACCGCGCCGGTCATCACACCTTCCGCATCGCAGTGCAGCCGGGAAAGAAACGGCAGCGCCGGGGCCCGGCGCTGAGGATCCTCCAGCGAATCCTCGACTTGGCCTGTCGCGTCCTGGGCCGCTTCTTCCACAAACCCATCGCGGAAAAAGGCGCAGGCAGTCTCCACGCGTCGTTCCGAGTCGATGTTCATGGAGTATTTCTCTCCGGCGCCGAGAACCAGGAAGCTGGCTGGATCCACCACGAGTTCCTGCCCGTCCACAAGCCATGAGACGGAGCCCCTCAGCACGGTCTTGATGGACAACGGCCCGGCGAACTCCTCCACACGGTGCCGCCGCGCGCTGGCATGCAGCAGGACATTGTCCGCGCCGAACCGGGCGCCATCCGGAAACAGGAAGGGCTTCGAGCCATTTTGCAGGCGGGCGGCCATACAGGGCAGGGTAGCAGGGGAATCAACCGGCGTCGGAAGTTGGGTTCTTCATCCCCAGCCATTCGAAGTACAGCTCATTCCGGATACCGACCCGCGCCAGTGCCCGCCCGACGGTCGCGTTCACCATGTCGTCCAGAGTCTTCGGACGCCCGTAGAACGCCGGCACCGGTGGGAAAATCACGGCTCCATGCTCCGCCGCCTCGCTCATCAGCCGCAGGTGCCCCTTGTGCAGCGGCGTCTCCCGCACCATCAGTACCACCGGCCGGCCTTCCTTCAACTGGACGTCGGCCGCCCGCGCCACCAGGTCGGACGAGTAGCAGTTCGCCACCGCCGACAGGGTCTTGATCGAGCAAGGCGCCACAATCATCCCCAACGTCTCGAACGACCCGCTCGCAATCGATGCGCCGATATTCGCCGGCGGATGCACCACGCTCGCCAGCGCCTCCACCTCCCGAGGTTGCCACTCTGTCTCCTGCGCAATCGTGGCGCGGCCCGCCGGGCTCACCACCAGGTGCGTCTCAATCGACTTGTCCCGGGCGAGCGTTTCCAGGATCCGGATGCCGAAGATGGCTCCCGAGGCTCCGGTGATGGCGACAATCAGGCGTTGTGGCAATTCAAAAACTCCAACGGGACGTGTGTCTATCAGGGTAGCCAATCGCGCTGGATCGCCGCCGGCACAAACCTGTTGTCAAATCTGATCCCATTTCCCGATCCGCCGCGCGTATCTGTGCAGGAGCCCAGCCTGCCAGGCGCCATCCAAGGCACCGCCGGCCGGGCTCCTCCAAACAGAAAGGCTGGATCCCGATATGAAACTGGCAGCGCTGTGCCTGGCGCTGGTCCTGGGGGCACTTTGTCCGCAGGCCGGCGCGTCGACTCTCCAACTCACCCAGGGCGGGTGGGACCAGGGCGGTCCCCTCACCATCCTCTTCACCGGCGTCGACACCGACCTCAGCGGCGGCATCGACACCGCCGAACTCACCGCGTTCTCCGCGTCGTTTCAGCTTGACGGCGGCGGCATCGCTACCCTGACCCTGGCCGACCTCGGCTCAGACGGCTTCTACTACGCTTCTCCCGCCGATTACTTCGTCAAGGCCGACGGCCCGCTCTATAGCCTGTACGAAATCGCGTTCGCCGGCAGCGTGTTCGGCGCTCTCTCTGACTCGACGAGCGTCGTTGCCATAACCGGCGCACCCCTCCAGGTAGACGGCGCGTCCGCCGTGCCCGAGCCCGGCACCGCGCTTATCGTCGGCCTGCCGTTGGTGCTGCTAGGCCTGCGCCGCCGCAAGTCCGCACCTCACTGCGGATCGTAGCCCCTCAGCCGCCGCACCCAGATGTTCCGGAACCGCACCGCGTTGCCGTGGTTCTGCAACGAAAGCGCCTCTTCCGGAGCATGCGGCGCATAAGTGGCGACCTTCGCATGGATCGCTCGCCCAATCACTTCCTGCCGGTTGTGCATCAGTACGCCGTTGTGGAACAACGTGATGTAGGCCGGCTTCACAACCTTATCGCCGTCGAACTTGGGCGCCTCGAACACGATGTCGTAGACGTTCCACTCGCCGGCCTTCCGCGTCGCATTCACCATCGGCGGCCATTGGCCATAGATGGAAGCGGCCTGCCCGTCGGCATAGGTCAGATCCTGGTATGAATCCAACACCTGGATCTCATAGCGGCCCATGATCTCCACCCCGCTGTTCCCACGGCTCTGGCTGGTGCCGGACACATCGGCCAGCTCCTGCCACTCGATGTGGTACTGTGCGTCGCCGAACTTCTCCTTGGTCGCGATGCCGCCCTTACCCGGCACCACTTCCACATAGCCGTTCTCCACCTTCCACTCCGGCGGACCTTCCTTGCCGCCGCGCAGCTTGGCGACCCATTGCGACAGATCCTTGCCGTCAAACAGCACAATCGCGTCCGAGGGCGCGCCGCCGGGCTGGGTGGCCGCCGTCACCTTCGGCGGATGCTTTCGCGTATTGTCGTGCACGCGCCATTTCTGGCCCGGAATCAGCGGAGTATCGTCGTAGCCGAGGTCCCTGTTCTTGTGGGCGGCCTCCTGGCTGAAGCAGGCCGTGGCTGTCAATGCGGTAAGCAGGATGAAATGGAGCGGCTTGGGTCGAGAGAAGATCATGTTTAACCTGACCTCGACATCATATTACGGCGGGCGGCTTCAGCGGGCGGCGTGCGTCCAGACGCAAAACGGGGGCGTGCATCCAAATGGATCCACGCCCCCGTCCTGAACTTAAACTAATTGCGAGCCGCGTTCTTCTTCTCGGGATCAATGCCCAATTCAAAGATCGCCTGCTGCGCCTTATGCGCATCGAACTGGCCCCAGCGCGAAAGCTGCGAAATCGTCGCCGTGACAATCGACTCCGCATCCACTTCAAAGAAGCGCCGCAGGTAAGGACGCGATTCGCTGCGCCCGAAACCGTCGGTGCCCAATGACGTCAGGCGCCCGCTCAGCCAGGGGGAAAGCTGGTCAGAGATCACCTTCATATAGTCGCTGGCGGCCACAATGGCCCCTGTGTGCCTTCCATCACCTGCTGGATATACGGCCTGCGGGCCGGCTCAGCCGGATGCAGGCGGTTCCAGCGGTCCGTATCCAGCGCTTCACGCCGCAGTTCGTTGTAACTGGTGACGCTCCACACATCGGCCGGAATCTGGAACTTCTCCCACAGGATTTTCTGCGCGCGCAGGGCCTCGTTCAACATCGAGGCGCTGCCCCACAGTTGAGCCTTCGCCGGACCGTTCTCGCTGGCATGGACCCTGTAGATGCCCTTCAGGATCCCTTCGCGGGAGCCCTCCGGCATCGCCGGCTGCGCATAATTCTCATTGCACAGCGTCAGGTAGTAGAAGACGTCTTCGTTCTGGCCGTACATGCGATGCAGGCCTTCCTGGATGATTGTCGCGATCTCGTACGCGTAGGCAGGATCGTAACTCACGCAGTTCGGCACCGTCGACGCCAGCACGTGGCTGTGACCGTCTTCGTGCTGCAGGCCCTCGCCGTTCAGAGTCGTCCGGCCGGCCGTCGCGCCCAGCAGGAAGCCGCGTCCGCGCGAATCGCCGAACGCCCAGATGGCGTCGCCTACGCGCTGGAACCCGAACATCGAGTAGTAGATGTAGAACGGAATCATCGGGATGCCGTAGTTGGCATAGGCCGTGCCCGCCGCCGTAAAGCTGGCCAGGGAACCCGCCTCGTTGATGCCTTCTTCCAGCACCTGCCCGTCCGTGGCTTCCTTGTAGTAGAGGAACTGCTCGCTGTCCACCGGCTTATACAGCTGGCCGGAAGGAGCATAGATCGAGATCTGGCGGAACAGGCTTTCCATGCCGAACGTGCGGGCTTCGTCCGGAATAATCGGAACCACCAGCTTGCCCAGCACCTTGTCCTTCAGCAACTGCTTCAGGATTGCCACGAAAGCCATCGTCGTCGACACCGGACGGCCGCCGCTGCCCACCAGGGAGTCGTTGAATTCCTCCGCGGGCGGAGTCTCGAGGTGCACCGGCTTCACCTGCCGGATCGGCAGGGGCCCGCCCAGCACCTTGCGGCGCTCCTTCAGATACTTCATCTCCGGCGAGTCTTCGGAAGGCCGGTAGAACGAAACGGTGTGAACAGTCTCTTCGGGAATCGGAACCTGGAAGCGCTCGCGCAGCTTCAAGAGTTCGTTCTCGTTCATCTTCTTCTGCTGGTGCGTCGTGTTGCGGCCCTCACCAGCCTCACCCATGCCGTAGCCCTTGACGGTCTTGGCCAGGATCACCGTCGGCCCGCCCGTGTGCTCGTAGGCCTTCTTGTAGGCGTTGTATACCTTTACCGGATCATGCCCGCCGCGCCGCAGGGCGAAGATCTCGTCGTCGGTCATGTCCTCGACCAGCGCGAGCAGTTCCGGGTACTTGCCAAAGAACTCGCTGCGGACATAGGCGCCGCCGCGTGCCTTGAAGCTCTGGAATTCGCCGTCCACGCACTCATGCATGCGCCGGATCAGCAGGCCGGTCTTGTCCTTCTCCATCAACCGGTCCCAGTCGCTGCCCCAAACCAGCTTGATCACGTTCCACTGGAAGCCCCGGAAGACACCTTCCAGTTCCTGCATAATGTTGCCGTTGCCCCGTACCGGGCCGTCCAGCCGCTGCAGGTTGCAGTTGATCACGAAGATCAGGTTGTCCAGCTTCTCGTTGGCCGCGATCTGCAGCGCGCCGCGCGATTCGGGCTCATCCATCTCGCCGTCACCCAGGAACGCCCAGATCTTGCGGTTCGTCTTCGGCAACAACCCACGATTTTCCAGGTACTTACAAAAGCGAGCCTGGTAGATGGCGTTGATCGGCCCCAACCCCATGCTGACGGTCGGGAACTGCCAGAAGTCCGGCATCAGCCAGGGATGCGGATAGGAGCTCAAACCGGGGGTCTCGCGCAGTTCGTGCCGGAAATTCTTCAGGTGCTCTTCGCTCAGGCGCCCTTCCAGGAACGCCCGCGAGTACATGCCCGGCGAGGCGTGGCCCTGAAAGTAGACTAGATCGCCCGGCTGATCCCCGCTCTCCGACGGGATGGACCCGCGGAAAAAGTGGTTCATGCCCACTTCGTAAAGCGTGGCCGAAGAGGCAAAGGTGGAGATATGGCCGCCGATGCCGTCGTCGTACTTGTTGGCACGCACGACCATCGCCACGGCATTCCACCGCACAATGCTCTTGATGCGCCGCTCCAACTCCCGGTCACCTGGGTAAGGGACCTCATCATCCACCGCGATGGTGTTCAGGTAGGGCGTGGTGACGCCAAGGGCGGCAGGCACGCCCTGGGTTGCTGCAGTCACGGCGAGGCGTTCGAGCAGGTAGCGAGCCCGCTCCGGGCCGCCCTCTTCGATCACCTGATCGAGTGCTTCGAGCCATTCCTGCGTCTCAACAGGATTCAAGTCTTCCGGCTTTTCTACTTTGTTTCTGAGCATGGGATCCAGAGGGGACAGCTAGTTTGATTTTACCCTGATTCCGGTGGCGTACGGGGTCCACTTAATCGATGCATAAACTTGGCGATAGGACGCGGGGAACGGCGAAAGAAGGGCGGACCCGAACCCGGGGCCCGCAACGGCGCTCCTCACCAGCTTAATCCGGACTCGGCAGGCTTGGGGGCGGCGGGTCTCCCAGCCATTCCGGATCCTGTCCCACATAGTCCAGCACCGCGATCAGCGAACGCTGGTAAAACGCGGCCAGAACGGGATCCACTTCCCCCAGTGCCGCCAGTTGGTTCAGCACCGCCGGACGCCGTGACATCGACCCCGGGCTCAGCCACGCTTTCCGGCCATGCGCCCGCTGGCTCCGAATCGCCATCTCGACGACGAGGCCCAGTATCCGCCGGGCCTCCAACTGGTTGAGTCCCGACGCGCGCAGACTCCGCATCGCCCCATCCAGCACCGGCGAGAGCAGCGAGTTGGCCGCCATCAGGCCCGCACCGTACAGCGCCTTGGAGTGCGGCTTCAATTCAATGCAACTCAATTCGGCCTGGGTGGCCCATCGGCTCAGCATCCGCACCGCGACCGGATCGCCCTCAATCACCAGCACTCCCTGATCTCGCGAAGGCGCCAGCGCGATCGAACCCACCGCCGCGCGAAGCGCCCGCATCGGCTGCAGCGCCGAGGCGTCCAAATCATCGTCGATCAACGCCAGAACCTTCGATTTCCACACCACCGGAGCGTCCCGCAGCAGTTCCAGGATCGCCGGCAACTCCAGCGCCGAAGCTTGAATCAGTACCAGCCGACACTGATTAAGCTCCCTCGCGTCGGCCGGCCGGCCCGCTCGCAGCGCGTTCGCATAGCGGGAGGCCAGGCGGCGGCTCGACGCCACCACCGGCCCAAGATCGCGGACAAGAGAGGGATACCGTGTCAGCGGAGATTCAATCATTCGCCCCGAGGCGATCAGTCCCACCGGCAGGTGTTTGCTCATAGGGAGTTGGCGACTTCAATGCCTTGACTCGATCACGATACTGCGCCGCCTTCTCGAATTCAAATGCTTTCGCAGCTTCCCGCATCTTCCGCTCGAGATCCTCTATCAGGTTGTTTCGCTGCTCCAGGCTCAACAGCTCCACTTCCTCATCGCCAGCCAGCGGCGGAGTGACGTAATCCATCTCCGCTACCGCAATCAGACTCATATCGATCGGTTTCACGATCGACTGCGGCGTGATGTTGTTCTCGACGTTGTAATCCACCTGGATGCGCCGCCGGCGGTCCGTCTCTGAAATCGCCCGCTTCATGCTGTCTGTCATCACATCCGCATAGAGAATCGCCCGGCCGTTCAAATGCCGTGCCGCGCGTCCAATCGTCTGGATCAACGAGCCCATCGATCGCAGGAAGCCTTCCTTGTCCGCGTCCAGAATCGCCACCAGCGAAACCTCGGGCAGGTCCAGCCCTTCCCGCAACAGATTCACGCCGATCAGTACATCGATGTCGCCGCGCCGCAGATCCCGCAGGATCTTCACGCGATCCAGCGCCGACACCTCCGAGTGCATGTATGCGTTCTTGACACCCAATTCGGCGTAATACTCGTGCAGGTCCTCCGCCATCCGCTTCGTCAGCGTCGTGATCAGCACCCGCTCGTTCTCCGCCACCCGCTTCCGGATCTCGTGCAGCAGATCGTCCACCTGCCCCTTGATCGGCCGCACCTCCACCGGCGGATCCACCAGGCCCGTCGGACGGATCACCTGCTCCACCACCACCCCGGCCGTCCGTTTCAATTCGAACGGGCCCGGCGTCGCCGACACATACAGCGTCTGGTGCACGCGGTTCTCAAACTCCTCGAATGTCAGCGGCCGGTTGTCCAGCGCGCTGGGCAGCCGGAAGCCGAAGTTGACCAGTGTGTTCTTGCGCGACCGGTCGCCATGATACATGCCCCCGATCTGCGGCACCGTCTGGTGGCTCTCGTCGATCATCAGCAGCGCATCGGCCGGCAGGTAATCCAGCAGCGTCGGCGGCGGCTCGCCCGGCAGCCGCCCGCTGAAGTGCCGCGAATAGTTCTCGATCCCGTGGCAATAGCCCATCTGCCGGATCATCTCCAGGTCGAACATCGTCCGCTGGTACAGCCTCTGCGCCTCGATCAGCTTGCCCTGCTTCTCCAGTTCCTTATGCCACCACGCCAGTTCCTGCTCGATGCTCGCCACCGCCTCCTGCTTCGTCTCCGGAGGCATCACATAGTGTGTCTTCGGGTAGATGGGCAGCCGCACATAGCTTTCCTTCACCTGCCCCAGCAGCGGATCGATCTTCGACAGCGCCTCGATCTCGTCGCCCCACAGCTCAATCCGGTACGCGTCGTCGTCATAGGTGGGCCAGATCTCAATCACGTCGCCCCGCACCCGGAACGTCCCGCGCCGGAAGTCGAAGTCATTGCGCTCGTAGAGGATCTCCACCAGCTTCGACGTGATCTGCTCGCGCGGCATCCTGTGACCCTTCTCCAGCATCAGCAGCATGCCGTAGTAAGCTTCCGGCGAGCCCAGGCCATAAATACAGCTCACGCTGGCCACAATGATGCAATCCCGCCGCTCGAACAGCGTCTTGGTTGCCGCCAGCCGCAGTTTGTCCAGTTCGTCGTTGACCGTCGCTTCTTTCTCGATATACGTATCCGAAGCCGGTACATACGCCTCGGGCTGGTAGTAGTCGTAGTAGCTGACAAAATACTCGACGGCGTTGTGAGGAAAGAAGGTTTTGAACTCCTGGTACAACTGCGCTGCCAGGATCTTGTTATGCGCCATGACCAGCGCGGGCCGCTCCGTCTCCTGGATCACCTTCGCCATCGTGAAGGTCTTGCCGGATCCGGTCACGCCCAGCAGCACCTGATGCTGCTCGCCGTCATTGATTCCTCTTACGATCTGTTCAATCGCCTGGGGCTGATCGCCCCGCGGTTCGTAGTCGATGCCGAGCCGGTATGCCACGATTCCCAGTATAGGGACCGCGCTCAGAGCTTTTTGCCAAGGTCCGATTGAGCGTTGAATTCACAGCCGATCATCGCCGACAGCGCCAGCAGGTACATCCACACACACAGCGCCATCACCGCGCCGATGCTGCCGTACAGCAGGTTGTAGTTGGCGATATTCCGCACATACCAGGCAAAAACCAACGTAATGCCCAGCCACAGCCCGGTCGCCACCAGCGAACCCGGCCAGATCTTGCGGCCCCGCCCGGCATCCGGACCGAACAGATACAGCATCGCCGTCACCACCACAATCGTGCCCAGCGCCAGCACATACCGCACCACCATGCTCACCAGCTTCACCCCGCCCTTCAGCGTCTCCCCCGCGTCCAGCAGGCCCAGCAGACGCATCGCGCCGCTCTCCGTCATGTCGCCGAACAGCATCAGCGCCGACGCGCCCACCACGGGTCCAATGGCTACCAGCACCAGCCACATGGCGATGCCGCGGTTGTGCAACATGCCCCGGCCGCTCTTGCGCTGATAGGCCGCCTGGAACCCTTCCATCAGGCTCATCATTACGCCCGACCCGGCCCATAGCGAGAGCAGGATGGCCAGAATCGGCAGCGCCAGCGGCCGGCTGCCGTGCGACAGGATCTGCCGGATCAGGTCGCCCACACCCGGCGGAACCACCTTGAACAGCGCGCCCAGGATCTTCATCGAAAGCGTGCCGGCGTTCACGTGCACCAGAATCGCCGTCGTCGTGGTCAGAATCGGAAAGAAGGCGAGCAGGGCCGAATAGGCTGCGCCTTTGGCGAAACCCAGGCTGCCGTGCTCGTAAGCGCAGAGGACAGCACGGCGGAATCTGCTCCAGTTCTGGTTCACTTCAACCGGCAATTATCCCAGAAAAGCCGGGCACAATTCGGAGACTCCGGCATTGGCCGCCCGATCCTCCCTGGCAACCACCTGCGCCACCTCGAAACCGGCTCTCCCGCCCGGCGGTATCCAAGGACAAGATGGCCAATTTGGGCCCATGGGTTGATCCAAGACCTGCAGGTTCGATATCTTGGAGTTTCCCCATCCATCATGGATGTCTTCTCTCTCACACGCGCGCTGGTGGACATCGAGTCCATCACCGGGAATGAGGAGCCGGTCGGAGACTACCTGCTCTCGCTTCTCGGTGAGCTGACGCGCGCCCACAACGGCCACCTCGAGTCCATCGAAGTCGAACCCCGCCGTTTCAACGTCTTCGCCTGCTTCGGCACCCCCACCGTCACCCTGTCCACCCACCTGGACACCGTGCCGCCCTTCTTCCCGTCCCGAGAAGACGAGGCGAACATCTGGGGCCGCGGCGCCTGCGACGTCAAGGGCATCATCGCCGCCATGATCTGCGCGGCGAAAGATCTGCTCGCCGAGGGGGTCCGCAACTTCGGGCTGCTTTTCGTTGTCGGCGAGGAACGCAACAGTGCCGGCGCCTATCACGCCGCCAAAACTCCGCGCGGATCGAAATTCATCATCAACGGCGAGCCCACTGAGAACCGGCTGGCCCTGGGCAGCAAAGGCGCCCTCCGCTACGAACTCAAAGCCTCCGGCCGCATGGCTCACTCGGCCTACCCGGAACTGGGCGAATCGGCCATCGAGAAACTGCTCGATGCCCTGCAGCGCATCCGCGCCCTTGCCCTGCCTGTCGACGCGATTCTGGGACCCTGCACCCTGAACATCGGCCAGATCCAGGGCGGCCGCGCACCCAACGTGGTGCCCGACGCCGCCGAAGCTGCTTTGATGTTCCGCCTGGTCGGCGACCCCGAACCCGTCCGCACCGCCGTCACCGCGGCCGCGGGCACCCTCGCCGAGGCCCAGGAGATTTTGTGCATTCCCGCGATCCATCTCGGCTCGCTGGAAGGCTTTTCCACTACGGTGGTGGCCTACACCACCGACATCCCGGCGTTTGGCGGCGCCTGGGGCCAACCTTTTCTGCTGGGTCCCGGCACCATCCATGTAGCCCACACCAGCGAAGAGCGCGTGCCCAAGGCGCAGCTTCTGGAAGCAGTCACCATCTACAAAACTATGGTGAAGCGCCTCCTCACCGCCTGAAGGCCGGCCAACTCCACCGGCTGCCAGGCGACACGCGGGAGATACCCGTACCCTCAAGCCGGTTTGACAGAAGGAAGTATAGGACATGAACAAGAAGATCGAAGTCGGCGTGCTAGGCGCCACCGGTATGGTGGGGCAGAGCTTCGTGAAGTTTCTGGAAGGCCATCCCTGGTTCGAACTCACTTGGGCCGGAGCCAGTGACCGTAGCGCGGGCAAGAAGTACGCGGATGCGACTTCCTGGCGCCTCGACGGCTCCATGCCGGAACGTGTCGCCGCCCTCACCGTGTCCGACTGCAAACCCGGCAACGGCGCCCCCAAACTCATGTTCTCGGCCATGGACGCCTCCGTCGCCACCGAGATCGAACGCGCCTTCGCCGAAGCCGGCCACCTGGTCGTGTCCAACTCCAAGAACCACCGCATGGAATTGGATGTCCCGCTGCTGGTGCCTGAAATCAATCCCGATCACCTCCAGTTGCTCGCCGCCCAGAAGTCTCGCGGCTGGAAGGGCGCCATCGCCACCAACCCGAACTGCAGCACTGTCGCCCTCACCATGGGCCTCGCCCCGCTGATGCCCTTCGGCATCCAGACCATCATCGCCACTACCATGCAGGCCATCTCCGGAGCCGGTTACCCCGGTGTCCCCTCCCTGGACATCCTGGGCAACGTGATCCCCTTCATCGGCGGCGAAGAGGCCAAGATGGAGATCGAAACCCAGAAGATCATGGGCACCTTCGCCGGCGACCACATCCAACCCCTGCCCGCCAAGATGAGCGCCCACTGCAACCGCGTCCCCGTCGTCGACGGCCACACCGTCACCGTCAGCGTCGGCCTCCGCGACAAGGCGTCCCTCGCCGAAATCCTGGCGGCCTATCAGAACTACACTTCCGTCCCGCAACAGCGCAACCTGCCCAGCGCCCCCAAAAAGCCGGTCCTCTACCTGCCCGAGGAGAACCGGCCGCAGCCCCGCCGCGACGCCTTCCGTGAAAACGGCATGTGCGTCACCGTCGGCCGCCTGCGCGAGTGCCCCGTGCTCGACTACAAGTTCGTCTGCCTGGGCCACAACACGATTCGAGGCGCCGCCGGTGCAGCCGTGCTCAACGCCGAACTGATGTATAGCGAAGGCCTGTTAGACTAAGGCCCGCCGGAACCGGGGGCCGCTGGTCATGGGCCCCCTCAGGATGAACCCATGATCGTAATGAAGTTTGGCGGCACCTCCGTGGAGAGCGCCGCGGCGATTGAGCGGGTGGCCGGCATCATCCGCCCGCGTTTTGAACAGCGGCCCCTCGTCGTGGTCTCCGCCATGGGCAAGACCACCAATAAGCTGCTGGCGGCCGCCGACAAAGCCGCGGCCGGCAACCTGGCCGACGCCCTGCGCGACGCCGAGGACCTGCGCGGCTTCCACCGCACTGAAGCCGGAAAGATCATTCCCGCCGAGAGCACTTCCGCCATGGAACTTGTGCTCGAGAACAACTTCGAGGCGCTCGAATCCACTCTCGAAGCCATCGCCACAGCGGGCCAGATCACGCCCCTGCTTTGGGACGAAGTCTGCAGCTATGGCGAACGGCTCTCCTCCGCTTTAGTCGCCCTGGCGCTGCCCGCCTTCGGCCTGCCGGCGGCCCACCTCGACGCCCGCTCCGTCCTCATCACCGACAGCCGCCACACCCAGGCGCTGCCCCTCTACAGCCGCACCTACTCGCGCTTCAAGGAGAAAGCCGTGCCGCTGATGCAGGGCCGCGTCGTCGTCATGGGCGGCTTCATCGGGGCCACCGCCGACGGCGTCACCACCACCCTGGGCCGCGGCGGCAGCGACTTCTCCGCCGCCATCGCCGGAGCCGGCATCGGCGCCGACGAGATCCAGATCTGGACCGACGTCGACGGCATGCTCACCTGCGATCCGCGCGTCCTGCCCGGCGGCCATCTCGTCAAGAACATCTCCTTTGCGGAAGCGGCCGAACTCGCTTACTTCGGAGCCAAGGTCCTCCATCCCGCCACCGTCCAGCCCGCCATCGAGAAAAACATCCCGGTGCGGATCCTCAACTCCCGCCGCCCCGAGGTCTCCGGCACGCTCATCGTGGCCGACAACGTCGAGTGCCGCAACTCGGTCAAGTCCATCGCCTGCAAGTGCGACATCACCGTCGTCAACATCCGCAGCCTGCGCATGCTGATGGCCCACGGCTTCCTGCGCCGCATCTTCGAGGTCTTCGATCGCTACCGCACTCCCGTCGACATGGTTTCGACCTCCGAGGTCAGCGTCTCCCTCACCATCGATCACACCCAGTACCTGGGCGACATCGAGGCCGAACTCTCCAAGATCGCTGAAGTTACTGTCGTCCCCAATCAAGCCCTCATCTGCCTCGTCGGCGACGCCCTCCGCGAAACCCCCGGCATCGCCAAACGCATCTTCTCCGCCTTGGAGACCGTGAACATCCGCATGATCACCCAGGGAGCGTCCCTGCTGAACGTCAGCGTCGTTGTCGACGGCGCAGACCTCGTGCGCGGCGTCGAAGCCCTGCACCAGGAGTTTTTCCGCGATTTGGATCCGGAGGTTTTCCAGTGAAACTGGCTCTCATCGGCTACGGCAAAATGGGCAAAATGCTCGAACGTCTCGCCCCCGAGTACGGCTTCGAGGTCACGCTCATCCTCGACATTCACAACAACGTGAACGGCTCCGGCTTCACCGCGGAGAACTTCCGCGACGTCCACGCCGCCATCGAGTTCACCGCGCCGGACGCCGCCGTCGCCAACCTGGAGAAACTCGCCGTCCTGCGCGTCCCCACCGTCGCCGGCACCACCGGCTGGTTCGGCCAGCTCGATCACGTCCGTCAGCTCTTCGAGAACAACCACGCCGGCCTGGTCTACAGCCCCAACTACTCCATCGGCGTGAACATCTTCCAGCGCATCGTCACCGAGGCCGCCGTCTGGATGCAGCAGCAGCCCGCCTACGAAGCCTGGGCCTGGGAACTCCATCACAGCGCCAAGAAAGACGCGCCCTCCGGCACTCTGTTGAAGCTCGTCGAGGGCATGCGCGCCGCCGGCTATCACAATCACGTCGACGTCGCCAGCAACCGCGCCGGAGCCGTGCCCGGCACCCACGAGATCGGCTTCGACTCCGCCGCCGACACCATCACCCTGCGCCACACCGCCCGCAGCCGTGAAGGCTTCGCCCGCGGAGCGCTCCACGCCGCCAAGTGGATCGCCGCCAACAAGGGCGTCCACGAATTTAGCGAGATTCTGTTTTCGTCCGAACCCCAGTCGTAGAGAAGCGAATCGAAAGGATTAGACATGTCTCAATTCCAAGGTTGCGGCACCGCGTTGGTGACGCCCTTTCACTCTGACCAGAGCCTGGATGAGGCCTCTCTGCGCAAGCTGGTCCGGCGTCAGATCGAGGCGGGCATCCACTTCCTGGTGCCCTGCGGCACCACCGGCGAAAGCCCCACGCTCACTCACGCCGAGCACCTCCGCGTCGTCGAGATCACCCTCGAAGAGGCCCAGGGCAAGGTGCCCGTGCTCGCCGGCGCCGGCGGCTACAACACCGCTGAAGTCATCGCCCTCGCCAAAGAACTCGAAGCCCTCGGCGCCGACGGCCTCCTCTCCGTCACCCCCTACTACAACAAGCCCACCCAGGAAGGCCTCTACCAGCACTACAAGGCCATCGCCGCGTCCGTGAAGCTGCCCATCGTCGTCTACAGCGTCGCCGGCCGCACCGGCGTCAACGTCGAGCCCTCCACCCTGCGCCGCCTGGCGGAAATCGAAAACATCGTCGGCGTGAAGGAAGCCAGCGGCAACGTCGCCCAGATGGCGAACATCTGCGCCACCCTACCCGAATCCTTCGATGTCCTCAGCGGCGACGACGCCATTACCATCGCCCTCGCCGGGCTCGGCGGCAAGGGCATCATCTCCGTCGCTTCCAACGAGATCCCCGCCGTCATGGCAGGCATCGCCCAGCATTGCCTCAACGGCGATTTCCCCGCCGCCCGCGCCCTTCAGCGCCAGTGGCTCGCCCTGATGGAAGTCAATTTCGTCGAATCGAACCCCATCCCCGTGAAGGCCGCCATGGCCCGCATGGGCCTGCTGGAGCCCGTATGGCGGCTCCCGCTCGTCCCGCCCTCCGACGCAGCCATGTCGAAGATCGAAGCCGTACTCAGCAGCACCGGACTCATCACCAACTAGGAACCCACGCATGCAAAACGGAATCGAAACGTTGTTCGACAATCCTCCGGCGTCCTACTCGCCCGCCGACCACGGCCTCTTTGCCCGCTTCAAGGACGCCCTCAACGAAGGCGCCATCCGCGCGGCAGAGCCCGACCCCTCCACCCCCAGCGGCTGGCGCGTCAATAGCTGGGTCAAGAAGGGCATCCTCATCGGCTTCCGCATGGGCACCATCGTCGATATGTCCATCGACACCGGCCGCCAGCCCTGGTTCGACAAGGACACTTACCCGGTTCGTACCATCGCCGTGAACAGCGGCGTGCGCATCGTGCCCGGCGGCAGCTCCATCCGCGACGGCTGCTTCCTGGGCCGCGGCGTCACCTGCATGCCGCCCATGTACATCAATGTCGGCGCCTATGTCGGCGACAGCACCATGGTCGACTCGCATGCCCTCATCGGCTCCTGCGCCCAGATCGGCCGCAGTTGCCACATCTCGGCCGCTGCCCAGATCGGTGGCGTGCTGGAACCCGTCGGCGCACTCCCCGTGGTCATTGAAGACGAGGTGCTCGTCGGCGGCAACACCGGAGTCTACGAAGGCACCATCGTCAAGACCCGCGCCGTCCTCGGCACAGGCGTCATCCTCAACCGCTCCACGCCCATCTACGATCTCGTGAAAGGCGAAGTCTACGCCGCCACCGACGATCAGCCGCTCATCGTGCCGGCCAATGCGGTCGTCGTTTCCGGTTCCCGCGCCGTCACCCGCGGCAAAGGCCAGGAATGGGGCATCTCCCTCTACACGCCCGTCATCGTGAAATACCGCGACTCTAAGACCGACGAGAAGATCCGCCTCGAAGACTATCTTCGATAGCCGCCAGTGTCAGTTCCGCCGCGCGCTGCCACGTAAACGGAGCAGCGCGCAGCGGCCCATCCTTCGGAGCCTCCCCCCGCACCAGCTTCCGCATCGCCTCCAGCATCGCCTCGTCGCTCTCCGGATCGAATAGCAGCGCCGCCCCGCCCGTCAAACTCTTCAAGGGTTCAATAGCCCCGCAAGCCACCGGCAGCCCGGCCGCCATCGCTTCCAGCACCGGCATGCCGAAGCCCTCGAACCGTGACGGATAGATGAACCCCGTCGCCCGCCGGAACAGTTCATACAACTCCGCCCTCGGCACCCAGCCCTTCAACTCCACTGAAGCCTCCAGGCCCAGCTCGCGCACCAGTCCTTCCACCTCGCCCGTAACGAAGCCCTTCACGCCCGTCAGCACCAGCTTCCACCCGGGCTGCTCCTGCACCAGCCGCTGAAACACGCGCAGCAGCCGGTCGTGATTCTTGTGCGGATGCGTGGTGGAAGCGCACAGCAGATACCCGCCGTCCTCCCGCCGCGCCGCCAGCTCAAAGAACTCCGGCTCCACCCCGTGATGCACCACTGAGATGGTCCGAGGGTCCAGCGCGTAGAACTTCAGCAGGTCGTCCCTCGTGGCCTCGCTCACCGCGATCAGCCGCCGCGACTTGTGCGCTGACGCCCACAGCAGCAGCCGCCAGAATGGCAGGTCGAACCAGCGGAAGAACTCCGGATGCCGCTTATGCTGCAGGTCGTGAAACACCGTCACCTGCGGTAGTCCGCTCAGCAGCGGAGCCGTGAAACCCGGATTCAGCACCACGTCGATGCGCGCCCGCCGCAGCACGCCCGGCAGTCGCAGCTGCTCGTACAGGATCCGCCCCGGCCGGCTCGTCGCCGTCACCGGCAGCTCCACGCACACCCGCCCCATCGGCCCGGTCTCGCGATTGGTGAACACTACGATCTCGTGCTGCGAGATCCGCTCCATCGCCTCCAGCAGCCGGCGCAGATAGATCTCGGTCCCGCCGACTCCGCCGGGGATCAGATACAGCGCGTTCACCCCGATCCGCACGTCGCCGCTACTTCCTGCCCAGGGCGTTCACCGCGGCTGCCTTGCCCTGTTGCGCCGCGGGATTGCTGGCATCCCGCTTGAGCGCCTCTTCGAAGTCCGACAGCGCCTGCCGGTGCTGGCCCAGCGTGAAATACACGTTGCCGCGATACACCCAGGTCATCGCGTCCCGCCGGCTCAACTGCAGCGCGTGATTCAGTGCATCCAGCGCCAGTTCCGGCTGGTTGCGCTTTCCGTAGATCATGCCCATCGTCGACCACGCCGTCGACGTATTCTCCAGCTTCGTCGCCTCCTGCAGCCGCGCAATCGCGCCCGGCACATCCTCCGCGCAATCTAAAGCCAGTGCCCAGTCCACCAGCAGCCGGTAATCCGGCTTCTGCAGCAGCGAGGCCGCCTTGTAGTGCTCCAGCGACTTCGAGCACTCCCCCTTCTCGTAGTACGAGAACGCCAGTTGGAACTGCGCCCGGTAGTTCTGCGGATTCGCCTTCACTGACTCCACCCACATCGCCTGCGTGCTCGTATACAGGTCGCTGCGAAACATGGTCAGCATGGTCAATACCGCCGCCAGAGCCGCCAGCCCGGCCACCTTCGCCGCATTCAGCGTCCAGCGCGAAAGGAATTCACACACGATCAGCAACAGGCCGATCGACGCGAAGTACACGCGGCGCTCCACCAACGGATCCGCAATCGGCAGAATCGACGAGGTCGGCGTCAGCAGCACAAAGAACGTCAGCACGCCCAACGAAGCCAGCGGATACCTCTTCCGCCAGACAAAAGCCGCGCCCACAGCCGCCACGATCCCCAGCAAACCCAGCCACGAGAGCACACTGCCCGGAGCCTTCACGATCGGGAACCCGTGATCCAGATTCTGCCCGTACGGCGCCACGAACAGCCGCACATACACCCAAACCACCTGGAACTGCGTGAACAGGTAATCCAGCGGCGAGAAACTCAGCGACGAACCCGCCGTGCCCTCGTGGCTGGCCAGCCTGTACACGAACAGGCCACCCGCCAGCCCGCCCGCCAGCAGAGGAACATACAGCCGCCAGTTTTTCACGACGCCTTCCAAGGGCGAACCCTCGTGGAAGTACAGGTCGGTCAGCAGCAGCACGCCGGCCATCGCCACCGCCGTCTCTTTGCTCAGTGCGCCCAGGCCGATCAGCAGCAGCACCACAATCGCATGCGCCCACGAAACCGCCGCCTCTTTGCGCCGCAGGAACACCAGCAGCGCCGCGAAGCTGAAGAACACACTCAACACCTCGCTGCGGCTGGCGATATACGCCACGGCCTCGGTCTGCAGCGGATGCAGCAGGAACACCGCCGCACCGAAGCCGGCGCTCACCACCACCGCACGCCCTTCACGGCCCGCGCGCTCCAGCAGGTTCTTCAGGATGAAGTACACCAGCAGCGCATTCACCACGTGCAGCACGAAGTTCTCCACGTGGTACGGCGTCGTGTTCATCGCCCACAGGTCCCGGTCGGCCAGCAGGCTCATGTTCGTCAGCGCGCGCACCCCGCGCCGCAGGAACTCGGCGTAGTTGATCCCTTGCCCCTGGCTCATCATCGGCAGGCTTAGGTCGTCAAATAGGAAAGGACCGTTCAGGGCGGGGAAGTAGGCGATCAGGGCCAGGATGGCGGCCGACAAGGGCGCCCACCAGGGCAGGCCCGCTGCCGGGACGCTCGCGGGTGCCGCCGCTGCCGCGCGCGGCTGGTTCTCAGTGTTTCGCTTGCTGTTCTTCATTCTGTCGTTGCAGTTTGTACTCGAGAATCGCCACCCGCTGGGTGAGCGTGATGTTCATGTCCTTCAATTCTGAGATCGCGCGCGAGAAGCGGTAGAACACGCCCAAAAACACAATAAGAATCAGGAACAACAGCGTGATCGCCGGTTCCTTCAAATCCAGATACCCGGAAAGCCGCACCAGCACCGGACCACTGCGCGACAGCGCGATCAGCGCCACCGCCGCGGCCAGCCAGCTCACGGAATGCTCCACCCGGATGTGGTCGCGCCGCAGCGAACGCAGCACGATCAACAGCAGCAGGATGCCCAGGACGGTCAGGATGTCCAGCAGCAGTTCCATACCGGCTTACCCCTGGCCCTTCCTGGCCCGTCCGTCAAACCGCAGGATGTTGATGAACACGCCAAGCAACACGTGGATCACATAGTAGACCGACTTCATCGCCGTGATCGAGCTCCGCCCCGCCATCCGCTTCCGCATCCGGCACGGCACCTCCTCAAAGCGGAACTTCCGCCGCTGCAGCACCACCAGCGTCTCGATCTCGGGATACTCCAACGGGAAACTCGAGCTGAATACCGACAGCGCCTTCGCATTTACCGCCACGAAACCCGAGGTCGGATCCGTCACCGGCCGCCCCAGGATCGGCCGCAGCAGCATCCGGAAAAAGTGGATCCCGATCTTGCGGATCGGGTGCGTCTGCAGCCCGCCGGACTCCTTCGCCCGGACCCCGATCACCATCTCACAGCCCGTTGCCCGCAGCTTCTCCAGCAACCGCCCGATGTCCTTCGGATCGTGCTGCCCGTCTCCGTCGATCCGGATCACCGTGTCGTAGCCTTCCTCGAACGCCAGCTTGTACCCCGCCTGCACACAGCCGCCCAAGCCCAGATGACAAGGCAGTTGCAGCACTCGCGCGCCGGCAATCAGCGCCTGGTCCACCGTCGCGTCCTCTGAGCAGTCGTCCGTCACCAGGATCTGCAGCTCCGGATACGTCTGCCGCACCTCGGTGACGACGCGTGCAATCGCGCCTTCTTCGTTGAACGCCGGGATGATCAGCAACGTGCGCGAGTCGATCACAGCGCGGCGACCTCCCGCACCTTGATGGAGTGCCGCTTCAGCACCTGCTTGAACTCGGCCACGCTGATCCGCCTCGTCGACGCGATTCGCGCCCGCTGCCGCAGCAGCGTGGGCAGGTGCCTCACCAGATCCAGGTGGGCTTTCAGCACCAGCCATGGCAGTTGCAGTCCGCTGCCGCCCGCCGTGCGGAACTCCGCCGCCTTGCCTTGGCCGGTGAACAGTCCCGCCGCATGCCAGAAGTACCGGACGATCGCATAGAACGGCGCCGCCAGCAGGCTGCTCAGCGGCAGGCAGCGTACGGCCAGCCGCAGCCGGTTCCGCTCCACAAACCACGCCTTGCGTGCCGACGCCGCGCCGCTGCTCTGCGAATACGCATGATCCACTAGGGCTGTCGGGACATACAGGCAGTGCCAGCCTGCCCAACGGCCGCGCAATCCCAAATCTGTGTCTTCGCAGTACAGAAAGAAATCCTCTTCGAACAGCCCGGCTTCGTCGAGCATCTCACGCCGGTACACCGCCGCGCAGCCGCTGGGCAGCAGCGCCTCACCCGCCTCCGCAAACCCGTCGTCCGCCGTGCCGTGGCCCCGCTGCTTCGAACTCCCGTCGCCCGCCATCAGCATACCCGCCGAATCCAGTCGCCCGGTGCCCGCCAGCCGGATCCGGCCTGCCGCCATGCCTGCCTTGGGACTCACGTCCAGCGCCTTCACCATCTCTTCCAGCCAGCACGGCTCGGCCACCGCGTCGTCATTCAGCACGGCCATATACTCCGCCGGAGCCAGCCAGAAGCCCTGGTTCACTGCCGCGCCAAAGCCAACATTCGCCTTGTTTTCGATCAAACGGAACCGGTAGCGGGCCGCTCCGGTCGTATGAATCCGCCCGCATCCGCTGTTATCGACCACCACCACCGTAACCTCCGGTAGCGTCTGGCCTTCCAGCGAAGCCAGACAGTCCAGCAGCCGGCGGTCTCCTGCCAGAGTGGGAACTACAACCGTGACGCGGCCAGGCTTCAAATATTAATTCTACGCGAAAGGGCGGCGGCGATTCCTCGGGATACAATACCTCAAATGGCTATCAAGACTACCGTCGTAGGCAGCTACCCCATTCCGCACTGGCTGCCCGGCGACACCTCGCGCACCACGCTCCGTGACGCGATCCTCGTCGTGCTGAAGACCCAGGAACTGGCCGGCATCGACGTCGTCGCCGACGGAGAGTTGAACCGCTTCGACCCCGGCCACCCCGAGACGAACGGCATGATCGATTACTTCGTCTCCAAGATGGACGGGATCCGCACGCGCTTCTCCCTCGAAGACATCGAGGCCTTCCGCGCCGACCAGGGGCTCACTTACCGCACTGACCCCGCCGGAATCGTCACCGGACCCATCACCGGCGGCACCCTCAACCTGCCCCGCGACTTCGAGTTCACCCGCAAACTCACCAGCCAGCCGCTGAAGTTCACCTGCACCGGCCCGCACATGCTCACCAAAGTGCTGACCGACCGGCACTACAAGTCGCGCCCCGAGCTCTGCATGGCCATCGCCGATGTCCTGCGCAAGCAGTTGACCAACATCGACGCCGATATCGTGCAGTTGGACGAAGCCAACATCAGCGGCCACCCCGAGGACGCAGAATGGGCCTTGCCCGCCCTTAATCATGTCCTCGAGGGCATCGCCGGAGTCCGCGCCCTCCACATCTGCTTTGGCAACTACGGCGGTCAATCTGTACAAAAAGGGTTCTGGCAGAATCTGTTACCCTTCCTGAACGGGTTGCAGGTCGATCACCTGGTGCTCGAGTTTGCCCGGCGCGGCTACGCCGAGCTCGAACACTTCAAGGGACTGGATCCGCGCATCGGCATGGGCCTCGGTGTCGTCGACATCAAGGACAACGGCGTGGAATCCCCCGACCTCATCGCCGAACGAATCGAGTTGGCCGCTGGCGTTCTCGGTCCCGAACGCCTCCATTACATCCACCCCGACTGTGGATTCTGGATGCTCCAGCGCAATGTCGCCGACCGCAAGATGGCCGCGCTGGTGGCAGGTAGAAACCTATACGAGGGGAGAAGTTAAGTAGTGAACAAGCTGTACCTGTGTCTGCCGCTCACCGCGGCGCTGTTGCTGGGGCAGGCTCCGCCCGAGGGCGCGCACCTCACCAACCTGAAGAAACTGACCAACGGGGGCCAGAATGCCGAAGCCTACTGGGCCCCCGACGGCAAGCGCATCATCTTCCAGACCACCCGCGAGCCCTACGCCTGCGATCAGATCTTCGTCATGAATGCCGACGGTTCCGATCAGCACCTGGTCTCCACCGGCAAGGGCCGCACTACCTGCGCCTATTTCCTCAAGGACAACCGCCACATCGTCTACGCCTCCACCCACGAGGCCGCCGAGGCCTGCCCCACGCCGCCCGACCGCAGCAAAGGCTACGTCTGGGGCGTCTTTGCCGGCTACGATATCTATGTCGCTGACGACACAGGCAAAAATCCGAAGAAACTCACCTCCACCCCCGGCTACGACGCCGAAGCGACCGTGAACTTCGCCCAGAACAAGATCGTCTACACCTCGCTCGCCTCGGGCGACCTCGAGCTTTGGCAGATGAAACCGGACGGCTCCGGCAAGAAGCAGATCACCAAGCGCGAAGGCTATGACGGCGGAGCTGTCTTCTCCCACGACGGCAAGCAGATCGTCTGGCGCGCCACCGATCCCAGCAACGCCAAGGCAATGGCCCGCTACAAGGAACTCCTCAAGGAGAACCTCACCGAACCGATGAAGATGGAGCTCTTCCTCTCCGACGCCCACGGCAAAAAGGTGCAACAGCTCACGAAGTTCGGCTGCGCCTCCTTCGCGCCCACCTTCACCCCCGACGGCAAGCAGATCATCTTCTCCTCCAACAAGCACAACTGCGACGGCCGCCGGTTCGAGCTCTACCGCATCAATACCGACGGCTCCGGCCTGGAGCAGATCACCAATTTTGGTGGTTTTACCTCCTTCCCCGAATTCGCCCCCGACGGCAAAACCCTCGTGTTTGCCACGGACTATCAGACCACCCAGCGCTACGAGTTCAACATCTGGACCGCGGCCTGGAAAGACTAGGGCCGGCGCGCTTTGATAAACTCTCAGCCAGCCACACTCATGAAACGAAGAACCATTCTGTCGCTCGCCGGGGTGGCGCCGGCCGCGTGGGCCGCTGCCCCGCAGCCCACGCCAAAGCCAAAGAACTGGCGCACCTCCCCGCTCGGTTATACCGATACGCCGGTGCTGCCAGGTCAACCCTGGAAAGTCCACGACATAGCCCGTCCGCGGCCCTCCGTGGTGACGCCCGGCCCCCGGCCCGGCGACCCGCCGTCCGATGCCATCGTGCTGTTCAGCGGCAAGGACCTGTCCCAGTGGTATCAGAACGGCACCGGCCCCAACAAAGGCAAACAGGTGCCCGCTAAGTGGAAGGTGGAGAACGGTTTCGTCGAATGCGTCGGCGGCACCGGCGACCTCATTTCCAAGGAGAAGTTCGGCGACGCCCAGTACCACATCGAGTGGAGCGCCCCCACCGAGATCGACGGCGACTCCCAATGGCGCGGCAACTCCGGCATCCTCATCATGAGCCGCTACGAGATGCAGGTGCTGGACTCCTGGGACAATCCCACCTATGCCGATGGACAGGCGGGCGCCATCTATGGCCAGTGGCCGCCGCTGGTGAACCCCATCCGCAGACCCGGTGAGTGGAACACCTACGACCTCTTCTGGGAAGCACCCAAATTCGAGGGCAGCCGCATGGTCAAACCGGCCTACGTCACCCTCATGTTCAACGGTGTCCTGGTGCATCACCACAAGGAAGTCATCGGGCAGATGGCCCACCGGACCATCCGGCCCTACGAACCCCATGCGGCGGAAGAGCCGTTGTCCATCCAGGACCACGACACCAAGCCCCGCTTCCGCAACATCTGGGTCCGCAAGCTGAAGCCGTACGATTCGAAATAGCCCGAACGGAGGCGCCATGAGCCTGGACGCAAGCACCGCCACGGCCACCCTGGCCGGTGGGTGTTTCTGGTGTCTGGAGGCGGTCTATCTCCAGATGCGCGGCGTGATTTCCGTCACCTCCGGCTACATGGGCGGCACGGAAAACGAGCCCACCTACGAAGAGGTCTGCACCGGCGAGACGGGCCACGCCGAGGTGGTGCAACTCGTCTATGATCCGAACATATCGTCATATCGCGATATCCTCGAGGTCTTCTTCGCCATACACGACCCCACCACCCTCAACCGGCAGGGCAACGACGCCGGCACGCAGTACCGGTCGGCCATCTTCTATCACACGCCGGAACAGGAAGCCGAGGCCCGCGCCTTCCTCGCCGAACTGACGGCCGGCGGGGTCTTCGATGACCCCATCGTCACCGAGATCACCCCCGCCGTAAAGTTCTGGCCGGCCGAGGCTTACCATACCAACTACTTCGCCACCCACCCCTGGCAGCCCTACTGTACATTTGTGGTCTCGCCCAAGGTGGCGAAATTCCGCAGGAAGTTCTCAGCTCTCCTCAAGCCCGCCTGACATCTGGCCTTTCAAGCGCGCAAGTTGCGGCCGGTGCACCGCATAGTCCGGCGACGGCTGAATCCCGATCGCGTAGTCCTGCCACCACTCGCCGGCGGCCCAGTAGAACGCATCCATCCCCGCCTCGGCAACCGCATCCAGGAACCCGTCCATCACCGGCAGCCAGCGCGGATCCGCATGGGGCACCCCAAACTCACCAACGATACCACCCACCCCGTTGTCCCGGCACCAGTCCAGAAACGGCGTCACCCGGCGCCGGCCCACCGTGGCGAGATCACCGTCCTTCGCCGCCTCTTCGTCATAGCTGAGCTCGTAGCGCCCGCCGCGGTTCCCGTCGAAGTAGCAGTGCGCCTCGTACAGGATGTTGCCGGCCGGATCGTCGATCCAGGCCCGCCGCCCGTTCCGTTGCTTCCACCACTCGCTGCCTGACCACCCGTCGCCCGGCACCAGGATCAACTTCGTGTCGCCCGCCGCCCGGATGGCGACCACCACGCACTGTGAGATCCGCTTCCAGTCGGAGCCGCCCATGTCGTGCGGCTCGTTCATCAGGTCGTAGGCCCACACCGCCCGGTGCCCGCCCAACTCGTGCGCGAAGCGGACCCAAAGATCCGCCAGGTCATAGCGGCTCACCGGCGTGCGGCCCCGCCCGTCGCTCTGGTCGATAATCCAGTCGGTCCCCTCGATCCGGTACCGTCCAAAGTTGTGCGGTTCAAATGCGAGCTGAAGGCCGGCGGCGGCCGCGCGGTCGGCCGCCAGCACCAACTGTTCCAGATAGGGCTCGTCCAATGGGCCGCCCGGCGTGGGTTGCAGACGCTCCCACCGGAACGGCACGCGCAGTCGTGTCAGCCCCTGCTCCGCCCAGTACTGCAGGCTGCGCTCGCTGGGGAAGACATAGTCCTGCCCGAGTACGCCGGGCAGGTGGTCTTCGCCCCACTCGGCGCCCGAGAGATTGACCCCGATCCTCACACCCGGTAGTTGTCGGCTTTCCAGTTCTTGATCGATTTCTTGATGTCGTCCTGGCTCATGTTCTTGTCGGCCGCGAGCTGCGCCAGGGCGACGAACTCCGCATCCGGAGCGAACCGCAGGGCAACGATCTGCAGCGCTTCCAGCCTGGGATCCAGCAGCTTGCCGGTGAGTACGAAGTGGCGCAGATTCTCTTCCGCCCGGATCGCCCGGTCCTGCGCCTTCAGCGCGAAGATGCGGGCAAACAGGGCAATGAACACCATGCAGACGTTCATCACCAGGATCAGCGCGGCGCTGTACAGGCGCTGGTGATCGCCCATCGATTTCCAAAGGTTCACGCCCGACCCGATGAGAGTGAGCAGTAGCATCCCGAAGAGCACGAAGTGGTACATCGGGACGGTTCTGGCGTGTTTGGCGTAACTCTGTTCCTGCAAGACGAAGCCTCCTACCTGGATACCCGGCGCGCGGGACAAGCCCGCGTTCAGCAATCCAGCATCGCACGATGCGTGCTCCGCCGGAAGGAATCAGGGCTTGGCGGCCTTCTTCTTCTGCATGCGCTGCTTCACGTCGGGCCAGAACTCCTTCAGCACATTGGATATGGCGTCGGTCCCGATCTGCAGCGCCAGCTTCGAGAGATTGGCCGAGTAGGTGCGGCTCTCCGGATAGTAGAGGTTCGACGCAGCCACGGATACGCCATTGCCCAGGACTTCAGAGAAGTTGAAGCGGCTGCCGCCCGAATCCGTCTTCGTCACCATCACCCGGCTCAGGGCATAGAAGAAACGCTGTTTGCCGGTCTTCCCGTTCTGCCCCAGCATGTAGTAGCGCGGATCCTCCTTCAGCAAGCTGGGGAAGACCGCCTCCGTCATGAAGTTGCCGATAATGGTGTCGCCCAGCGACCGGACATAGCGGTTGCCAAAGCCCTTCGCGCCCTGCCCGAACGAGGGATTGGAGTTCTGCAGATGGGCCAGTCCCGCGTAGAAGCCGGCCAGCAGGAACACCGGCTTGTCGAACGAGTCCTTGGCGCCGATCACGAACTTCTGCCTCGTGGTGATGGGCGAGAAGGGGGCGTTGCCGTCCGCGACACGGTAGTTGGGTAGAACCCCAAAGACCCGTTTGTCGATTTCAACCGCCGGGGCCGCGGGCGCTTCGCCCGGAGCAGCCGCGGGGGCGCCGCTTTCCTGTCCGTATGCGGCGATGGAGAACGCCGCTGCGAGGGTACACAGTACTGCTGATTTGCCGATAAAGACCATTCTCATTCCTTGCATTCCCGGCAAACATCGCCGCTGTCAGCCCCCACTCCAGTGATAAGCAGGCTTGTTAGACTGGGCGCAAATTCCGGCTCAAAGGGTTACATCCCGTCCAGCCGGTATCGCCGAACTTTCGCCCATCTATCGCTGGCCACTTCCATTGGATAGCCAGTCTTTTGTGATTTGCATTAACTCTCGGGCGTGCCACCATGAGAACTACCAGACGAGGAGGTGCTAGGACATGCCGGCCTTCAAGTTCACCCTGAACGGCAAGGCGCAACGCATCGAGACGGAAGCGGACCGGCCGCTGCTCGAGGTGCTGCGCGAGGACCTGGGACTCATCGGCGTCCGCTACGGCTGCGGCGAAGGCCAGTGCCGCGCCTGCACCGTGTTGCTGGATGGCAAGCCCGTCCCGTCCTGCGTCACGCCCGTCCGGCTGGCGGAAGGCAAATCCGTCCTGACCGTGGAAGGGCTCGCCGTGAACGGCAAGCTCCACCCCGTCCAGCAGGCCTTCCTCGAAGAGGGTGCGCTGCAGTGCGGCTACTGCACCTCCGGCATGATGCTCACCGCCGTGGCCCTGCTGAAGACGACACCCCATCCCACGGAACAGCAGGTCGCCGAGGGCATGAACAACAACCTCTGCCGCTGCTGCTGCTACCCCAGCATCGTTACCGCCGTCCGCCTGGCGGCCAAGCTCAGCGCCCTGAACACACAAGGAGCAGGCCATGCCGGATAGCACCGAATGGATCGCCTCAGCCGAGCCGGAACGCTACGAGCTGCGGGAACCGGTCCACTACGAATTCCACTGTGACCGGCGCGTATTCCTGCAATGCGCCGGCATCGGCTTGCTGATCACCGCCCTCTCCCGCGCGCAGAGTGGACCCGCGACCACCGCGGGCCGCATCCACCTGGGGGAAGACGGCTTCGTGACCGTGCTCTCCGGCAAGGTGGAAGAAGGACAGGGGCCCCGGACCGAGTTCGCCGCCGCCACGGCGGAAGAACTGCGCCTGCCCGTCGACAAAGTCCGAGTGGTGCTCGCCGATACGCAACTGGTGCCGAACGACTGGCTCACCGCCGGCAGCCGCTCCACGCCCGTCACAGTGCCGCTGGTACGCCGAGCCGCCGCCGAAGCCCGAGCCCTGCTGCTCGCCACGGCCGCCGAGCGCTGGAAGGTCGACGGCTCCAAGCTCCAGATCGATGCCGGTGTCGTGAAGAGCCCGGACGGCAAGCAGACCATGGGATACGCCGAATTGGCGAAGGCCGGCGGCCACGCGACCAGGCGAGCTGCGGAACTGATCCCGCCCATCGATCGCTGGCCAGCCGACGAGTCCAAGCTCCCGGTGGCCAAATCCGGCGGTGATGCCAGCGGCAAGACCGCCGGCCTGACGCCGCAGGCGAACTGGAAGACCCTGGGCCAGCCGCTGGTGCGCGTCAACGCACGCGACATCATCACCGGAGTCCACGCCTACCCCTCCGGCATCCAGCGGCCCGGCATGCTCTACGGCTGTGTGCTGCGTCCGCCGTCCTATGGCGCAACCCTGGATTCCGTCGACCTGAACACCGCGAAGCAGTTGCCCGGCGTCGTGGCCGTGCGCGATGGCGAATTCGCAGCCTGCGCCGCGCCCACGTCCTATGCGGCCCGCAAAGCTCTTGCCGCCCTGGCGGCCAATGCGAAGTGGGTGGCCAAGCCGCAGATCTCCAGCGACGAGCTGTACACGCATCTGAAGAAACCGGCCGGAGACCGCCAGCCGCAGGTGCAGGAGCGCGGGTCCGTGAAGGCCGGGCTGCAGCAGGCAAATAAGAAGCTGAGCGCGTCCTATCAAGTTCCCTACATCGCCCATTCGCCGATGGAGCCGCGCACTGCTGTCGCCGAATGGACCAATGGCAGCCTGACCGTCTGGACCGGCACCTCGAATCCCTTCGACGTGCGGGACGAACTCGCCCAGGCGTTCCACATCGACCCGTCGAAGGTGCGTGTCATCGTGCCGGACTTTGGCGGCGGCTTCGGCGGCAAGCACACCGGCGAGGCAGCGCTCGAAGCGGCGCGCCTGGCGAAGGAAGCGGGCAAGCCGGTTTCCCTGCGCTGGACCCGGGCCGAGGAGTTCATGTGGGGCTACTTCCGCCCGGCCGGCGTGATTGACATCGAAGCCGGCCTCGACGAGAAGGGCCAGTTGACCGGCTGGGATTTCACGAACTACAACTCGGGCCCCTCGGCCATCGGGTCTCCCTACAAGCTGGCGAACACCAGGACCCGCTTCGTCTATGCGGATTCGCCGCTGCGTTCCGGTTCCTATCGCGGGCTGGCGGCCACGGCCAACAACTTCGCCCGCGAGAGCTTCATGGACGAACTGGCTGCCGCGGCCGGCCAGGATCCTCTTGAGTTCCGCCTGGCCCATCTCGAGAACGGCCGCCTGCGGGATGTGCTGGTGGCCGCGGCCGAGCGCTTCGGCTGGCAGAAGCGCCGCAAGGAGACGAAGCCGAACACCGGTGTCGGCCTGGCCTGCGGTACGGAGAAGGGCTCTTTCGTAGCCGCGTGCGTCGAGGTGGAACTCGATCGCGCCAGCGGCATCCCCCGGCTGGTCGAGATCTGCGAGGCCTTCGAATGCGGCCCCGTGCTGAATCCTAAGAACCTGCGGCTGCAGGTGGAGGGCTGCATCCTGATGGGCCTCGGGGCGGCGTTGCGGGAAGAGATCCTGTTTGAGAATGGCCGCTTGAAGAACGGCAGCTTCGCGCGCTACCGCGTGCCGCGCTTCAAGGACACGCCCAGGATCGAGACGGTGCTGGTGGAGCGCAAGGACCTGGAGCCGGCCGGTGCGGGTGAAACGCCCATCATGGCGGTGGCTCCGGCCATGGCCAACGCGATTTTCGCCATGACGGGCGAGCCTGTGCGGGCCCTGCCGTTGCGGGCGAAAGCGGGTAAGCCCGACAGCGGTTCAGCGGCCATCCGCTGAGCCCCCTACTTCCTCTATAATTTGGATCTGGCCGGGTGAGAGAACCCCGGCCGGATCGGTTTACTCCCTCCACGTGGCAGGGGCAGTGTGATGCACAGGGGAAGGGGTACGCATGGCGATTCGAGTCGCTCTCCATCACAAGACTGTCTACCACTACGACCGGCTGGTTCAGCTGTCGCCACAGATCATCCGGCTGCGTCCGGCTCCGCATTGCCGGACCGCCGTGGAGAGCTACTCGCTCAAGATCAGCCCGCGCGAGCACTTCATCAACTGGCAGCAGGACCCGCAGAGCAACTACCTGGCGCGCGTGGTCTTTCCGGAGCCGGTGCGGCACTTCTCCATCGAGGTCGATGTCGTGGCCGACATGACCGTCATCAATCCCTTCGACTTCTTCCTGGAGCCGGCCGCCGAGCAGTTTCCGTTCGCCTACGAGCCATCGCTGGCCAAGGAGCTGACGCCCTTCCTGGAGACCCTGCCGGACGAGCCGCACCTGGACGCCTATGTGGCGGCAATCGACCGCTCGAAGTGCCACATCATCGATTTCCTGGTCGCCTTGAACCAGCGGCTGCAGCACGAGATTAGTTACACGATCCGCATGGAGCCGGGCGTGCAGACGCCCGAGGAGACGCTCGACCTGCGCAGCGGTTCGTGCCGCGACTCGGCCTGGCTGCTGGTGCAGGTGCTGCGGCGCCTCGGGCTGGCCGCTCGCTTCGTGTCGGGCTACCTCATCCAGCTCAAGCCGGACGTGAAGCCGCTCGAAGGGCCGGAGGGTCCGCAGCAGGACTTCACAGACTTGCATGCGTGGACTGAGGTCTACCTGCCGGGCGCGGGCTGGATCGGCCTGGATCCCACTTCGGGCCTGTTCGCGGGCGAAGGACATCTGCCCGTGGCGGCGTCCCCCGATCCATTCTCCGCGGCTCCGGTGACCGGGGGCGTGGACGAGTGCGAGGTGGAGTTCACGCACGAGATGTCGGTGCGGCGCATCCACGAAGACCCGCGCGTCACGCTGCCCTATACGGAAGAGCAGTGGTCGAGGATCGAAGCGCTGGGTCATGCCATCGACGCCGAGTTGAAGGCCGGCGATGTGCGGCTGACGATGGGCGGCGAGCCGACGTTCGTGTCGATCGACGACATGGATGGCGCCGAGTGGAACACTGAGGCGCTGGGCAAGAACAAGCGGCAGATGAGCGGCGAGCTGATCAAGCGTTTCCGCGACCGTTTCGCACCGGGCGGCTTCCTGCACTTCGGGCAGGGCAAGTGGTATCCGGGCGAGAGCCTGCCGCGCTGGGCGCTGACCTGCTACTGGCGCAACGACGGTGTGCCGATGTGGCTGGACCCGAGCCTGATTGCGGCCGAGGACGAGAGTCACGGCTACGACGAGGCTGACGCCTTCGACTTCATCGAACGGTTGGCCCGGCGGTTGGGGCTGGATCCCGACTACGTCAATGCGGCATTCGAAGACCCGCTGCACTACCTGCAGCGCGAACGGCAGTTGCCGGTGAACGTGGATCCGCTGGACAGCCGGCTGGAGAGTGCCGAAGAGCGCGACCGCATCCGGCGCGTGTTCGAACGGGGGCTGAATCACCCAGTAGGCTTCGTCCTGCCGGTGCAGCGCGCGGCGGGCAAGAGTGGTCCGGAGTGGCAGACGGGGTTGTGGCTGCTGCGCGGGCAGAGGCTGCTGCTGACGCCGGGCGACTCACCCGTGGGGCTGCGGCTGCCACTGCCGAGCCTGCCGTGGGCGGCTCCGTCGGATATGCCGTTTCTGGTGCCGCAGGATCCGATGGCGCCGAGGAACCCGCTGCCCGTGCCGGAGCGGCAATACCAGGGCACGCAGGTCCCGCAACAACAGAAGGGCGACTGGCGCAGCAACTTCTCACGGTCCAAAGAGGCAGAGAAGCTGGTAAAGCCGGGCGAGTCGGCCGGATGGGTCGTCCGGACGGCGATCTGCGTGGAGCCGCGCGACGGGCAGTTGCACGTGTTCATGCCGCCGGTGACGACGCTGGAAGACTACGTTGAACTGCTGGCGGCGATCGAGGACACGGCCGCGCAGCGCGGGACGCCGGTGATTGTCGAGGGCACTGAGCCGCCCAAGGATCCGCGCATCAGCCAGATCCGGGTGACGCCGGATCCGGGCGTCATCGAAGTGAACACGCCTCCGGCCCGCAACTGGGATGAGCTGGTGCAGAACACGATCGGGATCTACGAAGATGCCCGGCAGTCGCGGCTGGGCACGGAGAAGTTCATGCTGGACGGCCGGCATACCGGCACGGGCGGCGGAAACCATGTTGTGCTGGGCGGACCGACGCCGGCGGACAGCCCGATGCTGCGGCGGCCTGACCTGCTGCGCAGTTTGATCGGGTACTGGCTGAACCATCCTTCGCTGTCTTATCTGTTCTCCTCGATGTTCATTGGACCCACGAGCCAGGCGCCGCGCATTGACGAGACGCGGCAGGACAGCCTGTACGAGCTCGACATCGCCTATTCGCAGATCCCGCTGCCGGGCGAGGGCGATTGCCCTCCGTGGCTGGTGGACCGCATCTTTCGGCACCTGCTGGTGGACGTGACGGGCAATACGCACCGGGCCGAGTTCTGCATCGACAAGCTGTATGCTCCGGAGACGGCGACGGGCCGGCTGGGCCTGCTGGAGATGCGCGGCTTCGAGATGCCGCCGCATTCGCGCATGAGCCTGATGCAGCAGTTGCTGATCCGGGCCTTGGTGGCCCGCTTCTGGAACCAGCCTTATATGGGGCGGCCGGCGCGCTGGGGCACTCAGTTGCATGACAAGTTCATGCTGCCGCACTTCCTGGCGCTGGACTTCGAGGATGTGCTGGCCGAACTGCGGATGAGAGGGTATCCGGTGGAGAATGCGTGGTTCGCTCCACACTTTGAGTTCCGGTTCCCGGCCATCGGCACAGTGGTCCATTCGGGTGTCGAGGTGGAGCTGCGCCAGGCTGGCGAGCCCTGGTATGTGCTGGGCGAGGAGCCGGGCGGCGGCGGGACGGCGCGCTATGTCGATTCGTCGCTGGAGCGGGTGCAGGTGAAGGTGCGCGGGCTGTTTGGCGACCGGCATGTGATCACCTGCAACGGACGGCGGGTGCCGCTGGCGCCGACGGACACGGAAGGCGAATTTGTGGCCGGCGTCAGGTACAGGGCATGGCAGCCGCCCTCGTGCCTGCACCCCACGATTCCGGTGCATACGCCGCTGATCTTCGACCTGCTGGACCTGTGGTCGAGCCGGTCGATTGGCGGGTGTACTTATCATGTGGCGCATCCCGGCGGGCGCAACTATGTGACGTTCCCGGTGAACGCGGCGGAGGCGGAATCGCGGCGGGCGGCACGGTTCTTTCGGTTTGGGCACACGCCCGGACCGATGCAGGCACCCATGCTGGAGACGAACGCGCAGTTCCCGTATACGTTGGATTTGAGGCGGAGCCCTTACGCGCGGTGATCGCCGGCCACCGAAATGTGACAGAATTTCACTAATACACCGCAAGACGTTTGGCGGAGGTCAGGTTGCAGGGTCCGAAAGAGAAGGGGAGTTGTGTCGCCCAAGGCTGGGACTACTCGCCGAACGAAGGATATTACGACGAACTAGCGACGCCGCAGGGCGCGATGCGCCTGCATTGGCGTGCCCTGATGGACGCGCTGAAAGCCTCCGGACCTGAGGACCTGGCCAGCCGTTGGAAAGAAGCGCAGCGGCTCATCCGGGACAACGGTGTCACCTACAACGTCTATGGAGATCCGCACGGCACAGACCGGCCGTGGCCGCTGGATCCGGTGCCGATGGTCATCGACCCGCAGGAGTGGGCGGGCATCGAGACGGCGGTGGCGCAGCGGGCGAGCCTGCTGAACTCCATCCTGGAAGATCTCTACGGGCCGCAGCGGCTGCTGAACGAAGGGCTGCTGCCGCCGGAGCTGGTATACGCCAATCCCGGATGCCTGAGGAGCTGCCACGGCATCAAGGTGCCGGGCGACATCCGCCTGCACCTCTATGCGGCCGACCTGGCGCGATCGCCGGACGGGCAGTGGTGGGTGCTGTCGGACCGCACGCAGTCGCCTTCGGGCGCGGGCTATGCGCTGGAGAACCGGCTGGTTTCGACGCGCACGCTGCCGGACCTGTTCCGGAAGACCTATGTGCGGCGGCTGGCGAACTTCTTCCTGTCGTATCGCGAGACGCTGATGAGCCTGGCTCCGGGGCATCGCGAGAACCCGCGCATTGTGCTGCTGACGCCGGGCCCTTACAACGAGACCTATTTCGAGCACGCGTTCCTGGCGCGGTATCTGGGGTACACGCTGGTGGAAGGCGGAGACCTGACGGTGCGCGACCGGCGGGTGTACCTGAAGACGCTGGGCGGCCTGCTGCCGGTGGACATGATCCTGCGGCGGCAGGATGACGGCTTCTGCGATCCGCTGGAGCTGCGCGGCGATTCGATGCTGGGCGTGCCAGGGCTGGTGGAAGCGGTGCGGGCCGGTACCGTGGCGATCGCCAATGCGCTGGGTAGCGGAGCGATTGAGACGGCGGCGCTGTCGCCGTTCCTGCCCGGGTTGAGCCGCCAGATTCTTGGGGAAGAGCTCAAGATGCCCTCGGTGGCGAACTGGTGGTGCGGGCAGGAGAAGCCGCTGGCCTACGTGACGGAGAACCTGGCGCGGCTGGTGGTGAAGCAGGCGTTTCCGGGGTCGCCGCAGGAGCCGATCTTCGGCGGCAAGATCAGCGCGGCGGAGCGCGAGAAGCTGGCGGCGCGGATCCGGGCGACGCCTTATCAGTTCGTGGCGCAGGAGCAGGTGGCGCTGTCGACGGTGCCGGTTTGGACCGAGGAAGGGCTGCACTCGCGGCACCTGGTGATGCGCGTGTATGCGGTGCCTTCGGGCGGCGGCTACAAGGTGATGCCGGGCGGGCTGACTCGGGTGTCGTCGTCGCTGGACACGATGGTGGTATCGGTGCAGCGCGGCGGCGGCAGCAAGGATACGTGGGTGCTGGGCCGCGGGCAGGAGAAGGAGTTCAGCCTGCTGAAGCCTTCCAGCCAGACGTTGGAAGTGAGCCGGGCCACATTCGACCTGCCCAGCCGCGTGGCGGACAACCTGTTCTGGCTGGGCCGCTATATGGAGCGGGTGGACTCGACGGTGCGCCTGGCGCGGAGTGCGTTGCCGCTGCTGTCGCAGGAGACGGATGCGGCTTCGGCAACGGGCCTGCAGGCGGCGGTGGGGATCCTGACGGCGCTGCACTTTGTGCGCGATCCGGCGGAGGCCGGCGGAGCCCCGGTGGTGAATGCCGACCTGGTGTCGATGATCTTCGACTCGGACCGACGCTACAGCATTGGGCGGATTGTGCACGAGGCGCGGCGGCTGGCGTGGCTGCTGCGGGACCGTATTTCGGCGGATGCGTGGCGGATCCTGAACCGGCTGGACAACGACTTCTGCACGCGGCGGCCGGCAGAGCCGTTTCATCTGCTGGGCGCGACGGACCTGCTGGATCAATCGATCATCACGCTGGCGGCGTTCAGCGGCCTGGTGATGGACGGCATGACGCGCGGCCAGGGCTGGCGTTTTCTCGACATCGGCCGGCGCATTGAGCGCGCCTCGCAGTTGCTGGATGTGCTGCGGCACGGGCTGGGCAACAAGGTGAATGACGAGAGCGGGCGGCTGGCGAAGCTGCTGGAGATTGCGGACAGCTCGATCACTTACCGGTCGCGGTATCTGACGACCATGCAGTCCGACCTGGTGATCGACCTGCTGCTTTGCGACGAGGCGAATCCGCGGTCGGTGGCGTTCCAGTTCGCGCGGCTGTCGGAGCACATCGCGCACCTGCCGGACAGCGGGTCATTGTCGCGGAAGAGTCCGGAGTCGCGGCTGATCCTGAGCCTGTTGTCGAGCGTGCAACTGGCGGAGACCGGCAAGTTGATGGAGGCCGACGGGCGGGGCGAGTGGACCGGGTTGCAGACCCTGATGGACCGTCTGGCGGCGGAGATCCGGGCGCTTTCCAGCGTGTTGTCGAGCAGCTATTTCAGTCACGCCATCCCGTCGCAGCAGTTGCGGCATTTCTGAGGTAGAGGCCGCCATGACCTATCGAGCTACACACACCACGACCTACACCTACAGCGAGCCGGTCTCGATCTGCCATAACGAAGTGCATCTGCGGCCGAGGAGCGGGTACCGGCAGACGGTGATCGACAGCAGCATCACGGTGCTGCCGGATCCGGGGCATCTGTACTCGCGGAGCGACTACTTCGGGAACGAGACGACGTTCTTCTCGATCCACGAGCCGCATTCGCGGCTGATCATCTCTTCGGAGAGCCTGGTGGAAGTGCGGCCGGCGACGGTGCTGGATCCGGCGGCGACTCCGGTGTGGGAGGATGTGCGGGCGGAGGTGCGGGCGCATCGGGGCGGGGCGGCGCTGGAGGCGTTCCAGTATGTCTTCCCGTCGCAGTATGTGAAGGCGGGTCCGGAGTTCGCGAGCTTCGCGGAGCCTTCGTTTCCGGCCGGGCGTCCGATCCTGAAGGGGCTGATGGACCTGTCGCACCGGATCTTCACGCAGTTCCGGTATGATCCGCGGGCGACGACGGTGGCGACTCCGGTGGACGAGGTGCTGCGGGCGCGGCATGGGGTCTGCCAGGATTTCGCGCATGTGATGATTGGGGCGCTGCGGTCGATCGGGCTGCCTGCGCGGTATGTGAGCGGGTACCTGCGGAGCAATCCGAACCTGGTGGGGGCGGAAGAGTCGCACGCGTGGGTGTCGGCGTATTGTCCCGGGCATGGGTGGCTGGACATTGATCCGACGAATGATCTTCTGCCTTCGGAGGCGCACATTACCTTGGCCTGGGGCCGGGATTACGGGGATGTGACGCCGGTGCGGGGCGTGGCGCTGGGCGGCGGGGAGCAGTTGATTTCGGTGCGGGTGAGGGTGGCTCCGGAGAAGGCGGCGGTGGCTACGGATTAGGGGGGGCGTTAGATTTCGCCTACGGCGCGCTCGATCAGGCTTCGCGCTACGGATTGCGTTCCGGTGTGCTCCATGTAGTTGAGCGACATGTCCAGGAAGGCTCCCAGGTATTCGAGCTTGTCCTCGGTGAGGTCGATGAAGCCGCGCATGCCGCCCAGGATGCCTTCGCGGGTAATGCCGTGGGCTGATGCGAAGTTGCCGACATAGTCTCCGACCGCTCCCACGTTGCGGGTGACCAGGTCGAGGCCATCGCCGGGCAGCAGGTGCCGGGCGCGTTGGAAGAAGGGATTCTCTTCGACATCGGAGGCGCTCAAGCCGCTGACCACGTCCAGGAACTTTGAGAAGAACGCATCGCCCAGGGGGATGATGCCGTCGAAGGTCACGATGGACGCGATGCGAATCAGGTTGTCCTTGGAGTAGCTGGCCAGGGCTCCGGCAAAGTCGCTGACGGAATCGCCCGGCAGCCCGTTGGTGTAGCAGAAGGCGGCGGATTCGGCCACGATCTTCATGGCGAGGTCGATGGCCTGCGCCTTCTCGGGTTTGGGCGTGAGGCGGTCCAGGAAGCTGAGGGCGCTGAAACTCTCGCCCAGCTTGTGCGCGGCGGCGGCCCAGCCCAGGGCCGTGCCGGAGGAGTTCACCAGCCCATAGATGGAGATCGCGCGCTGGTAGCCCTGCGAGGGGTCGTTGTAGAGGGTCAGGGCACGGTCGCGCACGCGGCTGACGGTGTCGTCGTCCGACTCGCCGGTGATCTGGCGGATGGAGTTGTCGAAGCCGACGAGGTTGTCCCACTCGCCCGGCACGATGGAGTCAAAGAGTTTGAGAGCGCGGACGGTGAGTCCGCCGGTGGGCAGGTTGTCTACGAGTTGATCGATGCTCATCTGCGGCTACTTTCTGATGGCGGCGAGCGCATCCAATTTGAACTTCTCGAGCCAGGCGTCGCGATCGGCCGGGGTGAACGTCGGGCCCAGCGAGCGGACCTGGACCTGGTAGCGGTCGGCGACGAGAACCGCCGTGCCCTGGGAGCCGACTGCCGCCGCGGGGTAGCCGCCGATCTTGCGGGTGCTGGCGGCGAACTTGGTGCGGGCTGACGGGTTGGCTCCGGTGTCGGAGATGGTGAGCGCCGCCACTTTGGCGCCTGCGCGGCTGAGTTCGGCCTGGGCGAAGCCGTCCTTCTCCTGGGTGAAGGTGAGTTTGAAATCTCCGTTGGCCTGCGGGAATGCCTTGTTCAGGGAGGAGCCGGAGATGACCTCGGCTGGCGGTGTGGCGGGCGTCGAGGCAGCCGGGACCGGGGCGCTGGATTTCGAGGTGGTGGCTGGCGGCTCGCTACTCCGGCAGGAGCGGTAGGCGAAGACGCCCACGGCGACTATGACGATCAGGAGGATGAGTTTCTTCATGGCTTTGTTTCGGTGGACTGAGCCGGGATTATCGAAGACAGGTTGGCGTCGCGCCGGTTCCGGGCATCCGCCTACCTGCGACGCGAGTTCTGGCCGTGACACCCCATTATTGGCGGTGTCACGGTCTATTTGTTCGATGAAAGGGTGGCCGCGCTACCGGCGGATCTGCCGCGGTATTAGATGGCCGGGATGACCAGTTCGTCGCCCGGGTGGATGACGCTGTGCTCATCCTTCAACTTGTCCGGGTTGGCTTCGATCAGTTTGTGAAAGTTGGCCCCATTGCCGAGGTGGTCCGCCGCGATCTTCCAGAGGGAGTCGCCCGCGACGACGGTGTAGATCACCGGTTCGGGCGGCGGTTGCGGCAGGCTGGCGTCGACGCTGATATCGGCGGTCAGGTCAGCGAACTGCTCGTCCACGGCCTTGATCGCATTCCAGACTTCGTTCTTGATGTCCTGGGTGGGCGCGGCCGCGCCGATGAAGAGTTTCTCGTCCTGGATGTGCACGTGGTCCAGGCGCACCCAGCGCCTAGCGATCACCTGCAGTACGCTCTCGTACTTTGCTTTGAGTAGATCCAAATCCGCCATTGTTTCGTTCCTCCGTGCCCTATTGCGTTCCACACGCCGTGGCGGGCAGCCACTGGGGTATTACAGTAGCAGGTTGCGTGGCGGGCGGGGTATGGGTTTGGACGGAGGATGGCTTCGTTTTGTCCGGAAGAGAGCGGCGCGCCCGGCCAGTGGGCGGGCGGCCGGCGAGGAGCCGTCCTGCCGGCAGCTACTCCCAACCTACCTTGTCGACGTAACACCATTTCCAATCTTCGCCGGGTTCCAGCGATTGGATGATCGGGTGATGTTTGGAGTGGAAGTGCTTCGTGGCGTGCTTGTTGGCGGAGTCGTCGCAGCAGCCGACATGTCCGCACGTGAGGCACAGCCTGAGGTGCACCCAGTCGTCGCCCAGCTTGAGGCACTCTTCGCAGCCGTCGGTGAGGGGCTTCACCGGCTTGATCTGGTCGAGGTGGGTACAAGCGGCTCGGTACATATTTCCTCCATGGGCGGTTTTACCGCGAAAGCGCCGGTCTGGAGTCGCGGCGGGGGCTTCCATCCGGCGGCCTTATTGCTTCGATGCCACCATCGTGCTCCGGATTCCGGATCCTGGGCAATTTCGAGGCCGCCTGGCGCTGGTAGGGTGCCGGCGGGGCCGATGCGTGACGAATCAAAGACGAAAGTGCTTACAGGCGACGGGCGCGTGCCCCTCGGTTCCAATGGGGGGCAGGTGTTCGCGACAAATGACGATATTTGGTCGCACTGACAGCCCGTTGCCGTGTGCTGATGGGCCGGCCGGCTCAGGAGGGGCGCATTTTGCGGCTGGACGCTGGCGTCCCAAGTGGGCCGCGACTTGCAAGGTACTGACCATGCCTCAAAAGGAACAGATCCAGACGCCCACAAAAACGGGTTCGAAACGGTCGCCGACCGCGCTCGGGTTCAGCGAGCACGCCGTTTCTGAGATTTCCGAGACATTGCGCCATCTTCTGGCCGATGTGTTCAGCCTGTATATGAAGACCAAGAGCTTTCACTGGCACATGACCGGGCGCCATTTCCGCGACTATCATCTGCTGCTGGACGAGCAGGCGGCGCAGATCTACGCCATCACGGACGACATTGCCGAGCGGGCTCGGAAGCTGGGCGGGACTTCGCTGCGCTCGATTGGGGACGTCGCGCGCCATCAGCGGCTCCGGGACAATGATCGCGGGGATCTCACGGCTCGCGAGATGCTGACCGAACTTCGGGAGGACAACTCGCTGCTGGCGAATCTGCTGCGTGATGCCCACGAGGTCTGCGAGAAGCATGACGATGTGGCCACGACGAGCATGATCGAGGTCTGGATCGACCAGGCCGAGCGGCGGGCGTGGTTTCTGCGGGAGATCGTCGAGCAGAGCTGAGGGGGCGGCTGGTTGGCTTGATACGGGCACCAGTTGGTGCTTGGCGGTGGGGCTGGTTCCCTGGTGGTCGGGGGGCTGGGCTGTCGCCAGGTGGCTTCGTTTCGTTGATCTGCCGCGGCGGTTGGTGGCCGGGTTTCCGCTCCAATTGAAAAAGAGATAAGAGCCGACCAGGGGGTCGGCTGCGGACGAGGGCGTCCGCCGTCCTGGCGTGGGACTTGGGCTCGGGTGGGCGGGTGGCTTCGTTTCGTTGATCTGCCGCGGCGGTTGGTGGCCGGGTTTCCGCTCCAATTGAAGAAGAGAAAAGAGCCGACCAGGGGGTCGGCTGCGGACGAGGGCGTCCGCCGTCCTGGCGTGGGACTTGGGCTCGGGTGGGCGGGTGGCTTCGTTTCGGCGAACTGGCGCGGCGGTTGGTGGCCGGGTTTCCGCTTCAATTGAAGAAGAGAAAAGAGCCGACCAGGGGGTCGGCTGCGGACGAGGGCGTCCGCCGTCCTGGCGTGGGACTTGGGCTCGGGTGGGCGGGTGGCTTCGTTTCGTCGAGGTACTGCAGCCGGCTGGTGCACAGCGTGGCTGTGGGGGAGTTGGTCGCTCCAGCTTCGGGATTGGGGTTTGGGTTTGATTGGTTTGTGAGGTTTTTGGGGTGTTGCCCGCTCCTTGAAGACGCGTCGGTGTCCGTGGCCCGCTTCTTGCCAGTCGCGGTTCGCTGCGCGGTGGGGACCCCTCCCTACGGTTGGGGTTCGTTGCGGCTTGGTTCGCTTGGGGGGCGGTGGGGCCTTGGGCGACTGCTTGACAGTCGTGGTTGGTTGGGGGTTTTTGGTTCGCTACCCGCTCGTTGACACTCGCGGCTCTGTTTGCGAGCCCGTTGCTCAGCTCCGGGACTGAGGGGCACACTTGGGGCGCGGTGGCCGGAGCCGGGGGATCCCTTCGTTGTCGCCTATTGGTGTGATTGTCAAAGAACACGCCCGGCGCGGTGTAGGCCGTGAGCCAGGCTGTTTTCGAGGCACAGAGCAGGGCTGGTGCGGGCACCGGTTGGGGGTGCGGGCGGCGGCGGAGCCTGATGGCGGCTTCGTTTCGCCAAGCCTCGGCGGCTTCGTTTCGTCCATCCTTGGCGGCTTTGCCTGGACCCGGTTCTCAGCGCTTGGAAACGTTGTAGAACTGGGGCGGCAACCCGCTTTCGGGGATCAGGTTGGCTTCGTTTCGTGGAACACGAATGGGCTGGAGGTCGGCTAGCGGATCCTGGTTGTCCGGGTGGTTCGTTGCGATTTCGTTGGTGAGGTGTTCGAGCGCCCGGCGCGGGGCGCCATAGCCATCGTAGAAGAAGAGTTCCTCGGTATTTTTGGTCAGGCGGGTGACTTCGGCCAGGGGGACGTGTTCACGGATGCCCTGGACGACGTGGGGGTGCTGCTGGCCCAGGGCGGCGCGCTCGGTTTGGAGTTTGCTGAGCTCCCTGATGGCGCGGTAGAGGCCGCGTTCGAGGTCGCGGCGGTAGCGGGCGTAGCGTTCGAGTTGGCCGTCGTGGGTGTTGGTTTCGGCCAATGGGTCCGTTTCGGCGAGGATCAGGCACTCGAAGGATTCGATGCGGCGGAGGTTCCAGGTGTGGGTGAGGATGCGATGGAAGATCTCTTCTTCCAGGCTGTTTGCGGGGCGGGTGTCGAGGCGGAGGGAGGCTTCGAGGGCTGTGAACGCGGCGCGATCTTCGGGCGTGATGTTGAGGTGCTGGGCGGTGAAGCCGTGGCTGCGGGCATTCTGGGAGGCGCGGGCCTTGCCGACGGGGGACACGGGTCCGGTGGATCGTTTCGCATTCGCCTGATTGGCGGTGATCTGAGCTGCGGTCGCCATGATGTCAATCTCCTTGGTAAATGAAAATGGCCGGCGTGGTGGCCGGCGCGATTCCAGGGTAAGGGGTAGGTCAAGAGGAAAAGGGTAGTTTCGGGGAGGCGGGTGTTGAGAATAAAGGAGAAAAAGATTCTGAATTCCTGTGATGAAAGCAGCTTCATGGGGAAATTGGGGAGAAGTGGGCAGCCGCCGGCGATCCCGCCACCGGGTTCGTCCTCCGCGCAGCGGCTTAATTGACAGGTGTAAACAAATTGCCAAGCGAGCCGGAAATACCCGCTGCAAGGTAATAGAGACGATCGCGCAATTCTCAAATAGCGCTCTTCTCTTACGGTAGAGACAGGCGGGCGCGTCGTGCCCGCAAATCACCACAATCTGTTGTTACGAGGAGCACATGACAGTCAATTCTTCCCCCCTCTCCGCGCCAGCCGCCGCCTGCGCCCGCGCGGAAGCCCTGGCCGGCCGCCTGGAACAGGGCGCCCAGGCTCTGGCCGCCTTCGCAAGCACGCTGACAGACACACAGTGGCGCATGCCTGTCCCGAAAGATGGCCGTACGGTGGGCGTGATCGTCCACCATGTCGCCAGCGTTTACCCGCTGGAGATCCAACTGGCGCAGAAACTTGCCGCCGGCCAGTCCATCGAAGGAGTGACGATGGACGATGTGCATGCGATGAACGCCAGGCACGCGGACGAGAACCGCGGCATCACCAAAGAGGCGGCGCTGGAGCTGCTGGCCCGCAACAGCGCAGCGGCCGCGGCGGCCATCCGCGCGCTCAGCGACGAAGACCTCGCCATCGCCGCTCCAGTGTCCCTGTATGGCGGCGTACCCCTGACCTGCCAGTTCCTGCTCGAAGATCATGCCGTCCGCCACAGCTACCACCACCTGGGCGGGCTCACCCGCGCACTCAGCGCATAGCCCCAAACAATCAAGGGATTTGCGCCGGGGGCTCAGCACCGCCGGCACGGCGCAAGGAGGCGCATTGATGCAAGCACTCAGACTGTTGGCCGTCCTGGCTCACCCCGACGACGAATCGCTGGGCTTTGGCGGCACCCTGGCCAAGTATGCGGCGGAGGGCGTCGAAACACACCTGGTCACCGCCACCCGTGGAGAGCGCGGCCGCTTCTTCGGACAAGGCAAAGACGGGGATCCGGCGGAAGTTGGCGCGGTGCGGGAAGCGGAGCTGCGGGCCGCGGCTGCCGTGCTCGGCCTCGGCGAGGTCGCCCTCCTCGGGTATGGGGACGCCGTGCTCGACCAGACGGAGCCTTCCAGCGCCATCAGAGCCATCGTGGCGCACATCCGCCGCATACGGCCTCACGTGGTTGTGACGTTCGGCCCGGAAGGCGCGTACGGCCATCCCGACCACATCGCCATTTCCCAATTCACAACAGCCGCCGTCGTGTGTGCCGGCGATGCGGCCTATGCAGACGGCGAGGGAGCCAACGGCGGCCCGCTGCCGGCCCACCGCGTTGCCAAGCTCCACTACCTGGCTTGGCGCAGCGATAAGTGGGACGCTTACCAGGGAGCGTTCCGCAAGCTGACGTCGATGGTGGACGGAGTCGCTCGCCAAGCTACGCCCTGGCCCGATTGGGCGGTAACCACCGTCATCGACACCTCCGCGCATTGGCCAGCCGTCTGGAGGGCGGTGTGCTGCCACCAGTCCCAGATGTCCATTTATGCGCAACTGGAGCATCTGGGAGACGAGCAGCAGAAGGCGCTGTGGGGCACGCAGGAGTTCTACCGCGCCTATAGCGCCGTGAATGGGGGCCGCCAGCTGGAGAGGGATCTGTTCGAGGGCTTACGCTAATGGGAACGATGACTTCGAAGCGAATCGACCAACTCAGGGGCCGTTCGGCTCCGCTCGAAATGACCGAAGATGAGTTCCGCTCGCTGGGTCACGATCTGGTTGACCGCATCGCCGGCTTTCTCGGCTCGGTGCGTGAGCGCGCGGTGACGCCGGCCGAGGCGCCCGATGCAGTGCGCGCGGCCCTGGGCGCAGCCAAGGCGCTGCCGGAGCACGGCGCGCCGGCCGGCGAACTGCTGGAAAACGCCGCTGAGCTGCTGTTCGACCACTCGCTGCTGAACGGACATCCGCGGTTCTATGGATACATCACTTCGTCCTGCGCGCCGATTGGCATCCTGGCGGAACTGCTGGCCGCCGCGGTGAACGCCAATGCCGGTGCGTGGAAACTTTCTCCGATGGCGACCGAAATAGAGGCGCAGACCATCCGCTGGCTGGCCCAGTTCATAGGCTACCCGGCCGATTGCGGCGGCCTGCTGGTGAGCGGCGGGAACATGGCGAATCTCACCTGTTTTCTGGCCGCGCGCGCGGCGAAGACAGACTGGGATGTTCGCACGAAAGGCGTCGCCGGCGGGCCGCCTCTGCTCGTCTATGCCTCGCGTGAAACCCATACCTGGCTGCAGAAGGCGGTGGACATTACCGGCCTCGGCACGGACGCGATCCGCTGGATCGACGCGGACCGGCAGCAGCGTATGGATCTCGCCGCGTTGGAATTGCAGTACACGCAGGACGTGGCGGCGGGCGCACGGCCCTTCCTCGTCGTCGGCTCGGCCGGAACGGTGAGCACCGGAGCGGTAGACCCCCTGCCGGCCCTGGCGGCCTTCTGCCGGGAGCGCCAGCTCTGGTTCCATGTGGACGGAGCCTATGGCGCCTTCGCCGCGGGGACGCCGGACGCACCGCCGGAACTGGCGGGCCTTGTGCTGGCGGATTCCGTCGCCGTGGATCCGCACAAGTGGCTGTACGCGCCGCTGGAGGCGGGCTGCGCGTTGGTGCGCCATCCGGCCGCGCTGAGCGATGCGTTCTCCTACCACCCTTCTTACTACAGCTTCGGAGGCGAGGCTACCAACTACTTCGATATCGGACCGCAGAACTCGCGCGGCTTTCGGGCGCTGAAGGTTTGGCTCGCCCTGCAACAAGCGGGCGCGGCGCAATACCGCGAGATGATCGGCGATGACATCGCCTTGGCGCGGCGGCTCTTCGAACTGGCGAACGAGCACCCGGAACTGGAAGCGCTGAGCCACAACCTGAGCATCACCACCCTGCGCTACGTGCCGCGCGAGCTGCGCGAGAGCACCGGCTCTGAACCAACCGAAGTGGAACTGAACCGGCTAAACCAGGAGTTGCTGGCGCGCATCGAGAGCAGTGGCTACGCCTTCTGTTCCAATGCGGTAGTGGACGGGCGCTACGCGCTGCGATTCTGCATCGTCAACTTCCGGACTGCTACCGAAGATATTGAGGCGTTGCCGCAATGGATCGCCGACCTCGGCCGTCAAACGCAGGGCGAGAAGTAGGGACGTCCGGCGGTGTCGAGCTTGCATGTTGATCGATGGATTCAGGGTGAGTGATCCCTGTGTGCTGTCGATTTCCGAAGTGTTCATGGCCTCTGAGCTGCTTGCCCGTCATGCATGGGGGCAGCGCCTCAGAGTCCGGTGGAGGGGGGGCTGGTAGGCCGCCTTGGTGCAGAGATCCCGCGGCCACCGGTGGAGGCAGGAGCTGCCGGCCAAGGGCCGATGAGTGGTAGGGCGCTGCCTGCCAGTGGGCCGCGCTTGGGCGGCGGCTTGGCTTGCGCGGTCTTCCGGCTGCGCCCCTGGTGGGTGAGCAGATCGCAGCCTTCCTCATGCCGGTACTATTTACTGAACGCGAGGGAAATTCGTGCGCTTGGACATGGGTCCCCGGTGGACCTTGGGTTGACCGGCCCATTGTTAGTGACGGAGCAAGCGTTCCCAGCCTGTGGCAGAATCGCAGTCCACCGGCCTGCTCCGTCCTGTATTTGGCAGTGTCCCCGACCTTGGGTCGCCTTTATCGTATTAGGCATTTGCCCATGATGGCGGGACGCAGCGTAACCAGCGGAAAGAGTGAGGGTTGATGGCTTATTGGGTTTTTCGATCCGAGGACCAGTTCGCTATTTTTTCCCAGTGGTCCTCCAGTTCGCCAAAGGCAGTACGTAGGCGGTCCGATAACATCCGGCGGGCTGCGATGTAGCGTTCAGTCTCGGAGCCCAGGAACACGTTCTCAAGGTACGACACGCAGATCGCGTTCTCCATCCCTGGCTCCGCACGGCCGAACAGTTCGTCTACGAAATCGAGGTGCGCTTGCGTCTGCTCGAAGTCACCGCTCTCGATTGCAGCGCAGGTGCCTCTAGCGAAAACCGCCATCTCACAGTGCAGTAGGCCGCGTTCGCAATCGTCAATCTCCGCGGCGATTGCCGGAAAACGCAGTTCCAGCAGCAGTTCAAACTGACTGCGAACATCGTTGCCTACCAATGGGACAAGTTCCCCCATGTCATTCATATCGTAGATCGGCCCAATGCCCAGTGTCGCTCCGCTCCCTGCCTGACTTTGGGGATCTCTTGTGGGGCAAAGGTCCAAGAAACGATCGTAAAACGAGTAGCTCGGAGTGGAAATTAGGGCACCCTGGCGGGCTCGGAGTTGATTGATCAAATAGGGTCGCCTGACCACCCCTCGTCAGAATTTGGTGGAGGGTATTTTCTCGCCCTTCGATAAGTTGGAGGTTCCAAAAGGGAATCTCCAGCCACGGCGATTTGGCGTGCGACGTGCAAACCCAGATTGTCCGATCTTGTCCAGGAGAAAACTCAAATGAACCAAAACACGGTACGCGTGCCAGCGTCGGAGTTTGTGGCGCCAAAATCCAGAAGGTTCTTTATGGCGGCCTGCGCCGTCGTGGGAGGGGCCTCGGCTGTGACACTTCTGCCGGGTCAAACCGCGGTTACGGCCAGCCAGGCCGACCTAGACGTCCTGAACTACGCGTTGACGCTTGAATACCTGGAAGCGAGCTTTTACACGCAATTCCTGGGGGCGCCGGCTACGGGGGTGATGGCGGGCCTGACCGGCGTGGTGCTGGGTAACACCAGAGTGTTTGCGGGGTCGGATGCGAGCAATTCGAGCCTGTTGGCGAACCTCAACTCCACCTCCAATGCCGCGATTTTCGGCTATCTGCTGGCGATCCGCGATCACGAACTGGCGCACGTGGCGGCGCTGCGCTCCACCATTACGAAGCTGGGCGGCACACCGGTTGAGGCGTGCAGCTACCGGTTCGACGCGGTCACATCCTTTGAGACGTTTCTGCAGATCGCGCAGGCGCTGGAGAACACGGGCGTGTCCGCCTACGACGGGGCCATCAACCGCATCACGGACAAGAACCTGCTGCAAACGGCGGCGACGATTGCCACTGTGGAAGCCCGGCACGCGGCCTATCTCAACCTGTTGAATGCGGGCGCATTCTCTTACGACGGAGTGACCGACCCAATGGGCATGCCCTCTACTCCGGGCGTCAGCTCTTCGCCCTTCCCGAGCGCTTTCGACACGCCGTTGTCGCAGAGCCAGATCCTGGCGGTGGCGGGGCCGTTCCTGGGTACCTGCTCCACGCCCCTGCCTGCGCAAGCCGCCATTGCGACGTTCTCCCCCGTGATTCCGTCCGTGATCACGAGTTCTTCCTTTATGTTGATGGCGACTCCTTCGTCGCCCGTCGTCCAACCCGCCAAGTACCAATACAGCGTTGCGCCGGGCGGCAAGGTTCCGGCGATTCTGCAGGCGGAGGGCAGTTCCCAGGCGAACATTCAATTCGTCAATGGGCCTGGTTTCTACAACCTGATGTTGAGCATCACCGATGGAAATGGCGTGGTGACGTCGATGCCCGTGACGTTGAACTACCAGCCATAGCCGGAGCGTGGTGTTTCCGTTTGAGCGGATCTGGCCGGCCGATCGTAAGCCGGCCAGATCGCATGGGCTGTGGAGGCTCCGCGGCACTGGGTGGACGGCTTCTTCTTCCAGGTAATGCTGCAGAACGACGCAGTCCTGGGCGGTGAGGAGGGCGGCAGGGACATCGACGATGCCGGCGCCGAGCGGAAGGGTGTCGTCTTTCAGGCCGGTGTCCGTTTCTACCGCTTCGAGGGTGTTCTTGCCCAGAAGCCGGGCGGTCCCGATGTGCCCTACTCGCCCCGGCAGGGCGTCGCGCGTCAGTTGGCGGCTGGGCGCTCGATGTGTTCCACGGTGTATACCGACAATGTGTCTTGTTGCCGTTTTAGTTCGAGACCAAGTTTTCGTAGGACATCGAAGATGGTGGGGAGGCCGGCGAACGGATTCACGGCTGTGGCCGTGGTGTTGGGGGGCGGAGGGGGGAGGCGCATGGGGACCCAGCCTTCGGTATTCACGGTGAACAGCCCGCTGAGTGCTGAGCGGTTCACGACCGGCAAGCCGGTCCAGTTGGCGATGTAATGCGCAAGATCGTCCATATCGATGGCCTTCGCATTCAGGGGATGACCCAAGCCACCGACGAAGTTATGGCAAGCATCGGGACCAGTTTGGAAGGCGCAGCCTTTCCCGGCGATCGGTGACTTCTGGAGCCTCGGGCCTCCGCTGGCTATGGTGAGTGCATAGACCGGCATCGTTCTGTTCTCCACCCGCAGCACGAGTTGGAAACGGCCGGCGAGGAGCTCGCGGACCATTTGCTGAACCCGGCTTCGCGCTTCGCCTTCGGGAAGACCGGGCGGGACGGCGTTGGCGGGCGCTTTCGCTTCGATGTCGTACTTCTCCCGAAGGGCCCATTCGGGCAGGTTCGAAAGACGCGGCGATGGGTTGGACGGCACGTCGTAGGCGTAACTCAGCAGGGCATTCACAGAGACCGCGCTTCCCGTGAGGTTTCCGCCAGGCAGCACTCGCATGCGCGCGCCGGGTGGGTTGGCGGAGAGAGCCGGTTTGATGGTGATCGTGGCGAATGCCGGCGACTGAGCGATGGCCGGCAGAGCCACGAGCGAGTAGATGACCGCTTGGGCGAGTGGTGACATGGTCCAGCCCCTATGGCCGGATTGGACGGCCTCAGCGCGGAGTTTGTTCCCTGCGTCAGTTCTCTGCAGGAGGAGATTCAGCTGGGTGTGGCAGCGCCCCCATCACAGCCCTGCGAGATCTTCAGGTCGCGAGTTCAATGGTCGAGGTCCGCATAGATCGCGACGAGGCCAGAGGCGCGGGGCATTACGCCTGGTCCTTCCGGGGCAGGTTCTTCCTGGGTTTCCTGGTTCCGGGCTTAGCTTGCGGAGATTGGGCTGGGATCGCCAAACCGGGTTCCTCCTGGTGCGGGTTGTTTGCCGCGACCTTCCGTTTTGGTGCTCTCGTTTTCGGCTCGAGATTCAGGTCCTGGAGCTTCCGCCCCAGGACATCGTCGGCGGCAATTGCGGCGAGATCGTTCTCCAGACGAAGCGCCTGTAGCACGCGCGCATAGATGCCCAGGGCGACAGCGGGATCGCCGCGCTCCACTCGATACAACGTCTTGCGGGTGATGCCCGCTCGCTCAGCCACGGTTTCCAGTGAATGCGCGCGCCGCAGTCGAGCCATCCGGATGTTTTCCCCCAGGCTGGTGACCAACCGAGCCAGCCGCGGAAGGAGCGATGGAGTGGTTCGAGGCATACTGGGTTATATATTACACGTTTGTGACATGAAGTGTATATGATATGACCTGTTGAGGTGTGGATTCAGGGCAATGCCGTGCAGCGTACTCATGTCCACGCGATTGTGGTTCCGAGGTGACTCGTGGCACGTGCGGCCAGGGCCGGGCCGACTCAGGAGGGCGTGAGCTTTGCAGTCCGTCCCCGCCGCAGTTGAGATTAGCTGGAGGGCTTGTTTGGCCGGATGGCCCGCTGGGCGGTTAGCACGCGCCGCGGTGTCCTCCTTGCGTTTTGATCGAGGGAGTCAGAAGGGCCGATTTCTGTCAATTGGAGCGGTGATTTGGACGTTTGGCGTTGCGCGGGGGTAAACTGCCGAGGGCCGGGCGCGTTAACCGCGGACTACTGTCCACTCTGCTCCACGCCCCCGCCCGCTTAGCCGCACGAGCCCCTCCTTCTTCATCGCCCCCAGCACGATTTTGATCAGCGGGACGCTTGCCGCGGGCACCTGTGCGGCCAGTGCGGCCAGTGTGAACGGCTCCATTTGCGCCAGCACCGCCCGCCGTACCAGGTCCGCCTTGGGCACGCGCCCGCGTGCCTGTTCCACGTGTTCTTCGAACTCCTGATACGCCGCGCGCAGCCGCCCCAGGAAGAAGTTCCACCACGGCACGAGTTGGTTGCGCCCCTCGTGCCAGTCCACTGAGCAGGCCTTCAGCACATGGTAATACTCTTCCCGGGACTCCTCGATCAGGCGCTCCAGGCTCACAAATCGCGCCACCTGGAAGCCATTGGACTGCAGCAGCAGCGACGTCATCAGCCGCGAAACACGCCCGTTGCCGTCGCGGAACGGGTGGATGCAGAGCAGGTCGAAGACGAATGTCGCTATCACCAGCAGGACCGGCACCTGCCCGTCGTCGAGCGCCGCCTGATAGGCCCGGCACAAGGTCTGCACCGCCTGGGCGGTCTCGCGAGCGGGCACGGGCACGAAGCGGACAGACCGGTCGCCGCTGGGGAGGATTTCAATGATTTCGTTATCGCGCCGCTTCCACACCCCGGCGTCGCTGGTCGAACCGCCCTGCGCCAGCGCGTGCAGTTTCAGCACGACGCCGGGCGCGATGGCAACCCGCGGATCGCGCGCATACACCCAGTCCAGTGCTGCTCGATATCCGGCTAACTCCTCTTCCGGCCGGTCTTTCGGAGTAGCGCCGCCTAACACCAGCGGCCGCAGCCGCCCTGCCTCCACGGTCACGCCCTCAATGCGGTTGGACGACTCCACGCTCTGGACGATCGCCTGCTCGCGCAGTACGGCGAGGACCTCCGGTTTCTGTTGAACCCAGAGATCCTGCTTGCCCCGCGCCTCCATACACGCTCCCAGGAGCCAGACTGTGCCGATGGGCACGGACATTCCGGCCAAGCGTTCGGGGTCTGGCCGCCTGTGGCGGAAGTCGCGCAGCCGCGTTCGCACCGTCGCCGGTCAGGAAATGGAAGCTCAAAAGCGATTCTGAAGCCGCCCCGGAGAGAGTCGCACTGTTTCAGGTGGGCGGCCGGCGCCGGAGCGAACCCGAAGGGCGGCAAGGGGTTGCGGCCCATGGCAGTGTCGAGCCGACCTCCGAGTGACCTGCACTAGTTCGGCCGGCTCTTCGCGCCCTGGGCTCGCAAGCCCTTGCCGCGCGGCTAGCGGGACTTCCGTCACAGACGGCCGAGGATAACATGGACTATCCGATTAATATCCAATTCCAGCGTGACTATCCAATTCCAGATCCATCGAGAAGAGCTGACAGTTGATGCCTGGTGCTGGGACTGGGGGTTGGGGACGGGCTGGCTGTAGACCGGCCATGGCAGTAGGAGGAACCGGGACGTCCTGCCGATCGTCGCGGCCGAAGCTGGATGGTTTGGCGGCCAAATGGAGAGGGACACACTGCGACCCCGGGCCGGATCAGCCGAAGAACCGTGCGTCGTACTGAAACGGCTCCGGTGGGAGGACTTGGATGTCCGCGAATTGAGGGTGAACGGGATTGATCAGCCAGTTCGACTCAGACGGGACCAGCGCCGAGGGAACCACCAGGACTGCGGCTTGTCTCTCCGCGACAAAGGAATCACCGATGTCAGCAAGGGTTGGGCCTGCTGGAACCTGTCTCCAGTCCGCCGGCAGGTCATGCTGTGCGATTACAATTCGGGACACGCTGTCGGGAATATCAGCGCCGACGACAACCAAGTCCTTGGGTGGGTCGTCAGCGTTGAGGTGGACGAAGTACTCCACCATCGCCAGAGACAGATGCTCTGCCGCATAGGCGATGCGTGTGCCGGGACTGGACCAGCGCCCCCCGAATAGAAAGGCGCCTTCGCCGTCGAAGGAGTTCGTTGCGTAGTGCTCCCTGAGGATTCTGTAGACACGCGTCAACTCACGCCGCCGTACGCGATTCTGCCCAGCGCGTTTTCGACCGCTCGTGCACCCAATTCGGTGTCGATGAGTTCCAGGGGGACCTGGCCGCCCAGCGCCCGGTTCGGCCGCTTGAGCCAGCGCGTCGCCGTATCCTCATCTCCGATGTACTGTTTGGCTAGCGCGACGATACGCGCGAGCCTGTATATCCGGTCGGATTCGTAGCGAGCCAGACGGCCTGAGTGCCGCCTTCGCTGCAGGCTGCGAGGAGAAAGGTCCAGGGTCGCGGAAAGCTGCCGGAGGGTCAAGCCGGAGGAGTTCATTACGCTTCCGACTACCATTTGGGGGAAACCCTCACGAATCGCTGACTGAAGGTCGTTGGTTGTTCGCAGGGCACGACCGAGCGTAGTCTCGCCGCCCAGTTCCGCTACTACTGCTTGCAGTTCGTTGACCATTCTGTCCGCTAGTATAGCGCCATTTGGCGTGAGTGCGAAGTTGTGTAGCTTGGGATGGCGCGGGAGACGCTGATGCGCCGCTACCGCCAGGGTCTGCTCGCTTGTCCTGCTCGCAGGGTGTACTCTCTTGCCGAAGCACGCGTGACCGAACACCACAGTCTTGCTGCCGCCGCCAAGTTCGTTCCTCGATGTGTGGTTTGCCTGCTGCCGGTCCTGCGGTTTCAGGGCCTGACCACACAGGACCCGTACGAGGTCTGGATGGCCATCGATTTCAAAGCACATAAGCCGTCTGTTCTGTCGCCGGCGCTGAGGGTCGTGCGGTTCTCCGGTTCTGACCTTGTGGACGGAGTCGAGGCGTAGGAGATCGACGGCGTGCGAGTCCAGGTTCATCGCGCGGCGAAGACGGTGGCTGATTGCTTCCAGTACCGGCACAAGATCGGAGTAGACGTTGCGATCGAAGCTCTGCGGGACGCCCTTCGTTTCCGTAAGGCCACGGTGGATGAGATCCACCGATTCGCGAGGGTCTGCCGGGTAGCTCAGGTGATGCAGCCGTATCTGGAGCCGGCGGTGTGCGGCAGAGTGACAGTCGGACCCGTCCCAGCGGGTTTTTTCCCCTGGTGATTGCAGATTGCTTTGTACTTGTTGTGGGATATGGCGCAGTGTTGGCCCTTTTTGACGGGCTGGGGTTGCTGGTCTGCGCGCGGTGGGTGTCGACGCGAGGGGAAGGATCGGAGATCAGGTCGGTCTTGCCGTGTTTTTGGGTGATTACGCTCAGTCGGCGGCCTGATTCCGGCGTTTTTCACTGGGACGGGGCAGGCTGTCCACCGGCCCTACAGTCGCCTGATGGAAGGCTTCCCTCGGAGCTACAAGGACGTCGCTCGGCAGTCGGCACGAGGCCCGCATGGTGTATATTAAGCCTAATGGAATCGGGAGCCACGCCGGATCGACGCCAAGTCTACAGACCATTTCTTGCCCGTCTGAATCCCACGTCCCCGCACCTGCTTGATCAGCAGTCGCTGATTGTTCTTCCGTCGCATGATCCGCACGACCCAGATCAGCCACCAATTCATGCTGGATTCGCAGCAATTGCGGAGCTGACTCCTGGCGCTCAAATGGCGCTTGTCGGCGGAATTGGATCAGGCAAAACTACCGAATTGAGGTTGACTCGTGGCCTGCTTGGGCGACACAAGGATGCTGTAACTGTGTTGCTTGATATGGCTGAGTTGACGGACATCAACGAAATAAATCCTGGTGCGATTTTGATCGCGGTCGGAACGCGGCTTTACCACCAGCTCGATGACGAGCACAGGCAGGAAGCGGATGTTCGGAGCGCATACCGACGGCTTCGAGAGTTAGCAGAAGGCAAGACAGAATGGGTGGAAGCGACCACATCAGGATCATACTTTGAAGGTGAGGATCCGGACTACGAGCCCGATTTAGTACAGGTCAGCACGCCCGGTTTATTGAGGCCTCGATTTCCTGCGATCAAGCGTAGCGTTTCAGAAGTGTTCGACTTGGTGTGCACGGTTTCAGCTCCGCTGATCCTCATGAGTCACCAAGTAACAATTCTGATAGATGGGCTAGATCGACTTATTCGGCCAGAGCGATTCAGGCTGTTCGCGGAACAGGACCTTCAGGCTTTGCGTGGTACAGGGATCTCTCTTATTATTGCGGCTCCGTTACTTATGTGGTTTGATAAGAATCGATTTTTGCAAGAATATTTTGACGAGGTGAAGCATATTCCAGCTGCAGTCTCCGATCCCGAGAAATCCACCTTCCTGAATGAAATATTAATTCGGAGAGGGGCGCGCGACCTCATGGGAGAGGCGGAGATCTCAACGATCAGCAAATACTCCGGTGGAGTTTTGCGCGACCTCATCACACTTGCTCGAACCTCTGCTGAGGCAGCTTACCGCGACGATAAGAATAGAATCGAGCTGAGTCATGTGGAGTCGGCAATTCGCCAGTTGGGAAAGCGGTATCTCATTGGAATTGGTCGAGTCCAGCTGCAATTCATCAACCGACTCATGCGGGACGAGGCATTCTCAATTGAGAACCCTCAAGCTAAAGAGCTACTAGTGAGTCGTCAAGTTCTTGAGTATTTCAATGATGGCCGTGAATCGTTTGCCGTGCATCCGGCTCTATGCAAGGTATTGGAGGAGGCCGAGTGATTGATTTTGCCATCATTACATCATTTCGGCTGGTTAGACGGCTCGCGATGGGTGAAGGTGCAACGGCGATGTACTTGCTCATTTGTCCGCGTGAGGACCAGGCTGAAGCCGAGGAGGAATTGAAGGCTGAAGTCGAACTACAATTAGGAGCGCCTCTGCCAATCTATAGGAGTTCAGAGCTGTTGTCATGGAGCGGTGAAACCGCCTCGCCCGGCGTGCCGGCAGTGCAGCTCCTGAATATCGAACAGTGGTCACTGGAGCTTGTCGCTGCCTTAGATACCCACGTCGTGCGCGTGGAGAGAAATGCTGCGCAATTGTTATTCCTCACAACTGATGCGATTGCCGAACAACTGCTGGTCGGTGCTCCAAATTTGCGAAACCGTCTCACTGAGATCTTGCAATTTATTCCAGAATCCGATGGCGGGGTATAATAAGGTGCGCTGGGAAGATGAGCTATTGGCCTTGGCTCGCAATCGCGAACGGGAGTATGCAGTCTGCCCCTATCGTATTCTTGACGCGGCACCTGCAATATTGCGACGCCAGCTTCGGTACTATTTGGCGGAGCTAGCAAATTGCGGGAGACTGAAGAAGACATATGATGGCCCGCGCATAGAACAATGTGGAGATGGTTTGGTTGAGTTGGTCGGTGACGAAGTTGAGTTCACGTCGGAATCAAGACTCGAATTCAATATTCGGCTTAAGGAGACTCAGCTCGGATGGCTAGTTCAGAAATTTAGGTTTCATTTGCATCTTCAGCAGCGTCGAATCAATATGATGCGGATTCATCTGAACGAGACGGAGGTTCACGATTCACTGAGAATTCCAATGTGCCACCTGCATATTGATGGAAGCGGTGCTCATATTCCTTTCCCAATTATGAATCCTCGGATGACAATCCATCTGATCTGTGCGTATATCGAACCAGACCTCGGCACTTGATTCTGGTCTACGGCTGAGATCAAGCCAAACTGTGGGCGTCAAGGCATTGCTGACTCGCCAGTGCTCGGTAATTTGGTAAATTGACATGAGCTTCAAAATGAGGGTTGCCTTCGTGTCTCTCGCTGATATTTTATTTAGACAATTCAGGACCGCAGGCTCGCGTTTGCTTTGACTCCGCACGACCCGTGAGCGCCTTGGACGGCATCGGGCGGTTCACAGATGCGAAAGTCGAAGAGGATGAAGTCTGCCAGCACACGACCACCGTGCAGCCGTCTGCGGCTACCGGGTGGAATTTGATTAGAGCAAGATCCGCCCGTCGTTCATTATCGGTGTGATTGATGTGTTAAGTCGCACAAATTGCGCGCGTCAACTTAGAGCTTGTATGGGCAATGTCATTCCTTCCGTTCCGGGAACATGCCTTCGTCGAAATCTTGCTTCGCTTTGCGGCGTCGAAGTGCCTCGATGCAAAAGGTTTTGATTGCCTTACAGTCCTTCTTGCTGGATATTGAATAGGTGAGTATATGGGCAAGCATCTGCGCGATTGCAATTAGGGAGATGAACATTGCAGGATTTCAAGGTGATGTAGGCGTAGTGCTTCAAGGCATAATCTGTTGCTTGGCGTCGGTTTGCACTAGGTCAATCGAAACGCCATCGCAAAGCTGGATCCGCTTGGGCAGCTCTCGCCACTCGGCCTCGTCAGTGAAATTATCCCCAACCCAGCGCATGAGGTCGTGGAAGTCGCGAAGGCGAAGAAGCGATGGGCTGCGCGCCGCGAAGTCTCTGGCGTCCGGTGTAAAGGTGGTATTGGTCACAACCATTCCGGCAGCGAAAAAGCGATTGGCAAACATTACACCTAGAAGTTCCCTCAGCGGCGCCGGCCCGACGCTGCGCCGGGGATCACTTCGGTGTTTGACCTGCACTGCCCCCAAAAAAGGGAACGGGAACGATTTCGGCGGAGTAAAGATGATATCGATGCCACCGTCCCTGCTGAAAGTTCCTCTGCCAACAGGTTGAGCATGAAGACCCATGACGGAGAGTCGATCCAGTATAAGTTCTTCAAACTGCGAAGGTGTCAGTTGGAGGAGTTCAGAGGGGTCAGCTAGAATTCTCGCAGCGAGTGTATGACTAATATCGAGCAGTCGGACACAAGAGGGCTTTACATGCTCAGCGAATGGCAGCAGTAGTTGCTGATTGTCTGTCGCCGCCATCTCCGGGGTTGGCTTAATCCAGTCGACAACCATGGAGCATGCTCGGCAGAAGTAGTGAACCTCAGCGCCAGTCTGGCGTGTCGGGCCGAATGGCTCCAGCCGGATGTATTTGTCGCCTTTGTTGATCGCGGTTCGGCAATAGGAGCAGTCGTAAGGCCGAGCCGCTCGGGATATTCGCAGGTAGCTCGACTCCCCCACTAACTTATCCAGCGCGGCGCCAACTGACTTGAAGTCAATCCCCATCTCTCTACAAAGGACGATCAAGCGTGAGGGCGCTAAGCGACGTTTGCCAGTGAGGCAGGACTGAAGAAACGATTTCGAGACCCCTATCAATCCTGCGATATCGGGGGACAGGGGCGAGCGGCGATCAATTCCAAGACGGATTTGATCGAAGATCAGTTGTAGTTCCGACGGAATGTTAGCGGTCCGGTGCACGAGCGAATTGTATCATCGGGGACCCATGGAGGCGCGTGATTGCGACTGGCCTGGAGTTTGCTCCGTCGACAGGTGATGGCGGCAGGATTTCGCAATGGATTCAATTACACAGGTGCATTCTGAAGCCTGCCTGAGCGTCCACCTGCTCGATCGTGGTGTTACCATCGAGGCTTGATGCCCAAATATGAATGCCGAGATTGCGAATCTGCTGACAGGCTTGGACACAACTTCTGCCCTTCATGCGGCTTCCACCTGACGGAAGGTTACACTCAGAATCCGCGGGCCACCGTTGCTCGATGCGCAGACGAGCTGTACTGCGGGCACTGTGGCCGACTCCTTGCAGAATGCCTCTGCCGATAGCAGGTTCGGTTTGCGGCGTCTCCTTGAGTTTGGGCATTACGGATTTGCAGTTGTGGTCATCTTGGTCCCGATACTCCCTGCCGGAGATGTTGGCCCGAAAGTTGGTCTGGAGCATAGGTAGCGGCGCCCACGAAAGCGAGATTGCGGCTGTGTTGGCGTTGATGTTCGGAGTATCGCGACTTAGCGGCCTATGTGGTTGTATGGGTACGAATGACGGACGAGGCAAGCGGGTTGAAACTCGGCGGTCACCCCGCCTTCTCAATAATCCGGAAAATCGGCGCGCCATACTGCTCCACGAGCCTCAGGCTCATGCCCGGCACCTCCAGCAACTCCCTGGTCGTCTGGGGTCTCTTGGCAGCAATGGTTTGGAGCGTCCGGTCCGTCAGAATCCTGAACGCCGGGAGGCCTTTCTTTTTCGCTTCGCCTAAGCGCCAGGCTTTCAGGGCGTCTTCCAGTTTCAGGTTCCTGGCGGGCGGCGGGGTCGCGGCCCTCGGGGCGGAGGCGGCGTGCTCCAATTCGGCTGCTGGGCGCTTGGGGGGCTTGGTTTCCGATTTGGACGTTGACCTCGGTTTGCGCTCGCGCTTGGGTTTTGCCTCGACCGCCTTGGATGCTTGCCTCGGCGCTCTCTCGGCGCCCGCGGCCGTCTTCTTGCGGCTCCGCTTAGCTTTCGGGATTGCTTCGATTTCTACCGGTAGGCGGAGGGCCGCTACCGCGTCTTCGGCCCAGCCGGCGTCCGAGATGCGGACGCGGCGGAATTCGATTTCCTTGCCGTCCTTGGTGAACGACGTGTCCGTGATCACGATCAGGCCGCTGCGGGCCATGGCTCCGATTAGTTCTTCAAAGGCGCGGCGGTCCAGGACCGCGTCGGGGAAGACCTGGGTGTAGAGGCGGCCGGCCGAGACGGCTTCGATCTTCTTCAAGGCCTCTATGATTTGGGTGGCTCTCGCGGTTTCCTTGGGGGTGGCTTCGCGGAGCTGCTGGGCGATCGTCTCGTCGGGGGCGCAGATGTCGCAGTGGCCGCAGCGGCGGTTCAGGTCCTCGCTGTCTCCGAAGTAGCGCAACAGGGCCAGCATGCGGCAGGAGGAGACTTCGCAGTACGAAAGCATCTTCTGGAACTGCGCCATCTTGTGCTCGCGCTGCTCGATGTAGGATTCACGCCATTGCACGGAGCCGAGGCTGAGGTTTTCGGCGTAGTCGACGACCGCTCCGCCGTGGATCCAGAGTTTTTCCATGGCGATGTCGAATTCGTCTTCGGCCATGCGGACGCGGGCTCGGACGAGGTCCTTGGGCTGGGCGTCGGGGGTGAGCGCCTTGAAGATTTTGGCGACTATGTCCGGTTCGGGGTAGTCGCGCTCGTAGAAGAAGTCGTGGGTGTAGCGATCGGCGTAGGAGTGCATCAGGATCGCTCGGGCGGGGAGCCCATCGCGGCCGGCGCGGCCGATTTCCTGGTAGTAGCCTTCGACGCTGGAGGGCAGGGCGGTGTGGATGACGGTGCGGACGTCGGCTTTGTCGACGCCCATGCCGAAGGCGGTGGTGGCGACGATGACTTCGAGTTTGCCCTGGAGGAAGCCGGTCTGGACTTTTTCGCGGCGGTCGGCTTCCATGCCGGCGTGGTAGGCGGCGGAGGGGAAGGAGCCGGCGAGGAGGCTCGCCAAGTGTTCGGCGTCCTTGCGTTTGGGGGCGTAGATGATGGCGGGGCGGTGTTCGTCGTCCTGGAGGAGCTCGAGGGCGAGTTTGGCGCGGCTGCCGGGCGGGGCTTTGACGACTTCGATGGCGATGTTTTCGCGGCGGAAGCCGTGGATGAGGGATTCGGCGGAGTGGAGGCCGAGCTGGACGGCGATGTCGCGCTGGACGAGGGGGGTGGCGGTGGCGGTGAGGGCGATGACGGGCGCGGGGCGGAGGCCGGGCAGGTGCTGGCCGATGTTGCGGTAGTCGGGGCGGAAGTCGTGGCCCCATTGGGAGATGCAGTGGGCTTCGTCGATGGCGACGAGGGTGGGTTTGCGCCTGGCGAGCATCTCGGGGAAGCCCTGGACGCGGAGGCGTTCGGGGGCGATGAAGAGGAAGTCGAGTTCGCCGGCGAGGTAGGCGTGGCAGGTTTCGCGGGAGGCGGCGCGGTCGCGATTGGAGTGGATCCGTTCGGCGGCGAAGCCCATGGCGTTGAGCTTGGCGACCTGGTCCTCCATGAGGGCGATGAGGGGGCTGATGACGAGGGTGGTGCCGCCACGGGCGACTCCGGGGAGCTGGTAACAGAGGGATTTGCCGGAGCCGGTGGGCATGACGAGGAGGACGTCCTTGTCTTCCATGACGGCGCGGCAGACGGCTTCCTGGTTGGGGCGATAGCCGGGGAAGCGGAAGCGGGTGTGGAGGATGTCGTCGAGGGAGCCGGTGACGGCCTGGCGTTGGGCGCGGACGATGTCGCGGGTGGGGACGCGGGTGTGCTGGGTGCGCTCGGCGGCAATGGCTCCGCTGAAGGCTTTGCCGACGGCTTCGCGGACGTACTCCTCGATGCCGTGGAGGAAGGGCTGGAGTTCGGCCTGGCCGCGTTCGATGCGTTTGAGGTGGGCTTCCCACTGGCCGGTCATGGCGGGGCTTTTTACTTCGGGGTGGACGACCTCGATGAGGCGGATGCCTTTGTCGGTGGCTTCCAGGCTCTTGCCACGGCGCTCGATGAAGCCGCGTTTCAGGAGGACTTCGATGATCTGGGCCCGGGTGGCGGGTGTGCCGAGGCCGCTCTCCTTCATGGCGTCGGAGAGCTCCTTGTCGTCGAGGGTTTTGCCGGCCGTTTCCATGGCGGTGAGCAAGGTGCCTTCGGTGAGGCGCTTGGGGGGGCGGGTGCGCTTTTCGATGGCGTCGGCGCCGAGAACCGTTTGTCTCTGGTTGGGGGTTAGGCCGGGGGGGAGTTCCTGGGCGTCGTCCGTGTTGCCGGGGTCGTCGGTGTCTTCGGTGGAGGCGCCTCGGGGTTTCTTTTCTTTTTTGCGGGTGACGATGTCGAGGACTTTCCAGCCGGTTTGCTGGATGGCGGTGCCGCTGGAGTGGAAGCGGTCGTCGATGGAGTTTGAGCCGACCAGGGGGTCGGCTGCGGACGAGGGCGTCCGCCGTCCTGACGGGGAGGATGGGGCTGGGTTGAGGTGGTTCGTGGTGCCGACCAGGGGGTCGGCTGCGGACGAGGGCGTCCGCCGTCCTGACGGGGAGGATGGGGCTGGGTTGAGGTGGTTCGTGGTGCCGACCAGGGGGTCGGCTGCGGACGAGGGCGTCCGCCCTCCTGACGGGGAGGTTGGTTCGGACGACGGGCGGGATGACGCGGATAACTGGCTGGACGTTTCGGATGACGGGGTGGAGGAACCGGATGACGGGGTGCTTCGGACCAGGGTGATTACCGTGGTTACCGACCAGATGTGGTCGTCGTGCCAGGCGGAGAGGAGACGGCGGCAGATGAGGTCGAAGATGCGCTCCTCCTCGCCGTTTAGGGATGCTCGCTCAGCGGAGACTCCGGTCGGGATGATGGCGTGGTGGTCGGTGACCTTGGTGTCGTCCACGTAACGTTTGTTTAGAGGGCGTTCGCCGGTGCCGGGGGCGAGGTGGGCCTGGTAGGGGGCGGAGATGCCGGCTACGATTTTGGGCAGGGTTTTGGCGACGTCGGCCGAGAGGTGGCGGCTGTCCGTGCGGGGGTAGCTGATTAGCTTGTGGCGTTCGTAGAGGGCCTGGGCCGTGTCCAGGGTACGCTGGGCGCTCATGCCGTAGAGGCGGTTGGCGTGGCGCTGGAGCTCGGTGAGGTCGTAGAGGCCGGGCGGCGGCATGCGCTTGGTCTGGGCCTCGATCTTCTCGATGTGGGCGGCTCCGGTTTTGACGCGGTCGACGATGGCGTTGGCTTCGATGCCGTCGGCGGGCAGGCGGGAGGAAGCGTCGAGGGTTTCGCCGCCCGGGCGGAACCAGGTGCCCGAGTAGGAGCGGTCGTCGCCGGGGGAGAATTCGGCGGTGACGGTGTAGTAGTCCTCGGGTACGAAGTGGCGGATGGCGAGTTCGCGTTCGACGACCATGGCGAGGGTGGGGGTCTGGACGCGGCCGACGGAGAAGTCCTCGCCGTGGCCGAGGGTGTAGGCGCGGGAGAGGTTCATGCCGACGAGCCAGTCGGCGCGGCTGCGGCCCCGGGCGGCGTCGGCGAGGGCGTCGTAGGCGGTGCCGGCTTTCACCTTTTCGAAGCCGTCGCGGATGGCGTCGGGGGTGAGGGAGGAGATCCAGAGGCGGCGGACGGGCTTGTCGGAGCCGGCGGCTTCGTAGATGTAGCGGAAGATGAGCTCGCCTTCGCGGCCGGCGTCGGTGGCGCAGATGACGTCGGAGATCTTGGGGGAGGTGAGGATTTTGCGGACGACCTCGAACTGGTCCTTGGTCTCCTCGCCTATGACGAGGGGCCATTGTTCGGGGAGCATGGGGAGGGTTTCGCGTTTCCACCATTTCCAGTCGGCGCGGATTTCGTGGGGCTGGGCGAGGGCGACGAGGTGGCCGATGGCCCAGGTGACGACGAAGCCGTTGCCGTGCAGGTAGCCCTGGCCGGTACTGGTTGCTTTGAGAACTCTCGCAATGTCGCGTGCCACGGAAGGCTTTTCGGCGATCACTGCGACGCTGAATTGCGACGCCATGCCCGATTCCGAGGATAGCAATGTGGGGTAGGTGGGGGTTTGGATTTGGATGGGCGGGTTGTGGTAGGCGCGGGGTTGGGCCCTGCGAAGAAGACGAGGGGGGCCGTGGCCCGGTCCGAGGAAGGCGCCCGCGTAGCCCGTCGCTTCGCTCTGGGACTGGGATGTGGGGGGCGGCTTCCTCCGCTTTGGCGGCCCGCAGGGCCATGCTGGGGCTCCGTGGAAAGTCGGCGGGTGGGTGGCGATGAGCCTCCACGGGGCCGACCAGGGGGGCGCCGTCCCACGTGTTCCGGCCCGGCCGAGCTTTCTTCTGCTTTGGCGGGCCGTGGGGCCATGCTGGGACTCCTTGCCAGTCGCGGTTCGCAACGGGGTGGGGACCCCTCCCTTACGGTCGGGGTTCGTTGCGGCTTCGTGCGATTTGGCGGACCGGAGGGCCATGGGGACTCCCTGACGGTCGGGGTTCGTTGCGGATGGATCCGGTTCGGCGGGCTGCCCTGCTCAGGGTCCGGCGATGGGGTGGTTTACAGAGGTGGAGATCCTTTGATAGGCTTTTTCAATCTTTGGCTGGGCGCGGCCGTTGCCTGATTTCGATTCTCCGTCTGCAGGCCGCAGTGATTGGGGTGCGCCTGGCGGCGAGCGCCCAGCCTGACTTCCTGCCGGACATGCCTTTGCGGACAGAACGGGTCTGCCGGCTGGCGCCTGGCTGCCCAGGCTATCCGATGGTCCCCCTGGAAAGTGGTATTGCGGAACTGGTTGGAATAGGGGCTCCTCGCCCACTCGAATACGGGATGGAATCGCGGCGGCGATGGGGCAGAGTGTAGGAAGAGCTGGGTTGCGCTCGAGTCCTTCCTTACTGGAGACCACGCATGTCACAAGATTCAACGCCGCAGAAGCGCCTGAACAGCGGAGTTGTGCCCATTCGCAGCGCAGCCGGCGCCAGCCGCGGGCCGATGCAGGCGGCCTGGCCGCAGAGCGCTGGCCGGGATGATCGATGGCTGGTGGAGAACCTGTGGGGTCCGCGGAAGGCCGGACCGACAGAGTTGGGGCTGGCGCGGCCGGCCGCACAGGTGGAGGATCTGCCTGCGCGGATTAAGGATCCATCCAAGACGATTGTGCTGATACACGGGTTGTGGATGGCGCCGAAGTGCTGGGAGTTCTTCTGTTCCTACTATGAGGCGCGCGGTTACTGCGTGCTGGCTCCGGCGTGGCCGCGCATGGCGGACCGGGTGGAAGAGATCCGGCGGGATCCGGAGGCGCTGGCCGGGTTGGGGCTGAAGGAGATCACGGACCATTACGCGCGGCTGATCCGGTCGCTGCCGGCTCCGCCGATCCTGATGGGGCATTGCCTGGGCGGACTGGTGGTGCAGATGCTGCTGGACCGGGGGCTGGGCGCGGCGGGGGTGGCGATCAATTCAGCCACTCCGAAGGGGGTGGTGGGGCTGCCGCTGGGGGTGTTGAGCTCGGTGTGGCCGGCGCTGTCGCGCTCGTTCCACGCGAATCACACGGTGATGCTGCCGTTCAATGTGTTCCGGCGGGTGTTCGCCAATACGATGAGCGACGGGGACGCGATCCGGGTGTATCAGCGGAATATCGTGCCTGGGCCGTGCCGGCCGTTGTACCAGTCGTTGTTCGCGGTGCTCTCGTCGCAATCCGACGCGACGGTGAATTTCGCGAATGGAACGCGCGCTCCGCTGCTGCTGGCGGCGGGCGGGGCGGACCAGTTTGCTCCGGCGGAGCTGAACCGGCTGAACTACGAGAGGTATGGGCGTTCCCCGGCGGTGACGGGGTATCAGGAGTTCTCCGGGCGGTCGCACCTGATGCTGATGCAGCCGGGCTGGCAGGTGGTGGCGGGGTATGCGTTGAATTGGGCGGAAGAGAACCGGCGGCGGGACGGGTTGTCGAGCCTGGCCTGCGGCGGGATTGCCTGAATCGAGTGGGCAATCGAAAGCCCGCGAGGAGGGCCCCGCGGGCTGATGACGAGTGGGGGAATGAGGTAGGGTTTAGCGGCCTTCGCTGGACGGAGGGACGAGGCCTTTGAGGCGCAGGTAAGTGACCATGTTGCCGTAGTGCTCGTAGTCGTGGACGACGTTGAAGTCGAGGACGCCGAGTGCGGGACGCTCAGAGCCGAAGAACTTCACCTTGGCGGCGCCCTTGGCGTCGGTCATGGAGTCGTAGGCTTTGTCGCAGTACTTGAAGGAGTCCTGGAGGGCCTGGACGAGGTCGCCCTTTTTGGTCTGGCTCTTTTCCACACCGCTGGTGGGCGGCTTCTCGCCGAGGGCGGCGGAGCAGAACATGAAATTGGCGTCCGCCACATGGCCGACCAATTGGCCGAACGACCGGATGTCGGGGGTCGGCTTATAACCATACTGTTCCTCGGGCATCTTTTCGGCCGCCTTGACGAGGTTGCTCTTCGCCATGGTGTAGAGGCCCTTGGTGGAGGTGCTGAGCGGGTTGTCGGAGCTCTGTCCAAAGGCGCAGGCCGTGATTGTCAGCAGCAGGGTCGGGATCAGGAATCGCATGGGGGCAGGATGGCAGGCGCGGGGCGGAGAGTCAATCGACGGGCTTGTAAGTTTTCATCGTCCAGCCGGCGGCAGGTAAACGGCGAAGTTGCCGGGTGGGGCAGGCCGTCCGGGCGGCTGGCGGGGAAGTGGCCGCGCACCGGCGACGTGGTGGCGCTACGCTATGGGTGAGCAATGCAGATCTGGTGTGTCCGGCCCGAGGAGTTCGCGCCCTTGCGCGAGGATTTAATTGAGTTACTACAAGATGCCGTCGACAGCGGCGCCTCAGTGGGATTCCTGCCCCCTTTGACTCGCGAGGCCGCGGACGAATACTGGACGGGCGTGGAGCAGCGCCTGCGCAGCCGGGCCATCGAACTGCTGGCCGCGCGCGATGAGTCGGGCCTGCTGGGGTCGGTTCAACTGGCGATGCCGCCCAACCAGAACGGCCGCCACCGGGCGGAGATCACCAAGCTGTTGGTGCACCGGCGTGCGCGGCGGCGCGGCGTGGGCCGTGCGCTGATGCATGCGGTGGAGGTGCAGGCGGCGGCGTTGGGCCGGAAGCTGCTGGTGCTGGACACGCGCAAGGGCGACTTCGCCGAGCGGTTGTATGCCGCGATGGGCTACGTCCGGTTCGGCGAAGTGCCCCGCTTTGCGCGTAGCGCCAGTGGGGAGCTGCACACGACGGTGTTCTTCTATCGGGACCTGGGCGTCGAATAGCCCAGGCCGTTACGCTTCGTTCTCGGCCGTGGCCGCGGCCGGCATGCTGAGCGGGCTGTTCACCGACTCGCTCACGACGAGATCCGCGGGCAGGCGTTCGTGCAACAGGCGTTCCGTGGCTTGCACCTTTTCGTCCTGGTGGAAGAGATCCTGCATGCGGTGATCCAACAGGAGGTCAGTGGCCGCCAGCAGGCTCATGCCGTGGTGGTGGGCCATCCAGCAGCGTACGAGGCTGTACTCGCCGCGGACGTCTTCGCGCTGGACCGAGTAGTCGGCTGCTTCGTAGAAGCCGCGCTGGCTGAGCCAGCCGAGGCGGCGCATATGGCGCAGGTTGTCGAACGCGGCGCGCGGGGTGACCATCAACGCCAGGAAGCTGGCATAGGGTGAAACCACCGGAGACGCGTGGCAGCGGGGGTTCAGCGCAATGGAGGGCAGGCCCATGGCCGCATAGGGGTATTCGACGTGATCGGTGGAGTAGCCGTAGGCGGTTTCCGACCGGCCCCAGGGCGAGCCGGGCAGGCGGGCGTCGCGCTGCTGCACGGCGACCACGCCCTGGCACGTGAGTTCGAGCAGGGTGTCGCGGTGATGGCGCATCCAGATGCGCGGCATGAGGTACTCGAACATCGTGCCGGACCAGGAGAGCAGCAGGCGGTAGCCGTGGCGCATGGTGTGCGAGCGGCCCAGGTGGAACCAGGCTTCGGTGGGGATGTCGCCCTTGGCGATGGCGGCGAAGACGGCCATGCGCGCTTCGGACGCGAGTTGGTCGTAGCAGGACGGGTGCAGGCGTTCGCCTTGTACGCTGTAGCCGATGGCCAGGACCTTTTTGCGCGGCCGGTAGAGGAAGTCGAACTCCATCTCATCGGCGAGGCGGGCGGCGAGGCGTTCGATGGCGTGCAGGCGGCGTGGCTCCGGCGGCGTGGATTGGGCCGCCTCGTGGAGCCTCTGCAGGAGCTGTTCGGCCCACCAGGCGGAGCGGCTCGTGAGCTTGGTCAACTGGGCCGCAATGGGCCGGACGAGGGCCTCCAGGGCGGGTATGGGCCAGGCAGGCGCCTGGGGGGCGAGTGCCCGGGCGAAGCGGAGCAGTTCCGTGGTGAGCTGGGGCTCCTCTTCGGCCAGGACTTCGATGTGATCGAGGATGCCGCGCCACAGCCTGGCGGGCACCGGGGGCTTCTCCTGCCATTCCCGGCAGGCCTGGGCGAGCGTCCAGAGACACACCACGAGATTGCCGCTGTCGACGGTCGAGACCTCTTCCGGCTCGAGCGCCTTGAGGGTCCGCGTGTCGTACCAGTTGAAGAAGTGGCCCCGGTAGCGCTTCATGCGGAGCATGGACGCGAGGGTGGAGCGTGTCTTCGTGGTGAACTCCTCGAGAGAGAGGTAGCCGAGCTCGACGGCCGCGATGCGCGCGTTGAGCAACAGGCCGATGTTGGTGGGGGAGATGCGCTCCGCTTCCCGCAGGCCTTGTTCGCGGACGTTGTCGGGAATCAGATAGTGATTGCGCGCGGTGCTGAACTCCTGGAAGTAGCGCCAGGTGCGCAGGGTGAAGCCCCTGAGCACTTCGGCTTCCTCCGCGTTGAGGGACCGGATATGAGAGGGCGGCTGGCCGTTGAGCCAGCGCGAGACCAGCGGGGAGACCAGCCAGAGCACCAGCATGGGCAGGGCGGCCGGCAGGGCGTCGTCCGCGAAGAAGACCAGGAGGCACGTGAGCGCCAGCACCACGAGCGGTGTCGTGGCCAGGTATACGTCGGCCGGAGCGCGTTTGCGGCGCACGGTTTCGGCCTGCGCGGCGGTCTCCCACTCCAGCATGCGGCGGCGGGTGATGCGGGTGCGGATCAAGGTCCGGACAATGGCGTCGAGGGCGACGAACGACTGGTGCACGAGGAACGTGAGGTCGAGGAAGGCCGCGATGTGGTCCTGCACGAAGGCGGATGCGGCGTCGCGCAGGGTGGTGGTCATGTGCCCGGGCTTGAGCCGCAGCGGCAGCATGAGCAGCGAAGTGTAGGCCGGAATGAGCAGCAGGGCGATGCTGGTGAGCGTCCAGTACAACGCGGGCGCGGGCAGGAAGAACCAGCCTGCCAGCATCAGCATGAGCGTGGCGGGCTGAATCAGGCTGCGGCGCAGGTTGTCGAGGATCTTCCAGCGCGAAATGATCGGGATGGGGTTGGGGATGATGTTGCCGAAGAAGTCGGGCACGAAGGGCAGCAGCCAGCGCATGATCTGCCAGTCGCCCCGCACCCAGCGGTGCTGGCGGCGGCTGTAGGCGCTGAAGTGGGAGGGGTAGTCGTCGACGACCTCGATGTCCGAGACCAGGCCGGCGCGGGCGTAGATCCCTTCGATGAGGTCGTGGCTCAGGAGCTGGTTGCAGGGAAAGCGGTTCTCCAGCACAGCGCGGAAGACGTCGATGTCGTAGATGCCCTTGCCGGTGAAGATGCCTTCTCCAAAGAGGTCCTGGTAGACATCGGAGACGGCTCTTGTGTAGATGTCGAAGCCGGTGTGGCCTGAGTAGATGGCGGCGAGGTGGCTGCGGGAAGCGGATCGGATGCAGACGCTGACGCGCGGCTGCAGCACGCCGTAGCCGGCGGCGACCATGTTGGTGGCGGCATTGATCACAGGCCGGTTGAGCGGATGAGCCATGGTGCCGGCGAGCCGGGCCGCGGCGCCGCGCGGCAACTGGGTATCCGTGTCGAGCGTGATGACATAGCGGGCCCGGCAGATCGCGTCCATGTCACCGGTCTTGACGGGGAACGAATCGGCCGCGGCGCGCAGAAAGCGATTGAGGTCGAGCAGTTTCCCGCGCTTACGCTCCCACCCCATCCACTTGCCTTCAGCGGGATTGAAGGCTCGGTCGCGATGGAGGAGGAAGAACGGCTTGTGCGTAGCGTCGCCGTAGCGCTCATTCAGTTCGTCCAGGAGGCCGGCGCAGACGCCCGCGAGTTCGTCGCGTTCGTCCACTTTGGTGGAGGAGTCCGGCGTGTCGGTCAGCAGGCCGAAGTGGAGATTGGGCCCGCGGTTGGCCAGGAAGCGGACTTCCAGATCGCGCACCAGGGTGTCGACCTGATGGCGGTTCATCAGCAGGGTGGGGACGACGACCAGAGTGGCGGAGTCCCGCGGGATGCCGTCGGAGAAGTCGAGCTTCGGCAGGGAGCGAGTCTCGGTGAAGTGGCTGACGAGCGCATTCATCAGATGGACGGCGGCGTGGGTTGCGGGCAGCAGGGTGAGCAGAATGCCGCCCAGCAACGGGGTCATGGCGTTCAGGCCGCTGAGGAGCAGGGCGACGATGAGGAACGTCGAGATCTCGACGCCGCAGAGAAAGACCGCGGTGGGGCTGTTTCGAAACGCGTCGGAGATCCACTCCATCCAGGGCACGCGGTAGCCGATCTGCTGCTTCAGTTCGGGCAGGCCTTCGGCGAAGAGGTAGTAGCCGCAGTGGCGCGTGCGCTCGGATTCGCCCAGGCTGGCGAGTTGGATCGCGGCTTCGGCCACTTCCCGCTCATGCGCGGCGGCGTGGGTGGCGAGGCGGGCGATCCGGCTGCGGTACTGGTCACGGCTCTCGTAATCCATGGCGCTGTAGGCGCGCGCGGGATCCCCAGCGAGGATGGCGTCCACCGGATTGAGGCTTTCGAAGAACTCTTTCCAGGGTGTCTCGCCCAGCATCCGGATGGCGTCCAGGGTGCGTGCGAGCCAGGGGCAGGCTTCGCCCTGCACGGCGATTTCAGCCGCACCGGCGACGCGCTGCAGGTAGACCAGTTGCAGCGCCGGCTTGAGCGCCCACAGCTCGCCCATTTCCAGGTCGCATTCCTGCAACAGTGCGGAGGTGAAGGAGATGAGTTCCACCTCGTCAAAGACGCCGCGCTGGACGCTGTCGAATAGTTCGGCCGCCAGCAGGATGCGCGCTTCGCCGTTGACATGCGGCTGCTTGCGCATTCCGATGGCAGCGTCTCCGGCCTCCTGCAGGGCGGTGCGCAGCAGGTGGGCGCCGTCGCGCAGCACGGTTGCGTTGGCGTCGGTGCGCGCCAGTTCCTTTAGGGCGGTCCTGACGCGGCTCAAGATCGTTTCGGGGCGGTGACTGTGTCCGCGCGGGCTGGTTGTCCACAGCGCAACCTCGCGGCGGACCACCTCTTCCCATTCATTTGTCGTCTGGTTCTCAATGAGCATGGCTTCCCCTAGCGGTAACTTGCAGCCTGTAGTTCGAACATGGCGGAGTACCGGCCTCCCTCGGCCAGCAATCGTTCGTGGCACCCGTCTTCCACCACCCGGCCGCCTTCGAGGACCAGAATGCGGTCAGCCATGCGCACGGTGGAGAAGCGGTGCGAGATCAGCAATGCGGTCTTGCCTTGCGTCAACGAGGCAAAGCGTTGGAAGAGATCGTATTCAGAGCGGGCGTCGAGGGCTGCGGCAGGTTCGTCCAGGATCAGGAACTGGGCGTCGCGCATGTAGGCGCGCGCCAGGGCCACCTTCTGCCATTCGCCGCCGGAGAGATCCACTCCGCCTTCAAAGCGGCGGCCCAACTGCTGGTTGAGTCCCTGCGGCAGGCGATCGATAACATCGGCGGCGAGGCTCTTGCGGGCGGCTTCCTTCACGCGCCGTTCCCGCTCCGGGCCCTGCATTTCGATCTGGCCCACGGCGATATTGGCGCGCGCCGTCATCTCGTAGCGAACGAAGTCCTGGAAGATGACTCCTATCTGAGAGTGGAGGCTTTCGAGATCATAGTCGCGAAGGTCGACCCCGTCGAGCAGAATCCTGCCCTCGGTGGGGTCGTAGAGACGCGTCAGCAGTTTGACGAGGGTTGTTTTGCCTTGGCCGTTCTCGCCGACCAGTGCGACGCGTTCGCCCGCGGCGAGATGCAGGTCGAGCCCCTCGACGACGCGGCGCGGGTTGCCGGGATAGCTAAACGAGACGTGTTCCATGCGGAAGCCATCGCGGATGGCGCGCGGCGCGGGCAGCGCGTGCGGTTTGGAGGTGATCTTCGGTGTGACCGAGAAGAAAGCCAGAAGATCGGTGAGGAACAGCGCCTGGTCCGCGATGCTGGCGAAGGTGGAGAAGATCGACTGGATGTTGGAACTGGCGCCGGCGATCGCACCGGCGAGGAAGGTCATGGAGCCGGGGGTGATGGTGCCCGTGGCCGCGCGCCAGACGACGTACACGTAGGCGCCGTAGTAGCCGGAGGTCGTCAGGAGGGAGAGCGCTGCTCCGGCGAAGAGGCGGCGGCGGCCCAGTGACGTGTTCTGTTCGTAGATGCCGTTCGAGAGCTCCTCGAACTGCCGCGTGAAGTGGCCGGCGAGGCCGAAGAGCTTGAGTTCCTTGGCGGATTCGCGGCTGGCGCCGAGCACGCGCAGGTAGTCGATCTGGCGCCGTACCGGGGTCTGGCGAAGGCTCAGCGAATACCCGAGAAAGGCGAAGTGGCTTTCGCCGAGAAATGCCGGCACGATGCAGGCGATGAGCAGCACGAGCAGCCAGGGTGAAAACCAGAAGATGGTGGCGCAGAAACCGGCGGCCATGACGACCTGCTGCAGCAGCGTGCCGGTGGCGTGAACCATGCCGATGCGGTCGGTCGCCTGAACGCGGGCGCGTTCCAGTTTGTCGTAGAAAACAGGATCCTCGTAGCTGAGCAGGTCGAGGCGGGCGGCTTTCTCCATGATCCGTATGCTGAGATGGCGGCTGAACCGGTCGGCCAGCAGGCTGTCGAGGAAGCCGATAGTGCGTCCCGTGAGGCCGCCCAGCAGGGCAAGGCCGAACTCCGCCGCGACCCACGCCCAAAACCATTCGGGCAGCGGTTGATTCTTGGACACCTGTACGATGCCGTCGATGATCACCTTCGAGACCGCCAGCATGGCGATGGGGATCACGGCGCCGAGCAGCCGCAACGCGATATTGCCGCCCACCACCAACCGCCCCGACTGCCAGACGATTCGCAGTACCGGCGGGATGTTTCGCAGCGCGCGCGCGCGCTGCGCCCACTGGCTGGAATGAGTGCTGCCGGGTGGTCCTGATACACGACCGTTGGGATTCAATGAGGTCTCCAGTAATGAATTCGCCAGGACGGTAATTCTTACCGCCGCTCACGCTGGCATTCGCCCGAATCCGCGGAGAAACGTTCTGCAACGCGGTGTCGAGGCGGCACCTGCCATTTGAATGGCAAATACAAGTCCAAAGTGTGCGGTGAATGGGGAAGCGGCCGGGACGGGTGCGCGCTTAGGCGGGAAGGGTTGCGCGGCGCCGCGATGTGCAACATCGGAAACGCCGCGCGGAGAGGTGCTTAACGCGAAGAAAAATGCGCGAGATCAACCTTTCAAATCGGCGAAAGCAGCCTCGATTTCCTGGCGTGCTTCCGGTGAAACGGGGGTGAGCGGCAGGCGCACGGGCCCGCCGTAATAACCGTTCAAATCCATGGCGTGTTTCAGGCCGGGGATGCCGTATTTCGTGGTGACGAGGACGGAGGCCCGGGCAATGCGGCGCTGCCAGTCCATCGCGGCGTCGAACTCGCGCTGGCGGTGCGCTTCCCAAATGGCGATGGTCGAATAGGGAGCGGCATTGGCATAGGCCAGCACGGCGCCCACCGCGCCGACGGCGAAAGAAGGGGCAAGAGTGGGCGCCGAGCCCACAAGGACCTGGAACCCCGGCTTCGTTTCGCGCAGCATCTGCATCACCTTTTCAATGTTACCTGAACTTTCTTTAATGGCGATGATATTCGGATGGTGGCTCAAAGAATTCACTGCGTCGGCGGGGATGTCGACGCCGGTGGCCTGGGGCCAGTTGTAGATCATCAGCGGGATTTTGGCCTGGTCGGCCACGCTGCGGTAGTAAAGGGTCTGCGCGGCGGCGTTGTTGATCAGGTTCTTGTAGTAGTGCGGGGTGCGCACCATCACGGCTTTGTAGCCCATCTCGGCGGCGCGGTTGGTGAGCATCACGGTCTCACGGACGCTTTCTACGCCGGTACCGGCCATGAGGATCTTGTCCGAGGCCGCGTATTTGGCGACGAGTTCGAACATCTGGAGCTTCTCCTCGACCGTGAGGTGGACGCTCTCTCCGGTGGAGCCGCAGACCACATAGCCGGCCAGTCCCGTCTTGTTCCACTTGGTGACATTGTGTTCGACCTTGGCCGTGTAGATGTCGCCGTCGTAATTGAAGGGTGTGGCGATGGGGGGGAAGATGCCGTGGAGTTTCATTGCGTTCTCTCTTCAGGATAGAAAAAGGCCCGGCGCGAGGCCGGGCCTTTTTTCAAACCGCTTATGCGGAGACTACTTGCCGACGTTGATCAGGGTGAACAGCGCCAGGGATTCGATGAAGGCGAGACCGAGGATGAGCAGGATGCGGATGGCGCCGGCGGCCCCGGGGTTGCGGGCAATGCCTTCGACGGAAGCGGAGATCGCTTTGCCCTGCGCCAGGGCGCAGAGGCCGGAAGCGATCGCCATGGCGAAGGCGCCGGGCAGCACGAAGGTGCCGGTGGTTGAGCCCGTCTGGGCGAAGGTCGGGACGGCGATCATCATGAGCACCATCAGGATGAGAATGTTGCGAACGGTCATTGTTTGCTCCTTACGAACTGGCTGCCAGGAGGTGGTTGCCTGCCACGCGTTGGGACGCCGGGGCCTCACACTGACGGCCGATAAAATCGATTAGTGGTCCTCGTGCGCCACCGACTCGCCGACGTAGACCATGCTGAGCATCATGAAGATGAACGCCTGGACGAACGAGACGAAGAAGTGCAGCCCCATGAAGATCACCGGAATCACCCAGGGCACCATGCCAAGGAAGCCCATCGTCACCTGTTCACCGGCCAGCATGTTGGCGAAAAGACGAATGGTGAGCGAGACGGGCCGGATGCAATGGCTGATGATTTCCAGGGGGAACATGAACCAGGCCAGCCACCACAGCGGGCCGCAGAAGTGTTTCAGGTGGCCCAGGACGCCCTGTTCCTTGATGCCCTGGCCGTTGTAGTACAGAAAAGTGGCGATGGCCAGCCCGGCCGGCACGAAGTAGTACATCGTGGGCGACTCAAACGTCGGGACGATGCCCAGCAGGTTCGAGAGCAGCACGAACAGGAAGATCATGGAAAAGAAGGCGACTCGCGGTTTGGCCCCATGGCCGATGATCTCGTGCGCCTGATCGCCCACAAAGGTGTAGACGTTTTCCATCACCAGTTGCAGCTTGCCTGGGCGGTCCACTGAGAGGCTGGCGCGAACTACGACCGCCACCAGCATCAGCAGGCCGATGACCAGCAGCTCCATCGCCATGTAGTTGGACCACGGCTTGAGGGCGTCTTCGGTGTGAAAGCCAACCAGTTGGAAGAGTGCGTTGGCCGGCGCCGCCAAATAATGGTTCAGCAGCGCGGTAAACCAGAGTTCATGCTCGTGCATACAGAAGTTCGATGAGGACTTCGAGAGTCGCCGCCGTCACTGCTAGCGTCAGGCCGCAGGCTACAGCGGGGACAAAAGACCCGTAAGTCTTTACGATAGCATAGGCCGCTCCGCCCAGGATGATCATTCTAAAGGCGTGGACGAACAACGAGGCCTTGTGTACGGTCTCGCCTTCCACCACCCTGGTCACGTCGGTCACCATGCGGTGCAGCAGCCAGAAACTGAGGCTCGAGATGGCCGCTCCGCCCAGGAAGCTCAATGTCCCGGCCAAGCCCTTCACCAGGAAAAAGATAAGCGCGCCGGCGAAGGCCAGAGCCGCCATGAGTTGGACAATGCGGCGGGTGATGCGTGCGTAATCGAGGTCGGCGGTCACTTCTTCTTGTCGAGCCCCTCGATGCGGGTGGCTTGGCGGACGGTCTCATACATGCCCAGGCCGCAGCCGAGAATCAGGCCGGCGGTGTCGAGCATGGAGGTGTTCCAGGCGTGGTTCAGATACTCGCCGGCCTTGTAGCAGATCCACCCTGAGATGGGGGTGATCAGTGCCAGCCCGGAGTAGGCTCCGGCCTTCGCATAGGAACTCATGCCGGACCGGGGTTTTTCTTCGCTCACGGGGCCAGTATAGCGGCAATTCCGGATGGCGGCTCCGGTTGAGTTGGGGGCGGGGACAAAAGAAACCGGGAGAGGGAAGTTGTCCCTCTCCCGGAGTGAGCGTACTCGCGTACGCGGTTGAGAATCGGAGGAGGAGTTCTCAACCTTCTGACGTTTTGATGAAGATTTGGGGCGAATGGTTACGGGGTGGCTGTACCCAAAGTGAAGCCCAGCTCCTGTAAAAGCCGGTTAGCTTTGTAAACTTTTTGCAGGGCTTCGATGATCGCCTCACTGCAGACGTGCACGCTGCGCGACTGTTTGTCTGTGTAAACAAAGCGGTTAGGCAGGCTCTCGATGTTCCCGTCGAAGAGGATGCCGACGATCTCGCCCCGCGTGTTCAATGTGGCGCTGCCGCTGTTGCCGCCGTGTGTGTCGTTTGTAGTAACGAAGTCGAAGTGGGTCTTCAGGTCAAGCGCGGCCTTGGCTTTGACCCAGGCAGCCGGAATGACGAACGGATCCTGCGTGCTTCCTTTTGCGAAGAAGCCTGCAAAATCAGTGGCATACGGGATGGCCTTGCCGGCGTTGTCCTGGTAGCCGCGGACGTCGCCATAGGCCAGCCGCATGGTGAAGGTGGCATCGGGATACTCGCTGCCGCCAAAGGCGGAGAAGCGGGCCTGGGCGATTCGGGCGGAGGCGCGTGTGACCACGCTTTCCACCTGATCTTCGTAGCGCTTGCGGAGCTCGCGGGCGGGCTTATCCAGGATCAGCGCCAGTTGGATCATCCCGTCGCGGGAGCCGCGGACCTCTTCCATACTGGCGGCGAGGCGTTTCCGTTCGGCGACCAGCGGCAGCTTACTACTCTGTACGTAGTATTTGGCCGCTTCGGCCGGGGTTCTGCCCGCCAGGATGGCCTTGACCGTGGCATCCGATTCCCCCAACTCCTTTGCCAGGAAGGAGAAGTAGTTTTCCAGGACGACCTCTTCCATGGCGGGGTAAATGGGCGCGGTGGAGTACATAGCCTGCTCCAGCGAGGGCAAGGCAGCGTCGGTGAATTCGCGCAGGCGCTGGCTGTCGGGCTTGGGTTTCTCCTCGGCATAGCGGACCACGTCGCGGGCGATTGTCAGCAGTTCGGAGCCCCGTGTGGCGCCACGTTCCAGCAGCCAGAACGGCGCGTAGAAGGACCGGTAGTTCTGATAGGTGGTGGCCAGTTCATCCCAGAACTTGGCGAACTCCTCCGCCTTGGCCGGGTCCTTGGCGATTGCCGCCTTTAAAGCCTTCTCTTCCTTGCGCTTCACGTCCATGAGGCTCCTGTCGTTCAGCCCGGTGAGGAAGCCTGTATAAGCCTTGTAGCTGTTCTGATTGCCGAAGAGATTCTCGCCGGCGATACGCTTTTGTTCGGGCCCTTTGGCCATGTAGGTTTCCAGGGCTTCAATGAGGGACTTGAGGCGGCGTTGGATGAGCGGGTAGGAGGCCTGGCCGGAGAATTCCAATTCAGAAACGGTCATGAGGCGGCCGGTGGAGCCGGGATTCCCGGGTACGAAGGTGAGGTCGCCCTCCTTGACGCCCTGTTTGGCCCACTTGAAGTAGTTGTCCACGTGGACGGGTTTGCCATTCTCATAGGCGCGGAAGAAGGTGATGTCGAGGTTATAGCGGGGATAGGTGAAGTTCTCCTGGTCGCCGCCGAAGAAGGCCACTCCGAATTCGGGCGCCATCACGAGCCGGATGTCGGTGTACTTGCGGTACTGATAAAGATGATAAAGGCCGCCGGCGTAAAGGGTTACCACGTCACAGCGGTTGCCGGTGGCAGCGCCGCAGGCCTTCTCGATGGCCGACATGGCCGCCTTCTTCTTTGAATTGGCTTCCGAGGCGGGCGTTTTCGGTGTGATGCCGGCGGTGACCTTGGCGGTGACGTCCTCAATCTTGAGGAGCACGTTCACTTCGAGGTCGGGGCAGCTTCGTTCCTCGGCGGGCGTGCGCGCGACGAAGCCATCCTTGATGTAGTCGTTCTCTTTCGAGCTCAATTTCTGGATGCAATCGGCGCCAACGTGGTGATTTGTGAAGAGCAAACCGTCGGCTGAAACAAAGCTGCCGGTGCCGCCGCTGTTGAAACGGACGGCGCTGAGGCGCAGGTGATCGAGGAACTGGTCAGTGACTTGGAAGTGATACTTACTCTCGACGGCCTGTTTGGGAAAAGCGTTCAGCAGCCACATGCCCTCATCGGCGCGGCAGAGGCCGGCGGCGGACAGCAAGACGGCTGCCGCGACGCTAACTTGAATCTTGAATCTCATTTCTACAATTCCTTCTAACTAGCTATAAATGCGAAACTTATTGGTTTCTAATCGTGTAGTAGTCTTCACAAACACGACCCGTCTATGCGATACTGCAAGTTACCCTGTAGACAAAGCTATGACGCAGTTGGGCGAGGCAACAGCCCGCTATCATAAAATCCTGGAGCAGGACCCGGAGCGCAATGCGGCCTGGATGGCCCAGCTGCGCGAACAGTGGAAAGCCCGCCATCTGATGGTGAGTGGCCGCCCGGTTTCGCCCGTACTGCGTCCTCATTTTCTCAGCCGCCGCCAGTATATCAATTTGGTGAAGACGGCCGAATCGCTAAATGCCTCCATCGACAGGATCCGGAAGATGGCGGTTGTTCAGCCGCATCTGATGTCGCGCATGGAAATGCTGCCGGCGGAGAAGATGCTGGCTTCGGTGGATCCCGGGTATTCCAACTGGTCAGTGGCGTCGCTGATGGACACGCAGGTGAACAACGGTACGGTTCATTTCACCGCGCCGCAGGCCGATATGCCGCACGGCATGGTTTACGGCGATGCGCTGTCCGAGTTGTTCTACGACGCGCCTCCGGTGAAGGAATTCCGGAAGAAGAACAAGATTGCCAAGGTGGGCGGCGCGAAGCCCTTGCTGACGGCTACGCTGAAGGCCTGGAAGGAGTTCGGCGGCAAGACGCTGCCGAATGTGGCGATTCTCGAGTTCCGCCAACCTTTTGCGTCGATCGACTCACACGAATATACGCTGCTGGTGGAGTTGTTCCGCAAGAACGGATTGCAGGCGGAAGTAGTGTTCCCTGAGCAGCTCGAATATCGAAACGAGATCCTGCGCAAGGGCGATTTCACGATCGACCTGGTCTATCGCGGAGTGCGAGCCCACGAGTTCCTGATGAAGTACGACCTCACGCATCCGCTGGTGCGCGCCTACCGCGAGCGAAAGGTGTGCGTGGTGAATAGCTTCCGCACGGAACTGACCAGGAAGAAAGCGCTGCTGGCCCTGCTGACCGATGACACGCTCACGGAGAGTTTTCCTCCGGCTGAGCGGAAGGCGATCAAAGAGTCGATTCCCTGTACCCGCGTAGTGGCCGCCGGCCGCACGACGTGGAAAGGGCAGACCGTCGATCTGCTTGATTTCATTCAGAAGAACCGCGAGTCCCTGGTGCTGCGGCCCAACGAGGATTCCAGCGAACTGCACTCCACCGAAGGGTGGCAGGCTGACAGCGCGACCTGGGAGCGAGCCCTGCGTCAGGCGGTCAGGACCCCGTATGTTGTTCAGGAGCGGGTGGCTCCCGTGCCGATCAGCTTCCCGGTCGACTACTACGGTGACATGGTTTACCGCGACCTGAATGTCGACGTCAGCCCGCACGCTTTCATGGGCAAGATCCAGGGGTGTTCCTCCAAAGTATCGGCGGCGCAAGGCAACTTCTCCACGATCACCGGCTTAGCGCCGACGTTCATCCTCGAAACCAAGTAGCCGCCGGATGTGTGCCGGCGGCAGACTGTCCGGCCCGAAATCTACACAAATCGTACGATCGGACTCATTTGCGGAGTCTGGTCCGCAGGGGCAGAATTGCCGGAATGTGGCGGAAAGCGGCAGTGGCCGCACCCATTTTCTGGAGGTTTTCTCCCGAATCCAGTAGCGTATTGCGCGCGCGGCCCGACTCCGTTTGGTAAGGTGTTGATTTCAATGAGGAGTGAACCAGGTAAGAGTAGACTGGGATCATGGCACTCCGCGTGCAATAGAACGCCGTGGTGGAGTGTCGCTAAACGATCCGCCCAGGGAGCCGGGTTGCGGTGAAGGAGCTAAAGAGCCAGTTTGTCGGCGCGCTGCTGGTCATTCTGACCGTGACGGCCGTCATCTGCGCTGGTGTGAACTACCAGCAGCAGGCTCGCTTCCATTTGCCCGACGACGGCGCGACCTGGATGGACGTGCCCAATACCGCCGATAGCGAGCAGAGCCTGCGGGTAGTGGCGGCTCACGTGGAGCGCGATGAACCGGCGGATCTGGCCGGCATCCGCAAAGGCGACATTGTCCGCATGATTGCCCCGGTGGAGAACACGCCCGGGGTACCTGTCCGGCAAGCCAGCGACGTGGCCCAACTGCTCTTCCAGGCCGGAGTCTGGGGGAAGGCGACCTACACGCTCAACCGCAACGGCGTGGAGATCACGGCCAAGGTGATCGTGGCCGACGCCAACCGCGACCGGGCTCTTTATTTTCAGTATTTTGTCGGTGCCGCTTACCTCGCGATCGGCATCTTCCTGTTCTTCCGCAGAAACCAGGCGCCCAAGGCGCTGCACTTCTACTTCCTGTGCCTGGTCAGCTTCATCCTCCACACGTTCCACTACACCGGCAAACTCAACAGCTTCGACACCGGGATATATATCGCAAACGTCGTGGCGGGGTTGCTGGCGCCCGCGCTGTTCGTCCACTTCTGCCTGACGTTCCCCGAGCCGCGGCGGCACTGGAACAACTGGCAGGCCATCTCGGTCTACCTGCCGGCGCTCTCGCTGATCCTGCTGCACTTAGGTGTGGCGATGGGCGTGGTTCACACGGCCCTGCCGCTGATCGAGATGCGCTGGGTGCTCGACCGCGCCTGGATGCTGCTGTTCTGCGCGTCGTATGCCGCCGGAGCCGTACTGCTGCATTTCAGCTACCGGCGCACCGAGGACACGATTATCCGGCAGCAGTTGAAGTGGCTGCGCAATGGAACGCTGGCCGGAATTGTTCCCTTCGCGGCACTCTATGCAGTGCCGTTCCTGATCGGTTCGGTGCCGTCGCCCACCATGCGGCTGTCCGTGTTGTTCCTGGCCTTCATTCCGCTCACCTGGACCTACGCGATCCTGCGCTACCGGTTGATGGATGTCGACATCATCTTCCAGCAGGGCTACGTGTACATGCTGGCGACGCTATCCGTACTGGGTATCGTCTACCTGCTGGTTTTCGCCCTGCCGAAGCGGGACGAACTCAGCCCCACCTCGGTGGTGCTGCTGGTGCTGGTGGCGGCGTTTGTCTTTGAGCCCTTGCGAGGCTGGTTCCAGCAACAACTCGACCGGTACTTCTTCTATAAGGATCGCTACGACTATCGTCGTACTTTGATTGCGTTCGCACGCGAACTAAGTTCCGAGATGGATCTGGACCGTACGCTGATGAGCGTCGGAGAGCGTCTGCTGAGCACGCTATCTGTGGGCCATGTCGCGTTCTTCCTGTCGAAGGAGAACGAACCTGGATTCCAGCTGCACACCGCCCTGGACCGGGATGGCGGCCGGCGCAGGTTGAAGTCGGAGCGGTTGGACCTGAGCTTCCTGCTGGACTCCCCAGAAGATCCCTACCTCTTTTTCGAGAGCACGCGCCACGCCCTGGACATCGTGACGCACGGCAAGGCCCCGTCGGTCCGGGCGACCATCGCGGAACTGGACCTCACCTACTACCTGCCGTGCAATTTCCGAGGCAAGACGCTCGCCTGGCTGGGCGTAAGCCGTTCGAACAAAGGCGATTTTCTCAGTTCGGACGACATCGACCTGTTGGCGTCCTTGGCCGGCTACATCGCCATGGCGGTGGAGAACGCGCGGCTTTACCGGTCGCTGGCCGCCAAGGCGGAGCAGTACGAGCGGCTGAAGGAGTTCAGCGAGAACATCGTGGAGTCGATCAACGTCGGCATTCTGGCGGCCGATCTCGACGACAGGGTGGAAAGCTGGAACTCCCAGATCGAACGGCTGACGGGGATTCCGCGGATTGCGGCCCTGGGCCGAAAACTCAGCGACCTGTTCCCGGAGGAACTGGGCGCCCACTTCGACGCGCTGCGGGCCAACAACCAGGTGCACCAGTTGTACAAGATTCCGCTGAGGCGGGACACCCTGGCGCTACCCGCGCTGAACGGAAACGGCCACGCGAATGGAAACGGCAACGGGACGTCGAACGGCACCGCGAATGGCAAGTCGAAGGTTGAGCGCACGGAAGTGATCGTCAACCTGGCGATCGCCCCGCTCGTCACGAAGGATGGCGCACGCATCGGCCGCCTGATCATTTTCGACGACGTGACGGAGCGCGAAGACCTGGAGCGCCGCCTGGTGCAGGCTGACAAGTTGAGCTCCATCGGACTGCTGGCGGCCGGCGTGGCGCACGAGGTGAACACTCCGCTGGCCGTGATCTCCACCTATGCGCAAATGCTGGCCAAGCAGGTGCATGGCGACGAGCAGAAGTCTAAGTTGCTGGAAAAGATCGCGAAATCGACGTTCCGTGCCAGCGAGATCGTGAATTCGCTGCTGAACTTCTCGCGCACCTCTTCGTCGGAGTATGAGGCGCTGGACCTGAACAAAGTGATCAGCGAGACGCTCTCGCTGCTGGAGCACCAGTTCGATAAGCACGCCATTGCGATTGAAGTGGACCTGGAGGAGGGCGCTCCTCTGATCCGGGGTAACGCCGGCCGGCTGCAGCAGGTGTTCCTGAACCTATTCCTGAACGCCCGCGACGCGATGTCGAATCTGCCGCCGGGGCAGACGCGCCGCCTGTCGCTGCGGACGCACGGTGAGGAAGCCAGTGTCCGGGTGGAAGTGCGGGACAGCGGCGCAGGCATCCCGCGCGATCACCAGAGCCGGATCTTCGATCCGTTCTTCACGACCAAGGGCATGCAAAAGGGGACGGGTCTCGGCCTGAGCGTGACTTATGGCATTGTGGAAGAGCATGGCGGCATGATCGAAGTGGAGTCGAATCCCGGTGAGGGTGCTCTGTTCCGTCTTGAGTTTCCGGCCGCCAGCAGGAAACCGGTGAATGCCTGATCTTGATTCCGTTACCGCCACGGCCTCCGATGCATCCAGTTCTCGAGGCCGCATCCTGGTTATCGATGATGAAGCCGATATTCGAGAGAGCTTCGAAACCCTTTTAGAACTGGAAGGCTACACGGTCCATACCGCTGAGAATGCGACGGAGGGACTGAAGAAGTTCGAGGCCGGCGTCTACGACCTGATTCTGCTGGACCTGATGATGCCAGACAAGTCTGGTCTCGAAGTGCTGGATGACATCCGGCGGCGGGACAAAGAGACTCCGATCTTCCTGATCACGGCCTACGGCAGCATTGAGGTGGCGGTGGAGGCCCTGAAGTCGGGCGCCAACGACTACTTTTCCAAGCCCTGGGACAACGAGAAGCTGATCATCGAGATCGAGCGCCAGTTGGCGCGAACGCGGCTGGAGCAGGAGAACCGGGAACTGCGCCGGGCCCTGAAGCAGCGCTACTCGTTCCCGAACATCGTCGGCAAGAGCGAGCGGATGCTGCGCGTGCTGGACCTGGTGACGCAGGTTGCTCCGTCGAAGTCGAACATCCTGATCACGGGCGAGACCGGGACCGGCAAGGAGTTGATCGCCAAGGCGATCCACGCCAACTCACCGCGCGCGGACCAGCCATTTGTCGGCGTGAACTCCAGCTCGATGCCGCCCGATCTGATTGAATCCACACTGTTTGGGCACGTCAAGGGCGCATTCACGGGCGCCATAGCCAACCGCAAGGGTTACTTCGAGACGGCCAACCGGGGCACGATCTTCCTGGACGAGATCGGCACGCTCACACTGGACATGCAGGTGAAGCTGCTGCGCGTCCTGCAGGAGCGGGAGCTGATGCCGGTGGGTTCCACGGAGACCATCAAGGTGGATGTCCGGATCCTGGCCGCCACGAATGCCGACTTGGCCAAGATGGTGGAGGATGGCCGCTTCCGGCAGGACCTGTACTACCGGCTGAATGTCATTAACCTGGCCTTGCCGCCGATGCGCGACCGCAAGGAAGACATTCCGATCCTGATTGAGCACTTCTTCCAGGTCTACTGCAAGGACAACGATAAGTTCATGGATGCACAGGGCCGGTCGACGCTGAAGTTCGAGCCGGAAGCCATGCACATCCTGATGGATTACACCTGGCCGGGGAATGTGCGCGAGCTGGAAAATGCAGTGGAGCGGGCCGTGGTGCTGGCAGTCAGCGAGACCGTGCCGGTGAGCGTGCTGCCCGACTATATCCTGCATTCGACGGGTGTACGGATCCCACGCGAGGGCGGGGAAGCGCTGCCGGCGGACGCCTCCCTGTTCGAAATCATGGCCGATTTCGAGGCGCGCAAGATCACTGAAGTTCTGGATGCGGTCAACCACTCGCAGACCGATGCAGCGGCGCGCCTGAAGATCCCTCTTTCCACGCTGAACCAGAAGATCAAGCGCCTGGGTATCCAGGTGAAGCGTAAGCCATCCGGCGCCTAAGACGGCGCCGCGCAGCCGTTTCCCCAGGCCCTGGCACGAAGGAGCCTGGGTATCGAGTACTCCTACTTGTGTCGATGGATCCATGTTGGACGGATTCCACCAAGTAGGAGGGTGTTTTGGCTGCTCTCGAAACCAGGCCGGAGCCGGGCGCGGCAGTTGCATTGGCGACTGCGCTGCGAAAGATACGCAATCGGCGCAGGATGACCTGGGTGCTGGTTGGGCTGCTGGTGGCTTACCTGGGCCTCTGCCTCTCGCAGTTCCCATTTGCTTACGACGAAGGCTACTCCGTGCTGGAGACGGCGAAGACGGTAGCTTTCTATGAGAAGGCTTACTCCTCACCTGCCGCGGGCGTGCTGGCCGGGGAGAACGACATTTACGTCAAAACCGCGACGGAGGCGGCGCGAGCGGCGCAAATTCCGCGGCGCGTCGGCGAGTTTGTCGCGAGATACCATCTGGAAGGCAAGAAAGCCCTGGAGGTGGGTGCCGGCCGCGGATACCTGCAGGACCAGGTGACCGACTACACCGGGCTGGACATCTCGCCGACCGCCGGACGCTACTTCCACAAGCCCTTTGTAATGGGGTCGGCCACGGCGATGCCCTTTGCCGAGAATACGTTTGATGCCGGTTGGAGCATCTGGGTGCTGGAGCACGTGCCGAACCCGGAGCAGGCGCTGCGCGAGATCCGGCGGGTTTCCAAGGACGGTGCGGTCCTTTTTCTTCTGCCTTCCTGGGACGCCCCACCCTGGGCCGCGCAAGGCTACGACGTGCGTCCTTACTCTGACTTCGGGCCCGGCGGCAAAATCTACAAGGCACTTCTGCCCCTGCGGTGGAGCAATCTGTTCTGGCTGTTGACGCGGCCGCCCATTCGCGCCCTGCGAGAGGGGTCCACCGCCGCGACGGGGCAGATCAGCTGGTTGCGCTACACGCGGCTGGTGCCCAACTACAAACACTACTGGGAGGCCGATAGCGACGCCGTCAACCTGCTGGACCGTGGCGAGATGGCGCTTTGGTTCAGTAGCCGCGGCGACGAGTGTCTGAACTGCCGGGGCGGCCCGCTGAGTCCTTTACCGGACAATGGACTGGAACTGGTCATCCGGATCCATAAAAGGTGAGCGAGACCTTTCCCCGGTTTGCCGCGGCGCGATAGACTTGGGTCACGATGTCCGCTGTACCACTCACTCTCGTCGCCGAATTGATCGCCCAGCCCGGCAAGGAAGAAATGGTTCGCCAGGAACTGCTTTCCCTGATCGAACCGACGCGTGCGGAGGCCGGCAATGTTGATTATTTTCTGCATGAATCGATAGAGAGCCCGGGCCATTTCCTCTTCTATGAGAATTGGGTGTCGGAAGAGGCTCTGGCTGAACACGCGCAAACCCCCTATTTGCAGCGTCTTGGCAGTTTGGTGCCGGTAATGCTCACTGGCGCCCCGCGGCTCTTCAAGCTGCGCCGCCTCGCCTGACATCCTCCGAACCGCCACCTAAGGCGTTTCCCTCATAGCGGGCCTTTCCATCTCTGCCGATTAAACGAGAGAAATGGGAACCGTTATGTGTACACGCCTCCGTGGGTTGCTCCCGGCCGCTCTGCTGGCCCTGGTGATGGCTGCGCCGCTCGCGGCACAAACCAGCTCGAATACTGCCTCAATCCGTGTGGATGCCAGTATCAAAGGTGCGACGTTCTGGGCGGATGGGCAGGAGTATACATCTTCCGCGCAGTTCCTGTGGACGATCGGCAGCAAGCACACCCTCGAGATCCGGAATAAGCACCAGATGTTCCCGGATGGCCGCAGCCGCGTGAGTTTCCAGCAGTGGTCCGATGACACGGGATTGCTGTTGACTCCGGACAGCACGACGCAGGTCATCTCCGTCGATTCGTCCAACCGCTCATACCTGGCAACATTCCAGCTGGAATACATGGTGCTGTACTATGTGAACTCCGACCAACCGGTGAATCTGCTGGACCCGAGCGCCATCAACTATCCCCAGATTGGAGTGCCCAATCCATACGGCTTCCTGGCCACGTCGACACAAACCTGTATTCAGACGAGCACGTGGGAGTGGGTGGCGGCGGGGTCCGCCCTGACCCTGAATGCGTATCCCTATCCAGGGAAAGCATTTGTAGGGTTTGAGATCGCGGCCGGGCCAACGGAATCCATCTCCTCGCTGATCGTAGATGGGCCTAAGACCATCAAGGCCAAGTTCACCGATGCGCGGCGCGTTTACATCGACTCCTATCCGGTAAAGGGTCTCAAGGTGGTAGTCGACCGCACGGTGACGTACTCGAGAGGGGACAAGTGCTTCCCCGATTGGACATCCACCTACTCAGCGCTTACGGGAGCGGCTCCCCCCGTGCCGCCGGACTATCCTTATCCCATCAACATTCCGCCGTCCAGTTTCCCGGACGCGCCCGTTGGGCCGTACGCGTACTGCACACAGATTCCGCTCTGCAATGGTGAGTTGGACCTGCAGGCCGGCACGCCGCACATTTTTGCGGCTCCCGCGTCCCAGACGGACAGTATGGGTAATCTCTGGGTCTTCGATCACTGGGACTTCGGCAACGGCCAAACCGGCGGCCTGAACTCGACCGTGACGATCCCCGAGGACTGGAGCACGCAGACCTACACCGCACACTTCGTGAAGGGCATCCGGTCCAGTTTTGTCACCGTGCCCACGGGTCTGAAGCTGAAGATCGATGGCCGGGACAACTGGGCTTCCTACAACTTCGAGTGGGGGTTGGGCCACAAGCACACTGTTTCGGCGCCCGCTGACCAGGTGGACGCCAAGGGCCGCAGATACCGCTTTGTGAGCTGGTCGAACGGCGGCACGCCGGACCAGGAGATCACGATCGAGGATTCCGAAGGGACCGCCTCGTTCCGGATGATCGCGCAGTACGAACTACTGGGCCAGTTGAGCATCCAGAGCGATCCCGCTTCGCTGACTTTCAGCGTGAGCGGCGCCACCTGCACAACGCCGTGTGTTCTGGACCGCCCGGCGGGCACCAGCATTACGGTCACTCCACTGCCCGAAATGCCCTTCTCGCCCGACACTAAGGCACTGCTGACCGGTTGGGCCGACGGCACCGCCGCTGGACCGCGCAACTACATGTTCAGCCAGGAAGCGGCCGTGATGTCGGCGAAGTATACCTATTTGCAACGGCTTACTGCGATCTCTGATCCGGAGGGGGGAGCCACCTGGGTGTATGACCCGCTCCCGTCCGCCGGGAACTATTTCCCGGCCGGCGCCAAGGTGTCGGTAACAGCGGAGGCTGCGCCTGGCTATAAGTTCAAGAGATTCGAAGGCGCGTTGAGCGGCGCACTGAACTACGGCTGGCTGAACATGAACAGCCCGGCTACGGTGGTGGCGCGGCTGGACAAGGTTCCGGCGCTGGCGGACAACGCCGTGAAGAACGCGGCCGGAGACACGCCCACCGACGGTGTGGCGCCCGGTTCACTGATCGCGATCACCGGCTACAACATTGCCGCCGACTATGTGAAGGGTGCGGACAGCCCGCTCTCGCAGACCCTGCAGGGTGTCGTTGTCCAATTGCCCGGCAGCCGCTTCCTGCCCCTGGTTTCGGTGGCCCCGGACCGTATTCTCGGCCAACTGCCCTCTGACTTCACCGAAGGCGAATACACGCTTACTGTGCGCTCACCAGGCCAGAGTGTCTTGACGACCAAGTTCAAGGTGAAGACCTATGCGCCCGGACTGTTCCGGCGCGGCGATGCGACGGATGAGGTGCCGCTGGGGCTGGCGCTGCATGCGGATGGCACGGAAGTGACTCCGGCGAGTCCGGCGAAGGCCGGCGAAACGGTGTCCCTGTTCGGCACTGGTTTCGGTCCGCTGAATCCGGCTCCGCTGGACGGGTTTGCCGTGCCTGCGAATCCGCCCGTGCCATTGAAAGATGCCGCGGAACTGTTGATTGGCGGCGAGGTGAGGCCCTATGTGTGGTGCGGAGCCGCCGCGGGGCGCGTCGGGTACTGGGTGATGCAATTCAAGATTGACTCGACCATGGGCCAGGCGCAAAACGTCGCGGTGCAGGTGCGTGTCAATGGCCAGCCCTCGAACTCAGTTGTGCTTCCGCTGCAGTAGGTTTTCAATTCTCTAGCAACGGATTCGCCTTGACAGACGTCTGAGAGGCAGACCAAACTTGGTCCAGGGAGATTTCCCAATTATGCGTCTCGCCCAATCGCTAGTTATTGCCTCAGTTGCAGCTGTCTCGCTGGCTGGCGGCGTGTTCGCACAAAACGCCATCTCGGCGAAGGCAGGGATGATCAATGTTGCCGAGGGCGACATCTTTCTAGTGGATGCGAAGGGCGTCGAGAGCCAGGTTCAGCCGAAGCCTGCTGAATTCATCGACGTCAAAGAAGGGCAGACGCTGAAGGCGACCGAAGGCCGGGTCGAAGTTCTGCTGACCCCAGGCGCTTTCCTGCGGATGGCGGACAACAGCTCGTTCAAGTTGTTCTCCAACCGGCTCAGTGATGTACGGCTGGACGTGCAGTCCGGCGTTGTCATGATCGAGGCGGCCGAACTGCTGGAAGACAACCATCTGACGGTGCTCACGAAGGATGCGATTGTGACGGTGACGAAGGCGGGCCTGTATCGCTTTGAAGCGGAACCGGCGAGCATCCGGGTGTATATGGGTGAGCTGCTGGTGGAGCAGAACGGCCAGAAGACGACCCTGAAAGGTGGACGGGAACTGGTGGCTGCGGCGGGTGGCTGGACGCCTGGCAAGTTTGACGCCAAGGAGACCGATCCGTTGTTCCGTTGGTCCAAGCGGCGTTCCGGCTACATCGCCATGGCGAACGTTTCGGCGGCCCGGCAGTCGACGCCGAGGAACGGGTTCCTGGGCTCAGGTTCCTGGATGTACAACCCCTACTTCGGCTTCATGACGTTCATTCCGTACACGGACACGCTGCGTAGCCCGTTTGGTTTCAACTACTACACGCCCAGCACGGTGATGGCGGTGTACTACCCGCCGGTGTATGGCGGCGGAGGCGGAAGAGGCGGTTATGGCGCGCAGACCGGTAACGGTTTTGCCGCAAGCATGCCCGGCCGCAGTGCTTCGGGTTCTTCCTATTCGGCCGCGCCGATGGTTAGCTCCCCGGCTGCGGTGGCCTCCAGTTCCGGCATCAGCCGCGGTAGCGGTGGGATGGGTTCAGTCGGCGGCGGTGGTGGTGGCGGCGGAGCTGCCGTTGCCAGCCCGGCTGCCGCAGCAGGCGGCGGCGGCCGTGGCGGTTCCGGCGGCCGTGGCAACTAACTGAGATTCGAGTGACACAGATGGAAGAAGGGCGGCCACAGGGCCGCCCTTCTTCTGTTTGCAGTGGTTTACGAAGCGCTGAATCCGCCGAAAGGCGGAATTAGGGCTTCAGGCTCTCGACGAAGAAGCTGGTCTGCTTCTCCAGCATGTGCTGCCGGGCCTTGCCCATCACGCCATGGCTCTTGCCGGAGTAGATTGCCGTCTCGAAGTCTTTGCCGGCCAGCTGGAGCGCGTTCATCATCTGCAAGGCGTTGCCGAAGAGGACGTTGTCGTCCTCGATGTTGTGCATCAGCAGCAGCTTGCCCTGCAGTTTGGCGGCTGAATGCACCGGGGAACTGGACTTGTAGCCGTCTTCGTTCTCCTGGGGCCGGCCCAGGTACCTTTCCGTATAGATGGTGTCGTAGTTGCGCCAGTCCGTGACGGCCGCCCCGGCCGCGCCTGCCTTGAAGACTTCCGGTGCGTTCAGCAGGGCATAGAGGGTCATGTAGCCGCCGTAGCTCCAGCCGTAGATCCCCACCCTGCTGGTGTCGGCGAAGCCGAGTTTGGCGAGGTAGTTCACACCCTCCTTCTGGTCTTCCAGTTCCTGCTTGCCCAGGCGCCGGTTGATGGGGGCTTCGAACTTGTGGCCGCGGCCGTAGGAGCCGCGGTTGTCCATCTGCCAGATGACGAAGCCTTTGTGGGCCATCACCTGTTCCCAGCTCAACCCGCTATAGGAGTTGCGGACGGTCTGGGCGTGCGGGCCGCCGTAGACCGAGACGAGCACCGGGTACTTCTTTGCCGGGTCAAACCCGGCCGGTTTGATCAAGCGGCCGTAGAATAGCGTCCCGTCCGCACCCTTGAAGGTATGGATTTCGCTTTTGAGGATGTCATACTCCTCTTCCTGCTTGCGGTCGGCCTCGCGCCAGACCTTGACCTCGGAGCCGTCCTCGGCCTTGTTGAGGGTGGCGCGGGAGGGGTTTTCCAGGTTGGAGAACGTATCGAGGTAGTACTGGCAGCCGGTGCCCATGGAAATGCTGTGGGTTCCAGTGCCTTTGGTCAACTGGCGCTTGTCCTTGCCATTGAAGCCGATGACATAGAGCTGGCGCTCGAGCGGGCTGGTTTCCCCGCTGGTGTACCAGATCTTCTTTGTCTTCTCGTCCACGCAGGAGACCGCGGTGACCTCCCAGTCGCCTTTGGTGAGTTGTTTCTCGTGTTTGCCATCGGCGTTGTAGAGATAGAGATGCCGGAAGCCGTCGCGTTCCGATGACAGCAGGATGCGGCCGTCGCTGAGAAACCGGAAGTCGTCACTGATGTTGACCCAGGCCGGATCGGATTCTTCGATGAGGAGCTGCGATTTGCCGTTGCGGGCGTCGGCGGAGAGGATCCCGAGGTGGTTCTGGGTTCGATTCAGGCGGTGCACCACGACGCGGTCGGAGTCGGGCGTCCAGTAGACGCGGGCGAGCAGGTAGTCGCGATTCTCGCCGAAGTCCATCCAACGGGTGAGGCCGCCGGAGATGTCCACCACCCCGATGCGGACGTCGGCATTCGGGCTGCCGGCCTTTGGGTAGCGCTGGGGTTCAGCCACGGCCTCGATTTTGAGGTGGTCGGCCTGGGGGTAGAGGGTTTCGCCGCTGACATCGAACTGCATGTAAGCAATGGACTTGGAGTCGGGCGACCACCAGTGGGCGGTGCCCAGGTCGAGTTCTTCGGGGTAGACCCAGTCGAGAGTGGCGTTCCAGCGGGTGGCGGAGCTGTCGGTGGTCAACTGGGTAACTTTCTTAGTGGCGAGCTCCATCACGTAAAGCTCGTAGCCGCGGCGGAAGCTTACTTTCAGCCCGTCGGGCGACAGCTTGGGATCCCGCTCGGGCGTTTCGGTGGCCGTGAGCTGGTCGAGTTTGCCGGACTCTTCAGTCCAGAGGAACAGGTCGCCATTCACGATGACCAGCATTTTGTGTCCGTCATCGGACCACTGCAGGCGGGACTCGGAGACGCGGCGGTTCTCCCACTCCATTTCCTTAGGGCCAGGAGCCTGACGGGCGGTTTTGCTGAGCTCCGCGGTCGAGAAGAGTTCCTTCTCTGTCTGGGTGGCGATGTCGAAGAGCCCCACCTTGTCTCCGCGGCGGACGGCGAAGCGCTTGCCGTCCGGGGCCCAGAGGGGTGCGCCGCCGAACTGGGCCATCATGCGCATCATGCCTGCCGACAGGCTTTCGAGGGTCACGGGTTTCTTCTGCTGGGCGGGCGTCAGTTGGACGCTGAGGGCGAAGAGAGCCGCGGTTGCCTTCCAGGTCATTCTTTACTACTCCAATCGGTATTCAATAAATCTGGTCTTGCCTTCGCGCTCGATCTGGAGAACCACCTCTTCGCGCGATTTGATGGGGGCCATGAAGGACTTCAGTTCCTGCAATGTGGCGATGGGTTTGCCGTTCAAGGCGTGGATGATATCGCCGGGCAGCAGCCCTTCTTCCTGGATGAGGGCTCCGGGGACGAGGCCGGCGACGAGGATGCCGTAGTTTTTGCGGAGCGGCGGCATCTCCTTGAGGAGGGAATCATCCAGCGGGACTCCGAGGATTCTGAGGCGCCGGACGAGGTTTTCTTCCGAAAGGGCGAGGCGGCCGAAGTTGGGGCTCTTTTCGGTCTGGTCGACAACAATCGGTTGCAGCTTCAGGGTCTGCTCGCCGCGCAGGATTTCGACATTGATGAGCGAGGCTACGGGCTTGCGATAGATGAAGACGTGGAACTGGCGGGCCGTTTCCATGGGACGGCCGTCGACGCTGAGAATGATGTCGCCGGTCTGGAAGCCCGCGATGTCGCCAGTGCTTTTGGGCTCCACATCGGCGATGACGACTCCGCTCTCGCGCTTCAGGCCAAGTCCTTGCGCAATCCCGTAGGTGAGGGTCTGGGCGGTAACGCCGATGTCGCCACGGGTGACCTTGCCGTCCTTGCGGATCTGTTCGACGACGGGATTGGCGATACGGGCGGGTACGGCAAAGCCCAGGCCTTCGTTGCCGCCGGACTGCGACAGGATCATGGTGTTGATGCCGATGAGTTTGCCGTTAAGGTCGACCAGGGCTCCGCCGCTGTTGCCGGGATTGATGGCGGCGTCGGTCTGGATGTAGACCATGCGGTCGTCGGGTTTCATCTGGCGTTGGGTGGAGCTGATGATGCCCATGGTGACGGAGTTCTCGAGGCCCCGCGGGTTGCCCATGGCGAGCACCAGTTGGCCCTGCTGGAGCGCCTCGGAGTCGCCCCATTCGAGGAAGCGCAGGCCGTGGGCGTCCACCTTCACCAGGGCAATGTCGGCTTCGGTATCGCGGCCGAGGACGCGTCCCTCCAGCAGCCGGCTGCGCTCGGGCGAGGAGCGCGCTCCGATAGGTGGGGCGAGCAGGACTTCGACCGTCATGCTTTTGCCGACCACGTGGGCATTGGTGACGATGTAGCCGTCCTCGGAGAGAATCACGCCGGAGCCGGTGCCGGTTTGCCGGACGGCGAGTGATACTTCGCGGCTGACCGGTTCGAAGGATTCGCTGCGGATGAGAACGATGGCCGGATGCAGCTGTCCCGAAAGAGCGACGAGCTGGTCGTTCAGGCCGGTCAGGGGGCCGGCGGGTTTCTGGGCGAAAGCGAGGGTCTGCAACAACAGCAGAGCGGACAGCAGCCTCATTGGAGTTAGCATGGCACAATCAGGATGTGGCGAATGTAGACGGGCGAGTTCTGGCGCTGGATGTGGGGCGGAAGCGGATTGGGCTCGCAGTGAGCGATTCAATGGGGCTGGCACAGGGATTGGACACTCTCCTACGTAAAACGATGCGCGAGGATGTGGCGCGGCTCCGGCAGATCGCCATGGAGCGTAAGGTGTCGCTGTTTCTGGTCGGGCTGCCGCTGAATATGAGGGGCGACGAGGGCGAGATGGCCGAGTTCGTCCGGACGTTTGCGCGGAAGCTGGAAGACGGGACCGGCCTGCCGGTGAAGTTTCAGGATGAGCGGCTGACGTCGGTGGAAGCGGAGTCGAGACTGCAGGAGCGAGGGATGAGCCTGGAGCGGATGCTGAAGGAGAAACGGAAAGGCGCCGTCGACCGGCTGGCTGCGATGATCCTGCTGGAGGACTATCTTCGGGCGGGAGGCGAGGCGGAATAAATGCGCCGCGTGAAGAAGCTGATTTTGTGGCTGATCGTCCTGGATCTGCTGGCCGCGGCCGGGGCGGGTTACTACTTTGCCTGGGTGGAGAAATATCGGGGCTTTGAGCAGCCGGTGTTTGTGGAGATCCCGCGCGGCACATCGACAATGAAGATCGGCGAGTTGCTGGCGGAGGCTGGGGTGGTGCGGCAGCCTCTGCTGTTCGCCCTGGTGCGGGCGGCGCGGCAGAAGGCCCGGCCGCAAGCGGGAGAGTACGAGTTTTCGACAGCTGCTACTCCGGACGAGGTGTTCAGCCGGATCGCGCGCGGCGACATCTTCCAGATAGAGGTTCGAGTGCCGGAGGGGAGCAACGTCTTCGACATCGCCCGGATCGTGGAGCAGGCAGGATTCGGGAGCGCCGGAGAGTTTCTCAAGGTCGCGCTGCCGCAAGAGGGCTTTCTGTTCCCCTCGACTTACCGCTTCAAGCGCAAGACCACGGTGGATGGGGTGTGCCGCGCGATGCGCGCACAGTTCGACAAGGTGTGGGGTGAGTTGAAGGCGCCCGCGGAAGGGAAGCGCGAGACAGTGATCCTGGCTTCCCTGGTGGAGACCGAGGCGGTGCTGCAGGAAGAACGGGCGAAGATCGCAGGAGTCTACCGCAACCGCCTGGAGAAGGGTGTCCGGCTGGAGTGCGACCCTACCGTCGCCTATGCCGCGATGCTGGACGGCCAGTGGCGCGGGACGATCTACAAGAGCGACCTGGCGAATCGCAATAGCTACAATACCTATCAACATGCAGGCCTGCCGCCAGGTCCGGTAGCCAATCCGGGGGTGGCATCGCTCAAGGCAGCGCTGCATCCGGAAGAGACGGACGATCTATATTTCGTGGCCAAGGCGGACCACAGCGGCGGCCACGTGTTCAACAAAGATCTGGCAGGCCACCAGAAGGCTGTGGCCGCGTATCGTCATGGCGAGCACAAGTCCAGCGGGTCACAGGGCCAGGAAAAAGGAGCGGGTGCGAGCGTGGCTGCAAAGCCGAAGCCCCCGGTGCGTTGACGAAGACCTGGCGCGTGCGATGGCCCAGGAGATGCCCGAGGTCTCGACGAAGCTGCTGCGGCAGGCGCTGCTGGAATCGGGGCTCGTGTTGACGCCGATGGTGGAGGGCGTCCGGCAGGATTCCTTCAGGAACCTGGAGCGGACCCTGCTGGCCTTAGGCGCCGAGTATGAGGCGGGGGATCCGGCTCGACGCAAAGAGGTGCGCGGCCTGGTGATCACGGCCCGCCAGCACGCAGACTGGGCGATGCGGAATCCGAACAGCAGCGAAGCTCACAAGGCGGAAAAGACGGAAATGGTGCTGTGGCTGCGCACGTGGCTGGAGAATCCGCCACTGTTCCCGGCTTGGTTGCTGCTGCGGAACCGGGTGCGATTTGAGGACATTGGGCTTGATTGAACGCGCCGGATGCGATGTGATATCCGCATGACCATTTCCCGCCGTTCCCTGCTTGTCAGCCCCCTGGTGGTGGCGCCCGCCCTGTTGGCCGACCGCAACGATGCACTGCTGTACATTGGCGCCTACACGAGCGCGAAGAACAAGGGGATCACGGTCGCCCGCTTCGATAAGTCCACGGGCGCGATTGCGGAGATGAGCACGGCCGCCGAGACTCCGAATCCCACATTTCTTGAGTTGCATTCGAATGGCAAGTGGCTGTACGCGATCAACGAGGTGAACAACTTCGGCGGCAAGAAAGAAGGCTCGGTGGACGCCTATTCCATCGACCGGGCCAGCGGGAAGCTGACGTTGCTGAACCAGGTAAGCAGCAAAGGGGCGGGGCCGTGCCACGTGTCGGTGGACCGCAGCGGCCGGATGGTGATGATCGCCAATTACGGCAGCGGCAGCGTGGCTTCGTATAAGATTCTGGCCGACGGGCAGTTGAGCGAAGCGGTGTCGTTCTTCCAGCATGAAGGGAAGGGGCCGGTGGCGGGCCGGCAGGCCGGTCCGCACGCGCATTCGATCAATGCCTCGCCGGACAATCGCTATGCGGTGGCGTGCGACCTGGGGACGGACGAGATCCGGGTCTACAAGCTCGATCCGGGCAAGGGGTCGATGGAGAAGCACAAGGTGGCGAACTCCGCTCCTGGTGCAGGTCCGCGGCATTTTGCCTGGCACCCGAAGAAGATGTTCGGCTATGCGGTGAACGAACTGAACTCGACGGTGACCGTATATTTGTATGCGCCGGACGGGGTGCTGGAGGAGATCCAAAGCGTCTCGACGCTGCCCGAAGGGTACAGGAACGAGAACTCGCCGGCCGAGGTGCGCGTGCATCCTTCAGGCAAGTTCCTGTATGCGTCGAACCGGGGTGAGGATTCGATTGCGGTGTTTGCGATCGATGCGGCGACGGGCAAGCTGGCGCCGGTAGACCGCACGTTGACGCAAGGCGCGGTGCCGCGCAATTTCTACATTGAGCCTACGGGCCGGTGGATGCTGGCCGCGAATCAGAAGACCGATAACATCATTGTTTTCGGGATCGACCAGAAGACGGGCAAGTTGCAGAATACGGGCAAGGGCATCATCGTCGGGCAGCCGGTGTGCCTGCGGACTCTCGGGTAAGAAGACAGGGCCGGCAGTTTGAAGGCGCGGTGCCAGCGCCACCGTTGTGAACGCTGAGAGCGGGAGGAACAGGATGGCGGCTGGGACGATTCAACAGGCGACCGCGGCTGTGCAGGCGCCGTCTGCAGCCGAGCCGGGGCAGGGCGCACGGCTGGTGAGCCTTGACGCCTATCGGGGCTTCATCATGCTGATGCTGGTGTCAGGGGGCTTCGGCCTGGGCTCACTGCAGGCGTATCCGGGCTGGTCCTGGCTGGCGGAACAGGTGGAGCATGCGGCTTGGGAGGGCTGCACGTTCTGGGACCTGATCCAGCCGGCATTCACGTTCATGGTGGGCATGGCGATGCCTTTCTCGCTGGGACGGCGGATCGCGGCCGGCGCGAGTTCGTTCCAGGTGATGCGGCATGTGGCGTGGCGGGCGTTGATTCTGATCCTCCTCAGCAATATCTATTCGAACTGGGGCGCCAAACCGGGCCAGTTGCGGCTGCAGTTCATCAACGTGCTGTGCCAGATCGCCTTTGGCTACGTGCTGTGCGCGCTGCTCCTGCGACTGCCCTGGCGCGGGCAGGTGGCAGCGGCGGTGGCGATCCTCGCAGGATACTGGGGGCTTTTCGTGGTGTTCCCGGGTCCCCAAGGGCCGTGGTCGCAGACGGGCAATATCGGAGCAGTTCTGGACCTGTGGGCGCTGGGCTACAACTATTCGGGCTACTACACGACGATCAATTTCATTGGGAATGCGTTGACGATTCTGTTCGGCTGCTGGGCGGGGTTGCTCCTGCAGAGTGGCCGGTCGCACGCGAGCCGGCTGAAGGTCCTGGGCGGGTGCGCGGCGGCTTGCCTGGCCTTGGGACTGGCCTTGCAGCCGTTGATCCCGATGGTGAAGCGGCTTTGGACGGGCTCGTTCCTGCTGTTCAGCACTGGCTGGGTGTTGCTCATGCTGATGGCCTTCTATTGGGTTATCGAGGTGAAGCAGGTAAAGCGGTGGACCATGCCATTCCTGGTGCTGGGCATGAACTCGATATTTGTCTATTCGCTCGGGCAGATCGGGATCTCCGGCTGGCTCAATCGCGGCCTGGCGAGCTTTACCGGGAACTTCGGGTTTCTGGGCGAACCGGGTGCGATTCCGCAGAGGGTGTGCGTGCTGGCGGGCCTTTGGTATCTGTGTTACTGGTTGTACCAGAGGCGGATTTTCCTGAAGATCTGAGGGCGCATCCGACGGGCTGATGCGGGTCGCTTTTTTACATGGTTCCGGCCGGAAAGCGAGGGCGTCCAGCGCTCCAAGACATTGAGTGGCAAGGTGTCCGTGCGAGCATAGGAGGGTGAGTTCCCCGTCCACTCCGGCCAAGGGCGCACTTGGCGTCATCTTCCTGATCGTCTTCCTCGACCTGATGGGCGCGGGGATCCTGATCCCGGTGATTCCTTACATCGTCGAGCCCTACCGCGCGGATGCCCTGACTGTCGGCATCCTGGCGATGGCTTTCTCCGCGGCGCAGTTCCTGGCCAGTCCGCTGCTGGGCCTCCTGTCCGACCGTTTTGGACGGCGCCCAATCCTACTGCTGAGTGTGCTGGGCAGCGCGGGCGGCTATTTCCTGTTCGGCTATGGCGGGTCGCTGGCGGTTCTGTTTGCCGCTCGCATTATTGATGGCTTAACCGGCGGGAATATCTCCGCGGCGCAGGCCTATATCGCCGATATTTCCGAGCCAAAAGACAGGGCGAAGAACTTCGGCCTGATTGGGGCGGCCTTTGGGCTGGGCTTCATCCTGGGGCCGGCGCTGGGCGGCGCGCTGAGCAAGATCAGCCTGTCGGCTCCGGCGTACGCGGCAGGTGTCCTCTCGCTGGTGACTTTTGCAGTGGGCTCAGTGCTGCTGAAGGAGTCGTTGCCGGCCGCCAACCGGACCTCGAAAAAGACCCGCTGGCATGACGTGAATCCGTTCTCCCAGATCCGGGCTGCCTTTGCGCGGGTAGGATTCCGCGAACTCATGCTGGCTACCTTTGCGATGAACTTTGGGATGGCCGGGCTGCAGACGAACTTCGCGGTATTCACGCATGCGCGATTCGGGTTGGACGCGAGCCACAATGCGATGCTGTTTGCGTTCCTGGGCGTGATGGCGTCGCTGACGCAAGGCTTGCTGCTGAGGAAGCTGGCTCCATCGCTGGGAGAGGGCCGGCTGGCCGTGGGCGGGTCGCTGCTGTTGGGACTTGGCTTCGTGGTGCTGGCCATTTCCAGCGCGATCTGGATGCTCTATCTGTGCCTGGTGCTGACGGCCCTGGGTTTCGGGCTGGCGGGTCCGTCGCTCTCGGGCCTGGTGTCTCGCCGGGCCACGCCGCGGGAGCAGGGTGTGCTGCTGGGGACGATGCAGTCGCTGGCCAGCTTTACGCGTGTGATCGGCCCTGTGTGGGCGGGCGCCTCGTTTGATCACATCGGGCAGAGCGCTCCGTATTGGACCGGCGCGATCTGCGCGGGGCTCACCATGGTGTGGTCGCTGCACTCCACGCGCGAATCACTTTGATTTGTCCCTGGGGCCCTTGCCGGGCAGCCCGACGGGATTCTCATGCACGCGTTCAGCGTGATCCGCAGTGAGACCCGTGGCGAGCTTGACGCTCTTTTCTCCATACTTGTCGCGGATTCGGTCGACGGCGGCCAAGGCCTGACGGGCGCGCTGGTTCTTCTCGGAATCGAGGAGGCCCAATTGGCCCTCGTGCGCCTCGAAGCCGGAGACGCCGGTGCCGATGAGGCGGATGGGCGTCTTGCCATCCCAGGCTTGGCGGAAGAGATGGCGCGACTCGGCGATGAGCTCGTGATCGAGTTGCGTGGACTGGGGCAGGGTCTTGCTGCGCGTGAGTGTGGTGAAGTCCTTGTAGCGCAGTTTGAGGTGGACGATGTTGGCGTGGAACTCGTGCTCGCGCAGGCGGCGGGCGACCTTCTCCGCGAGGCGGGCGAGGGTGGCTTCGAGTTCCATCGGCTCCGCCGTGTCTGTGTCGAACGTGTGCTCGTGGCTGATGGACTTGGGGTCGTCGTTGTCGCCGATGTCGCCGTCGAACCAGGATCCGGCGTCCATGCCGTGCGATTTGCCGGCCAGGGCGAGGCCCCACTGTCCGAAGCGGCGGCGGAGGAAGGGCTCGTCCAGGCGGGCGAGGTCGCCTACCTTGCGGATGCCATAGTCTTTCAGCTTCTGCTCAGTCACTTTGCCGACGCCCGGTATGCGGCGAACGTCCAGGGGGGCCAGGAAATTGGCCTCCAGCCCGGGCTGAACCCAGAGGATGCCGTTGGGCTTGGCCTGATCGGAGGAGACCTTGGCCACGAGGCGCGAGGTGGCGATGCCGACGGAGCAGTTGAGGCCGGTGACCTGTTTCATGCGCAAGTGGAGACGGTGGGCCGCCTGGAGCGGCGGGCCGAGCAGGCGCTCAGTGCCCGTAAGGTCCATGTAAGCTTCGTCGACGGAGGCCATTTCGACTTTGGGCGAGAACTCGTTGAGGACGCCATGGACCTTGTGGGAGTAGTCGCGGTAGCGGTCCGGATGGCCGTTGAGGAAGATGGCGTGGGGGCACAGTTTGGCCGCGGTGCGCAGGGGCAAGGCGGAATGGACGCCGAACTTGCGGGCTTCGTAGGAGGCTGCCGAGACTACGCCGCGGGCGTCCTTGGGGCCTCCGACGACGACCGCCTTGCCTTTCAGTGAAGGATCGAAGAGTTCTTCCACTGAGACGAAGAAGGCGTCCATGTCGACGTGGAAGATGGTTTTCACTTCTGTTCCAGGATAGACCGAACGCGCGGCGGCTGGCCTTCCGGCGAGTGGGAGGTGCGTGGCACACTGGCAGGTAGAGGGCCTATGTCGATCTTTATCGTGCAACTGGGTACGCCACGCAGGGCAGGGGAAGGGCCGCGGCTGGGCACGGTCAGGCGGCCGCCGCGCGGGGTGGCCAAGGCGGATTTCGCCAGGCTTGACTACTACGATGTGTGGTTTCCGAATCTGGCTCCCAGCGCCGAACTGGTGCAGGAAGCACTGCATGCGAAAGACGAGCCGGCGTGGGCGAGGTTCGTGCGGCAGTTCCGCAAGGAGATGAACGCTCCGGACCGCAGCCGGGAGCTGGATGTACTGGCGACGCTGTCGCACCATACGAACCTGTCGCTCGGTTGCTATTGCGCGGAAGAAGCCCGCTGTCACCGGTCGGTGCTTCGAGCTTTGCTGGTGGAACGGGGCGGCAAGGTCGTCTAGCGGCACCCTACGGCGTGTAGCGTCCGCGCAGCACTCTTGGCAATCCGGCCAGATCGTGGATCAGGGTGATGTCCTGCCATGGGCCCTTTGCGAACGCCTCGCGGACTCCGGCTTCGCCCTGGTAGCCGATCTCAAAGATCAGCCACCCGCCGGGCTTTAGAAGCCGTTCCGCCTGCGGGACGATGCGGTGGTAGATCTCGGTGCCCAGTGCACCGCCGGCGAGGGCCAGGTGGGGTTCAAAGTCGCGCACTTCCGTCTGCAGGCCGGGTATTTCGGCATCCGGAATGTAGGGCGGATTGGAAACGATCAGGTCAAAGCGGGTCTGGATTCCGGCGGCCAAGTCGCATTGTACGAAGTCCACGCGGGCGGCCAGTTCGGCGGCATTGCCGCGGGCGACCTGGAGGGCATCGAAACTCAGATCAGTGGCCACAGCCCGGGCCTTGAGTTCCAAGGCCAGGGTGACCACCAGGGCGCCCGAGCCTGTACCGATATCCAGCAGGGTTTTCGCGCGCGGCGCCACCTGGAGTGCCTGCTCCACTGTGTGCTCGGTCTCGGGGCGGGGCACCAGCACGGCGGGCGAGACGCGGAAGGGCCGTCCGTAGAACTCCTGGAGCCGTGTGATGTACTGCGTGGGCTTGCCCTGCATCCGCTCGTGGAGGTAGCGGCCGTAATGGATCCACTCCACGGTGGAGAGCTCGTGTTCGGGATGTGAGAAGAGATAGATGCGCTCCTTGTGGAGCGCGTGCAGGAGCAGGACTTCGGCGGTCAGCCTGGGCTCGGAGATACCGGCGCCAGCAAGGAGATCACTTCCCTGCTGGACCGCGGTCTTTGCCGTCATCCTTTTTGTTCGAGTTGAGATCGGCCTGGGAAGAATCCGCCTGCTCCTTGAGCTTCTGCGCGTTGAAGTGGTTTACGCAGGCGGTGAGCAGTTCCTCGATCTCGCCTTCCATGACGCGGTCGAGCTGGTGGAGCGTGAGGCCGATGCGGTGATCGGTGACACGGTTCTCCTTGAAGTTGTAGGTGCGGATCTTTTCGGAACGGTCGCCCGTGCCAACCTGGCTGCGGCGGTCGGCTCCGATGGCCTGCTGCTGCTTCTCCATCTCGAGTTCATAAAGGCGCGAGCGGAGAACGCGTTCCGCTTTAGCGCGGTTCTTGATCTGCGACTTTTCGTCCTGGCAGCTCACAACCAACCCCGTGGGCAGGTGGGTGAGGCGGACGGCGGAGTAGGTCGTATTGACCGACTGGCCACCGGGGCCGGAGGAGCAGAACGTATCGACGCGGACGTCCTTGGGTTCCAGTTTGATCTCGACATCATCCGCTTCGGGCATGACGGCCACGGTGATGGTGGAGGTGTGGATGCGGCCCTGCTGTTCAGTGACGGGCACGCGCTGGACGCGGTGGACACCGCTTTCATACTTCAGCTTGGAGAAGACGCGGTCGCCGCCGACCATGGCGATGACTTCCTTGGAGCCGCCGGCTCCGGATTCGCTGGCGGAGATGACTTCCACCTTCCAGCGTTTGGAATCGGCATAGCGCGAGTAGAGCCGGAAGATTTCGGCCGCGAAGAGGCTGGCTTCGTCGCCGCCGGCCCCGGCGCGGATTTCCAGCAGGACGTTCTTCTCGTCGTTGGGATCCTTGGGCAGGAGGAGGATTTCGAGCTCCGCCGCGAGCCTGGCCGTTTCGGGCTCCAGGCGGGTGATCTCTTCCTGGGCCATGGCGCGCAGGTCAGGATCTTCATCCTCGATCATCTGGCGGGCCTGGGTGAGCTCTTCGACTGCCTTCTTGTACTCGCGATAGACGCCGACCGTCTCTTCCAGGTCGCGGTGCATTTTGGCAGTTTTCCGGTACTTCTCCGAATCGTTGATCACGTCCGGATCGGCCATCTGCGAGGACAGTGCGTTGTAGCGCTTTTCGACGTCGTCTAGTTGCTGCGTGAGATCCATTAGGCTATTACCAACTCGCCGCCCTGCTGCTTCTCAATCTCCATCGCACCATCAAGGGCTCGAATGGCTACAGCGGTCTGGTCATCGGCGGGCGGCTGCGTTGTGATGCGCTGCAGCCACAGGCCGGGGGCGGTCATCAGGGCCAGAAGTCCGCTGCGATGCTTCGCGGCGAAGCGGATGAGTTCGTAGCTGAGCCCGGCGATGACGGGCAGCGCCACGATGCGAAGGAGCATTTTCGCCCAGAACGTATCCACCGGGATCACCGCATACACGGCAATCGAAACCATCATCACGACCAGCAGGAAACTGGTGCCGCAACGGGGGTGGAAGGTGACGAAGCGCTGGGCGTTTGCCACGGTAACGGGCTTGCCCGACTCGAAGTTGAACACGACGCGGTGTTCGGCGCCATGGTATTCGAAGACGCGGTGGATATCTTTCCAGCGCGAGATGATCCACAGGAAGCCGAGGAAGATCACCAAACGGATCACGCCGTCCATCAGGTTGAACAGGATGCGGTTGCCGAGGCCCAATTGCGGGTACATGCGCTGCAGTTGGGTGGTGAGCACCAGGGGTACGAATTTGTAGAGGGCGATGAAGAAAGCGAAAGAGAAGAGCAGATTCAGGGTCATGACCCAGCCGGGGATTTCCGTGGGCTTCTTCTCGCCGGCCTGAGGTTCGGCTTTGCCTTCCTTTTCCGCTTCCGCCTGCATGGCGACGTCGGCCGAGAAGCGCAGGGCCTTCACTCCGAGCGACATTGCCTGGCCGAGGGTGCCGACACCGCGAAAGATCGGCAACTTGAAGATAGGGTACTTGTCGGAGACCTTCGCCAGCGGTTGTTCTTCCGTGACGATGATACCGTCGGGGCGGCGCACGGCCACACAGTAGCTGTGGGGAGCGCGCATCATGACGCCCTCCATCACAGCCTGGCCGCCCACCAGGGTCTCTTCGCCGCTCTCGAGAATTGGCAGCATTTGGGTATGTGCGGCCAAGCGAAGATAGCTCTTACAGTTCAAGGTTGTGTACGCCTCTCTTAAATACCAGTATAGCGGTAGCTGGTAAGTAGTCCATGGTCCTCTAACGGTGAGGGCCGGACGAGCGCAGTTGGTTGAGGACGCGGGCCGCGCTGGGGAAGAGGGTGGACGCCTCCTGGAGGGCGTGCACTGTTTCTTCGCCCTGGTTGCCCTGGCGCAGCATGGTGAGGCCGAACACGTAGTTCGCCTTTTTGTTGGCGGGGTCGAGGCGTAGAGCGGAGCGGGCGTATTGCAGTGCCTGGGCCGGCGATTGGGCTGCAAAGTGCCCGAAGGCGGCGTCGGCGAGGAAGTTCGGGTTCGATTCGTCAAGGGTCGCGGCGTGGCTCAGCAGGTTGCTCGCCAGTGCGAAGTCCTTTGCCTGCAACGCGTAGACGCCACGCAGGTGCAGGGCGTCGGCGAATTGTCCGTCGCTGGCGAGCGCTTTGTCCAACAACTCAGCGGACTCTTCGGAATGTCCAGCCTTGGCCGCTTTCACTGCTTTCTGCCAAAGCTTCAGCGCCTTCCCCGGCACCTGGTGAGAGAGCCGGTAGTAGCTGACTGGCCCCGTGCTTTTCGGGTTCACGCCGGTGAGGCTGGAGATGTCGAAGCGGACGGCGGTCATGGACGGGACGTTGACGATCTGTTTCGAGAAGACGTCGCCCTGCAGATTGGTGAGGCGCACCTCGTAGCTGCCGGCCGGCAGGGACCGGAATTCGAATGAGCCATCGCTGCTCACGAAGGTTGTGGTTTGTGAAAGAGGGGAAGTTAACTCGACCGCCGTGACCTGTAGGCGATCGGGTATTCCATTCTGTGAGATCAGGTTTCCAGTCAGTTCATACAGCATTTCCCGAGACTGAGCGTGAAGAGACACTGCCAGCAGGAGAGATAGCAAGAGTCGAGACACTAAGAGCGAATCCTCCAGAAGATGTGTGTATTGGGACACAGCACCTCCGCGTGGTATGCGGAGGTAGCTGTTCAGCCGACTTGGCTGGGGGATTTTACGGCAGCGGGATCAGGCCGCGGCGAGCGCTTTCCGGGCGCGGGCGTGGGTGTCAAGCAACCAGCGGAGTTGAGTGGGTTCAAACGGGGCGGCACAGTAGTCGGCGGCACCAGCTTCGAGTGCATCCAGCCATCCATCGACCTCTGGCAGACGGCTGACGACAACTACCGGGGTGTGCTTGAAGCGTTGCAGCACGGGCTTCAGCACTTCGGGCGAGGGCGAACAAAAGACGATGTCGGGCCGGGCGCGATCCCGGTCCAGATCCTGATTCTGGTTAAAAATCAAGCAGTTGCAGCGAGTGAGGGCGTCAGAAAGGGAGGTGGAGAGAACCTTCTCCAGTCCAAAGAATGTAGCTTTGTAGTTGTTGTGTGTGATGTTTGAGTCAAGCATTGAATCCCTCCAGCAAGACATTGTCCTCGCACAGGGAAGTACTCGACCTCAGCAGGGAGAAACGGAGCGCGTAACAACGTGAACGTTCCGTTCTGAAGCCAGGATACGCCCAATGTGGGGTGCGGGTCCAATTGAAAAAAGTTATGGTTGCGATCTCAGTCCAGTTTCCTGGGTGGGGGCTTGGTAAAATGAAATTTCCCGGAGGCAGAATGGCTATCATCGCGCGGCGTAAATCCGTAGTTGTGAACATAGGCGGAGTGAAGGTTGGCGGCAGCAATCCGGTTGTGGTCCAGTCGATGACCAACACGGACACGGCGGACGTGACCGGTACGGTGAACCAGGTGATGGCTCTGGCCAATGCGGGGTCTGAACTGGTACGCGTTACGGTGAACACGGAAGAGGCGGCGAAGGCCGTCCCTCGAATCGTCGACACGCTGAACCTGTTCGGCATGAAGGTCCCCATCATTGGAGACTTCCACTACAACGGCCACATACTTCTAAAGAAGTATCCGGAGTGTGCGAAAGCTCTCTCCAAATACAGGATTAACCCGGGTAACGTTAATATCGGCCGAAAGACCGATGACAATTACCGCACGATGATCGAATGTGCGATGGAGTACGGCAAGCCGGTCCGGATCGGGGTCAATTGGGGCTCGCTGGATGGCACGCTGCTCACCCGCATGATGGACGAGAACGCCAAAAGCGCGACTCCGCTGAACGCGGCGGACGTGACGAAGCGGGCGATTGTGGTGAGCGCGATCGAGTCGGCGGCCATGGCGGAGTCCTACGGGTTGCCGCACGACAAAATCATACTTAGCGCGAAAGTTTCCGCCGTCCAGGATCTGATCGACGTCTACCGGATGTTGGCCGCCGAATGCGATCTGCCGCTGCACCTGGGTCTCACCGAAGCCGGGATGGGCGCCAAGGGGATTGTTGCGACCACGGCGGCGCTGTCGATCCTGCTGCAGGAGGGAATCGGGGACACGATCCGGGCGTCCCTCACTCCGCTGCCGAACGGAGACCGGACCGAGGAAGTCCTGGTTTCCCAGCAGATTCTGCAGTCGCTGGGCATCCGCAGCTTCACCCCGCAGGTGACGGCCTGCCCCGGCTGCGGGCGCACGACGAGCACGTTCTTCCAGGAACTGGCCGACCAGATTCAGACCTACCTGCGCGAACAGATGCCCCTTTGGAAAGAGAAGTATACCGGTGTCGAGGAGATGAAGGTGGCGGTGATGGGCTGCATCGTGAACGGCCCCGGCGAGTCAAAGCACGCCAACATCGGCATTTCTTTGCCGGGCACGGCGGAGGATCCGAAGGCTCCGGTGTATGTCGACGGCAAGCTGGTGACGACGCTGAAGGGCGACGGGATTGTGGACGACTTCACAGGGATGGTGAATCAGTACGTCGAGCGTACCTATGGCGCCAACCAGCCGGCGGCCGTCAACTGAGCAGTCGACCGTTGATTGCGGTATCCTGAAAGTTGCGTGAAAACGCAAAGTTCAAGCCGGAAGGAGGTGAGTAGGAAATGGCGGAAGTTTACATCCAGGATGGTGAAACTCTGGAAAGCGCGTTGCGGCGGTTCAAGCGCAAGGTGCAGCAGGAAGACATCATCAAAGAGATCAAGAAACACTCCTACTACATGAAGCCCGGCGAGAAGAAGCGCGTGAAGGCGGCATTGGCGCGCAAGCGCAACCGTAAGAAGCGCAACAAGGACATGGACTAACGGTCCAGTCGCGGCTTTAGAAACAGAAAAGGGGCGTCCCACGCGGGACGCCCCTTTTCGCTTGTGTGCGTGAGTTACTTGTTCGACTCGCGAATCATCTTCTTCATGTCGCTCTCGACTTCCTTGAAGCCGGCCGGAACGCCGAAGTTAGTCGCGTCGACGGCTCCGGCGGAGAACGAGGTCCATTCCGTCGTGATCTCCATCAGCGCCTGCGAGCCCGCGGCCTGCGGCTGCGCCGCCGGTTTGGGCTGGTCCGAGGCCGGAGGGGGATCCGCCTGCTTCTTCTTCTTGCCGAAGCCACCCAGCATGCCGCCCGCGGCGGCGCCGGCAAGGCCACCGAAGCGTCCGCCGGTGGCGCGACCCGCGGCCGCGCCGGCCGCGTCGGTCTGAGCGGATTGAGCCACTTCTCCAGCCGTGGGCGGCGGCGGGCCTTCCTGCTGAGGAGGCATTCCGCCGGGGCCCCCAATGCCCTGCATCTTCATGACCTGATAGACAGCGATGCCGTCCAGCTTGGAAGCTTCCTTCGCCAGTTGCGCCATGCCCTGGCCCATGCCGGGCTGCATCGACATCTGTGAGTACTTCATCGAATCCAGGTTATAGGCGAGTTTCTGCGCCATCAGCGTGTGGAACCGCTTCACTTCCTGGTAGCCGGGGATGTCCTTTGCCATCCACATGTCAGAGTCGAAGTTCACGTCGGCGGTTTGGCCGGACTTCTTATCTTTCGTCTGCATCGTCAGTTTCAGGAGTGTCTCCTGGGCGTTCAGCCCGCTGACGACCTTCACCTGGCCGGTCTTCTGGACATCCATCTTGAAGCTCATTTCGGCGTCAGGAGCCTGCTGGCCCCGCCCGGCCATCCGTTTCTGCATGGCCTCCATCGCCTGGCCGAACTCGGCGAATGTCATGACCGAGTATGTCTTCTTGTCCAGATTGACATCCGTCATGGCCTCTTTGTCCAGATCGATGATGTGGATGTTGTGGGGGGACACCGTCGCCATGCGGTTGCCCTTCAGGTAGATGGTACTCGTCGTGGGTTCCAGGGCCTTGCCTCCGCCAGGAACCATTCTCATCATCCGGGTCAAGCTTCCGCCGGTGATCTGGGTCTTCTGCTCGTAGGTGAAATCCGCCCAGAGTGGACACAGCAGCAAACTACCGGACAGAACAAGGCTTGCGCCTGCAAATCGCATTCAATTCCTCCTCTGCACAGCGTAGAAGAATCCCCGCTGCTATACAATAGCGTTCACTGGAGCTTCACTTTGCCATCCGAACTAGTTGTCCGGCCCACCCTCAAGCGAGCTAAGTTCTCAGCCGCCGTTTGCGTTCTGTTCCTCATCCTCGTGATCTGGTTTTGGCGAAAGATGGTGCCCGATGCCGCACCCTGGATAGTGATAGTAGGCGTGCTTCCGTTTCTTGCGCCACTGTTCAGTTGGCTGGACTCCACGCGCACTGAACTGACCCTGGAAGGCGGTGTAGTGCGATACCGTCATGGGCTGATGAACCAGACGACCCGGGCGCTGGATTTGAAGAAGCTGCAGGATGTCCGCGTGGAACGCTCGCTGACGCAGCGTTTGTGGGGCGTGGGCACGCTCGTGCTGGAAACGGCCAACGAGTCGGGCCGCATCACTGTGAATGATATTGACGACGCGCAGCGCGTGGCCGATCGCATCATGACTGCCTGCCGAACAGAAGGAAACACGACACAGAATGTCTGAAAGTCTGAAGGGTAAGATCGCCCTGGTAACGGGCGCCTCCCGCGGCCTGGGCCGCGCCATGGCTATCGCGCTGGCGGGTGCGGGTGTCCGCGTCGCGCTGGTAGGCCGCGATGCGGCCAAGCTGGAAGAGACAGCGGCGGCCTGCGGTGAGGGTGCCTTGATTTTCCCGTGCGACGTCACGAAAGAGGACGAGATCGCGCAATTGGAGAAGGGCGTCTCCGAATCGTTGGGCAAGGTGCAGATCCTGATCAACAACGCCGGCGTGAATCTACGCAAGCCGGTGACGGAGTTCACCCTGCAGGAATGGAACTGGGTGATGGATACGAACCTCACCAGCGCCTTCCTGTGTGCGCGCGCCTTCGTGCCGCACATGAAGGGCACCGGCTACGGGCGCATCATCAACATGACTTCCATCATGAGTCATGTCTCGCTGCCGGGACGCTGCGCCTATTCCGCTTCGAAGACAGGACTGCTGGGCCTGACGCGGGCGCTGGCGATGGAGTTGGCCGGTGAAGGCGTCACGGTGAACGGCATCAGTCCGGGGCCGTTCGCGACGGAGATGAACACGCCACTGATGAGCAATCCCGAGGCGAACGCGCAGTTCCTGTCGAAGATTCCGGTGGGCCAATGGGGCGAGCCGGCCGATATCGGAACCCTGGCGGTCTATCTGTGCTCTCCGGAAGCGCGGTTCATCACCGGGACGGACATCGTTATCGATGGAGGCTGGCTGGCGCAATGAAGCGGCGCGTATTCCTGGCGGCCGGCGCGGCTGGACTGGCCGCCGCATGCAGGCGCAGCGGGAAACGCCGGATTGCCGTGATCCCCAAAGGGACGTCCCATCTTTTCTGGGTTTCAGTCCAGGCGGGGGCACTGGCCGCAGGGAAGCAGTTCAACGTCGAGATCCTGTGGAACGGGCCGGCGACCGAGACCGATTTCAATCGCCAGATCCAGATCATCGATGCGATGATCGCCCAGCGAGTGGACGGCATCGCCGTGGCGGTGAGCGAGCGGCAAGCGCTGGCGGGACCGATCGACCGCGCCGTGGCCGCGGGCATCCCGGTGACCGTCTTCGATTCCGGCGTCGACACGCAGAGCTACATGTCCTATGTCGGAACGGACAATGTGCTGGCTGGGCGGATGGCGGCCCGAAAACTGGCCGAGATCCTGGGCGGCAAGGGCAAAGTAGCCGTGGTTCTGCACATGCCGGGCAGCTTGTCCACGATGGATCGTGAGACGGGCTTCAAGGATGAAGTCGAGAGGAAGTTTCCGGGGCTCAAGATTGTGGCCGAGCAGTTCGGCATGTCGGACCGGGCCAAGTCACGGGCGGCGGCCGAGAACATCCTGGCGGCCCACCCGGATCTAGACGCCTTCTTCACGTCGACGGAGCCCAGCGCGACTGGTACGATTCTGGCGTTGAAGAGCCGGGATCTGCAGAAGAAGGTGAAACTGGTGACGGTGGATTCCAGTGATAACCTCGTGGAGGAGATGCGGGCCGGGGTATTGAGCGCCATGATTGCGCAGGATCCCTTCGGGATGGCATTTCAAACGGTGAAGACCCTGGTGGATAAGCTGGACGGCAAACAACCGCCCAAGCGCATCGACCTGGAACCGATTGTGATCACAGCGCCGGATCTGGATAAGCCGGAAGTGCAACAATTGCTGAAACCGGACATCCGGAAATACCTGTAGAGAAGGCGCATGAATCAGGACACCCGCTTCTTTGGCCACCCGGCCGGCTTGTCGACGCTGTTTTTCACTGAGCTATGGGAGCGGTTTGGCTACTATGGCATGCGTGCGCTGCTGGTCTTGTTCATGACCGCAGCCGCCTCGGCCGGCGGCATGGGCATGAGCACGACAACGGCGTTCGCCATCTACGGTCTATACACTGCAAGCGTGTACGGATTCAGCCTGCCTGGAGGCTGGCTGGCCGACCGCATTCTGGGCCAGCGCCGCGCCGTGATGTACGGCGGGCTGATTATCTCGGCCGGGTATTTCATGCTTGCAGTGCCGAATGAGTCCGTCTTCTTCCTGGGCCTGCCCTTGATCGTGCTTGGTACCGGCCTGCTGAAACCGAATATCTCGACGATTGTCGGACAGATCTACCGGCCGGGCGACCCACGCACGGACGCCGGATTTTCGATCTTCTACATGGGGATCAATATCGGCGCTACGGTGTCGCCATTGATCTGCGGATATGTGGGTGAACGGATCAACTGGCATTACGGCTTCGGCCTGGCCGGTGTCGGCATGCTCTGCGGAGTACTGACTTTCTGGATGGGCCGGCACCGTCTGGGTGAGGCAGGCATACATCCCGTGGCTCCGCCGACGCCGGAGATCGGACAGCAGTGGCGCCGGCAATTTCAGTATTCCGTGGCCGGGCTGGTGGTCGCGGCCGCCGTGCTCGCATTTCTGCACTTGAGCGGCACGATGCCCCTGGATGCGGAACGGCTGGTGAATGCGGCCGGAGTTCTACTGGCCATCATCACGCTTGGGCTGTTCGGTTGGATGTTCTTCGGCGGAGACTGGACCCCTGCGGAGCGCAAGCGGCTGATGGTGATCATCGTCTTGTTCTGCGGCTCGTCACTCTATTGGGCGGCCTTTGAACAGGCGGGTTCGTCGTTCAATGTCTTCGCGAAGCAGAATACGGAAAGAGTGCTCTTCGGGTTTGACTTCCCGGCGAGTTGGTTTCAGTCGTTGAACGCGGGTTTCATCATCTGTTTTGCGGCGGCGTTCGCGTGGCTCTGGCTGAAGATGGGTGACCGGCAGCCCTCCTCTGTCATGAAGTTCGCACTTTCGCTATTCTTCGCCACAGGCACTTTTGTCGTGATGATGCTGGCCGCCCAGCGGGCCGGCGCCGGCGGACGGGTCAGCCCCATGTGGTTGGTGGTGACCTATTTGCTGCAGACCCTGGGCGAGCTTCTGCTCAGTCCGGTGGGCCTGGGTGCGATGACCCGGTTGGCGCCCAAACGGGTAGCCGGCCTGATGATGGGTGTCTGGTTTCTCTCGATCTCGATGGGCAACTATCTGGCCGGCAAGACGGCCTCAATTTACGGCAGCCTGCCGCCCTTCGACCTGTTCCGTACCCTCGGCATCATCATGCTGGTGGCGGCCGTGATCCTCGCATTCATCGCCCGCCCTGTTTCGAAGCTGATCGACGACGTAAAATAAAACGATGGCCGACAAAAAGCCGAAGGCGGCGGAGAAGCTGCCGTCCGCCGACGCGCAACCGTTCGAACAATCCATCAGTGAACTCGAAGCGGTGGTGCGCCAACTGGAGAGCGCGGAACTGCCTTTGGAGCAGGCCCTGGAACTCTTTGAAAAGGGGATGCTTCTCAGTGATTCCTGCCGTAAGCAACTGACGGCGGCCGAGACGCGGGTAGAGATCCTCATGAAGAAGGGCGAGGACTTTGAGGCCGTGCCTTTCGATCCGGAAGAAGAATGACGCTTGCTGAACTGAGTCTGAAGGAATATCTGGTCGAGCAGACGAAGCTGATCGACCAGGAGTTGGACCGGCTGGTGCCGGCCGAAGATGTGGCCCCCTCGACCATCCACAAGGCGATGCGATACTCGCTGTTCGCCGGCGGGAAGAGGATCCGGCCGATCCTGTGCCTGGAAGCCGCGAGGAGCATCGCGGGCCACGATGTGGAGGGGGCGGTGACCGTGGCGTGTCCCCTGGAACTGATCCACACCTATTCACTGATCCACGACGACCTGCCAGCCCTGGACAATGACGACTTACGCCGCGGCCGGCCCACTTCCCACAAGGTATTTGGGGAGGCGATGGCGATTCTGGCCGGGGATTCGCTGCTGACGTTTGCGTTTGAGGTCCTGGGGCGGCTTGGCAATGCGCGCCTGGTGGCCGAACTGGCTTCGGCTTCCGGTACCGTGCGGGGCATGATCGCCGGCCAGGTGCACGACATTGAAGGCGAGAATCAGGCACCCACGGCGGAACTGCTGGACCAGATTCATCGGGCGAAGACCGGGGCGCTGCTGCGCTGCTCGCTGCGGCTGGGCGCCATCCATGCGGGCGCGACGGAGGATCAACTGGCGTCGATCTCGGCTTATGGAGAGCATATCGGACTCGCCTTCCAGATCGTCGACGACATACTGGACGTGACCCAGACGAGCGAGGAACTGGGGAAGACGGCCGGCAAGGATGCCGAGCAGCACAAGATCACCTTTCCAGCCGTATACGGCCTGGACGCTTCCCAGCACATGGCGGAGGAGCAGCGGGGCTTGGCGCACGCCGCGCTGGAGCAGTTCGGCGGCAGCGCCCGGCGGCTGCACGAACTGGCCGATCTCATCGTCGACCGCAACTCATGAAGCAGCCCAGGCAGCGCATCGACCAGTTGTTATGCGATCGCGGCCTGGTCGAATCCAAGGACAGGGCGCACGCCATGCTGCTGGCCGGCGCAGTGATGGTGAACGGGCAGCGCGTGGACAAGGCCGGAGCGCTGGTCTCCACCGGCGCAGTGATCGAGCTGATTGCGCGGATGCCCTGGGTAAGCCGAGGCGCCTACAAACTGCTGGGTGCATTGGATCACTGGAAGATCGATGTGACGGGCCGTGTGTGCCTGGATGTCGGGTCCTCCACCGGCGGATTCACCGACGTATTGCTGAATCGAGGCGCGGCCCGGGTACACTGCATCGACGTCGGGACCGGCCAGTTGGATTGGAAGCTGCGCAACGACCCGCGGGTGGTGGTCCACGAGGGAGTGAACGCCCGGTTCCTGGAGCCCTCGGTCACAGGCGAACTCGCGGAATTGGCGGTCTGCGACGTCAGCTTCATATCGGTTACACTCATCCTTCCGGCCCTGAAGCCGATGCTCACCGCGCCGCGTGAGTTCGTTATCCTAGTCAAACCACAGTTCGAGGTGGGCCGTGACCAGGTAGGACGGGGTGGGATCGTGCGCGATCCGGCCCTGCACCAGGCCTCAGTGGAGCGGGTCCGTTCCGCTGCCGCGATGCTGGACTTTGAGACGGAAGTAATTGAAAGTCCCGTACTGGGCGCTGAGGGAAATAAGGAGTTCCTGCTGCATGGAACCGATTCGCACGGTCGGCATCATCTCGAAGCCTGAGGTCAAACAGGCCGAGCAGCTTGTGCCCGCCCTGCTGGCGTGGCTCGACTCGCACGGCGTTGGCTATCGGGTGGATCTGGCGACCCAGCAGTATTCCTCGAAAGATCTGCCGACAGTTTCGCGTGAAGAGGTTCCGGATGGCTGCCAACTGGTGATCGTCCTGGGCGGCGACGGCACGCTGCTTTCGGCGGCGCGGGCGATCGCAGGACGGGAAATCCCCCTCTTTGCCGTGAACCTGGGCGGGCTCGGTTTCCTCACTGCCATCTCGACCGAGGAGCTTTTCCCCGAACTGGAGCGCGCGCTCCGCAATGAACACCGGATTGCCAAGCGCCGCATGCTGTCCTGCGAAGTGCAGCGCCACGGCGACGTGGTCGCGCATTACGAAGCCCTGAACGACGTCGTGATCACCAAGGTGAACATCGCCCGCATGATCGACCTGGTGTGCAATGTGGATGCCCACTTTGTCTGCCGCTACAAGGCCGACGGGCTGATTCTGTCGACCCCCACCGGTTCCACCGCCTACTCGCTCAGCGCCGGCGGTCCCATCGTTTTCCCCTCAGTGGGCGCGTTGTGCATTACGCCCATCTGCCCTCACACGCTGACCAACCGGCCCGTCCTGGTGTCGGATGCGAGCGTAATCCAGATATTGAACCTGGCTTCCGACGACGTGGCTTACCTCACGATCGACGGCCAAGTAGGAGAGCCGCTTAAAGAACAGGACCGAGTGATCTGCCGTAGCAGCCAACATGCCCTGTCGCTGATCAGGCCGCCGCGGATGCTATTTTTTGATGTACTGCGACAGAAACTCAAGTGGGGTGAACGTTGAAAAAGCTCTCTCTGACCAGCTGGATCTTTATCGCCATGGCGCTGGGCATCGCCGTGGGACACTTCTTTCCGGATGTCGGGAAACAGCTCACGCCTGTTTCCAACATCTTCATCCGCATGATCAAGTCGATCATTGCGCCGCTGCTGTTCGCCACCCTAGTGGTGGGCATTGCCGGGTCTGGTTCCGCCAAGGCGATGGGCCGCATCGGAGCCAAGGCGATTATCTACTTCGAGATTGTGACCACCATGGCGCTGGTGGTGGGGCTGATGTTCGTGAACCTGCTGAAGCCGGGTGTGGGCGTGGCGCTGCAGGCCGGCGCGCCGGATCCGAATCTGCCCACGACGCACCTGACGTTCGCCTCGATTCTGGAGCACACCTTCCCGAACTCCATCTTCGATTCGATGGCCAAGGGGGAAGTGCTGCAGATGGTGGTGTTCTGCTTCCTGTTCGGCACCGCATGCACGGCCCTGGGGGCACGGGCGGAGCCGGTTGTGAAGTTCCTGCAGTCGCTGGCCGAGATCATGTTCGAGTACACGAAGTACGTGATGTACCTGGCGCCCTTCGGCGTGGGCGCGGCCATGGCGGCGACCATCGGCAACAAGGGCATCAATGTCCTGGGCAACCTGGGCAAGCTGGTGCTGACGCTCTACGGGGCGCTGGCCTTCTTCGTGATCGTTGTCCTGGGCCTGGTGATCGTGATCACACGCATCCCGGCGCGGCGGTTCTGGCATTGGGTGAAGGAGCCGTACATCCTGGCTTTCTCGACGGCATCGAGCGAAGCTGCCCTGCCCATGGCTCTGGAGAACATGCAGCGCTTCGGAGTGCCGAAGCACATCGTGGCGTTTGTGCTGCCCACAGGGTATAGCTTCAACCTGGATGGCTCGACACTTTACCTGTCGCTGGCCTCTGTGTTTGTGGCCCAGGCGGCGGGTGTCGACATGCCTCTGTCGCAGCAGATCATGATGATGCTGACGCTGATGCTGACTTCGAAGGGTGTGGCTGCCGTGCCGCGCGCCTCCCTGATTGTGCTGGCCGGCACGCTGGCCACGTTCAAGCTGCCGGTGGAGGGCATCGCGATCATCCTCGGCGTCGATACGCTGATGGACATGGCACGCACCTCGGTAAACCTGCTGGGCAATTGCCTGGCGAGCGCCGTGGTGGCGCGCTGGGAAGGCTACGACCTGTCGCAGCCGCCCGCTGAACTGGAAGTGGAACCGGCTGTTCACTAGGCCGGTAGGGAGGCTGGAGCCATGATGCTCGGAGCGGTGACGTACAACGTCCTGAAGGATTGGGATCTCGAAACCGTCATTACGCGGTTGGAGGAGGCCGGCTTCGAAGCTGTCGAACTCCGCACCACGCACAAGCATGGTGTGGAGCCCACCCTGACAGTGGATGAGCGGGCCAAGGTGCGGGCCCGCTTCGAGCGCAGCAAGGTGAGGCTGCTGAGCTTCGGCACGACCTGCGAATTCCACTCCGCCGACGAGGCGGTCCGCCGAAAGAATGTAGCGGACGGCAAGGCCTTCGTCGACCTGGCCCACGACACCGGAGCCTGGGGCGTGAAGGTGCGGCCCAACGGCTTTCCCAAGGAAGTGACCCGCGAGCAGACCATCCAGAACATCGGCGGCTGCCTGCGCGAGTTGGGCGAGTATGGGGCAGGAAAGGGCGTGGAGATCTGGCTGGAAGTGCATGGGTCCCAAACGCAGGTTCCGCCGGTGTGCGCGGCGATCATGCGCGCCACGAAGCACGACAGCGTGGGGCTGTGTTGGAACTCGAATCCAACGGATGTGATCGACGGCAGCGTGAAGCAGTCCTTTGAGCTGCTGAAACCCTGGATCAAGAGCTGCCACATCAATGACCTGGTCAACGAGCAGTACCCCTGGCGCGAGTTGTTCACGCTGCTGCGGCAGGCTAAGTTCGAGCGCTACACCCTGATGGAAGTAGCCGAAAGTAAAGAGCCCGAGCGGTTCCTCCGCTATTACCGGGCGTTGTGGAAGGAGTTGAATCGCGGATGAGGATTTGGGCGCGTTTGTGGTGGGTGACAGTTCTACTGGCTTCCACCCTGCTGGCTGAGCCGCCTTCGCCGGAGACCTTCTTCGGGCACAAGATGGGCGCGGACCGTACCGTTCTCGACTGGTCGAAGGTGGTGGATTACTTCCAGGCCCTGGAAAAGGGCAGCGACCGCGTCAGGTTCCGGGAGTACGGGCGAAGCACGGAAGGCCGCCCCATGGTGATGGCCGTTATCAGCGCTCCTGAGACCCTGAAACGCCTCGACCGCTACCGGGAAATCCAGAACAAGCTGTCGGATCCCCGCGCTACTTCGGCTGAGGAAATGCGCAAGCTCGCGGGCGAAGGTAAGGTGGTGGTGCTCATCACCTGCAGCGTCCATGCCACTGAGATCGCCTCCACTCACGCCGCTGTCGAGTTCGCCCACCGGATGGCCACCTCCGACGACGCCAGGATCCAGGGAATCCTGAATAACGTCATCCTGTTGCTGGCGCCCTCGATCAACCCGGACGGCCTGGACATCGTCACCAACTGGTACCGGAAGACGCTGAATACGCCGTTCGAAGGCACGAGCCCGCCGGAGCTCTACCAGAAGTATGTCGGCCATGACAACAACCGCGACTGGTACATCTTTTCGCAGTCCGAGACGCGCGCGGTGGTGAGCCAGCTTCACAACGTCTGGCATCCGCAGATTGTTTACGACGTGCACCAGATGGGACCCACCGGGGCCAGGATGTTCGTTCCGCCGTGGCTGGATCCAATTGAGCCCAATATCGATCCGCTCATCGCACAGCAGTGCAACATGGTGGGGATGGTCATGGCGGCCGACCTGACCGCCGCGGGGCGCAAAGGTGTGGCTGTGAACGCGGTCTACGATTTCTGGACTCCGGCACGGCACTACCAGAGCTACCACGGCGGGCTGCGGATCCTGAGCGAATCGGCGAGTGTGAGAATCGCATCGCCCGTCAACATCAAGGCGGAGCAGATCTCCAATCTAGCCCTGGGGTTCAATCCGCGGGAGAAGTCGTGGAACTACCTGGAGCCCTGGATGGGCGGGGACTGGAAGCTGCGCGACATCATCGACGACCAGTTGATCGCCATGGAGAGCCTGCTGAATACAGCCGCGCTCAGGCGCGAGGATTTCCTGAAGAACTTCTACGCGATCAACCAGCGGGCGGCGCAGCGGCGGGCTCCGTATTCGTTTGTGCTGCCGCCTACACAGGCGGATCCGGGTGCGGCCAGGAAGCTGCTTGAGACCTTGGAGTTCGGCGGAGTGGAGATAGAGAAGGCGGCCGAGGCGTTCCAGGTGGGTTCGAAGTCCTATCCGGCGGGGACGTTTGTGGTGAAGATGCAGCAGCCTTGGTCTGGGTTTGCGAAGGCGCTGCTGGAGCGCCAGAAGTATCCGGATCTGCGGGTATACCCGGGAGGCCCTCCACGGCGTCCCTACGACGTCACGGCGCAGACTTTGCCGCTGTTGATGGGTGTGCAGGTGGACACCATAGACGATCAGTTCCAGGCCAACCTGGCGGCTGTGAAGGATTTCCGATTCCCTGCGCAGGGGCTGAGCGGAAGCGATAGCGATTCCTGGAAGAAAGTGAACCAGGCGTGGAAGGCGGGTACTCCGGTGTGGCGCAATATGCAGACCGGGGAGTTCTCCCTGGGTGCCCGGCGCGCCGGGTTTACTCCCCTGAAGCGGCCAAAGGTCGGGCTCTACAAGTCGTATGTGCCGTCCATGGACGAAGGCTGGACGCGCTGGCTGGTGGAGCAATTCGGCTGGGAGTACTCGAGTGTCAGCAATTCAGAGATAAAGGGCGGCAAGCTGAACGACAGGTACGACGTCATCCTGTTTGCCGACCAGTCGCCGGGCTCGATCCAGAGCGGCTACCGGCAGGGCTCGATGCCGGAAGAGTACACCGGCGGGCTGGGTGCCGAAGGCGCCGAGTCATTGAAGCAGTTCGTGGAGGCGGGCGGCCGGCTGGTGTTCCTGAACGACTCCACAGAGTACGCCGTGGAGCAGTTGGGCGTCAAAGCGAAGAATGCCTTGAAGGGCGTCTCGAACCGCGATTTCTATTGTCCCGGTTCGTTGCTGAATGTGAAGCTGGAGCCCGGTTCGCCGCTGGGTTTGGGCCTCCCCCCGGAGTTCACGATTTGGAACGAGCAGAGCCCGGTGTGGGAGCCAGAGGAGGCTTCCGCAAAGGCTGTTGTGAAGTATGCTTCCGCTCCGGTGTTGGCCTCGGGCTGGCTGCTGGGGGAGAAGTATCTGGCCGGGAAGCCCGCGTTGCTGGACGTGGCGCAGGGCAAGGGCCACATCTTCCTGTTTGGCATGCGGCCTCAATACCGGGCGCAGAGCTGGCTCACCCTGAAGCTGCTGTTCAACGCGATGGCTTACTGAAGACGGAGAACGCGTTGAGGAACGTATTGGCGTGGGCTTCGGCCGTGCGCTCCAAGGGGTTCGAGTAGCCACCGCCCAGGGTGATCACGAAGGGGATGCCGGCCGCGTGGACGGCCCGCATCACTATCCCGTCGCGTGCCGAGAGGCCGGCGAGGGAGAGGTTCAGACGGCCCAGCGTGTCGGTGTCCAGGGCGTCGACACCCGACTGGTAGAAAATGATCTCCGGACGGAATTCCAGCACCCTCGGCAGGACCTCATCAAGGGTTCTGAGGTACTCTTCATCTCCGGTGCCATCCGGCAGTGCAAGGTCGATCCGGCTGCGCTGCTTGCGGAACGGGAAGTTCTTTTCGCCGTGAATCGAGAGCGTGAACACATCCTCGTCGCCTTCGAAGATGAGGGCGGTGCCGTCTCCTTGATGGACGTCGAGATCGACGATGGCGGCGCGGCGGAGGCGGCCTTCCTTGCGCAGAGACTGGATCGCCACGGCCATGTCGTTGAAGACGCAGTAGCCCGAGCCCTCTGCGCGGAACGCATGGTGGGTGCCCCCGGCCAGGTTGCCGCCCCAGCCGCGTTCCAGGGCGTCGTTGGATGCACTAAGCGTGCCTCCAACGCTGGCGAGGGAGCGCAGAACGAGGGCAGGGGACCAGGGGAAACCGATACGCCGGATGGCGGCAGGGGGCAGGGAACCGTCGACGATCTGCTGAACGTAGGCTGCATCGTGGGCGAGCGCCACGACTTCGGCCGTGGCCGGCTCAGCGCACTGGAAGGTGAAGACCCCGGTACGCTCGAGCCGGTCCCGGACCATACGGTACTTGGGCATCGGGAACTTGTGTCCCCGCGGCAGTTCAATGGCGTAATGATCGCAATAGAAGAGCCGAGGCAAGCAGCTATTTCTTCGTCAAGTCTCGAACCCAGATGTCCTTGAACTGCATGTGGCCATCGCCGCCGGAGTGCAACTGGAGAGCAATGGTGCCCTGGATAAACGGGGCGCGCGGATCAGTGAAGTCGACCATCTGGACGCCGTTCAAACGCGACGTGTAGTGGTTGCCTTCCACTGTGACCAGCATTTCATTCCAGTCGGTCTGGCGAACGACGGTTTCGTTCTGGGGGGAGGGCCAAACGATCCAGGCGCGGCCAAAGCCGTACACGCCGGCTGTGTGTTGACCGATGCGGCAGTCGATCTCAAACTGGGCGCCCTGGCTGACATCGGCGGTGCCAGGTTTGAACTTGGTGTGGAAATAGACGCCGGAATTGCCGGAGCCCACGCACTTGAAGCGCAGGGAAAGCTGGAAGTCCTTGTAGTCGCGGAGCGTCTCGAGGTAGCCGTAGCTCTTGTTCACGGCTTTACCGGTCAGGATGCCGTCCTCCGAGGTCCACTGCTGCCCGCCTACACTATTCCAGTTGGCGACATCTTTGCCGTTGTAAAGCTGAATCCAGTCCTCGCCAGGGGGCTTTGTACCGGCGGGTAGCTGCGCGAACACAGTGGTCGCGGAGAAGGCTAACAGGAGAAGCGCACTCTTCATAGAAGACAGGATAGCGTTGATGCCACCGTGCCGGGAATCGGTTTTATGAAAGTGCTGCCTCAATCGCGTTGGCAATGGTGTGGGCGCGGTGCGAGACGCGCTCCAGCGTGGGGCCTTCGACCATTACGCGGGCCAGGGGCTCAGTTCCGGAAAAGCGAACGAGCACCCGGCCGGCATCGCCGAACTCCGCCTCGGTGGATTGGATCTCGGCCTGTACGGAAGGTAGCTCCTCCAGCGGGCGCTTGTGCTTGAAGCGCACATTGACGAGCTTCTGCGGGTAAACCGTGAAGCCTTCGGCGAGTTCGTCGAGCCCGCGCTGTTGCTGGGCCGCAATCTCGAAGATGCGCAGCGCTGTGAGCAAACCGTCTCCCGTAGTGGCGTAGTCGCGGAAGATCACGTGGCCGCTCTGTTCTCCACCCAGGTTGAGGCCGCTGCGCAGCATCTCTTCGATCACATAACGGTCGCCGACCGCGGTACGCACCAGTTTTAGGCCATCTTTCTCGAGAGCGCGTTCCAGGCCCAGGTTGGACATGACCGTAGCCACTACGGCCGCCGGACGCATCTGCCGGGCGGCGATGAGCAGGGCATGGTCGCCATCAATGACCCGGCCGGTGCCGGAGACCAGCATGCAGCGGTCCGCATCGCCGTCGAAGGCTGCTCCGAAGTGTGCGCCTTCCGACAGAACGCGATCGCGCAGGGCATCTACATGCAGCGCGCCGCAGTCCTTGTTGATGTTTTTCCCGTCGGGTGTGCAGCCGGTGGCGACCACGTCGGCGCCCAACATCCGGAACAATTCGGGACCGATGTAGCTCGCCGCTCCATTGGCGCAGTCGAGCACGATCCTGTAGCCCTTCAGGGACGCGTGGAAGGTGGAGGCGAGGTAATCGAGATAGTGCCGGTCGTAAGCGGGGTCGACGGTCTGGACCAGTCGCTTTGGTTCAGGATTCTGGGCGAGGATCGCGAAGATGCGCTCTTCCATCTGGCGCTCTTCCTGGTCGGGCAGCTTGAAGCCGGAGTGATCGAAGGCCTTCAGCCCGTTGTCCTCATATGGGTTGTGCGAGGCGGAGATCATGACACCGGCCACGAAATCCTCGGTCCGGGTGAGGTAGGCAACGCCGGGGGTCGTAGTCAGGCCTGCGAAGCAGACCTGGGCTCCGGCATGGGCCAGGCCGCCGGCCAATGTTTCGGCCAGCCACGGACCCGATTCTCTTGTATCCATACCGATGACCACGCGAGGAGTCGCGTGGTGGGCCACCCACTCGCCCAAGGCGGCTCCGAATGCGAACACGGTGGGTTCATCAAGCGGCGGTTTGCCGGCTACGCCGCGGATTCCGTCCGTGCCAAACAGTTTTCTGGACATTTCTTATCCCTTGCTCCGATTATTTTGGTGCCAGCGTGACGTGGATGGTGACGGCGGGCGAGGTGGTGAAGTTCACCTGTGCGTCGCCGGAGTATGCGGTGCTGGCGGCGTTGCCCTTGGCGTCCAGCATGCGCAGATCCACCGCGTCTGTGAGTACTTCCTGGATGTGCCGGACCCTGCTTTGGGGGCCGATCACGGTTAGTTTCGCCGGACTCACCTCGGCGGATTTCACCTGCATCCCCTCGGGGATGTTCTCAAATTGAGGTTTGACGGGGACGTCGCGCGAACTGCGCGTCTCCATTCGGATTTGCAGTTGTGCCGGCACCGCCCGCTCCAGGGTCACGCCCGCCGGAAGGTTGACGTTGCGGCGGTCGAGCGTAAACGTCCGCTGGCCCGGAGTGCGCACCTCGCTCAGGTCCACGATCAAAGGCATTGCAGACGGCGAGAGCCGCGAGAGCAGGGGGGACGGGCCACGCAGGACCAGATGGACCTGCTCCATGATGTCGGAGCTGATTTCCAGATTCTTCGGAATGTTCCGGTACTGGACAGGCACGGTGATCGACGTAGTGAGCTCCCGTGCGCCTGTGACTACGAGCCAAATCACAAATGCAGCACCCAGTGACGCGAGCTTCCAGCCCAGGTTTCTCGTAATCGGCTTCATCAATGTCTGGTGACCTCGCGGGAGGAGCCTGCTGCCGTGGTCGCCACGAAACGCGGGGAGGCGCCCGTGGCCCGGCCCAGGCGCTGGGCCACGCGTTCAATGGGGATGTCCATCTCGAGGTCGCCGAGGGCGGCAATGGAAACCGTGCCGCGCTCCTCGCTGACGACGATGGCCAGGCAGTCGGCCTCTTCGGTCACGCCGATAGCCGCGCGATGGCGAGTGCCCAGCTTGCGTGAAAGTTCAGGGTTCATCGTGAGCGGCAGGAAGCAGGCTCCAGCCGCCAGGCGGCCACCCTGCACGATCACAGCACCGTCGTGCATCGCCCCGCCGGGCTGGAAGATGGCGAGAAGCAAGTCCCTCGTGACGCGGGCGTCGACAGGCACACCGCTTTCAATAAACGTCCGCAGGCCGATGTCGCGTTCGACCACGATGAGTGCCCCGATTTTGTGGGCCGCGAGGTGCGCAATGGCCAGCAGGATCTCATCCGTGACCTCGCGAGTCTCCAGCCTCGACCCGAAGCCGACCCAACGGCGCTCACCGATGCGGGCGAGCAGCCGGCGAATCTCACTCTGAAACATGACGATCACCGCGAAGGCGGTATAGGGGGCAAGGGTTTCAAGAATTGAGCGGAGAACCGTCAAACCCGCAAAAACTGAAACGACGTAGATGAGGAGGACGACGCCTATCCCCGATAGGATGTGCGCGGCGCGGCGGCCGCGAATCAGCATCACGGCCTGGTATAGCAGCAACGCAACCAGCAGGATGTCCAACGCAGCCGCCGGCGTGAGCCGTGGCATCGTGTCCATGAACTGGTCGAGCATGGCCCGCAAAATAGTGGTCCTCCGTGAAACCGCGCCTGCAGTCAGCGCTTACTCTTCAGTCTACCTGATCGCTTTCCAGATCGATTTTACAAACCTCGGCTCGATCTCGGCCGTCCTATCGTCAAGAATGGTCCACGGACTGGCAACTGTAGTGATCTTTATGTTCGCCGTTGCTTGCCTGCGGGCGCAGCAGGATCCATCCCCTCGTCCGTTGATCCGGTCCGTCGTGGAGCAGTATGCGCGCAATACCGGCAGCCTGCAGGACTTCCGGTTTGTGCGCCGCGTGGCGCGAGCAGAACTGGACCCCAGCGGCAACCAGAAAGCCTGGACGGCCTCCACCAGCAAGGCCGATTTTGAGGAAGGTGTCCGCGCCACCTGGTTGATTGCCCGCGACGACCGTCCCCTGACGGCGAATGAACAGCGGAAGGAGGAGTGGGAGGCACGCCGCGCGGCCCGCGAATGGCGTGGGAAAACTCTTGCTCAGCGCAAGGAGATCGAAGAGAAACGCAGCCGGAAGGCGCGCACCGAGCGCGAGTTTCTGCTGGAGCTGCCGGAAGCCCTGGAGTTCCGCAGCCGGCCGGTGGAGATTCGCAACGGCAGGGCAACTCTCGTCTTTGATTTCGAGCCGCGGCCCGGCTACGCACCCAAGTCGCGAGAGGCGCACGTTTTCGAAGGTACCCGCGGCACCATGTGGGTAGACCGGGAAGACAGGCAGTTGGTAAGCCTGCACGCGGAGACGTTTCGCGAAGTGACCATGGGCCTGTTTCTGGCCAGCGTGGACCGGGGGTCCCGGATCGACCTGAATCAGGTCCGGCTCGAGTCCGGCGCCTGGGTGCCGCTGAACCAGACGGTCCGTTACGCGGCCCGGATTCTCTTCAGGAATCTGAAACGCCAGGTGGAGACCCAGTATCGCGACTTCGAACCTTACTCCGGTCCGGTCTGGCGCGGCGACTAGCCGGTTTTAGGCGGACTTCAACTCCGTCCAGAGGCGATCTCTCATCCGCTGGGCCTGCGAGGCCAAAGGCGCAAACCATTCGCCCCTGGCCAGCGTTTCCGCATCGGGATAGAGAGTATTCAGGCCGCTGATCGCACTGGGAATCCGCGCCCTCGCCGCGGCGTTGGCTGTCGCCGTCCGGGAGTAGGTCACAATGCCGGCCGCGACGTCCGCGCGCAGCAGATAGTCCAGAAACTGGTGTGCGAGGTCGGCGCGGCTGGACTCACGCAGAAGGGCAGCGCAGTCGGCGTACAAAGCATAGCCCTCGGCGGGGTAGACATACCGGAGGTGCGGCGCCGCATCGATGGCCTGCTGAGCCGTGGTGGCCCAAATCTGGCAAGCCGCGACGTCACCTGCCACGATCTGGTCCCGCACCTCGGCGTTCAGATAGGCGCGGAGCAATGGTTTCTGGTGGAGCGCTTCCTGCAGGGCGGAACGCAGGTCCTCGTCCGAGCTGGAGTTCAACGATCGTCCCAGCTTCTTCAGGGCCGCCCCGAAGACCTCAGCCGGATCGTCGAGCATCGTCATTCGCCCCTGAAACCGGGTAGTCCAGAGCTCCGCCCACTTCTGCGGAGCCGGCCCTGAGTGCGTGTTGAAGAGGATGCCGCTGGAGCCCCACATGTACGGCATGCTCCAGCGTAGGTCCGGGTCCCATTCCGGTTTTTGAAAGATCTTGTCCAGGTTTTCCAGATGCTTGAGCCGGGAATGATCCAGCGGAGCCAGCAGCGCCATCTCCCGCATGGGGCCGATGAAGTAGTTGGAGGGAAAGACTAGATCCCAGCCGGAGTTGCCGGTCATGACCCGTGCCAGCATCTCCTCGTTGCTCTCGTAAATGGCGTAGCGGACCTGGATGCCCGTCTCGGCTTCAAACGCAGGAAGTGTCTTCTCGCCGACGTAGTTCGACCAGTTGAAGACGTTGAGCCGCAGTCGGTTGCCGCGGCTGCAGCCCGCCGCTCCCGCCAGGCCAAGGAAGAACAGGGTCCTGCGGCGGGAAATCATGACTCTTTCAGCCGCTCCGAGGCGAGAATCATCGCGCCCAGCGCCAGTACGATGATGGTGGAGATTGCGTTCACAACCGGGTTGGCTCCGCGCCGCGCGATGGCGTAAAGGACCATGGGCAGCGTCTCGGAATCCACTCCGGCCACCATCGATGTGATGACGTAGTCGTCGAAGGAAATCGTGAAGGCCAGCAGCGCCGCGGAGACTATGGCCGGCATCAGATTGGGTAGGGTGACATGGCAGAACGCCTGCCACTCTGTCGCGCCCAGGTCAACGGCCGCTTCTTCCAGTGAGTTGTCGAAGGTGCGCAGCCGTGCCAGGACGACAATCACCACGAAGGAGATACAGAACGAAACGTGGGCCAGGATCACCGTATGTAGCCCCAGGTGGATGTTGAGGAAACGGAAGATCCATTGAAAGAGGGCCAGCAGCGAGATGCCCGCCACGATCTCGGGCGTCACCAGGGACAGCGACAGGCTCATCGTGATGATGGGGGCGTCCTTCTTCCACAAGGCATGCGCGCAGAGGGTTCCGATGACAGCCGCCGCCGCCGTTGCTACCGCGGCGATGAGCAGGCTGTTGGCTGTCGCTTCGATGAGTTGCTGGTCCTCAAACGCTGCGCGGTACCAGCGGAGAGAGAAGCCCTCCCACAGGGTGAACCGCGAGCTGTTGACGCTGAACACCGCCAGCACCAGTAGAGGCAAATGCAGGAACGCGTAGATCGCCGTAGCCGCCAAGGGGAGCATTCGTTTCAAAGCAGGGGCTCTCCCTTTCGCCGCACCTGAATCCACAGCAGCAGCATCACCAGCGCCATCAGGGCCAGCGAAATGGCGGAGCCGAAAGGCCAATCCCGCGAGTTGGAAAACTGGTTCTGGATCAGCGTGCCAATCAGGATGGTGCGGCCGCCGCCCAGCAGGTCCGGCGTGAGGTAGGCCCCCAGGCAGGGGATGAAAACCAGGATCGCACCGGCGCGAATGCCTGGTGCCGAAAGCGGCAGCATCACGCGGAGCATCCCCTGAGATGGACGGGCTCCCAGGTCGGCCGCGGCTTCGAGCAGCGATGGGTCCAGTCTCTCCAGGGTCGAGAACAAAGGCAGGACCATGAACGGCAGGTATCCATAAACCAGCCCCAGAATCACCGCCCACCAGTTGTACAGCAGGGGCAATGGTTCATGGATCACGCCCATCGCCTGCAGTGTTGTGTTGATGAGGCCGGTGTCGCGAAGCAGGAACATCCAGGCGTATGTGCGGACCAGGAAACTCGTCCAGAAGGGCAGCATCACCAGCGAGAGATACAGGTTCTTCCGCGTACCGGATCTCGAAATGAACAGGGCCAGGGGGAAGCCTAGAATGACGCAGATCAAGGTGGAGACTCCGGCCACCAGGAAAGAGCGCCCCACAATCCCCAGGTAGAGCGGGTCCAGCACTCGCAGCCAGTTTTCGCCGGTAAAGGGTGGCATGGTGCCGCCGTAAGCGCCTCGCGTCATGCAGGCATAGACCAGCAGGATGCAGAGGGGCACCGCGAACAGCAGCAGCAGGATGCCGGCTGTCGGAAGCAGGAACAGCAGCCGCAGGCGTTTCATGACGGCTCGCAGCGAATCTCGTCGTGCCTGCCCCAGAAGACATGCACCGCCTGCCCACGCTCGTACGGGCAGTCTTCCCGCGAAACCTCGGCTACGATGGTCTGTCCCTCGTTGGTCCTGGTTTCGATGTGCAGGCAATTGCCGAGGAACATGAGTTCCTGCACCGTGGCACTGACACTGCGGATGCCTTCCTCCCGAGGCTGCTCGGTGGCCAACCGTGTGGATTCGGGCCGGACTCCAACTCCATTCACCCAGTTCACAGCGCCCAGGAAGCCAGCCGCGAACCGCGTGCGCGGCGTGAGATACAGCTCCCGCGGCGTGCCCAACTGCTCCAGCTTTCCTTTGTACAGCAGGGCGATGCGGTCAGAGACGGAAAGGGCCTCCTCCTGGTCATGTGTAATGAAGATGAACGTGATGCCCACCCGGCGCTGGAGTGCCTTCAGCTCGGTCCTTACCTGCTTGCGGAGATTGGGGTCCAGGGCGGAAAGCGGTTCGTCCAGCAACAGGACATCCGGCCTGAGCACCAGGGATCGGGCCAGGGCGACGCGCTGTTTCTCCCCACCGCTCAACTGAGCCGGCTTGCGGTCCTGCTTTCCGTCCAACTGCATCATCTCGATGCATTCGCGGACACTCTCCCTGGCATCGGCACGCGGGTTGTAGCGCAGCCCGAACTCGATGTTCTGCCGGACCGTGAGATGTGGGAACAGGGCGTAGTTCTGGAAGACCGTGGAGACCTTCCGCGCATGCGGAGGCAGTGCGGCCTGGGGCTCACCGCGCAGCAGGATTTCTCCGCGGCTCGGAGCCTCGAAGCCTGCAATCAGGCGCAAGGTCGTCGTCTTGCCGCAGCCTGACGGGCCAAGCAGGGAAAAGAACTCACCCTCATCGATCGCAAGAGACAAATCGTCCAGTGCGACGTGGTTTGGAAAGTGCTTTGAGAGTCCGTGCAGCTCCAGAACATGGCCCATGGCTTTCACAGCATGGTAGCGCGAATGCCGCGGCACGCGACGAGGGCCGGTGTCAGGCGATGATGACGGCTGTGCCCGCGGCGGTAACCATCAACATGCCGCCGCCGTGGCTGGTCGAGATCGTCTCGTAGTCGAGATCCACCCCAATCACGGCGTTGCCGCCCATCTGGCGCGCCTGCTGGCACATCTCCTCAATGGCGATGTCCTTCGCCTTCCGGAGCTCCGCCTCATAGGACGCCGAGCGTCCGCCCACGATGTCACGGATACCGGCAAAGAAGTCTTTGAAGATGTTGGCGCCCAGGATTGCCTCGCCGCTGACGATTCCCAGATACTGGCGAATCTCCTTACCCTGGAGCGTGGAGGTGGTGACCACAAGCATATTGGACATTCAGTAAGGTATTTTGTTCACACTCGATCGCCAAATGGCAAACGGACGGTCGCCTTCGTCCGGCAGCAACCGCTGCGTCGGCAGGGACCGGTCCTTTTCATCAAGTGGGATCTGGACGTACAGGAAAGAATCATCGAACCCGGCTGCGGAGGCGTCGTCCTTGGACGCTGCGTAGTAGAGCGCATCGACCCTGGCCCAATAGATCGCGGAGAGGCACATGGGGCACGGTTCGCAGGACGCGAAGATGGTGCAGCCCCGCAGTTCAAAGGTGTTCAGCTTGCGGCAGGCTTCCCGGATCGCAACCACTTCCGCATGGGCCGTGGGGTCGTTGAGCGTGGTGACATGATTGGCGCCTTCGGCGAGAATCGTGCCGTCTTTGACAATCAGGGCCCCAAAGGGGCCGCCGCGCCCCAACTCGACGTTTTCAACGGCGAGCTGAATGGCGCGGCGGAGGAACTCTTCGTGCATAAGATTCGCGAGCGCGACGGCGCTCTCTGTGTTACTTGGTGAAGTGCTCTTCAGCCTTTTCCCAGTTCACCACACCCCACCAGTTGGTGATGTACTCCGGCCGGCGGTTCTGATACTTGAGGTAGTAGGCGTGCTCCCAGACATCGAGACCCAGCACGGCCGTCTTGCCTTCCATCAGCGGATTGTCCTGGTTCGGAGTCGAAACGATCTCGACGCCATCGCCGGACTTGATCAGCCAGGCCCAACCGGAGCCGAAACGCCCGACGGCCGCGGCCGCGAACTTCTCCTTGAAGGCATCAAACGTGCCGAACTTCGCGTCGATCGCGGCGGCGAGCTTGCCCACCGGGGCGCCGCCCTTGGCCGGCCCCATCACTTCCCAGAAGAAAGTGTGATTCCAGTGGCCGCCACCGTTGTTGCGCACGGCGGTGCGGATGGCTTCCGGCACGCCGGAAACACCGCTCGCCAACAGCTCTTCCAAGCTCTTCCCGGCCAGATCCGGAGCGGATTCCAGTGCCTTGTTCAGGTTGGTCACGTAAGCCTGATGATGCTTTCCGTGGTGGATCTCCATCGTCAGCTTGTCGATGTACGGCTCCAGCGCGTCGTGGGCATACGGAAGCGTCGGCAAAGTAAACGCCATTGTTTGTGAATCTCCTTCAACTATCCCAGATGATTGAAATGACTCAAAGGATGCGGCCCGATTCCAGGGAACCGGGCCGCATCCTTTGACTTCTGAATTTTAGAACGAATTGGCGGACTAGACGGCGAACCCGCCAGCCTGCTCGAAGGCCGAGGCCAGCCGAAACATGCCGGATTCGTCAAAGTGGCGCGTCAGAATCTGCATGCCCACCGGCAGCCCTTCGGCCGTGTTGCCGCAAGGCACGCTCATGCAAGGAATGCCCGCCAGGTCGCCGGTGATCGTGTAGATGTCGGACAGATACATCTGGATGGGATCGTCCAGTTTTTCGCCCAATTTGAAAGCCGGGAAGGGCGAAACCGGCGTCACCAGTGCATCCACCTGGGTGAAGGCCTGTTGAAAGTCGCGGGCGATGAGGGAGCGAACCTTCTGCGCCTTCAGGTAGTACGCGTCGTAATACCCCGAGCTGAGCACGTAGGTGCCGAGCATGATGCGCCGCTTGCACTCCGCCCCGAAGCCCTCACCCCGCGTCATTCGATACATGTCCTGCAATGTCTTCGCCTGGGCGGAGCGTCTGGTATAGCGGACGCCGTCATACCGCGCCAGGTTGGCGCTGGCCTCAGCAGTACAGATGATGTAGTAGCAGGCCACCGCGTAATCGGTGTGGGGCAGGCTGACGTCGACAATCTCGCAGCCCTGCTGTTTCAGCAGCTCAATGCCCTTGTGGATCTGGTCGCCGCTCTCGCTGTCGAGGTGGGCAAAATACTCTTTCGGCAGGCCGACACGCAGTCCGCGAACATCCTTGCCCAGGCTTTCGCGATAGTCGGGCACCGGTGCGAAGGCGCTGGTCGCATCCTTCGGATCCCGGCCGGCGATGGTTTGCAGCAGGATGGCCGCATCTTCCACATTCCGGGCGAACGGACCGATGTGATCCAGGGAACTGGCGAAGGCCACCAGGCCGTAGCGGGAGACCCGTCCGTAGGTGGGCGTCACTCCAACAACACCGCAGAAACTGGCCGGCTGCCGGATGCTGCCGCCGGTGTCGGATCCCAGCGAGACTGCCGCCGTCCCTTGAGCGACCACAGCCGCCGAGCCGCCGGAACTTCCGCCAGGCACCCTGTCGAGCGCAACTGGATTCCGTACTGGTCCGTACGCGGAATTCTCGTTCGACGACCCCATCGCGAACTCGTCACAATTCGCTTTGCCGATAATCACTCCGCCCGCCGCTTCGAGCCGTTGTACCGCCGTGGCATCGTAAGGAGGGATGAAGTGCTCCAGCATTTTGGAGCCGCAGGTGGTGCGCAGCCCCTTGGTGACGATGACATCCTTCACCGCGATCGGTACGCCCGCCAGCGCCCCTGGCGCCTCTCCGCGCGACAGCTTCTCGTCCACGGCTGAGGCCGTCTGCAGCGCCCGCTCTTCGCTGAACGTGAGGTAGGCGTTTGTCTTCGAATTCTCGCCCCGAGCGAAGGCCAGGGCTTCCTGAGTCAGCTCGGTGGCGCTGAATTGACGGTTCCGCAGGCCTTCCTGTATCCCGGAGATGGTGAGTTTGGCGATGTCCATTTCGATTGCACTTCCAACTTCTCGGTCGGTCTTCCGCGGCCGCTATCTCTCGATGATCTTCGGCACTTTGAACTGGCCCGCGCCGGACAACGGGGCGTTCGCCAGGGCGGCCTGATTGTCCAGGGACGGCTCAATCACGTCTTCGCGCAAGGTGTCCGTCTCTCCGGAATCATAGAGGACCTGAGCCATCGGCTCGACGCCGGTCACATCCAGTTCATTCAACTTATCGATGTGAGACAGAATGCCGTCCAGGTCATGAGCCATGCGGGCCGTCTCTTCCGCGCTGAGCTGCAGATTCGCCAGGTCGGCGACATACTTGACCTCTTGTTCCGTGATCTTCAAGACGCTTGTGCCTTTCTGCGGGAGTTCACATAAATGCGGCGCAGGACCGGATCGGCAATTCCATCGGCGTCATCCTTCGGCCGCAGCGCAGGCGCTGTCAGCGCGAAATTGGAGGGCGCTTCTTCCCGCTGTGGCGGACGCCGGGCCACCCCAATCCGAAACTCAATCCCTTTCGGCGCCGCGCCCTCCAGCAAATCGCTAAGATTCCTGAGGATCTGCTGCCGCAAGCCGTACAGATTGCGCTTCCACTGGTCGTCTTCCACCAGCACCACCAGATTGTTGCCCTGGATGGCCACGGCGCGCGTGCGTCCGGCCAGCCGCTTGCCGATGGCCGCGGGCCAGGCAGCCAGGGTCAACTCCTCTTGTGTGAAGTGTTTCTGGGCCGTTCTGATTCTGGCGATGATCCGCCCGGCTCGTTCCATTGCGGTGCTTTCCTGGAACGGTCATTTTAACATGCGATGAGGCTCCGGCCCCCATGCTAGTCTGGACTTCCCATGATCGTATTGGCTTCGCAATCGCCGCGTCGCAAGGAGATTCTGCGGATGGCCGGACTCCCTTTCACCGTGCGTGTCCCCGGCGTGGAAGAGGTGCGGCAAGCCGGCGAAACGGCGCACCAATATGTTGAGCGCCTGGCTCGCGAAAAGGCACTGGCTGTCGATGCCTTGCCCCAGGAGTTCGTGGTTGCCGCTGACACTACGGTTGTCGTCGATGAGCATGTTCTCGAGAAGCCCGCATCCGAGGCGGAAGCCATAGGCATGCTTACCCGTTTGAGGGGCCGCCAGCACGTCGTCCTCACCGGAGTCTGTGTCCGGCACAATCATCAAGTCTGGAGCGGGGTGGAGTCGACGGCCGTCACCTTTGCGCCCCTCACGGACGCGGATATCCAGGCCTACGCTGCCAGCGGCGAGCCCTTCGACAAGGCGGGCGGCTACGCGATCCAGGGCTTGGCCTCCAAGTACATTACGCGCGTCGAAGGCTGCTTTTTCAATGTGGTAGGGCTGCCGGTCGCCCGGCTGTACGAGATGTTGAAAGCCGCCGGCTACAGTTTGGCTTTGGGGTAACGCTTCTTCATCCAGTCCACAAAAGCCTGTGGGACAGCCATCGTGGAGAGCCGCCCCTGCCGGATCAGCGCCCAATCGTCAAACAGCCCGGTAGCCTTGATCTCAGGCAGGGTGACAGGCGGATCGATCTCGCCGGTAAACTCCAGGTCGACAACCGCCGACTTCGGGTTTGCCGGGTCAGGCCGCGGTGCAGAGGTGATTTTCGCAAGCCCCAGGATCTTCGACTGTCCACCGCTGTGATAGATGAACACCCGGTCGCCAGGCTTCATGCAGCGGATCACCGCCACCGCCTGGGCATTCGTCACTCCATCCCAGGTCGTGGCTCCATCCCGTTTGAGTTCGTCGATGGAGTAGGTGTCAGGATCAGTTTTGGCGAGGAAGTAGGCCATCATTTGCCGCCTTTGTGCAGGGAATACCGGATTGTTGCACGGGCCAGTAGTCCCATGACTTTCGCCCCCGGAAATTCGGACAGGATCGTATGCTTCATCATATCAGTGAGTTGCCCGATCTAGCCGGCCTCCCCAGGGACCCGGCGGACTCACATTGCTGTTGTACAATAGATTGAACAATAAACTGGGGCGCGTCAACGATCCCGGATTGCTGGCAGTGTCAAGTGTGGCCCCGGTGAGTGAGAGTTTCGTGGTCAAGCGGAGGGTGACGAATGAGGTCGAACTGGAAGCTGTCCCTGGGACGGCTCCTGTCTTTGTTCCTGATGTTGGCGGCTGGAGGGGTTCTCGTCGCTCAACAGGAGAATGCCAAAGGCGCGGGCGGTCAAAAGCCGGCCGAACAAGGTAAGCCAGTTGCTGGCGGCGAAGATCTCAATGTTGCCGCGCCGGTAGACCCCAAGAGCTACAAGATCGGTGCGGAAGACGTACTCAATATTCGTGTCTGGCGCGAGAACGACCTCAGCGGGAATGTTGTCGTCCGGCCTGACGGCAAGATCACTGTGCCCCTGGCGGGCGAGATGGAAGCCGCCGGTCTGACGCCGGAACAGCTGACAACGAGGGTCGGCGAGGCGCTTTCCAAGTTCCTGACGAAACCCGAAGTGATCATTTCCGTCGTGTCGGTGATGAGCAAGCGGTACTATCTCTCGGGCAATGTCAACCGCTCGGGGCCAACCCCGCTCGTCACCCCCACCACCATCCTGCAGGCGCTGAGCGCCGCTGGTTTGGGGCAGTGGGCGAAGAAGGGCAAAATCGTCGTCATGCGTGGGACTGAGCGCATCAAGTTCAACTACAACGACGTGATCAAAGGCAAGCACCTGGAGCAGAACATCTACCTCCAGGATGGTGACCACATTTTTGTGCCGTAGGCTGTCACCCCGGAGGAATTAACCATGACGACAGCATCAATGCAGCCGACTCAGGGTCTGCAGGACCAACCCATTTCAGTGCCCCGGCGCGCGCTTGATATCGAAGACTACATCGATATCCTTCGCCGCCACCGTTCCTGGATCCTCGGACCATCTTTCATCGGCTTGGTGGCCGGCGTGGTGACCGCATTCCTCTGGCCCAACTCCTACATGGCCCAGGGCATGATTCGAGTGGTGCCTCCTCAGGTCTCCTCCCGCCTGGTTCGGACCAACATCACGGAAGAAATGTCGAGCAAGATTGCGTCGACATATCAGAACATTGTCAGCCGCCCGAATCTGCTGAACCTGATCCAGACCTACAACCTGTACCCCGACGACCGCAAGCGGCTGCCAACCGAAGATGTCATTGAGAACATGCGCAAGGACATCCAACTCGGGCAGATGCAATCGGTTTCCCGCGGTATGGGCGGCCGCGCCAATAGCGTCAGTGCTTTTAATGTCAGTTTTTCGTATTCCGACCGACGGCTGGCCCAGAAGGTCACCATCGATTTGATGTCCAGGTTCATCGACGAGAGCATCAAGTCGCGTTCCAATCAGAACCTGATGACGACTGAGTTCTTCAAGGACCAGTTCGACACCGCCAAGCGGGAGTTGGAAGAGATCGACAGTAAGATCTCCGCCTTCCGCGGCAGCAACATGGGCACGCTGCCGGAGCAGGAACAGGCGGCGCTCGGCCGCATCACCGCCCTCGAGGCGTCTGCTCAATCCATCAACAGCGAGATCAGCCGTGCGCATCAGGACAAGTTACAGTTGGAATCGCAGCTCCGCGACCTGAGAGATCAGGCCCAGGCGCTGTCCCAACCGGTAGCCGAAAGTTCAGTGCCCGGCACCGCGAAGAACGAGCGCCTGGCCGAAGTGAACCGCGAGATCGAACGCACCGAAGCCACCATCGCCGCCCTCCGGGAAGCTTACAAAGACTCCCATCCGGACGTGCAGCGGGCCCTCGCCTACCTGCAGAGCAAAACCAAGATTCGCGAGCAGATTCTTCGCGAGAGTGAAGGGGCGAGGATTGACACCTCAGCGCCCAAGACCAGAATGGTGATTCCTCCCGCGAATGCCAGCAAGTTGCGTGAAGTGAACAGCCTCATTTCCCGCGTGCAGACCAGCCTCCAGTCCAAGGACATGGAACTCGAAGATCAGAACCGCCAGTTAGCGGATTTGCGCGGGAAGATCCGGAATGCCCAGGCACGGCTCGAATCCAGCCCGTCAGCCAACCAGGAATACCTCCAACTCATGCGTGATAGGAGCCTCGTCGCCACGCGCTACGACAACCTGAGCAAGAGCATGCAGGAGTCCGCGATGGCGACTGATATCGAAACGCGCAAGCAGGGTGAACTTCTGGAAGTGCTGGAGCAGCCGGCCATTCCCGAAGAACCCTATGCTCCGAAACGGCCATTGATTGTCGGTGTTGGAGTATTGCTCGGAGTTGGTCTCGGTTTCTCGCTCGCCGCTGGGCGGGAGCTGAAAGATACCTCTTTGAAGAATCTCAAGGATGTCAGGGCCTATACGCGCCTCACTGTCCTTGGTAGCATCCCTCTGTTGGAAAACGACTTTGTAGTGCGCCGCCGCCGCCGTATCGGTTGGCTCGCCTGGACCGCCGCGTTTCTTGTCGGGGTTCTTTTGATGGCTGGCTCCGTGGCGTATTACTACACCTCGAAAGCGTAGTGCGTTCGCGGCAATTTCTGTAGAGAATGACTGGAAGAAATCGGAGAGACCTATGAGCCGAGTGCACGATGCCTTGAGGCGTGTCGAATCCACCGTGATGGGAACACCGGTTCCACCGGAATCGGTTTCGGGCGGACGGATAATCAGTCCCGAACCTGCCAATGCACTGCGTGGATTGCTGGAACGCATTCAGACGATCCCGTTCACTCCTTCTCCAGACGCTTCTCTTCTGGATTCCAGCCGCCCCAGCGAATCGCCGGCCGAGGAGTTCCGCAGTCTTCGGACCCGCTTGAACCATCTGCAGAGCCTGCAGCCGATTCATAACGTCGTGCTGACCTCCGCCTCACCTGCGGAGGGTAAGTCCTTCTCGGCCACCAATCTGGCGCTGGCTCAGGCGCAGTTGGAGGGCAATATGACCCTCCTGGCTGACTTCGATTTCCGCCGCCCCGTCATCCACACCTTCTTCCAGGTCCCTCGCAGCCCGGGGATCACCGACTATCTTCAGGGCAAGGCCACCCTGGAAGAGGTCATCAAGCGGATCGAAGGCACCAATCTTTGTATCATGCCCGCGGGTGAAGCCGTGCTGAATCCGCTGGAACTCCTGAACCTGCCGGAGGTCAAGAATATGCTCGACCTCCTGCCCTCCATCTTCAACTGGGTGATCCTCGACACTCCACCCCTGCTCTTCGCCGCCGATGCCAACCTGCTGGCCACTCTCTGCCACGGGTTGGTGATGGTTGTGCGCATCGGCAACACGACCATCGACGCCGTGACTCGCGCCATGGGTTCGCTCTGCCAGAACAACATTCTCGGCATCATCGTGAACGGCGCGCATCGCGGAGAGCTGTACAGCAAGTACACCTACTACCACTCGTATTACTACTCGAAGCCGGACTAACCACCACCCGGTCTTTGTCTGATGACGCAAGAACCAGCCGGTTCCTATCCGCCGAAAGGCCTCAGTGAGCGCTCTTGCCGGCTGCTCGCCGGCCTCGATACGGGGCTCGCGGGGGCGATTGTCCTCGTTGGCTGGTTCCTGTTCCACTCCTGGCTCACCGGTGAGTTCTGGTGGGCGAAGCTAAACGTAGCTGGGGCTCTGTTTTACGGCAGCTCTGTCTACACCATGGGCTTCAGCCGCGCTTCCCTGGCAGGGGCTTCTCTCCTGCTTGTCCTTTACACCGCGTTAGGCGGGCTTTTCGGTCTCATCGCGCGCCCGAGCGGCTTCACTCGCAACCTTTTGCTGGGCATGCTGCTTGCCATGACTTGGCACCTCCTGTCTCAGCGTTATTTCTGGCGCCGTCTCGACTCCTTCGGACCGGCATACTTTCCAGTGCTCTCCACTTTGCCGGCTCACCTTATCTTTGGTTTGAGCCTCTCAAGATTTTCCAGCCGCTTCCAGCGTCTCGCCTTGGCTTTTGGGGATTCTGAATGGGTGGAGGATTTGTTGAGGAACCTCCATCAGGAAGAGGCGCAGCCACCGGCGGAACCGTCGCCCGTGTTCGGCCCTGCCGGCTCATCAGAGGTCACTGACGTGGCGGGTCCCGTGGAATATACCCATGAGACTCCTGAAGTCTCAACAATAGGCCCGCCAGAGCCCGTGGATGCAGCGCTGCGGGCTTCGACGGCCCCCGTCGCAGGCGAGCCCGCAGCCGACCCTGGAACCCCGCTGGAAGCCTCCCAGCAGACAGCTTCTGAAGCTCCTCCGGATCAAACCAAGCCGCCGGCCGGCGAGGAATCTTCGCCTTCGGTGAAGTCGGATTGTTGATCGATTCAAGATTCCGCTAGAATGGAGGCTTGTGCCTGCGTGCAGCGATGTTTCTTCCATGTAACGGCGCCGGACTCCGGTGCGTCTGAGGCGAAGGCGCAGAAAGAAAGGATCTTGACTGTTCACGATGACCCGCAGGCGTAGAAGCCTGAAAGCCGTACCGCTTTGCCTCGTTGTCCTTTCGATGATCATCGCGGGCGCGGCGGGAACTGTGCAGGCAGAACCCCAAGCCGCGCCTCCACAGGCGCAGGCCCCAAAACCGGCTGAGCCCAAGAAGGCAAGTCCTTTCGAGAACGTATCCCCAGCGCCGGAGGCTCAACCCCCGAAGCCAGCTGAAACCAAACCGGCCCCTCCCTTCGAGACGGTACCGGCTCCCAAAGAGGAGCAGGTCAAGCCGCCCGCCGGTACACCGCCCGTGGCGGAGCCCGCCAAGGCTCCCCAAGCGCTGCCCGACGTCATTGAAGCCATTGAGTTCCGCGGTGCGCGACGCGTTCCGCAGGACACCCTCAAGGCGTTGATCATGACGAAGAAGGGCGACTACTATGACGCCGACGGCCTCCACCGCGACTTCATGCGGTTGTGGAACACGGGCCGCTTCGACGACATCACGATCGAACGCGAAGCCGGCAAGGTCGGTTGGATTGTCCGTTTCCTGGTCACTGAGCGGCGCGTCGTTCGTTCCATCAAGTACGAAGGCAACAAGTCGATCACCGTGTCCGAAATCCTGGATCGCTTTAAGGAACGGCGCGTTGGTCTGTCCGTGGAACAGCAGTACGAGCAGGGCCGCGTCCAGCGGGCTACCAACGTGCTGAAAGAGTTCCTCTCCGAGCGCGGCCGCCAGTTCGCCTCCGTGACTCCGGAAATCCGCCAGATTCCCCCATCTTCCGTCGAAGTGACCTTCAAAATTCAGGAAGGCGCCAAGGTCAAGGTGGGTAAGATCGACATCGAAGGCAACAAGGTATACGCCGACCGTGCTGTCATTCGGGCGATGAAGAATCTGCGGCCGATTGGTGTCCCGCATTCCGTCTTCCTCGAGAGCCTTTTTGCCAAGACCTTCGACTCCACCAAGCTGGAAGAGGACAAGGAACGCATCCGCCAGTTCTATGCGTCGAACGGCTACTTCCTCGCCCGCGTCACCGATCATAAAGTGACGATGCGCGATAAGGCCGGTGCCTCGATGCCTTTCACTCGTGCCAAGGCCGGCAAGGTGGCTGACGTCACGATGAACATGGACGAAGGCGTGCTCTATCGCCTCAACAACATCAACTTCGTCGGTGTCAAGTTGTTCCGTACGCCGGAAACCCTCATGCGTCCCCTGTTCGGAATGGACAAGGGCGACGTCTTCTCTACTGAGAAACTGCAGAAGGGCTTCAAGAATCTCACCAAGCTGTACGGTGAATTCGGCTACATCGACGCAGTGCCCGAGCCGGATTTTAACCCGCTCCCCGAAGGCAAGATCGACCTGACGCTCAATGTTGACGAAGGCAAGCAGTTCTTCGTCCGCCGCATCGATTTCCAGGGCAACACCACCACTCGCGACAAAGTCATCCGCCGCGAATTGCTGGTCGATGAAGGCGACATGTACAACACGCGTTTGTGGGACCTCAGCATCCTCCGCCTGAACCAGCTCGGCTATTTCGAGGCGCTGAAGGAGAACGAGTCCACGAACGTTACTCGCGACACGAAGAACAACACAGTTGATCTCACGGTCAAGGTGAAGGAACGCGGCAAGAACTCGATCAGCCTCAATGGCGGTGTTTCGGGTATCTCCGGCAGCTTCATCGGCTTCGGCTACTCCACCAACAACTTCCTGGGTCTTGGTGAAACACTGAGCCTCAACGCCGAAATCGGCGACCGCATGAAGAACGTGACATTCGGCTTCACTGAGCCCTATCTGTTCGACAAGCCCATGCAAGCCGGCTTTACGATCTACACGCAGCATTTCAACTACGATCAGGCGCGTGAAGTGTCACTGTTCTCCGGCCGCAACCTGATCCCGCTCTACAACGCACTGGGTGCCGACAACCTGCTGAAATATACCTCCAACGGTTACGGCGCAACTTTCTTCGTCAGCTATCCGCTGAAGCGTTCCTTTGCGCGCCTCAGCATGACCTACGGTATTGATCGCTCGAACATCGTTCCGAACAACACAGGATCGAAGAGCTACTTCGATTACTCGAACTTCCTCAACTTCGACGGTCCGAACTCCCTGAACGGCATCGTGACCAGCCGCGTGATCCCGGCCTACACCTACAACACGGTAGACCACCCGATCACGCCGAGCCGCGGCCGCAGTCTCTACGCCTCGTTCTCGTTCGCCGGCGGCCCCCTCGGCGGCAACGTGAACCTGATCGAACCGACAGTGTCCGCCACCTATTTCCGGAAGGGCTTCTCACCCAAGCACGTGATCGGTATGCGCGCCATGGGGCGCTACATTTCGGGCTATGGCGATCGTGTCGCACCTCCTTTCAATCGCGTCTTCATGGGCGGCGAACAGGACGTCCGCGGTTTCGAAATCTGGGGGATTGGGCCCTTTGCCTACATTCCCAGTTCCGCCGCCGTCAATGTGCGCAACAACGACGGCTCCGCACGCACCCAACAGGTCATCGTCAACGGAGTCCTCCAGTCGCAGAACGTCACTCAGAACATCCCCATCTATCAGTTGGTGTTCCCTGGCGGCGACACCCAGGGTGTCGGCAACTTTGAATACCGTATCCCGATTGTTGGACCGCTTGTCCTTGCGGCCTTCTTCGATGCCGGTGTCAACCGCATCAGCAGGGATAGCCAGTTGCGGTTGAATGCCAGCCGTGTGGATACGCTGAACGGCGCGTTTCCGCAGGCCGGTTTCGACAACAAGGCTTTCATTGTTGGAGAGAGCCAGAAACTTCGCACCTCCACCGGTCTCGAACTGCAGATCATGATGCCGGTGGTCAATGCACCATTCCGTCTCTACTGGGCCTACAACCCGACGGTTGTCAGGCAGTACTTCGTTCCTCCCATCGCTGTAACGCCCGCTATGTTCCCGAACTACGCGACGTATGCCTACGCCTCGCAGACCTTCGCGAACCCGGCGCCCTACTACGAAAAGAGGACGATGTTCCGGTTCACCATCAGCCGTACCTTCTGAGCCTCAGCCTGACGCTGCAGCGGCATGTTAGGATCATATAGTTTGAGGAGTTTGACACAAGTGAGATTCGACGCGAAGCAGATGGGCCTCTCTGTCCTGGCCCTCATCCTGACGGCCCCGGCCCTCCCGGCGCAAGCGCCCACCAAGGTGGCCATTATCAACATCCAGAGTGCCATCTTGGCCACGAAGGACGGCGAAAAGGCCCGCACCGCACTGACGGCAAAGTTCGAGCCCCGCGCAAAAGACCTCGAAAGCCGCGGTGGTGAGCTGCAGAAGAAGCGGGAAACCCTCAACAAGGGCGCCAACATGATGTCCGCCGAGGCTCGCGAGAAGCTCACTCGCGAGATCGACGACTTCCAGAAGAAGCTGCAATGGGATAGCGAAGATATGCAGCAGGAAGTGCAACAGGAGCAGGGCAAGCTCGTCAACGACATCGGTCAACGCATGATCCAGGTCCTCGACGAGTACTCCAAGGCTCAGGGCTTCACCATCGTTCTCGATGTCAGCACCCAGCAGAGCCCGGTGCTCTGGGCTGCCAATGGCATCGACGTCACCCAGCAGATCATTGATCTCTACGACAAAAAGTACGCCTCTGGCGCTCCGGCCGCCACTCCGGCTGCCCCGGCAGCCAAGCCTGCCGCTCCGCCCGCTGCCGCGCCCAAGAAGCCGGCTGGCGCAAAGTAAGGCAATCTTCGGATAGATAGAGAAAGAGCCCGGCGCAAGCCGGGCTCTTTCGTTTTGGCGAGTCCCAAACTCTCGGGATCGCCGCTTTCCCTACTCACCGCAGCCCGCTACGCCTAGTAGCCACTGGGTACAATCCGGAAACTCTCTTTCCACTGTCCGCCCGCCGCCACGCTCTGCAGCCCTTTGTACCAGCCGTCATGTGCGGCATTGAATGCGTTGGTGGGGCCAGTCATGGGCTCAAAGCAGACAAATCCGCGGCCGGGGGGCGCGTACACCACCGCGACCTCAAAATGCGGACCGTACTCCACCGTGATCTTCTGCTTCTGCCCCTCCACCCAGAATCGCGCCTTGCCATCCGCATCCCGCACGAGTCCATCGAACACATCATCGAGAGTGATGCCTTGCAACGGTTGCGGATCCTTGTATGGATTGATTGCACGCTCACCGGTCGGGATCAGCCGGTTCGAAAGCGCCAGTCGGTCCTTGGCGGGCAGGTGGACTTTCCACGCGTCGCGCGGTGCATCCGTCACCTGAAAATAAGGGTGATAGCCAAGCGAGACGGGCATCGGTTCCGCACTCAAATTCTCGATCGCGGTCTCTACTTCCAGGGCGCCGTCCGCCAGGCGGTATGTCATCTCAATGTTGTGCGCGAACGGGAACTGCGCCATCAACTCCGGATGCCTCCAGAACTCCAGCCGGGACGTGATCACCGCGGCGTGCCCGTCGGCCTTTGCACTCTTTACCCGCCAGAGATCCGTATACACCAGCAGGCCGTGAATCGGCGTGTTGTTCGGCCCCGGCTTCACATTGCCCACCTCCAGGTCGAGCGAGTACTTCCGGCCCGACGCATAGTAAGTCGTGCCATCAATCCTGTTTGCCCAGGGCCAAAGCAGCGGATTCCCGAGATGGGCGGGCTTCGCCGCAAATTCGCCCACGCTGGTGTAAGGCGACCAGAATACCTTCTGTCCCTTCACCGTCATCTCGTAGGAGTTGTTACCCAACCCCGGAGCGATACGGACCTCGGCCGCATGCGCCTGGTCACGCAGGATGTAAACTTCGACGGAATCGACCGTCGTCTTTTCAATGGAGTAGTTGGCAGCTTGTGTCATGGAAGTGGCGCCGAACAGGCATAGTCCGGCTGCAAGTGGAACGAGCGCGTTGCGCATGTTCCTGAGTTTAGTTCGTTGGGTCGGTATCTTCCAACGCCGGATCCCGCAAATCCAGTTTCATGGGACGCTGGCAGCACTGGCAGTTACCCGGAGTCCAGGCGCGGATCGAGCAGATCTCGCACCAGTAGGTGACCATCATGCGTTTGCCGCCGCTCCAGGCAAACAGTGCCTTCTTGTAGATCGGATCGGCTTCAAACTGGGTTGGCCCCGTAAAGTGGCCCATGGCCTCGAAATCCGCATCCTTCAGCCTTTGGTCGCGCAGGACGCCCACCGTGGCCGCATCACCACTTAAGTCAATGACCTTCCCGTCCTTAGTGAAGATGCCTGGCTTCGTTCCGTCAGCCTGCCGCAACCGGCCTCTCACGGACGTACGCTCTTCGGCCGCCGTCATCCGGAATGGCAACACAGCGGTCGCGAGAAGCAATACACGGCGCGTCATCAATCAGTTGGATGCGTTTTGGTCCGCAAGAGTCGCAGCCCGTTCAGCGTAACGGCAAAGGTCGCGCCCATATCGGCCGCCACCGCCATCCACAGCGTTGCCATGCCCGCCATGGCCGCCGCCAGGAACAGGACCTTCGCTCCCAGGGCAAAGAGAATGTTGCCTTTGATCACACGCAGCGTCCGCCGCGAGTGATCGACCAGAAACACCATCCGCCCCAGGTCATTGGTCATGAGTACGCCGTCCGCCGTTTCCCTTGCCATATCCGCACCTTGGCTGCCCATGGTGATACCCAGACTGGCTTCCGCCAGCGCTTCCGCATCCGTGAGGCCATCCGCCACCATGCCGACATGGCCGTAGAGCCGCCTCAACTCCCGTACGCGCGCGGCCTTCTCAAGAGGGTAAAGATCCGCCTCCACTTCGCTTACCCCAGCCGCCGCGGCTGCGGTCCGCCCGGCTTGGCAAGGGTCGCCGGTCAAGACCAGAACCCGCTCCACCCCCCGCTGCTTCAACTGCCGCAGAACCTCGCCGGCGCCCTGCCTGGGTGCGTCGCAATAGGCCTCCAGCACCAGATGCCCCGACTCCTCCCAAACCGCCGCTGTCCAACCCTTCCCCGCAAGCTGCTCGACGGCCTGGAGGACGCTGCCCTGTGCGCCTGACTCGCTCAAGGTCCGGGGTGTCAGCGGCCAGTCGACGCCCTGCTCGCCCTTCCATGCCTGCCAGTTCCGAATCTCCTGGCTCTCGGCTTCGTTCAGAGCCCTCTGGTCCGCCGCCTCCGGCAGGCCGCTTGTCAGCACCCCAGCCCGTCCCAAGACCAGCACCCGCATCCGTGCTGCTTCTTCGAGGAATGTCCCGCCTTTCAGCAGTACACCTTGCCTCGCCGCACTCGTCAGCGCCGCAACAATTGAGACCGGCGTCGAAATCACCAGGGCGCACGGGCAGGCGATCAGCAATACCACCATTCCCTGGTAGAACCATTCGCTCCAGCCGCCGCCCTTCCAGATTGGCGGGAGCGTGCTCACGAATAATGCCAGCAGCAGCACCGCCGGCGTGTAGTACCGCGTGAACCGTTCGACGATCTGCTCGCTGGGTGCTCTTCGCGAATGAGACTCTTCCACCATGCGAATCATCCGGGCGAGCGTGCTGTCTGAAGCTTCCCTGCTGGTCTCCACCTCCAGCGTGCCGCTTTCGTTGATGGTTCCCGCGAAAACCTCTTCGCCAGCGCGCTTCTCCACCGCGACAGACTCACCCGTGATCAGCGCCTGATTGACGAAGGAGACACCCTCCACCACCCTGCCGTCCGCCGGGATCCGTTCACCCGGACGGACGCGCACCCGGGCGCCCACCCGAATCGTCTCCACCGCCACTCTATGCTCATGACTCCCGTGGATGACGGACGCTTCCGGTGGAGCCACGGCCAGCAGGCGCGCAATCGCGTCCCGCGCCCGAACCATGCTCCAATGCTCCATCCGGCCCGCCAGCGCGAACAAGAACGAAAGCGTGGCGGCCTCGGTCCATTCGCCCAGGATGCTGGCGCCTACAACGGAAAGCAGGACCAGCAGGTTCATATCCGCCCGCAGGCCGCGCAGTGCGGCCCACGCCTTCGGCAACGCAGGTATCGCGCCAGCGCAGATGGCCGCCCAGAAACATAGCTGCACCGCCAGCGGCAGATGATGGCCCGAATGCTCGTGAACCAGCACCGCGTGCACCAGATCGCCCGACTGCCACGCCTCCACGGCCATGCCGCCGGCAAGTGCCAGCCCACTGGCCCAGGTGAAGGCAACCGCACTATCGATGCGGACAGCCTGTCCCGCCTTTGCGCTGCCTCTCAACCACTTTTCACACCGCATCCCAATCGAGGCAACGGCGGATTCGATCTCTTCCGGCGAGGTCTTCTCGGCCGAGTACTCCACGTCCATCCGCGCCTGAACTACGTCGAAGCGCAGGTCCCTCACTCCGTTCACCCGGCTGAGCCGTGAACGCAGCAGTGATACCTCCTGGGCGCAGTCCATCCCATGAACACGATACTGGGCTACTTTGTTAATGAGAATCTATCCTCAATAACATTGTAGCCGAATTGGCCCTCACCTGGGTAACAATGGAGGAAGAGGGCCACGATGGCAGCGCACAAGATCCACGGCAACCATTCCCACGTGCACGGCGAGGATTGCGGGCACACCGCCATCCTGCACGCGGGGCATGTAGACTACTTGCACGACGGTTGCCTGCACACTGCGCATGGCGACCATTTCGACGAATGCAGGATTCCGGTTTCCAGCGCCAATCCCGATGCGTGTACCCCCGCGCACACCTGCGCCGGGCACGAGGCAGGCCATCGTCATGGCGTGGGCTGCGGACACGAACCGGTGCCGCATGGGGACCACGTCGACTACCTGGTGGACGGGCACCTGCACCATCCGCACGAGTCGCACTGCGACGATCACGGAGCGGTAGAGCTGACCTGATGCGCCCTAGTCGTCGCCGTTTCTCGAAAGCAGTTCGCGCAGCCGGCTCAGGTCGGGAATGCTCACCCGGTTCTTGCCCAGGCGCACCAGTTCCAACTTCTCCAGGCGGTTGAGCTGGGTCGAAACCGTTTCTCGAGTCGATCCCGCCAAGCCTGCGATCTGGATCTGGGAGATGCCGATATGCGCCTGCATGGAGTCTCCTGCTGGAGCCGGAAACACCGTCGCCAGTTCGAGCAGGGCGGCGAGCAACCGCTGCTCCACACCCATCTGTGAGTGCTGGCTCATGCGAAGCAGCAGCGACCGGCGCTGCAACGCGAAGCGTTCGGCCAGCCAAAGCCCGACGTTCGGGTCTTCGGTCTTTGCCTTCAACAGGTTTGACCGCCGGATGCGCCATACCAGCGAAGGATCCATCAGCGCCGCGCTGGTTTCCCGCTTCCGCTTTCCATAGATCGCCTCGTCGCCCAATACTTCACCGGGGTGGACCAGCGTCAAGACGTACTCAAGGCTACCGCGCCGTTGTTGAAACAGGCGCGCTGCTCCACTCTCTACGAAATAGAAGCTGTCCGCCGCGTCGCCTGCCTGGTAGAGGGCAGAGGGGTATTTCCAGGACGCGAGACGCTCTCCATCCATCGCCTGCACAAATTGCAAACCTGCGTGAACACTGGGTTTCATGGATCAGAACTGCGAAGCTGAGCGAGAATGGCCGCTTCGACAGGCGGCTGGATAAAATCTAAGAGCCATTATAGTCGAAATACTGCGGCGTGCTTATAGCGGCCCGTTTATTTTGCCGCCTGTTCGCTTTAGGCGGTCAGCGCGATTTGCGCAGGCGTAGGGCAAATTCTTTCCCCTGCGCGAAGTCCGCTTCCAATTCGGCTGTGGCGTAGCGGGCCCGCAGGGCTTGGGCTTCAGCGATAAACAAGTCGAGAGCCTCCAATATTGACGGCCGGTTGGTCTCGAGAATATCGCGCCATATATCCCACCCGCTCAAGGCGAGCCGCGTGGAATCGACAAGTCCTGGTCCCGCAGCAGCGGCAATTTGTTCTGAATCAGGATTACGGCCAAGAGATCCTGATAGCGTTGTGGACAACAACTGTGGCAAATGCGAAGAATGAGCCACGATCCGGTCATGCTGGGCTGGCGATAGCACTCTTGGCACGGCTCCAATCTTCCGGACCCAGTTGACGAACGCCCGCGACGCTGGCGTCTCCAAGTCGGCCTCGGCCTTGGGGGTCAGCAGATAGGGCCGGCCTGCGAACAATTGGCCCTCAGCGGCCTGCACGCCGCGCGACTCCTTGCCTGCCATCGGGTGGCCGCCCAGAAACTGAGCCCGTCGCAATTGGGCGCCGCAATCCGCGATTCTTTGCTTCGTGCTGCCGGCGTCCGTCACCAGGGCGCCTTCTTTGACGAACGCGTCCAGTTGCGGGATGGTCTCGAGAATCGAGTGAATCGGACCGGCCAGATAGACCAGGTCGGCTTGCGCGCACGCCCGGTCCAGGGACAGACCCTCGTCGATTACCCGGTAACGCAGCGCTTCGGCAATGGTCCGCTCCGAGCTGACCCCGATAATGCGGCCGCCGAATCCGGCCTCCCTCAGCGCGAGAGCGAACGAGCCGCCGATCAACCCCACCCCAACAATGGCCACCGTCTCCATGGCTTGCCTAGATCGTCCTGCCGACGGCTGGCGCGATGTTGTGGAGTTGTCCCATCAATTCCGCAAACTGCTCGGGACTCAACGACTGGGCTCCGTCCACCAGAGCCGCATCGGGATCGGGGTGGACGTCGATCAGCAAGCCGTCCGCACCGGCGGCCACGGAGGCCCGCGCCATCGGTGTCACCTTGTCGCGTCGCCCGGTGGCGTGCGACGGGTCGGCCATGATCGGCAAATGCGACAATTTGTGCGCCACCGGAATGGCCGAAATGTCCATCGTGCTGCGGGTGTCCGCCTCAAAGGTGCGGATACCCCGCTCGCAAAGCACAACCTCATAGTTGCCGCCCAGCAGGATGTACTCCGCCGACAGCAGCAGCTCTTCCATCGTCGAGGCCACACCGCGCTTCAGCAGGACGGGCTTGCGCACCTCGCCCAAACCGCGCAGCAGGACGTAGTTCTGCATGTGGCGCGACCCCACCATGAACATGTCGGAATACGCGTCCACCAAGCCAAGTTGGGAGAGGTCGATCACCTCGGAGCAGACGAATAGCCCGAACTCGTCCGCCGCCTGGCGCACGAGCTGGAGCCCGGCTTCACCCAGGCCTTGGAACTGGTAGGGGGAGTTTCTCGGCCGGAACGCACCCGCCCTCAGGAAACGAGCTCCCGCCTTTGCTACGGCCTCAGCGGTGCGCCGCACCTGGTCTTCGCTTTCGACGCTGGGTGGCCCGGCCATCACGACGACTCTTTGGCCGCCGATCTCCACCGTGCCCGCACCTGCCCGCTCCAGCTTCACCACCGTGCCTTCCGGCCGGAAGCGCCGGCTGGCCAGCTTGTACGGCGACATCACGCGCAAACACTCTTTGACTCCGTCCATCACCCGGAACTCTTCCGGATCCACCACTTCGGCCGGGCCCACTCCGCCCAATACCGTGTGCACTACGCCCGTCGAGCGGTGCACGGAGAATTCGAGGTTCACCAGCTTTGTGATGACGTTTTGAATCTGCTCCTCGGTCGCGCCTTGCTCCATCACGACGATCATTTGGTTTTATCCCTTTCCATGCGCTCGCGTTGCAGGGTACGCATCTCGTCAATGATGCGTTCGAACAACCGCCGTACCGCGCCCTCGGATAGGGGGCCGCGGTTGCCCTGCAGCACGTTGCGGAATACTTCATCTTCCCGCTTTGGCTCGTAGATTGGCATGGTCATCGTCTTCTTGATGTCGCCAATGCGGGAAACCACGTCTGCCCGCTCGTTGAAGAGCGCCAGAATTCTCAGGTCGACGTCGTCGATCAGGGTACGCAGGTCGGCTAACGCTGCCTGTGCTTCTTCATTCGTCATGGCCGCCCGCTCAACCCCCGAGTGAATGATTCCAACTGCGCCGCCAGGTCGGCCGAGGCTCCGTGCTCCTCCACCACCCGCATGAACGCACTGCCCACCACCACGCCATCGGCGTAGCCGCCAATCGCTTCCACATGCTCGCGCCGGGAGATGCCAAAGCCCACTGCCACCGGCAGCGGGGTCAGGGCCTTGAGCTGCGAGACCAGTTCGTGAACGCCGCCCGCGACCGTAGCCTGCTCACCGGTCACACCCGTCCGCGACACCACATAAACGAAGCCTGTCGAATACTCGGCCACCAGCTTCAGGCGCCGCTCCGTGCTCGTCGGCGCGGCCAGGAACACTGTGTCGAGCCCGTGCTTCTTCATCGCCGCAACGGTCGAATCAGCTTCCTCTACACTCAAATCGGTGAACAGGCACCCATCCACCCCGGCTGCCCGCGCCTCCGTGCACAGCCTGTCGAAGCCGTAGCGCAGCAACGGGTTCATGTAGCTGAACAGGATGATCGGCATCGCACTGCGCGCCCTGATCTCTTTGGCTATCTCCAGGACCCGGGCTACGGTCGTCCCGGCGTGCAGCGCCCGGTCCGATGCGTGCTGAATCACCGGGCCGTCCGCGATGGGATCGGAGAAGGGAACACCCAGTTCCAGCACATCCGCTCCGCCGCGCTCCAGCGCCAGCGCCAGTTCCACCGTGCGGTCCGGGTGCGGATCCCCGGCGGTCAGATAGGCGACCAGGGCCGGCCGGCCGGCTTGCTTGCACGCCTCGAAACAGCGCGCGATCCGTTCACTACTCGGCATCGTCTTTGTCCAGTTCTGGGAAGTTCTCGCGGTAGATGTCAGTATCCTTGTCTCCGCGGCCCGAGAGATTGATCAGGTAGACTTCGTCCTTCGCCCCGGGCGCCCGCCGTAGCGCTTCCGCCACGGCATGCGCCGACTCCAGCGCCGGGATAATGCCTTCGGTCCGCGCCAGGGTTTTGGCTGCAGCCAAAGCAGCTGTGTCAGTCGCAGAGACATACTCCGCCCGGCCCTGATCGTGCAGCCAGGCATGCTCCGGGCCCACCAGCGCATAATCCAGGCCGGCCGAGACCGAGTGCGTCAGCGACACTTGCCCGTCTTCATTCTGCAGGAGATAACTGTACGCGCCCTGCAGCACGCCGGGGGAGCCGCCCGAGAACCGTGCCGCATGCTCGCCCAACTGCCCGCTGCGTCCGCCCGCTTCCACTCCAACCAGCTTCACGCCGGCATCCCCGATAAAGGCCGTGAATACGCCAATCGCGTTCGAGCCGCCGCCCACACACGCAAAAATCGTATCCGGCAGCCGGCCGATCCGCTCCAGGAACTGGGCGCGCGCTTCGTCACCTGTGCAGCGGTGGAACTCCCGCACCATCATCGGGTAAGGATGCGACCCCAGCGCCGAGCCCAGCAGGTAGTGCGTGCTCGATACGTTGGTCACCCAGTCGCGCATCGCCTCGCTCACGGCGTCCTTCAAGGTCCGGCTGCCGCTGGTCACGCTCACGACGCGGGCGCCCAGCATGCGCATGCGGAACACATTCAGCCGCTGCCGGCGCATATCCTCCTCACCCATGTAGACGACGCATTCCAGCCCGAATAAGGCGCAAACCGTAGCCGTGGCCACGCCGTGCTGTCCGGCGCCGGTCTCGGCGATGATCCGCTGCTTGCCCATGCGCCGCGCCAGCAGGATCTGCCCCAGGCAGTTGTTGATCTTGTGGGCGCCTGTATGCAGCAGGTCTTCCCGCTTGATGAAGATCCGCGCCCCGCCCAGCGTCTGGCTCAGCCGCTTCGCTTCGTACAGCGGCGTCGGACGTCCGGCAAAGTTGGCCAGCAGGTCCTTCAGCTCCGCCCGGAAGCCTTCGTCCTGCTGCGCTTCGTGGAATGCCCGCTCCAACTCCTCCAGCGGAGCCATCAGCGTCTCCGGGACATAACGCCCGCCATACGGCCCGAAGTGGCCGCCGGCGTCCGGTGTTTGTGTAGTTGTGCTCATAATCTTGTTTGCCGTACGGCCCTCAGGAACTCCGAGACCTTGCCGTGGTCTTTCCGCCCCGGTGCCCGCTCCAGTCGCGAACAGGCGTCCACGCCCCACGGCCGCACCTGCTCAATCGCCTCGGCCACATTCTCCGGCCCCAGGCCGCCCGCCAGCACGATCCGGCCCGGCAGATCCATGGCTAGGGACCAGTCGAATGTACGGCCCGTGCCCCCGCGCAACGCTCCGCTTGGCGTATCAATCAGATACGCCTCCGCGCCGCCTGCTTCTATTCTCTCCCTCAGGCCTTCGCTGGTGGCGGACCATGCCAGCCACAGCCGCAGCCCGTCCAGTTCCGCCGGCTGGCCGTGCAACTGGGCGACATCCAGCCCGGCGGTCTCCATCACCTCGCGCACGTGGGCGGCCTCGGCGTCGACGAATACCCCGACCCGCAGCACCCGCCCGGCGAGCGCATCCGTAATCGGCCGCGCCGCCTCAGGCGCGATATAACGCGGACTGCGGGGCCAGAAGTTGAAACCCAACCCATCAGCCCCGGCTTCCACTGCCTGGACGGCATCCTCCATGCTCGTAATGCCGCAGATCTTGACGAAGGTGCTCATCCGATCAGCGCCTTCAGCGCCGCCGTCGGATCGTTCGATTTCATGAGGTGCTCGCCCACCAGGAAGGCGTGGAAACCCGAGGCGGTCAGCCGCTCGACATCGGCCCGCGAGTGGATCCCGCTCTCCGCCACCTTCAGCATCGAGGCCGGCATACGTGCCGCCAGCCGTTCGCTGGTTTCCAGGCTCACCTCAAAGGTCCGCAGGTTGCGATTGTTCACGCCGATGATCTCGGCGCCGCTCTCCAGTGCCTTGTCCAGATCTTCCTCGTCGTGTACTTCCACCAGGCTCGACAGCTCAAACCGCGAGGCCAGCTCCCGGAGATGCTGCAGCTCCTCCCGAGAGAGGATCGCCGCAATCAGTAGGATGGCGTCCGCACCGCTGGCCGCCGCCTCCAGCACGTCGATCTCATCAATGGTGAAGTCCTTGCGCAGCACCGGCAGGAACACCGTGGCTCGCGCCGTCTTCAGATCGCTGAGACTGCCCTGGAAGAACTGCTTGTCCGTCAGGACCGAGAGGGCCGCCGCACCGCCCTCAGAGTATTGCTTGGCCTGCAGGCCCGGATTGAAATCGTGGCTCAGGACGCCCTTGCTGGGCGAGGCCTTCTTGATCTCGGAGATGATGGCCGGCTGCTTCTTCAGCAGCGCCTGCCGGAAATCGCGCCTCTGCCCTTTCTGGAAGTTAGCGCTCTGCTCGATACTCCGCCGGAGCTTGCTCTTCTCAGCGACTTCTTGGCGCTTGACCTCGACAATGCGGGCGAGGATGTCAGGAATAGATGCGGACATCAGGGGAATCTCCTACGATATCAAATGCTTGGAGACGGGGCGGCTAGCGGAGGTTCCAGCGCAGCCCCAATCGCCAAAGCCGGGGCGCCCCCGTCAGCACCGTCGGGCTGAAGCCCACCGCATATTCACGGTCCAGGGCATTCTCCAGGGCGAATGTCGCCATCACGTTGTGGGTCAACTGCTGCCGCGCGGCCAGGTGGAGCACCGCGAAACCCGGCAGCAGGAACGAGTTCCTGTCGTCCTCAAACTGCAGGCCCGCCGCGCGCAGCCCGCCGCTGACCAGGGTCCGGCCGCGCGACCAGGTCAGCAGCGCCGACCCCTGATGCTTCGGGATCTGCGGCACCCGCTCACCGGTCGCATAGCGTGAGTCGGCCAGTAGATAAGATGCCTCACCCCGCCAGGCGCCCCAGCGGTGGGAAGCCGTCGCTTCCACTCCGCGCGACGTCGTGGCGGCGGCATTGAACCGCTGCCTCGTGATCAGGGTGGGCGTCACCGACAGCGTCACGTTCGTCACCAGGCCGTCCAGCCGGTTGTCGAAGCCCGTCAACGAGATCCGCGTTGTGCCGGCGCTAAAGTCCACCCCCGCTTCCACACCCCGCAGCGACTCAGGCTGCAGCGCCGGATTCGCCAGTGTCAGCGCGTTGCCCACCCGGAACTGGCGGTACAGTTCGTTCAGGGTCGGCGCGCGGAATGCCCGGTAGGCCGACGTGCGGAATCGCCACCGCTCCAGCCCCACCGTGACGCCTCCGCTGGGACTCCAGAACGCCGTCCCGTTGCCCGCGTCGCTACCGCGCAAGCCGCCGTAGAGCCGCACAATCCCAATGGCCAGGTCCCCCTGGCTGAACAGCCCGTACTGCATCTGGGTGCCGCCGCCCACGCGCGAGCCCGCCGGATAGACCCGCTCCAGCGAATACCCCTCAGAGCGGTTGAAGTCGCCGCCCGACAACAGGTGCCACTTCACGCCCGACTTGCGCCACAGCCCGGCGCCGCCGGTCGACTCCGCCGGCACACTCTGCCGCAGGGTCAGCGACTCAGTCAGGCGCCCGGCTCCGATGGACGAGAACGTCGCGTGGAACTCCTCGCGGTTGTGATAGCCCAGCAAGGTGAAGGTGGAAGAGCCCTGTTCCCGCGTGTAGTTGGCGGCCACCGTGCCCAGGATGGTCGAATTCTGGGTGAGCGTCGAGCCGTTGTCCCGCTCTTCGCTGAGCGCATCCAGCCTCAGGAACAGCTTGTCATGCTGGGTGAAGTAGTCGGCGCGGACCGTGCCGGTGGCAAACTTGATGTTGGCTTTCGTATCGATGGGTCCGCGCGCATAGGCCGGTACGATGTAATACCCGTCCGTGGTGAACCCGCGGCCGTTGCCGGAGACCGCCCAGCTCTGCCCCAGGTAGATCGAGCCCGCGCCCTCCACCATATGGCTCTGCTGGTTGCCGCCCTCATAGCCGAGCCAGGCCCGGCTCTTCTGCGGCTCCTTCGAGAAGAGTGTCACCGCACCGCCCATGGCCTTGTCGCCAAAGACACTGGTGGAGGCTCCGCGCGAGACTTCCACGCGGTCTAACTCCTCTGGATTCACACGAGTCCAGTAGATCCAGCCCCCAAAGGGGCTGTTCAGCGGAACACCGTCCCACAGCACCACGCTCCGGCTGGCGCCGCTCGAGCCGATCCCTCGCAGGCTCACGCCTTGCGTGGTCGGATTGGCCACCAGCGAGGACGATCGCCGGAACAGCGAAAAACCCGGGACCAGCCGCAGCCGGTCATCCATATTGACGCCCGGAGCCTGTTGCACCTGCTGCGCATTCAACACGGTCAAGGCAGCCGGAGCCTCGGTGCTCACGTGCTCCGTCACCGTGATTGTCGTCTTAACTGGTTCCGGCTCAGTCTTTTGCTGTGAATGCCCAATGGTCGGGAGCCAGAATGCGAGCGTTGTTCCAATCGCAATCTTCCAGCCGGCGCGGCGATGAGGTAAAGACGATGGCAACACTCTCTTCTTCCAGGTTCCTGAGGGGCGCGGCCCTGTGTCTGCATTCCACCAGAGCCAGATACTTCAGGATAACGTACACATCGCCTTCCACCGGAGTCAGTACTTCAAAGTCCTGGGTTCGGAACCGGACTCGCGACCCGCCCTGGATGCATCGCCAGGCCAGGAACGCACAGCATTCCACTGCCTGCTCGAACCACTCCTCCTGCTCCCGTGGCACTTCCAGGTCCAGGAACAGCGTGATCAGGTGCTCCTGCTCGCGCGCGAACTCCCTCACCTGCAACTCGCCGGTATGCGCCGTGGCCCGCCAGTCCACGTGCCGGGCGCTTTCCATCATTTCGTAGGGACGGATCCGGTAGAAGTCGTGGCCGCGCCCGCGGAAGCGCGTCTCGGCTTCTCCGTTGACGTCGGCCAGGATCTGCTCAAACCCGGGCTGGGGTTCCAGGGCGGGATAAACCAGTACGTCCCGCTTCATCGTCACCCGCGCCCGGCGCTCGGCGAAGCCGAACGGGAATCTCGACGAGAACAGGAAGCTGTCTTCCGTGCGCAGGCCCCGCCGTCCGAAGCGGACCTCCACCGTCGTCTCAATCGACCCGCCGCCCGGGATCACGGGGAAGTAGAGATCCGTTGTGAAGACACTGTCCTCGACGCCGACCAGCCGGATGGAAAACGAGGGCATCCAGTGCTTTTCGTTCCGCAGCACGACCTTTGCCGCCACGGGCCTTTTGGCCGCGATATGGTCGGGCAGTTGGATGTCGAGCTCCAGGCCGGCGATCCCGATGCGGCTGACGAAACTGCTCACCAGCAGGGTGGCGAGCATCGCTGCCAGCATCAGGAAGAGGAGATTGTTGGCCGAGGCGAACGCCGCGAATCCGGTCAGCGCCAAGGCGAGCAGGAATACCAGGCCGGTGGAGGTCACGCGCTCGCGAACCCGAGCCTCCAGCCAGTGCTTGAGCTCTAACCGCTTCCTGCGTATCGAAGATCGCATCGCTGGTCTTGTCCGGCCGGGCGCGTTCGATCCCAACATGGCACAATCAAAGTTCTCATGTCGAGCAAACCCGCCGAACCCGTCCGCCTCAGCCGTACCCTGGGCCTGTTCCAGTTGCTCATCATGGGCGTCATCATGGTGCAGCCCACCGCGCCCATGCCGCCCTTCGGGGCTATCAGCGCGGGCGCCAACGGGCATGTCGTCACCACGGTTCTGATCGCCATGTTCGCCATGCTGCTCACGGCGTTGAGCTACGGCCGCATGGCCCGGGCATACCCCAGCGCCGGCAGCGCCTACACTTACGTGGCGCGCGAAATCCATCCAGCGCTCGGCTACCTTACCGGCTGGAGCATGCTGCTCGACTACGTGGTCAACCCCCTCATCTGCACGATCTGGTGCGCCCGGGCCACCATGGGCCTTTTCCCCGGCACGCCGTACTGGTTCTGGGCGCTCGCCTTTGTCATCCTCTTTACGGGCATGAACCTGCGCGGCATCCAGGCCACGGCCCGCACCAACGAACTGCTCACCCTTGCCATGGGCGTCGTGATCCTCTGGATGCTCGGCGTCTCGGCCCGCTACATCTTCGCCCTCCCGCAGCTCTCGGGCTCCGACTTCATCCGTCCCTTCTACGACCCGGCCCGCTTCACCTGGGGCTCGATCTCCAACGGAGCCTCCATCGCCGTCCTCACCTACATCGGCTTCGACGGCATATCGACGCTATCTGAAGAGGTGCACGACCCGCGCCGCAACATTCTACGGGCCATGGTCGGGACCTGCCTAATCATTGGGGTCCTCTCCGCCATCGAGGTCTATGCCGCCCAAATGGTCTGGCCCGCCTCGCAGCCCTATCCCGACAGCGACACCGCCTACATCCACATTGCCGGGCGCGCCGGCGGCCGCATCCTCTTTCAGGTCATGTCCTGGACCCTGGTCGTCGCGACGATCGGTTCCGCTTCCGGAGCCATGCTGGCCGGCGCCCGCCTCCTCTATGGAATGGGCCGCGACAACGCGATCCCCAAGGCCTTCTTCGGCTACCTCCACCCGGTCCGCCGCATCCCCAGCCGTAACGTCCTGCTGATCGGCGTGCTCTGCGCCGTGGGCGCCTTCGCCATGAGCTACCAGACCGGAGCGGAGTTGCTGAACTTCGGCGCCCTCATCGGCTTCACTGGGGTCAACGTATCCAGCCTGGTTCATTACTATATGCGGGGCCGTGACCGTCACTGGTCGCACCTCGTCCTGCCGGCCGTCGGCGGACTGGTCTGCCTCTATCTGTGGCTCAGCCTCAGCGTCCTGGCCAAAACCGCGGGCGCCATCTGGCTCATCGCCGGGGTTGCCTACGGAGCCTGGAAGACTTCGGGCTTCAAGAAGAACATGATCGACTTCGACGCCCCGTTGGGTGAGTAGTCCTGACGCAGTCCGCTCCGAGACGCTATGCTCTCAGTCGAGAGGTGTCCCATGTTGTACGAAAAGCTCTCGGATAAGACCATTGACGAAATCGACCTGGCCCTGCGGGATTCCGCGGGCCGCCACCAGTTCGGAGTCCTGCACGTTCACGATCTCCGGCAGGCCATGAAGAACAAGGGCGTCGAGTACCACCGCCAATGCTCGGTCTTCGAACTCTGCAATCCGCGCCACGCCAAGCGCGTCCTTGAAGCAGACCCGGCCGTCTCTTCGATGCTCCCCTGCCGCATCTCCGTCTACGAGACCTCTGACGGGCTGATGCTCTCCGCCATCCTGCCTTCGGCCATGATGTCGATGTTCTCCGATCCCAACATTAAAGAGGTGGCCGAAGAGGTCGAGGTTGTCCTGAAGGCCATGATCGACGAGTCAGCGTGAGCGCTTCATCGCCAGTTTCCACAGCTATGAACTGAACAGACCGGCCCCGCTCAGCGGAGGGGGGCCGGCCTGCTTCTTGTGCTTCGATTCGTGCGAACGGCTGCGGGCTAGAAGTAGTACTTGAATCCAAGCTGCACGTTGCGGTTGCCCACCTTCGTGCCGGTGATCTGGCCGAAGCTGGTGGAGCCGAAGCTGCCGTTGGGGTCGCCGAAGACCGGGTGGTTGAAGGCGTTCTGCGCCTCCAGCCGGAATTCGAACCGTTGCCGCTCCGTCACGAGGAAGCTCTTCAGCAGGGCGGCGTCGAACATCTTCATGCCCGGGCCGCGATAGCTGAGCGTACGCGGAGCGGAACCAGGCACGTCAATGTCGGGTTTGGTGAAGGCGGCCGGGTTGAACCAGCCATTGGTACGGCTCTGGATCGAGCCTGGCGTGGATGGGTCGCCCACCAGGTTCGGCCGCTGTGTGCCGTCCCAGATGTTGCCACCCGATTGCGTCACCTGCAGCGGCATGCCGGCCGAGAGCGTGGCCAGTCCGCTTACGTTCCACCCGCCGGCCAAGAGTTGCCAGGCCCGGTTCATGTTCGCGCCCCAGCGGCGGCCCTTGCCGAACGGCATCTCATAGGCGCCGGTGATGACGGCGCGATGGGAGATGTCGTGGGACGAAAGCGAGCGTTCGCTGCGCAGGTCCCAGATGTTCTGCAGCGACGAGTTCCCGCCCAGCCAGCCGTAGTTGCCCGAGCCGTAGGAGGCGTCGTCGATCATCTTGGACCACGTGTAGTGAACCAGCATGGTGAGCCCGCTGGAATACCGTTTTTCCCACTTCAACTGCAGGGCATGGTAGTTGGAATCGGCGCGGGGCGGTTCCGCCGTCCCGACGCTGGTGCCGTCAAATTGAGGCATGGGGCGCAGCAACCGGTACATCTGGATGGTTGGGTTCTTGAGGTTGGTGGCCCGGGGGTCAGTGATCTGGCCGTAAAACGGATTCGTCACGGCCGAAGTGAGGGTATTCCGGCCCAGCGACCAGTACTGCGGCGCCAATGGGGACAGCGTGGTCACGGGCAGGAACAGATGCGTGCCCCGGCTGCCGGTGTAGTTCATCTCGAATACCGATTGCCAGCCCACTTCGCGCTGGATGGAGAAGTTCCAGGAGTGGTACTCCGGGTTGCGGCTGTTGGAGCCGAGAATCGTTCCGGCGCCAAGACCGATGAAGGTGTTGTCGCCGAGGGAGCGGCCGGGCGGCAGCAGCATGCCATCCGGATACGGGTTGTTCAGCTTGGCATAGAGGGTCGCATTCGAGTCCAGCGAGGAGTTCGAGGTGGAGTTGACGTTGAACCCCGCGCCGGTGTGGCCGAAGACCGTGGCCCGGCTCAACTGGTAGAACAGCCCGTAGCCCGTGCGGATCGACGTCCTATTGTTGAGGGCGTAGGCCAGCCCAATGCGCGGCTGCCAGTTGTTCATGTCTGAATTGAAGGGGGAGCGTTTGTTGTCGTCGTTGAAGCGGAAGACTCCGCGGGTGTTGTAGCCGGGCGCCTGCACGGGGGACTGGGCATCCAGATCCCAATAGCTCTGGCGGTTTGTGGTTTCCCAGCGCGGCACATCGAAGTCGTAGCGCAGGCCAAGGTTCACGGTGAGTTTGCGCGTCAGCTTCCAGTCGTCCTGGATGAAGAAGCCCCAGTAAGCGGACCGGGTATAGGCCTTGGGATCAATGTGGAACTGGTTCGAGGTCCACCAGCCGGTCAACATGGTGGCCAGGCCGTTGCCCTCATCACCGGGGCACGAGAAACGGTCCTTGCAGGTGATGCCGCGAGCGAAGGAATACTGCCCGGACGGGTAGCCGGGCTGCGCGTAGTCCAGGAAGTTCTTGCGATACTCGCCGCCGAACTTGATGCTGTGGCCCCCGATGAACTTATTGGCCGAGGCGGAGTAGTGATGCACGCCTTCCTGGCGGTCCATCACGACCCACCCTTCCGTGCCGATGTCCTGGTAGCCCTCGGGCCCGATCGTGGGGAAGACCAGCAGCGTGGCGTTGTCCTTCATGTACTTGGGGAAGCCCAGAGAGGTGAGGTCGAAGTTGGGCACCATCGGGTTCCGGAAGTAGGTAGAGTAGGTCAGGCCGTAGCGTGCGGACCACAGGAACGTGGGGCTCTGCGCGCGGGTGAACTCCGCGACCATGGCGTGCGTCGTGCCCATATTCGGGCCGTCATTGAAGGTGAACGCGGGATTCCCGTCGCCGAACAGGTTGGCCGGATTCCCGGTGCCGCGGTTGTAGCTGTAGCGGCCCGTAATCCTGCTCTTGTCGCTGAAGTTGTGGTCGCCCTTCAGGTTGGTCTGGTGACCACTGCTGAGATTGATGCCCTGCTCATACCAGTTGTTGGTCTCAGTGAAGGGCGCGCCAGGCTGATTGGGCTTGGGGAAGTACTCCAGGGCCTTCAAGGCGATGGGATCCATCATCGATTTGGGGACGATGTTGCCCGCGAACGGCCTGCGCTCGATATTGCCGGCGGCATTGGTGAAGGTGTCGAAGGGGTTGTGGATCGTCATCAACTGGCCGGACGAATTGAACGTCTGCGAGAAGTTGCCATCGCGCTGGAGCAGGGTGGGCCACGTTGCAGTCTGATCCGTCGGGCTCTTGGACTTGGTGTATTCGTACGAGGCGAAGAAGAAGGTCTTGTTCCGGACCACGGGTCCGCCCAGGACGCCGCCCAGTTGGTCGCGGCGATAGAATGGCCGGTCGCGGCCGGATCTGTTGGAGAACCAGTTGTTCGAGTTGAGGTCGGAGTGGCGCAGGAAGTAATAACCGGTGCCGTGGTACTCGTTGGTGCCGGACTTGGTGACCATGTTCACGACCGCGCCGCCGGTCTGCCCGTACTCCGCGCTGAAGAAGCTCGTCTGCATCTTGAACTCCTGCACGGCGTCGACCGAGGGGCTGAACTTCAGGTCGGTAATGCCGGAGTTCTGCTCGACTGTCACGACGGTTACTCCATCCAGCAGCACGTCCGAGGTGGAATTGCGCGACCCATTGGCGACGAAATTCGTATTGGAGTCGGAGTTCGCCCGTCCGCCAGAGCCAACGACACCGGGCGTCATGTAGGTCAATCCCATGGCGTTTCTGCCGATATTGGGCAGGGATAGGATGTACTTGTTCTCGATTACCTGGCCCAGGTTGGAAATAGTGGTGTTGAGCAGCGCGGCGCTGGAGGTCACCTCGACGGCCGTGGAGATGTCCCCCACCTGAAGCTGGATGTCGAGGGTAGCCTGTTGCTGTACGGCTAGGGTGAGGGCCGTCTGCACATACTTGCGGAAGCCCTTCGCCTCGACGTTCACGTTATACAAGCCCGGCGGCAGGGCCGTCAGTTGGAAGCGGCCGGAATCGTCCGCGACCGCCGAATGTGGAACGTTTCGCTCCGATTCGGTCAGCACAATCCGAGCCGCGGGGATGGCCGCCCCGCTTGCGTCGGTAACAGTGCCGCGCACGGCGGCGGTAAATGACTGGGCAGACAGGGTGGCGGCAAACAGAGCGCAGGCAAGGCTCAACCGCGCACACGTGGAGCGTTGGAACATCGCATCCCCCCTCGGAATGTCGCGGCTGCTATGCGCCAAACGATAGGCGTTCGGCCGCGTTCATTACCTTATGTCATTGCGTTACAAAAATGTCAAGGATAAACGATCTAATGTCTTTCTAATAGACCGACAGGCAATCCTCAACTGAACGCGAAAATAAGGCGAATTATGCAAATGTATGACAGCCTGCACACGGTACGGAGGAGGCCGGGCCGAGCCGCCTCCGTACCCCTCCAGGGCATGTAAGCGATTCCCGTGTGGCTTGCGGGAATGCCGTCCACCTCAAAACACCCAGTGAAGGGCCTGGTATCGAGGCGCGGCGAACAGCCAGTGGCCGAAGTCGCGCGGCTCGCGGGACCTCTGCCACAGGCTGGGAAGGCAAGGTGCGGTTTTCAAAGAGCGTGTCCGGGCTGGCATTCACCGTGTCCGGGCGGCATTCCGGGGGAACTGGGTTTGTTTCGTCGAAACCGGCTAAACCGCTGCTTCGGCCGCCAGTCGCTCTTTGCCGGCGACCTTGAGCCAGGCGTCGGTCCAGGATTTGCTGAACTTGATGGCGGTTTTCGGTCCGGAGGTAAAGCGGGTTTGCGCCAGCACCTGCTCGGCGTGGTGTCCGACGAAGCATTCGCTGAGCCGCGGCTGCAGTTTCGAGACTTCGGCCATGGGGGCGGCTTCGGTGAGGGAGTGGATGGCAAAGGGGCTCTGGAGTTGGAGCAGGGCACGATCTGTCTGGAGTTTGCGGAGTTCGTTCATGGCCCGGTAGAGGGAGCGTTCGAGGTCGCGGCGGTAGCGGGCGAAGTGGTTCAGGCGGGCGGCGTCGGTCTCGGAGAAGTCGATTGGGTCCGTTTCGGCGAGGATGGCGGACTCGAAGGATTCGATGCGGCGAAGGTTCCAGGTATGCGCGAGGATGCGATGGAAGACTTCTTCCTCCAGGCAGGACTTGGGGTGAGTCTCGCGGAGGAGGCGCGCTTCCAGGGCGGCGAACTCGGCGCGGTCCTCTTCCGAGATGTGGGGAGTGCGAGCGGTGAGGCCGTGGCGGCGGGCGTTCTGAGCGGTGCGGGCTTTGCCCTGGGCGGTGACAGGCCCGGTGGACAGTTGAGCGTTAGCCTGGTTGGCGGTGATTTGAGCAGCGGAAGCCATGATGACGAATCTCCTTAGAAATAGAAAAAGCCGGCGTGGGAGCCGGCGCGATTCCAGGGTAAGGGGTGCGTCAAGGGGAAAAGGGCAGTTTGGGAGAGGGTCGTGTTGAAAACAAAGAGAAAAAAGAGTTTGCGATCTGGTGATGAAGAAAGCGCAATGGTGGAAATGGAGAGAGAAGTGGGGGTGAGAAGTAGAGGAGGGCGTCGGTGGGTGGCTGCATCCGTGATATCGGCGAAGGGTTCCCGGATGGGGATTTCGGGGGATTGGTAGGGGCTGAACAGGATCGGCGCAGTGTTGAGAATTGCCGGGGATCTGGTAGGAGAGCGGGTGGGGCAGTCGCACCAGTCCCTCCGAGGTCTCCTGCCGGCGATTGCGCCCTCTTCGTGCTCTTTGTGCAGTGTTGCGCAGAATTTAGCCTGTCTTGGCGGGTCGGACCGGATTCACTCCGACTGGTGGGTGAGGACGCGCTGGAAAAGGGAAGTGGGCACGCCCAATTTGGCTACGCTGCTGGGTGATTATCCCCTGTCGGAGAACTGCTCCTGGCGATTCGTGGTGTGACGGAACGTCTCCTTTCCCCGGTCGTTTGCGCCCGTAAGGCATGAGGAAGTCATTCGTTGTATATTGGCCAATACGGTCGGTGAATCGCAATGATGAACACCCTCACGATTGACAACCTCATCGAGTTGGTTACCAAAGCGCCCGAGCAAGCCGTCTTCGACTGGAAGACGGATTTCGTCTTGCCGAACGACGATGAGAAACGGGGTGAGATCATCAAGGATCTGGACGCCCTCGCGAATGCCATCACGTCTTCGTATGGCTTCGTTATCTATGGAGTCGATCCAAGGCGACCCGATCCCGTTGTCGGTATCACTGCGTCCTACGACGATGCCAAGCTCCAGCAGCTTGCCAAAGGAAAGATTGATCCTCTGCCCGAATTCCTCTATTACGAATTACTGTACGGCGCCAAGACCGTTGGCGTTCTCCAGGTCAAGGCGACTCGCCAGCGCCCCCATATCATCAAGGTTGATCTTGGCAAGGTCCGCAAGGGGCAGATTCTCATTCGCCGTGGATCATCAACCGAAGGCGTGACGCCTGCCGATCTGTGGGAGATGTACTACGGACAGAGCAGTGGCCACTTCCCCAAGGTGCTTCAGTACATGGAGGCTCACGCCAAAGCGAGGCAGGCAGATGCGGACTACCTCGGGCGGTTGCAAGCCGGAGCGGACAGCGCCCTGCGCGACATGGAAGTCATCGCCGGCGTCCCAAGGGGGTCTTTGGGCGGCAAGTGGTAGGCCCGCATCGTCAAGCCAATTCCCAAACTGGGACCCGAAAAGCGCTCCGAAGGCGAACTTGCTTGGAAAAGATCAGTAGACAATGGCGCCCGGCGACGGGATGACGGGGCGCGCGTTAGGATATTGCGCTCAGCTCAACTTGCCGGCTGCCTGACCTTTGGCGACAAGGGCCTTGAGCTTGGACAGGTATTGGCGGCACAGTTCTGTGGCGTCCTCCTTTCCAGTCCAATCATTGAAACTGATGAAGAGAGTAGACTGGGCCCCCATCTCTCCAGGTGGTGTGAAATGCTCAACATCAGATGTGCCGGGCTTGAACTTGAGCGTGCCCGGCGGACTCATCACCACCGCCTTCTGGTGGGTGGTGGTCACCGGGCGTGTGTGAATATTGAGATCCCGTTCGGTTTTGAAGAATCCGATTACCGGGTCGTTCACCTCGGCGTCATACCAAGCCTGACCACCGGTATTCGTTTGGCACTCCTTGTGCGCATACTGGAGGATTGATCGTGCGGCATTCAGAAACGCGCTGCAGTAATGGCGGTACTCTGTCTCCCTATCCCGTGCCTCCACGAGCTTTCCAAGGAAAAATTCGGCTTCTGAAATCTTCGTCGATTCGAGCATCGTATCCTTTCTGATCGTCCACTTTGCGGCGGGAACTGTAGCCTTCTTTCCAAGTGAAAGCGTGTCTTATCCATAGTAACTCAATGTTCAATGCGATTGAATGCGGTCCGGTTTGACGGATGGCGCGATGAAGAGGGACTTCGTAAGGGTCCGGCCAAGAATTTGGAACTGCCATCTCATCCGCTTGGCGGTTCAACCATGGCGGACAGCTGCTCCCGGCGCAGAGTTCTCAACGCAGAACCGGTTCGATGCATGCCCGTTTGGCGCATCGCATCCATTGGAGGCGCTACGATGTATCGAAATGAACCCTACTCGGGTCGGATTGGTGATGTCTCCGCGCTGTGTTGAATGGTCTAGCGCTGAACCGCATCTCCCAGGGCAAGATCCCGCACGGTTTGCGGACAAGTCGTTCTGGTGCACGGTAGGTGGCGTTCCCGCCTGGGCGGGCCTGTTGAACGAACAGGAAGCTGAAATCGAGCTTAAAGTGCCGCGCAGTGCGACCCGCTCTGTCAGCCGTTTGGGGCTTAGGCGTTTCGAGAGGAACTGTACGCGCAACGGTCGCAAAATCAGCTGGCGAGGTTACATAAGCCTTCTCATGTTGACCATTATGAGCCCCGGAGTCGTAGATGGTGAGTTTGAGTTCATTGATAATCACTTCAGGCCGGAAATGGGGGAGCAGTAAGGAGGCAACTGGCGGGATGTCGCGGCTGAGGGGTTCCCCTGGCGCATCGACCAGGGATATTTGCCGGGCGATTCGGTTTGTGGGAACCACGCCACACCCGGTGAAGACTACAACTCTGTGCCAGCGCACGCACCCGATTGTCCGTGTACGAGACGGGGCTGTCGACGAGATGCGATCAGGCACTGTCGTTAGCGTGCTTCCGGCTGTGTGGCTTCTGCTCCAGTCCTTCCCCGGTAAGGCCGGAGAGAACGACGGGCTCGCGATCTGGAAACTCTGCGACGAGAGAGAGCGTGCCGCCCATGGCTTCCACGGTCTTGCGCAGAGTCGAGATCATGAGATCGGCGCGCCGCTCAAGTTTGGATACGCCGTCCTGCCCGATTCCGAGGGCATTAGCCATCCGGACCTGTGTCAGCCTGCGGGCCTGCCGCAACTCCTGCAAAGTCATCTCCTCGCCAATGAGCTGCGCCGCTCGAGCCTCGACCTTCTTGCGACGGGCCGGGCTCAGTTGCTTCCGTATCCGTTCCAGGTTGGTCATGGTCTCTACGTCCTTTCCTTCTACTTCTCGATCTTCTTCTGCTTCCTGATCACGGCCAGATGCGCGTCAAAGCGGTCATCGGCCCTGTCTATCAGTTGGCGATAAAAACGCTTCCCGCTACCGCCTGACTTGTCACCGCCGCACAGAATGATCGCCCGGCGTTTTGGATCGAATGCGAACGCGAAGCGCCAGACGCCTTCGGCCGTGTCAAACCGCAATTCCTTCCTATTCGCGTGACGCGAGCCGTTGAGGGTGTCCACTCGAGGCCGTCCCAACTGCGGGCCGAAATGTTCGAGCAACTCGATGTGAGCGAGCAGTTCGTCCTGCACGTCTTTATGCAGTTCTCCATACTCAGGCACGAAGTCATCGTGCAGGTCGACTTCCCACTTCACAAATCCAGTATGCACTAGAATAACTATGCCATCAAGTGCATAGTATCCCCGCTGGACCGGGAATCCGCGCCGGTGAAAGCACAGGTATCCAAAGAATCAGCTACTTGGATGCTCCTTGTCGCACGGCTGGTCGTGGTCAGGGAATTTTGAAATGCGTCGGATACGCACTCCGGACACGCGCTTTGAACGGACCTTCGCGTCGGTGGCCGGCCCCGGGCCTATCGCTTCTTCCCCCCGACACCGGGCGCGGCCGTGATTTGCTTCATCCACTCCGCGATCTGGCGTTCGTCGAGGTCGTCCAGGGATTCGAGTTCCACGCCGCGTGTGGCCTTGCCCATGGCCACCGGCGTTACTGGCGGTACCGGCGTGAGGGTGACGCCGTTCACGAACATGAGCTTGACGTGATTGGCGAAGCCACCGCAACAAAAGCACCAGCCATCGCCGACACCGTAGTACGACATGCCCCACTTCACAGAGCGTTGCAGGCCTGGCAGCGTCTTGACCGCCAGGGCATCGACTTCTTCGGCGATGCCGCGCTGCGGTTGCGGCAAGCTGGCGATGTAGGCAAAGACCGGCTTGTCGCCGTCCGCTGCCTTCGCGGGGCTTGCTTTGCCGGTGACCATGGTTTCCGGGAGCGTCGCGGGTGCTTTGGCTTGTGTCGCCGTCTGCTTGGCCGGTTTGCGGACTGTGGGCTTGGCTGTACTGTCTGCCTTGCGGGCTGGCATGGTCGTCTCCTGTTGCTCCGAGGTCTGTTGGCTTGACTCCAGTTTAGGCTGAACTGGATAATGCCGACCCTGGTTGGGCCAAGACGAAACCGCTCGCGGCGGGCCGAGAAGGGGACGGCCTGTGGAACCGTCAGGCAGGATCTTTGGCAGAAACAGATGTCATCGTCCGGCGTTACTCGCTCGAGGTCCCTCGTGACTCGACGCGAACCACTATGCCTTTCAGCCTCTTGGCCCTCGTTCCCGGCACCAGAATCGGCGTCTACGACATCACGAGGCAAATCGGCGCCGACGGCATGGGAGAGGCCGGTAAATTAACGTCGGGAGGCCTCTGATGTATCCTATAGTCCTGCGGTGAAGGCGGGCTCAGCAATCACACTCGCGCAGGTCAACAACAGAGGGAGCAACCACCCGCCGACTCATCGACAACGGCTGCTCAGGCCGATGAACCCCAACCCTCAGAGCGCGCGACGGGGGGGGCGGGAGGCACGGGGTGCGATCGCGGGTGTCTGTTGTCATCAGGGCGTCCGCGAGATTAGATTGCCCCACTTCACCCAAGGCAACGGATGGAAGATAATCACCGACCAAACTACGGCCTGGACGCGCCCCGCGCCGTGCGCAATCTGTTCATCGTCGCTGCGCTGGGCATCCTCTCACTGATCACGAGGCTGCTGGGTGTGTGGTCAAGGCATGACCTCATCGCGGTGATCGCGCGCCCACTGATCGGGGCCGGCCTGAGCTGCGGAGCGATGGGCTTGTGGATGGTTTACGACAGCAAGATCGGCAAGGTGCGCGAGCGCGAAGATTATCTCGACAAGATTGTCTGGCGGGGTGATGAGCGCGTGCTGGATGTGGGATGTGGTCTGGGATTGTTTCTCATCGGCGCGGCCAAGCGTCTTAAGACCGGCCGCGCGGTCGGGATCGACTTGTGGCAGGCCGAGGATCTCAGCGGGAACACGCCGGCCGGCACGCTCAACAACGCAACGATCGAAGGCGTGGCCGACAAGGTTGAAGTGCACACGGGTGATGCGCGCAAGTTGCCGTTCGACGACGCGAGCTTCAACGTCGTCCTCTCGAGCATGGCGTTGCACAACATCTATAACGCCGGCGAGCGGCAAACCGCCGCGCGCGAGATCGCGCGGGTGCTCAAGTCCGGCGGGCGTGTGCTGATCCTGGACGTGCGCCACATCAACCAATACGCCGCCACCCTGCGCGATGCCGGCCTCGATGCGCGGTGCGTCCAGGGAATCGGCGCATACCTGCTGACCGTGATCAGTTTTGGATCGATTCGCTGGGGATACGTTATCGGCAGCAAGTCGTGAGGAAGCTAGACAGCGCCGAAGAAGCTGTCGATCCCATTCCAGCGGACCTTCGACTTCGCCGACTACCTGCAGCAAGATCGCACCGGGCACCAAGTAACGCGTCGCGTTGCGCCGAATCACTCCGTTGAAAGTCAGGTCGGTGCGCGACGATCCGCGTCCGAGTGGTCGACCAGGGGGGCGACCGCCGACCAGGGGGTCCGCCGTCCCAAGTGCTCCGGCCCACAGGAGCTTTCATCCGCTTTGGCGGCCCGTGGGGCCATGGGGACTCCTGAGTAGTCGTCCAGTGTAGAACTACGGTCACGGTTCCGGTCCAGTAGTCCCGGTCTAAAATGTTGGGCAATGTTCTGTCCGGATGGCTATCCGGAAGCGATCCACTTGGAGGTGTAGCCGCCTATGGTGAGATTGGTGGAAAATACCCACGACGATCCTCCTCGATAGGGTTGATTCGTCGGCTTGAGTCTGCCGATTCGAGCGGAGAACGCGCAAACGGGAAGTTGACGCTGCGGCGGCTGAGTTTGACGGTCTACTTCCTGATTGCCGGCGATACGGGAGTTATGTAGATACAAGGGCGTTCCCGGGAGTAATCCATCGAGAGGGCCGCAAATCCGGGCACATCAGACACGTGGTCTCCCGTCCCCCACTGCTGTGCAAATTAGCCTCTCCGGCCCTCCTCCCACATTGCAGGCATTGAACATAGCAATAGCTTTGGCTTCCTGACGGAATCCTGGTTGCCGTGCCACTGCTGCGAGGTGTTACTGGGGTGGGCTCCTCCTGCTGTCCAAATTCGAGCCCACGTTCACCGGCATTCCTACGACTTTCTGGTTCTCACCGCGTTGTGCTGTCCAATTTATAGGCCGAGGGGCAACTGCTCGGCCAGCACCAGAGACGGCGGAGCTTGGAATGGGTCATTCAGCCACGTCCAAAGGTCGCGGTGCACGAATAGCTGCTGCCGTAGCAAGGCGATCAGATTGGACAGGCTCCAACCGAAGGTGCTTTTCAGCTGCAGGTACTTCAGGATCAGTATCGCGATCAGCGCCGTCCAGATCTGGATCTGTACGGCATTCTCGCTGGTGCCAACAAAGGTTTTCACCTTCAGTCCCTGCTTCAGCGCCTTGAAAAATAGCTCAATTTTCCAGCGTTCCTTGTAGATTCTGGCGATGGTTCGGGCCGACAGCTTCAGGTTGTTGGTGACGAAGACCAGGGTCGCCTGCTTCTCCTCCACCCAAACTTCAATGCGCCGCAGGCAAGCCTCCGGGCCGATCTCCTGCTGGCTGGTGAGGAGAATCACCTCATCTCGCACAACGTCGGACCCGGCCGGTATCGGGCGGCTTTCGACCACCCCATAACTGGCGCTGTCCTTCAGCCGCGTGACGAAGCTCACATGACTTCTGGTGAGTGCCAGCCACCAGTTGTAATCGGCGTAACCGCGGTCGAAGACGACCAGCGTGCCCGGGGCGAACTCCATCTGCCGGGCCTCCCGCACGTCGGCCCGCTTGCCTTCGGTGACGACGGCAAAACAAGGCAGGCAGCCGTCGTGGTCGAGTACCAGATGCAGTTTGAGCGCACCCTTGGTTCGCCCGTAACGCGCCCAGTCGAAGGTCTCGGCGCACAATTCGATCATGCTGGCGTCGAGGCTCAGGAGCTTGTGCTTGAACCTGAACTTGTGCCGCGTGCGATGAGCGACTTCGGCTTGGCAGCGGGAAAGGGTTTGATAGAAGATCGCCTCATAGAGTTGCCATGGACGATGCGCATTGGCATAGGAAAGAGTGGTGGTTTTCGGGCAGTTCGTCACGCCCAAGTGGAGGAGTTTGCCTTCCAGTGCGGCCAGGCCGCCGCAGATTTCACGCAGGCTCTGCGCGTGGGCGAGCTGACAGAAGAGCATGGCGACGAACTGTTGCCAGCAGGTGAAACCGCGAGCGTGGCGTTCTGCCTTGAACTCGCGGACGAGGGCGGCGAACTCGAGGCGGGGGAAGGTGTGCAAAATCTGGCTGAAGATGCTGGATACTCGAATCATGGCGGAGGGCTCCTTTGCGGTCGGTTTCAGTTTCTTGCGGAAACCTGAGCCAACCTATCAAAGCGAGTGCTCCGCCGTGCTGCTACACCTCATGCCGGTGGCTGCGGGCTAATTTGCACGGGAGTGGTTCTCCACAGCATTGGCATCGTTCTTATCTTAGCGGGAGAAGAGCCTGGCCAGCGCAACGAAGATTCCGAATAGGATTCTTTTCAGAGTGACAGGTGGACGTCCTGGTACGTCACTCTCGCATTTGGGTGAGCAAAAATCATTCTATAGCGTATAGATTGATCAGAATGCCTCGATCCACTCAACTCATTGCGTCAGGTCTACCGCATCACACTACCCAACGTGGTGCCGACCGCCAATTGGTGTTCGAGTCCCGCCGTGACCTGCTGACATACCTGCGCTTGATACGGAAACAGGCGGCAGCCAGGAAAAAATCGAGTTAAGAGCGCTGGGCCGTGCAACACACACTCTTCAGCCGTTTGCGGATCAGGCGTTTCGGGCGGAAATGCAAGTGCAACGGGTGGTGCTGTGGGCGAAGGTGTCCGAAGAGCCGGCCCCGGCGAGGGAGGTTGAGCTACTGAGAGCAGGATCGTGAATGATGGGGAGCCGATGTGATCGGAGGTGGTTGCGCTGAGTCGAATACTGGAGTGTATTCTCTGGAAATATATGCTGACAAATCGAAAGTGACAGTCCAGGACGTCCGTGCGCCGGGATAAACCGGCATGCAGTAGGGAATGAGAGAGTCCCACAGGAAAGGAATAGCGAACCACCTGGCCTCGAGTCTTGCGGGGCGCGTCGTGAGGCGCGAGTCGAAGCGTAGACAGAGGTATCAGTGGGCTGGGTATTGAGCTTCGAGAATGAATTCTGGGATGCCGACCCTGTGGACGTTAGGGGAAGGCTACACGCCGGCAGTCGATAGCGCGAGACCTCCGGTGATCCCACGTAGTCGTAGACCCCAGGCACGCTGAGAAACTGCATGCACGAGAACCGGGAGACCTCGTCGCTGGCTGCACGGAAACGGAGCAGTCCGGCCGGTGAAGGCGGCAGCCGCAAGACCGGCATGAATGGCGATGAGGAGTCGGATTGCGCCGTAGTATCGATGAACCCCTCGAACAAAGCAACGGAGCAACAGGCCGAAGCCGCGGAGAGGGAGGAGAAAAGGGCGCGAACCAAGGAGAACACTGACCCGACCAACACACCACCGGCACAGGACGGGAGAGGGGTGTCACAGGGTTTGGCCGGTGTGCGCAAAGTAGCGAAGGAAAGGAAGCAGGAGCAGTTCACCACGCTGCTGCACCATCTGACGCATGATCTGCTACGGACGAGTTTTTACGCGTTAAAGAAGAACGCGGCGCCGGGAGTGGACGGAGTCACGTGGCAGCAGTACGAGGAAGGGCTGGAAGGGCGGCTTGCCGATCTGAAAGACCGGATTCACCGGGGAGCGTACCGGGCGCAGCCTTCAAGACGGATCTACATACCGAAGGCGGACGGGCGGAAACGCCCGATCGGAATTGCGGCGCTGGAGGACAAGATTGTTCAACAGTCCGTGGTGACCATCCTCAATGAAATATACGAGGTGGACTTTCGGGGATTCAGCTATGGGTTTCGGCCCGGGCGGAGTCCGCACCAGGCGCTGGATGCCTTGAGTGTGGGCATCCGCCGGAAGAAGGTGAACTGGGTTCTGGATGCGGACATTCGCGGGTTCTTCGACCAAATGAGCCACGAATGGACGATCAAATTCATCCAACACCGAGTCGCCGATACGCGCATTCTGCGCCTGATCCAGAAATGGTTGAAGGCTGGAGTGAGCGAGGAGGGCGAGTGGTCGGAAACGAAGGTAGGCACTCCGCAAGGGGCGGTGATTTCGCCGTTGCTGGCGAACGTATACCTGCACTACGTGTTCGACCTGTGGGTGGAGGCATGGCGCAAGAGGACGGCGGAGGGCGACATGCTCGTCGTCCGCTACGCGGACGATCTTGTGGTGGGGTTTCAGCATCGGGAAGAAGTCGAGCGATTTCTGGAGTACTTCCAGGCAAGGCTGGCGAAATTCGGGTTGGAATTGCACCCAGAAAAGACGCGACTGATCGAGTTTGGTAGATTCGCTCAGAACAACCGGCAGCAGTGTGGTGAAGGCGAACCGGAGAGCTTCACGTTTCTGGGGTTCACGCACCAGTGTGGGCGCAACAGTCTCGGGCGATTCACTATCTGGCGGCGCACGGCGAGGAAGCGCTTGGAGGCAAAACTGCAGCAAGTTAAGCAGACGCTTCGCGAGCGGATGCACGAACCGGTGCCGAAAGTGGGAGAGTGGCTCGGGCGCGTGCTTAACGGTTTCTACCAATACCATGCAGTGCCGGGCAACTGGGCGAGCCTGGACCGATTCCGCGAGCGCATCGGACGTTATTGGTGGCGCGTATTAAAACGGCGCAGCCAGAAAGCCCGAGTGAGCGCGGCGCGGGCAACTCGACTCTTCGAGCGCTGGCTGCCGCGCCCCCGGCTACTGCATCCACATCCAGCAGTACGCTTTGACGCCAGATATCCAAGGTAGGAGCCGTATGCGTGAGCAGCGCCAGTACGGATCTGTGCGGGGGGCGACCAGCAATGGCCGTCCCTACCGCGACACCTTTCCCACTTCACAGAGCGCTGACCGGCTTGTCGCCGTCCGCTGCCTTCGCAGGGTTTGCTTTGCCGGTGACCATGGATTCCGGGAGTGTCGTGGCCGCTTTGGCTTGGGCCGCCGTTTGCTTTGCCGGTTTCCGGACTGTGGGCTTGGCCGTAATGTCTGCTTTGCGGGCTGGCATAGTTGTCTCCTGCACCTCCGCAGTCTGTTGGCCTAACTCCTGTTTAGGCTGACCTGGATCAAATCGACCCTGGTTGGCCCAAGACGAAACCGCCAGCGGCGGGCCGGGAAGGGGCCGGAACTGCTTCGTGTGCATTGTTCTGCCGCTTTCTATTTATTGAGCAGGGCTCCGCCCATCCTCTCTCCAATCATCTGCATGCAGAATGGCGTCTTGGCGTTCGGGGCACCTTGGCAATGAACGCTTCGTGTGTTCGCGGCTTCTGGCTCAGTGGGAATGCGATGGCTAGTGTCAAAAGGATAGAACACCGGGATTCCCCAATTGTAGGCAAACCATGGATCCGATCTCAGGACAATCGAGATGAGGCGCACATTCAAGCCTCGAAACCTCCTCCAGATTGCGTTCGCAGCAGCCTGATCAAGGGGGCCATGGATCCTGGCATAAAGAAAGAGATCCGGTACGGGGTCAGTCGATGTCGGGGCGCTTCTGGTGATGTGCACAATATCCGCAAAGACGCCGTCTTCTTCGACATTCAGGATCTCATCGCCGGAGACTGACTTCCGGTATACACCACCAAACTTATCTCTCACTTGCAGAACGGATGCACCTCTGAAGGAGATGTACCTCCCTATTGACCAGTCCCGCGCCGTGGCCGCGTCATACATTGTCACCCAGTCACTAAATACTCGCCGCATGGTAACAGTGTCTTTCCAAAACAGAGATGCTTCCTCTTTCGACACAAAGAACCATACAACGAGCAATCCCGGATGCCTCGCTGCCTCCTCTTTTCCTATCAGCTCAAGTCGCTTCGGGCTAAATTCCGGAGCTGGGACAATGCGTTGCTGCGTGAAAACCTCATCTGATGCCTGAGCCTGAGCAGATAAATGGAGGCAGCAGATGGCCATCAGTAGGGTAGTAGCCAGGAGGCGGATGAAGTTCAGTTGTGTGTACCGCATTTCTCAGTAAGCGACGAGCACAAATTCAGAGATCCAGACCTGATACGGTTCAAGTAAAGCCATGCCGCCATTCGCCCGATGCGATGTTATCACCGCCGCCTTCCCGATCCTATGTCTTCCAGGCCCCAATGCAAATCGGGCGGCCAACCCGTTGTCCGGATCGCCGCCCGATGGTGTGCCTACCGGCAGAACTACGCCAGTTGGTGAATCAGCCCGTACACCGGCTTCAGCGTCGGATACAACACGCTGAACACCTCATACCCGCGGTCGTAGGCCGCCGATTCGTGCACGCTGGGGATCAGGCAATCCTTTTCCTTCACCGCTGCTTCGCACAGCTCTTCCACGTTCTTGTACTCACCCGCCGACGCCAGGGCCAGCAAGGCTGCGCCGTAGGCCGAGCCTTCGGAATTCTCCAGCGTCGAAATGCCGCGCCGGAAAATGTCGGCCAGCATCTGCCGCCAGAAGAGGCTCTTGGCGCCGCCACCGGAGGCACGCACCGAATTCACTTCCACGGCCATGCCTTCGATCACGCCCAGGCAATCCTTGAGGCTGTAGCTCACGCCTTCGATGATCGACCGCACCAGGTCGCCCCGCCCATGCTTGGCCGTCAAGCCGATCCAGCCGCCGCGCGCGATCGCGTCCAGGTGCGGGGTCCGCTCGCCCATCAGGTAAGGCAGCCAGTACAGCCCGTGCGACAGCGGTGGAGCCTGCTGGGCTTCGGCTACCAGGTCGTCATACTCCACGCCTGGAGCGAAGTGATTGCGGAACCATTGCAGGCTGAGGCCCGCTCCCTGCGTCACGCCCATTACGTGCCACTTGCCGCGCACCGCGTGGCAGAAGGTGTGGACCCGGCCCGTCGGGTCATATTGCGGACGGTCCAGGTACGCGAAGACCACGCCCGAGGTGCCAATCGTGCACGACGCCACACCGCTCTTCACAATGCCATTGCCGATGCCGCTGGCCGCCTGGTCGCCCGCGCCGCCCACCACCGGAGTTCCTTCCTTCAAGCCCGTGGCGGCGGCCGCCGCCTTGCTGATGGTCCCGCTGACGTCCACCGACTCTTTCACTTCCGGCAGCAGCGAGGAATCCAGCTTCAGCCGCTCGATCATCGGTCCGGACCAACGCCGCGTCACGACATCCAGCAGGCCCGTGCCCGAGGCATCGCTGACTTCCGTGGCGTGCTCGCCCGTGAGCATAAACCGCACGTAGTCCTTGGGCAGCAGCATCTTCTTCGCTTTTTCGAAGTTCGCCGGCTCGTTGTCGCGCACCCACAGCAGTTTCGGCAGCGTGAAGCCGGTGAGCATCGGATTCGCGGTGTGCGCCACCACATTGGCCTTGCCCACCGTCTGGTTGATGGCGTCCACCTGCGGCTGGCTGCGCTGGTCGCACCAGATCAGGGCCGGACGGACCACTTCGTTCTTCTCGTCCAGCAGCACCAGGCCGTGCATCTGGCCGGACAACCCGACGGCCTTCACTTCCGCGCCCGAGACGCCGGCTTCCTTCAGGACACCCTGCACCGCCTTCTGCGCCGCGGCCCACCAGTCCTCCGGGCATTGCTCGGCCCACAGCGGCCGTTCCATCTTCATCGCTTCGTGAGGTGCCGTGAAGCCCGCCTTCACCTTGCCTTGTGCATCCACCAACAGGGCCCGGCTGCCGCCCGTGCCGATATCAATTCCAAGCCAATACATAGTGATGAATCCTTTGCTAAGTCTCTGCGCGCTTCAGCTCACCCGAACATTGGAAAGGCAGATAGGCCGCGCCATACAGCCCTGCTTCACCGCCAAGGGTTGCTCTTTCAATCCTTGTCTTGGTGTTGCGGTAAGTGAAACTGCGCTTCTCCACTTCCCGGAAGATCGCCGGGGCAAACAAATCCCATGCCGGCAGCGGTCCGCCGCTCAACAGGTATAACGGAAAATTGAAGATGTTGATCAGATTACCGATGGCGATGCCCAGCGCCGTGCCCATCAGCTCAAACACGTGGCGGGCTTTCTTCGCGTCCTCACCCTCGCCCATGGCGATCTGATAGATGTCCTTCGACGTCGGATTGTCGCCGAGATGCAGCAGCCGGCCCATCGACGCCACGGCCGTGGCCGACGCGTGCTTCTCCAGGCAGCCTTCGTTGCCGCAGCCACACGGATTGCCGCCGGGAATCACCGTCATGTGGCCCAGTTCCGCTGCCATGCCGACAAAGCCGTGCAGGATCCGCCCATCGGAAATGATTCCGCCACCGATGCCTGTCCCGAGTGTCAGCAGTACCAGGTCGTTCACGTCCTGGCCCGCGCCCAGCCACTTCTCGCCCAGCGCGGCGGCGTTGGCGTCGTTCTCGAGGATCACGGGCTTGCCCAGCTTTTCGCTCAGGTCGTCCCGGAGGGGGAAACCATCGAAAGCGGGCAGGTTGTTCGAGCCGACGATCAGGCCTTTTTTTAGTTCGATAAAGCCCGGGACCGCCACTCCGATCCCCGCCAGCTTGTCCTGGCCGAACTCGTCCCGCAGGGCCCGGATTGCCAGGACGATGTCTTCAATCACCGCCTCCCGGCCTTCCCGCAAGTTGGTCTTTCCGGAGCTCTTACCTAGCTGTTTTCCGTCGGAATCGATGGCCGCGGCCCGAAGGTTTGTACCCCCCAGGTCGACTCCAATCGAGTAGCGGTTCGTCGTCACCATGAAGCCGCATGATAACAAACTCGATGGTCCGAATTTAACCGAACCCGCGATTCCTGCTACTTTGAGGCCGTCTGCCCACTGACGTCAAGGGCCTTGAGCAGAAACGCGTAGTCGAACGCCGTGTCCTTGAATCGTTCATACCGGCCCGAGGCCCCGAAGTGTCCGGCGCCCATATTCGTCTTCAGGAGCAGCAGATTGTTGCCCTTCTTCATCGTGCGCAGCTTGGCGACCCATTTGGCCGGCTCCCAGTAGCTCACGCGCGGATCGTTCAGGCCCGCCGTCACCAGCATGTTCGGGTAAGCCTGGCGCTCCACGTTGTCATAGGGCGAGTAGGTCCGCATGTAGGAGTAGTACTTCGGATCCTCTGGATTGCCCCACTCTTCATACTCACCGACCGTCAGGGGCAGGGAAGCGTCCATCATCGTGCTGATGAGGTCGACGAACGGAACCTTCGCGACCACGGCGCCGAACAGGTCTGGCCGCAGATTCACCACGGCGCCCATCAGCAGGCCGCCCGCGCTGCCGCCCAGGATGCCCAGCTTCTTCGGTTGCGTGTACCGCCGGGCGATCAGCATCTGCGCCGCCGCAATGAAGTCTGTAAACGTATGCTGCTTGTTCAGCATGCGCCCCGCCTCGTGCCACGGCTTGCCCAGGTCGCCGCCGCCCCGGATGTGCGCAATGGCGTAGACGAAGCCGCGGTCGAGCAGGGAAATGCGCTCCGCACTGAACGTCGGATCGGACGAGATCCCATATGCTCCATATCCATAGAGAAGGCAGGGATTCGAGCCGTCCTTCACCAGGCCCTTCCGAGATACGACGGAAATGGGAATCAAGGTTCCATCGCTGGCCTTGCCCATGATCCGTTCGCTGACGTAGTTCTCCGGTTTGAAGCCGCCGAGCACGGCCTGCTGCTTCACCAGCGTCCGCTGCCGCAGGTTCATGTCGTAATCGAAGATCGACGGCGGGGTCACCAGGCTGGTGTAGTTGAAGCGCAGCACCGGCGTGTCGTACTCAAAGCCGCCGCCGCCCTTTACGGTATAGTCCGGTTCCGGCATCGCTACCAGGTGCTCCTGCCCGTCCGAGAAGCGCCGCACCAGCAAGCGCGGCAGACCCTGGGCGCGCTCCGTCACCACCAAATGATCGGCGTAGGTATCGACGTCTTCCAGCGTGACGTCCTTGCGGGCGGGGATGATCTCCTTGCGCGCTTCCGGATGCGCAATGGGCGCCTGCATCAGTCGGAACGTCTTGGCGCCTTCGCTGGTGCGTACATACCAGTTGCCGCCGTGATCGGAAACCTGATACTCGACATCCTGGATCCGCTCGTACAAGCGGGTGAACTTGCCGTCCGCCTGATCGGCCGGCAGGTACCAGACCTCGGAGGTCGTCTGGCTGTCGCAGTCGATCAGCAGGTAGGCCCGGCTCCTCGTTTTGCTGATCGCCACCTCGAACCGCTCGTCCGCCTCGTGAAACACCTCCACGTCGGCTGCCGCCGAGCCCAAGGCGTGCCGGAACACCTTGTACGGCCGCTTTGATTCGTTCAGGACGTTGTAGAACAGGGTCTTGTTGTCCGCCGCCCATTCCACGCTGTAATAGGCATTCCTGATCTGGTCCGGCAGCGGTTGCCCGGTGGCCAGGTCTTTCACGTGCACCGTGAACGTCTCGTCGCCGGAAGTATCTGTCCCGTACGCCAGCAGCTTCTGGTTCGGGCTCACTGAGAAAGCACCCACCTGGAAGTACTTTTGTCCTGCCGCCAGAACATTCCCGTCCAGCAGCACCTCTTCCGGTCCGCTGGCGCCCTTGCGCCGCAGGTACACCGGATACTGCTTGCCCTTCATCGTCCGCGTGAAGTAGTAGTACTCCCCGTGCTTCACCGGGGCCGATGTATCATCTTCCTGAATCCGCCCTACGATCTCTTTGTAGATCTGCTCCTGCAGCGCTTTCGTATCGCCCATCTGCGCTTCGGTGTACTTGTTCTCCGCATCCAGGTAGGAGATCACCTCCGGATTCGACCGGTCGCGCAGCCAGAAGTAATTGTCCGTGCGCCGGTCACCGTGCTTTTCCAGTTCCTTGGGAACGGTCTTCAGGGTGGGAGGCTTTACCTCGGCCATTTGAGCAGGAGTTGACATAGATAAAGAAAGGCTCATCCAGAGCGCGGCGGAGCCGCAACGGGACAGGGATGCCATACCCACCATGATCGCACCGCGCCCGGCACCCGCTGTGACCGGTGGCCGGCAATGACGGTAAACTCCGCTGGAATAGGGCAGAATCAGGGAATTCGCCCAAGGGCACCCATCCAACGGCCAGTTTTCGGCCCTTTTTCCACTGTTGAGTTAAAATTCACTCAGATTGGGCCGTTCCACTTGCGCGGTCTCTTTTTTTGGTATTGAATACAAGCAGGTCCTAATTACTGCATTGAGGCGAGTACGAACGCCAGGGACAGCTCCCAGGCTGTCACTGGATGATTCGAGGACGAAGACGGCATACACCCCTCCGAATGCCGCCTTCACCAAAATGGCGGCCCGGCGAACCTCCTCCTCTGCCGGGCCGCTTTTCTTTTTACGGAGCGGCGTCCAGACCCACCTGGTGCAGCAGATCCTTGAAGCGCGCTTCTTCCCACAAAGGCCGAAAACGGGGATCCACCTTGATCCAGATCACCTGGCTCTCCCGCACCTTGATCGCCTCTGCCAGCGTATTCAGCGCCTTCTGCTTCTCGCCGAGCATGGAGTAGGTCCGCGCCAGGTCCATCCGGTCTTCCTGGCCTGCCCTCACCTCCGCCTCGATCACGGGCAAGCTGCGCCGCGCTGCTTCGACATCCCCCGCAAAGTAGGCCTGCAGGCCCACCAGCGGCAGTTTGGGATCCCGTCCCTGCATCTCCATCGACTTCCGCATCGCGGCTTCGGCTTCTTTGTGCCGCCCGGCGAAGCCCAGGGCCATGCCCAAGTCCCAGTACATGTCTGGATGGAGGTTCTTCAGCTCCAGCGTGCGCTTGTATTGCGTGACGGCATCGTCGTAGCGGCCCTCCACCTGCAATGCGTAGCCATAGGAGAAGTTGATGAACGACGCGAGGGGATCCAACTCCAGCGCTTTTCTATATTCCACCCGGCACTCTTTCATGCGCCCCTGCGGCAGCAGCACCGCCGCGGCGTACATCCCATGAGCCACCGCCGAACCGTCGTCGATCTCGATTGCGCGCCGCGCTTCCGCCTCGGCTTCCCGCCACTTCCAGTCGTGGAAGGCGAGTGTGAGGCCCAACGCCGAGTGCGCGTCCGCCAAGGTCGGATCCAGGGCGATCGCCCGCTCCGCTGTCCGCCGCGCATTTGGCCACGCCACATCGGCCGGCAGCGAGTTGTAGTAGCCCAGCAGTGAATAGGTGGATGACAGCCCGGCCAGTGCCGGCGCATAGTCCGGATCGAGCCTCAGGCACTCCTCGAAATACTCGATGCTCTTCTGCATCCCCTGCCGCGAGTACAGATTCGCCTGGTACTTGCCTTTCAGGAACGCGTTGTACGCCTCGATGCTGGATGTCGTGCGTTTGCCGGCGGCCGCCGCTGCCGGCCCCACCTGCACCCGCAGGGCATTCGCAATCGACTGGGCGATCTCGTCCTGTACCGCGAAGATGTCTTTCATTGGCCGGTCGTACGTTTGCGACCATACCGACGATCCGTCCCTCGGATTCGCCAACCGCGCCGTCACGCGCAGCCGTTCACCCTGCCTTCGGACACTGCCTTCCAGTACCATCGACGCATTCACGCGGCCGGCCACTTCGTCCAGCGCGGCGTCGCGTCCCTTGAACTGGGCCATCACCGTCCTGGAGATCACCTTTAGCCCCTGGACCCGCGCCAGCCGGTCCATGATCTCTTCCGTCAGACCCTGGCTGAAGTACTCGTTCTCCGCCACGCCGCCCACGTTTGCAAACGGCAACACTGCCACCGTCGCCAGCGGCGCCTGGCGAACGCGCCGCATATATGACGTCTGCCAGTACCCCAGGGAGATGCCCACCACCGCCAGGCCGGCGAGGATGCCCACCAGTTTCCAGCCGCGCGGCATCGGCGCCGACTCCACTTCCACCGTCGGCGGCCTGGGGGCGGCTGGTGCGGCTGGAACCGCTGCCGCAACGGGTTTCGCTACCCGCTTCCCGAACGATGGGACGTAGCCGCCCTTGGGCAGCTCAATCCGTACCGCCTCGTCCTTGCCCGCGCCGGCGTAGTACTCCTCCAGCCGGCTCCGCAGCCGCCGTGCTTCCACCCGCACGATCGGGTCGGTCCGAGGGTCGTACCCGGTGCTGCGTTGGAAGACTTCCACCCCCAGCACGGACTCCTTCAGCCGGTCGGTCTCGCCGCTGAGGGTCCGCTCCACCAGGTAAGTCAGGAACGAGGAGAGCCGTCCCGCGCCCGCAAAACCCGCGCTTTCCACAATCCGCCCCAGCGCGTCGCGGACCTCCTGCTGTTCCGGCTGTTGTTCTATCATTTCAGTGGGTTACAGCTTGAGTATACCGTTAAACCTACCCCCCGCTACTCACGTTGACGGCTGTTTCCGCCCCACCATGGCTCAATGAAACACGACTCCGAACGCTTTCACGCCTTCGACGCCCTGCGCGCCGCCATGATGCTGCTGGGGGTCGCGCTGCACAGCTCCACCGCCTACTCCACCTTCCCGGATGTCTGGTGGCTGAAGGACCCGGTCACCAGCCGCTGGCTGGACGCCTTCCTGCTCTTCGTCCATGGCTTCCGGCTGCCCGCCTTCTTCGTCATGAGCGGGTTCTTTGCGGCCCTCCTCATCAGCCGCCGCGGCTGGCAGGGCTTCCTCGAAAACCGGGTCGCCCGGCTGGGCTTGCCGTTCCTGCTGGGCATGCTCGTCCTGTACCCGTTCCTGAAGATCGCCGCCGTCTTCGCCTATTTCCTGGTCCGCGACCCCAACGCCTGGAACCGAACCCTCGGCTGGCTGGCGGAGGGACGGCTCGAACGCGCCATCGAGCCGATGCACCTGTGGTTTCTTGAAATCCTGATGTGGCTGTGCCTCGCCGCCGCTCCGCTCGCCCCGCGCCTCACCCGCTGGCTGGGCCGGCCCTGGTTCCGCTCCATCCTGGCCAGCCGCCTGGCTCCGGTGTTCTGGAGCCTCCTCACCTTCTTCACCCTCCTCTCGATGGAGTTCGGGATCCTCGATACCCCGCACAATTTCGCGCCCCACTTCCGAATCATTGCCGCCTACGCCGTGTTCTTCGCCTTCGGCTGGGGCCTCTACTGTCATCGGGCCTCGCTCCCACTGCTGCGCGGCGCCGGTTGGCCCCACCTCTGCCTCGCCGTCCTGTTTACCTTCATCACGCTGGGCGCCATCGACCGTCAGGTAGCCAACCGCGCCGTGCGCGACTGGCCCGCCTTCCTCGCCACCTGTGCCGGCACGGCTCTCACCGCCTGGTGTATGATCTTCGGCCTCATCGGCCTTTTCCTGCGCTACTTCTCCCAGCCTTCGCCGCGCCAGCGCTATCTGTCCGACTCGGCCTATTGGCTGTATCTGGTCCACCCGCCCGTCCTGGTCGCCTTGCAGCTCCCCATGATGCTGCTGCCCTGGCCCGCGGAACTGAAGGCCGTCATCGGACTGTTGTTGGCGGTGCCCATCCTGCTCGCCAGTTATCACTACTTCGTCCGCTCCACCTGGCTGGGCGTCATCCTGAATGGGCGCAAATATCCGGCACAGCTCCAAACCGTCGCAATTGAAACTTGTTTGGAACCGCAAGCATCCGTATAATCGACAGAACCATCAGGAAAGCGGCCAGGTCTGCCGATCACTTTACAGAGGTCTTTATGGAGATCCTTGGTGACAGACACTTCGTCGAGATTCCGGGCGACAAACTTCACCAGTTGCCGCCCCTCCTCATTCGCGTGGGCGCAGAAGCCGCTCGAATGAGCCGGACCATCGAGATGGCCAGCACGCTCATCGAATCCGAGGACATGCTGCCCGGCCTTCAGATGGAACCGCTCGACCAGGAACGCCGTAAGATGGACCTCGCCATCCAGCTCGTCGAGCAGTACCTCGGCCTCATCGAGCACTGGCGGTTGGGCGATGCCATCCTCGACTGGATCCGCCAATGCGAAATGACCTTTGAGATGCGGCAGGACCTGCGTCCGCTGCTGCGCCCCGACGTGTGGCCGCATGCCGGCCGGTCCAGTTTTGTCATGCTGCTGCGGGACAAAGCCGTCGACACCAAGGGCATCGCTCCAGAGAGCGCTGTGGGCACGCGCCTGTCCTTCCGCCAGCCGCCGCCATTGAACTGCTTCTCCGACCAGTTCCTGTTCTATTTGAAGGCGACGCTGGCCTCGACGGCGTACCAGACGTGGTCGAACCTCTCGCCGGACCCGATTTCGGCCTTCCCGCCGGAGCGCTTCTCGTTCGAGGTGCACGCGATCTAGTCCGGGCATCCTCCCGCGGCCAGCCGCGCGATTCCTGCGCTCCGCCGGCCGGCCTGACCTTGTTTCCGAGCGTCGAACACGTCCACTGCAGCACCTTGCTACGATGGCAAAGTCTATGCGCATCGCAGTGGTCGGACTTGGCTTCATGGGGCTCACCCATCTGAAAGCCTACAAACGTATCCCCGGCGTCGAGATCGGCGCCGTAAGTTGCAATGATCCAAAGGTCCTGGCCGGAGATCTATCCTCCATCCAGGGCAACCTCGACGTCGCCGGCGAAGCGGTCGATTTTCAATCGGCCCAGAAGTTCGCCGACGCCCTCGAATGTGTACGCGAAGCGGACGTAGACGCCGTGGACCTCTGCCTGCCCACGGCCATGCACGCGCCCATCGCCATCGCCGCCCTGCGGGCCGGCAAGCACGTCCTCGTCGAGAAGCCCATGGCCCTCGACGCCGCACAATGCGATGAGATGATGGCCGAGGCCGAAAAGGCCGGACGCCTGCTGATGAGCGCCCAGGTTTTGCGCTTCTTCCCCGCTTACGTCCCGCTCATCGAGGCGGCCCAGACGGGCAAGCTGGGCGAACCGCGGCACGCGCTGTTCCGCCGCCGGTGCGCCGCGCCCGGCTGGAGCGCCTGGCTCACGAACAAATCCACCTCAGGCGGGGGCGTCTTCGACCTCCTTATCCATGACGTCGACATGGCCCTTGTGTGCTTCGGCATGCCCACCGCTGTTTCGGCCACCGGCTATGAAGACCTCCCAGCCGGTGTCGACATGCTCACCGCGCAGCTCCATTACCCGTCGGGCTTCGCCGTGACCATCACCGGCGGCTGGCACTTGCCGTCCAACTACCCGTTCTCCATGGAGTACACCGTCGTTGGCCAGGACGCGGCCATTGAGTACAGCTCCGCCGGCCGGCCGCCCCACTGGTACGGCCGCGGCGAGGAGCGCGCCCTGCCGCTCTCCGACGTCGACGGCTACCAGGCCGAAATCGAGTACTTCGTCCACTGCATCCAGACCGGCGCGAAGCCAGAGCGCTGCACTCCGCAGTCGTCGGCCGCCGCCGTGAAGTTGACCCGGCTCCTTGAGGAGGCGCGGGCCCGCCAGGGAGAAATGTTGCCATGTCCACTCTCACTCTGAAAGACCGCGAAGTCGGTATCTTCTTCTGGGCCGAGCCCGACGCTCTGGCCACCTTGCGCACCGTGAAGTCCTGCGGCGTCGTCTCGGGCCAACTCGCCATCGATGGCACCGTGCAGCTCACGCCGGAAACGACCGCTGCCTGGAAAGCCGCCATCGCCGCTGAGGACTTCCACGTCTTCACGGTATTTGCCGCCTATGAGGGCGAGAGCTACGCCGATATCCCCACCGTGGTCCGCACGGTCGGCTTCATGCCGGCCGATACCCGCGCGGCCCGCGAACTGCGCACGCGCGAGGTGATCGACTTCGCCGCCGCGCTGGGCGTGAAGAGCTTCGGCTGCCACGTGGGCTTCATCCCCCACGACCCGACGCACCCCGAGTACATTGCCGTCCGCGATCTCGTGCGCCGCATCGCCGACTATGCCGCCACGTTCGGCATGACTTATTGCCTGGAGACCGGCCAGGAACCGGCCGATCAGCTCCTCGCCTTCTTCGGCGACGTCGATCGCAGCAACGTCAAAATCAACTTCGATCCCGCCAACATGATTCTCTACGGCTCCGGCGAACCCGTGGCCGCGTTTGAACTCCTGGCCAGCCAGGTGATCAGCGTGCACGGCAAGGATGGAGATTGGCCGGATCCCGCGCAGCCGGGTTCGTTGGGTACTGAGCGGATCCTGGGCGAAGGCTCCGTCAACATCCCCAAATTCATGGCGGCTCTGCGGGAGAAGGGCTACAACGGGCCCGTCTGCGTGGAGTCCGGAGTCCACGGGGAAGAGCAGCGCTGGCAGACGCTCAGCAATGCTGTGAAACTCCTCAACAGCCTCCGCTAAATTGACGGCAGGTTCAAAAGGGCCGCGGCTGGTGGAAAATCCACTGGCCGCGGCCCTTTTCGTGTCCCTGGCGCAGAGAGCTATGTCATCGCACCAGCGCCGGCATAATTTCGTCCCTCGCCTACTCAGATCGCGACCGGGCTAATCTAGGGATGTGCGGTATCCGGCCGATGTGGATCATGTTGGGAAAAATGAAGCACAGAACCTCATTCAATCCAAAGCGCCGAATCTGTGAAGGAGAAGCCGCGACGGTTCGTTCCGTGCCGGTTCAGATGCAGGGGATTCAGTACACCGGCAACCCCGAGCACAAGAAGCATCCCGGCGACTTTGGCCTGACGCCACCCAGCGCGCCACGGCTCGGCAAGACGCTATGCGATTCGGTGAATATTCACACCCGGGCGGAAGCGGAGAGGCTCCTTCGGGAGGGAATCCAACGAGGGTTCGTGAGCGCGCAGGAGCGGGGCTCATGGCCTCAGAATATCTGGGCTGTCAGTCACGCTGGCGAGCCGTTGGAGGCGTAACACGAAGGAAACGGCCGGTATCACGGCTACCCCATGCCCGAGGCTGACCCATTTCGAGATGAGATTATTGCCCGGTGGCGGCGCGCATGACAGCGGAATTTCAGATCGACGTTTCGTGGTTAGCCGAGGCCTATGGCCCGATCGAGATCGGCAAGACGGCGGCATCCCTCAGCATCCGGATTGGCGAAGAGACAGCCACGCGCATCGAGGACGACTGGGCGAAAACGGTTCAGTCTCAAACCAGAGTGGCGGCCTATCCGCTTGCAATTTGGCTTGCCTCCTCGTGGTGGAGGTTGCGCTGGGAAGCGCGCCCGTTCAAAGGTGTTCCCGGCACCTCCTGGCGCATGGCTCACGAACTGCCGGCTGCCGGTCACGGCTTCCTGTGGCCCCCCCTCACCTTTGAGAGCGATGGGGAGCGAATTCTGGCGTCCTGCCGGCCGACACGCCCCTTATCTGGAGAACCGCTGCGCTACCTGGCGGACTTTCGAGAATCGATTTCCGCTTCCAGTTTCGAGCGCACCATCGATGATTTCCTTGATCTGGTTCTTGCCAGATTGGCTTCATCGGGAGTTATGGGGACAGAGCTCGAAGCAATCTGGAAGGAAGTCCGCGAGGAGCGGCAGGATCCCGAACTTGCACGGCTACGCCAGTTGGAAGCGTGCCTCGGCTTCGAACCAGACGGAGCCCCGGAGGACGTCCTGTCCAGGCTGACCCTATTGGACAGTGCCGCCGGCCCCGGTGCGATCAACGAGATCGCCCCGATCTGCTCCGGGCCGGATCCTGCCCAGGCCTTGGCCGAAATCGAAGCGTTTGCCTCTTTGCCCGGGGTTCACGCCAAAGTCCAAATCGCCGCCAATCCCAGTTGGGAGGGAGCTGAGGTTGCTCCTTGGGTGATGGGGCGCGAGCTCGCCCGACACGTTCGTAGAGAAAGCGGCTTAGGCACCGGTGCCATGTCGGATGGGGCTCTTGCGGACTTGATTGGCATGAGCAGCGAAGTATTTGGGCAAGTACCCGAATATCGCTCTCCTCTTGGGTTGGCGGTTAGGGCCGATCAGGACACTGGCCTGAAGCTTCTGTTCCGGAAGCGAAACCGTCCCGGACGCCGATTTGAGGCGGCGCGATTTCTTGGGGAACAAATCAGGTCGAATGCTGAAGAGATCTGGCTGCCTTCGACCGACACAAGCACCGTGCGGCAGAAAGTCCAAAGAGCTTTCGCCGCTGAGCTTCTGTGCCCCATTGATGCGCTTTCCGAGTTCCTCCGGGACGACTACTCGCCAGCGGCGTTCGAGGCGGCGTCCGAGACCTTCGGCGTCTCCGAGCGGGCTGTAGAGAGCCATTTGGCGAACAACCACCTGATCCCCTCCGATTGGGTCTCCGCTGGTTAATTGTGCGAGTGGACTAAGAACACCCATGCCTTCTCCTTCCGGCTGTTTCTGACGGATCGCCTATCTGGGGCGAGTAGACCTTGGCTGTCCTACGGCCCCGCGTATCTTTGGATGTGCGGTGCTGGGTGTCATGGAATCGGGAAACAAGCCATGCACCATCCCGCAGTTCGCGCTCCGATGAGTCATTGCCATCTCTCGACACTACACGCTGACCAATGCGTGGCATGTCTGAAGACACGGACTAACTCTGAGTTGTGCTTGCCCCAGCGAGCGCCATCCCGCCAAACTCCGGCCCGTCGGTTGATACAATGAGCGCGCAAAGGAGACTCACGATGTCAGATTCAAAAACTCGCAGGTTCTTCCTCGGTGCGCTGAGTGCTGCGTCGGCTGTTCGCGTCTGGGGCGCCAATGACAAGGTGAACGTCGGCATCGTGGGCCTGGGCGGCCGCGGCAGCAGCCACCTCAACACCTATTCCGGCTTGGCCGAGGCTCAGGTAGTCGCCATCTGCGACGTCAACCAGGCCGCACGCGAGAAAGGCCAGGCCGCCCTGGCGAGAAAGAGCCTGGAAAAGGCCACTGAATTCGAGGACATGCGGCAGATGTTCGCCGACCCGAAGGTCGAGGCGGTCTCCATCGCAACTCCCAACCACTGGCACGCGCTTTCCGCCATCTGGGCCATGAAAGCGGGCAAGGACGTCTACGGGGAAAAGCCGGCCTGCTACAACATCCACGAAGGAATGCGGATGATCCAGGTGCAGCGCGAGACGAAACGCATCATGCAGGTGGGTTCGCAGCATCGGAGCCTGCCGTTCAAGATCAAGGCGATCGAGGCCCTCCAGCAGGGTCTGATCGGAAAGCTCTACATGAGCAAGGCGCTGTGTTACAAGCTGCGCCCCTCCATCGGGCACACGCCGGACACGCCCACGCCCCCCGGCGTGAATTGGGATCTGTTCCTGGGGCCCGCCCCCATGCGGCCCTTCAACCAGAAGCGCTTCGCGTATTTCTGGCACTGGTTCTGGGATACCGGCAACGGCGATATCGGCAATCAGGGCGTGCACGAGACCGGCATCGCCCGTTGGGCACTGGGCGATCCCGTGTGGCCGAAGACGGCCATGGCGTTCGGCGGCAAGTTCGGCCTCGATGACGACACGGAGACCCCGAATACGCTGACGGCCGGCTTCAGCTATGTTAGCGAGCAACTCGTCATCGAGGTGCGCGGCAAAATGACCAACGGCGAAGGCGTGCGGCAGGCCCGCGTAGTCACGGCCGGACCCGCGCCCGGTGCGCGCGGCGGACAGCGGCCCGCGGCCGGTGCGGCGCCCGCCGAGGCTCCTCCCGCCGCTCCAGCGCCTACTCAAGTGGGACCGGCGAGCAATCCGCTCAACGTCGGGGTCGGCAATCTCTTCTACGGCAGCGACGGTTGGGCCGCGATGAGCGATCAGGGGTTCCAGGCGTACAAGGGCGATTCCAGCGAACTCATCATGGAAGAGCGGCCCGAGCGCGGCAGGGGCGGCGATTCCACGGGGCTCCACATGCAGAACTTCCTGGCTTGCGTGAAGTCGCGCCAAGAGAAGGACCTTCATGACCCCATCGCCAACGCGGTGCCCAGCGCCAATCTGTGCCATCTGGCGAACATCAGCTACCGCGTGGGTCGTGGGTTGAAAATAGAGCCGGGTCCGATTCCGAAGTTCACGGGCGACTCCGAAGCAGCCAAAATGATCACGCGCCCGGCGTATCGCAAACCGTACGAAGTGTAATGCCGGCCTGAGTCGGCGTCCGGGTGGAATCTCAATGTCGGGCTGTCGATGCGGCCGGTAGCGGCCGCCAGGCAACTCGGTCGAGTTCCACCCGGTCCTCCTCAGGTCGAGCCGCTGTGCCGTGGTTCTTCAGCAGCCCACTGTGGCTAGTTTCTGTGCCAGGTCACAGGAGCCAACCATCCCAACGCTCGGCTGTCCACCGGACCTGCTACCGTCCAGGGCAGTTCCCGTTCCGGCCAGAACGCTCGCCGCCACGGCCTCAACGCCCGTTCTTTCCCAATCTCGGAAGAGGAACGCACCCAGTTGGACGTTCGGGCTCTTCCGCCGGATCGACATCGCCGGGACGGACGCGGCCCGCCCTCGGGCTCGGCCCGCTCACCCCAACTGCGGAGCGGCGAACAGCCCGCTCAAGGCATGCCGGATCGCGCCATGCAGGAACAACTCCTCCGCCGACATCCTCGCCGGACGGATCTGCGGTTTCCCGGGCAGCGTGCCCACCGCGTTCGCCATGGATGGGTAAATCAGGTCCCAAACCTCCGTCACGCGCCCGGCTAGAACGACTACCTCCGGATTCAGCACCATCACAATGTTGGAAATGCCCAGCGATAACTGCGCGGCAGTTTTCTGGAATGCGCGCACCGCCTTCCTGTCGCCGGCCTTCGCCGCCTGAATCACCTCTGCAAAGCGGCTGGCGGAAAACTCGCGGGTTGCATCGTAGTAACCCCAGGTGGCGCGATCGCAGATGAATAACTCCCAGCAGCCTTTGCGGCCGCAGTTGCACCTGGGCCCCGACGGGTCCACCACCATATGGCCGAACTCCGCCGCGAACGTGGAATTGTGACCCGTGCAGAGCTCGCCATTCACGATCATCCCCGCACCCACACCCACATCGCCGACCTCGAGGAAGACGAAGTTCTTCAGGTCGCCCGCCGTATTGTCCAGCCAACGTTCGCAGGTCGTGGCCAGGTGGCAGTCGTTGGCCACGCTGGTCGCAATCCCGGTCGCCGCCTCCGCCGCATCCCGCAGTTTGTAGCCGGAGTAATTCGGCAGCGCATTCATCCAGAGGATCTCGCCGCTCGCCTGGTTCACCATCCCCGGTACGCTGACACACAGGTGATGAAAGGTGCCCGGCCCTGGCCCCGCCGCGGAGCGCAGCCGCGCCAGGGCAGTGCGGAAATGCTCCAGCCAGGCGGAAGGCGACTTTGGTGTCCGGAAGGACGTCGACTGCCGGATGCGTCCCGTCAGGTCAGCCACCGCAGAGACCGTCTCGCCCGCCCGGATGCTGACGCCCACTACCTGGAACCCGTCCGGGTTCAGCGAAAGAAACATGGGCACGCGCCCGCGGCCCTCCGGCTTGCCGCGCTTCTCGCACACCAACCCTTCCTGAATCAGTTCTTCCACGATGAATGACACATTGCTGCGGTAGATCCCGGTTAGCGCCGAGAGCTGGATCCGCGAAACGGGCTGGTGGGTCCGGATGAGATTCAGCAGGATGGCGCGGTTCACCTGCCGCACTGTGGCTGGTGTCGCAGTGTTTGGGCTGACCATTGGCTGGGCCTCCTTTGATGCTTTAATCTAGTGCCGCCAACGCTGTTCGCCCGGCCTAACCCTTTGGCGGTCCCCGAATCCGAGGCCGCCAAGGTGCCGGACGAGCTGCCATGCGCCCCACCGCACTGGCCGCAATGATAGCGTATCAGCCGTTCTTGCCGGCTGTCACACTTTTGTATTGACTCAAGACAAACTCGCTAATACTATTTAGATGCGAGTCGCACCTTAAATGTCTCGCCACGACTGAAGAAATCCACGACGCGACTTCGGGAGGTAAGTAATGAGTGCTACAGGTCACACACTCCATCAGAGTGGGCGATCGCCGCAAAGGCTGAAGGCCGCCTTGGCCGGCCTGCTGATTCTGTTCGCGGCCGCCCCCGCCTTTGCGCAAGGCTATCGCGCCAGCATCACAGGCAAAGTCACTGACCCCAGCGGAGCGGCCGTGCCCGGCGCTACCGTCCGAGCCACCGACACCGCCACCAATATCGAAACCAAAGCGGCCACCAACCCGGAAGGCCTCTATGTCATCACCTTCCTGCTGCCCGGCAGCTACAGGCTCACCGTCGAAGCTACCGGCTTCAAGTCCTCCGTCCGCCAGGGCATCAGCCTGCAGGTGAACGACCGTATGACCATTGATGTCTCCCTGCAGGTCGGCGAGGTCAAGGACAGTGTGACCGTTACCGGAGAAGGCCCCCTCCTGACGCCCGAGTCAGCCTCCATGGGCCAGGTCATCAGCAACAAGACGATCGTCGAACTACCCCTCAACGGCCGCAATCCGCTGGCCCTTCAGCAACTGGTCAGCGGCGTGATCCCCACCGGCCAGAGCGGCAACGTGAACCTGACCCGCCCCTGGGATACCAACGGCGTCTCCGACGTCTCAGTCAGTGGAGCCCCGAATCGCGGCAACATGGTCACCCTCAACGGCGTCTACGCCAAGGGCGGCAACCAGGTCTCCTTCACGCCTTCGATTGACGCAGTAGAGGAATTTAAGGTCCAGAAAAACTCCTATGACGCCGAGTATGGCCACGCCGCCGGCGGCACCATCAACGTCGCCACCAAGTCCGGCACCAACGAACTGCATGGCGCGCTCTACGAATTCCTGCGCAATGAGAAGTTCGACGCCAACAGCTTCTTCGCCAACCGCACCGGCGCCACCAAAGCCAAGTTCCACATGAACCAGTTCGGCGCCACGGCCGGTGCGCCCGTCTACCTGCCCAAGGTATATGACGGCCGCAACAAGAGCTTCTGGTTCTTCAACTGGGAGTCGGTCCGCCAGAACACGCCGCCCTCCACGACATCCACCACGGTGCCCACCGAGGCCCAGCGCGCGGGCGATTTCTCGTCCGTAAGGACCGGCGCCGGTGCGCCAATCCTGATCTACGATCCGACCACGGTGGCCCCGGTCGAGGGCAAGCCGAACACCTATATCCGCACCCCATTCCCGAATAACAAGATCCCCACTGACCGGCAGAGCAGCATCGCCCGGAACGTACTCGGCTACATCCCCATGCCCAACCGCGGGGGCGACCCGATCAGTGGCGCCATGAACTATGTCTCCACCGGCGGCGGCGTCCTCAACTACGATCAGTACGGCACCCGCATCGATCACAACTTCGGCGAGAAGAGCCGCATTTTCGGCTACGTCGGTATCGCCAACTACGGCGCCGACAACCTGAACCTCTTCAACAACCTCACCACGGCCAGCACATCCTTCCAGAAGACGCGCCTCGCGTCCATCGACTACGTGCGCAACCTCCAGCCGGACTTCATCCTCAATGCCCGTCTTGGCTACTCCCGCAAGTACGAAGGCACCTTCGCCGGCAGCCAGGGCTTCAATGTCGCCTCGCTCGGCTTCCCGCAATCGCTGGTCACCCAGCTACCGTTCCAGGTCTTTCCGCAGTTCAGCATCGGCGACGCCACCGGACTCGGCTCCGGCGGCCCGTCCTACAACGCTTCCGACGGGTGGAACGGCTACATCGGCTTCACCAAGGTGAAGTCCAAGCACACGATGAAGTTCGGCATGTACGCCCTCGTCCTGCGCGAGTACGACGACCGCGGCGCCAGCTCCGGCAGTTCCGGCAGCTACAGCTTCGGCCGCAACTGGACCCAGTCCGACCCGTTCACCGCCAATGCCACCTCCGGCTGGGGCGCGGCGTCTTTCCTGCTGGGCCTGCCCGCTAGCGGCACAGTGGGCGTGGGCGGCTACCAGGCCACCCAGACCACTTACTACGAATGGTATTTCCAGGATGACTACAAGTTGAGCAGCCGCCTCACCCTGAACCTCGGCCTGCGCTGGGAGTTCCAGGGACCCACGACCGATCGCTTCGACCGCGTCATCCGCTCCTACGACTTCGGCTACGTGCCCACCATCGCCTCCGCGGCCCAGGCCGCTTACCTCAAGAGCCCCTACCCCGGCCTCGCCAATATCGACGTCAAGGGCGCTCCCCTCTTCGCCGGCGTCAACGGCCAGAGCCGCAGCTATCTCGATCCCGAGTACGATAGCTGGGGGCCCCGCATCGGCCTCGCCTACAAACTGAACCAGCGCGTGGTGCTGCGTTCCGGCTTCGGGACCTTCTTCAATCCGCGGCTCACCGGCGTCGACCTCGGCGGCTTCAACACCAGCACGCCGATGGTCACCACCATCGACAGCCTGACGCCCGCCAGCACCCTGGCCAATCCGTTCCCGTCGGGCCTCAACCTGGTGCCCTGCGCCACCCGCAACCCCGAGTGCCTGCTCGGCACGGGCATCACCTTCCGCAATCCGAAGGTCAAGACACCTGCGGTACTGAACTACTCCACCGGCCTGCAGTTCGAACTGCCCGGCCGCTGGCTGCTGGACGCCGCCTATGTCGGCTCCACTACACGGCGCTTCAATCCGAACTGGGCGCCGAACGCCCTGCCCGCGTCCTACCTCTCGCTGGGGAACGCCCTGCTGTCCGCCGTGGCCAATCCCTTCTACGGTCTCATTCCAGCCTCGGCCGGCACGCTTGGCTCCAAGACCTTCCCCTTGTACCAACTGCTGGCGAAGAATCCGAACTACCCCGTGACCACGAACATGGCCGTGGCCGGCGTGGGCCACAACACCTACCACAGCGCCCAGTTCTCGCTGGAACGCCGCTTCGCCAACGACTTCAGCATCCTGAGCTCGTACACCTGGTCGAAGCTCATGGCCCACTCCAACTACATGAACCCCGGCTTCTCCGATGCCTTCGAGAACATGGTGGCCGACATCGACCGCACCCAGCGCCTCGTCATCAACGGCATCTACAACCTGCCCGTCGGCAAGGGCAAGCGCTTTGCCATCAACTCCACCATCCTCGATCACGTCATCGGCGGCTGGCAGTTGAGCGGCGTCGGAGCCTTCCAGTCGGGGGCGCCCATCAAGACCAACAGCAATACCGTCGCCACCGGCCAGTCGATCTTCACCTCCGACCGCAATGTCGACAAGTGGTTCAACCCCGGAGCCTTCGCCGTCCAGCAGGGCATCGCCCAGCCCTTCGGGCAGCGCACGCTCACCCAGTACCTGAGCCAGTTCCGCAACCAGGGCATTGCCAACTACGACATCTCGGTCAACAAGTCCTTCCAGCTGGCCGAACGCTTCCGGCTGCAGTTCCGGTCTGAATTCTTCAACGTGTTCAACCGCACGCAGTTCGCCTCACCCAACGTCAACGTCACCAGCGCCACTTACGGCAAGGTGACGTCACAAGCCAACATCCCTCGCCAGATTCAGTTTGGTCTGAAGCTGGTCTACTAACCAACCCACCCAGGGGAACCGGCTCGCGGCAACGCGGTCGGCTCCCCTGGCATTTTTGAATTCACCCTGCTGCCTTCCGTCCGCACTCCACCGCATGACGCTTAGAACGACACTCCTCGTCCTTTCCGGACTCCCGCTCCTGGTGGCCCAGACTCGCCCCGCGGCGCCGCAGGTGCTCTACCTGGAGAAAGTGCGGACCTTCGCCGACACCCTGTTGGCAAACGGCCTGGACCGCTACGGCAGCAAGTCCACGCCGGCCTGGGTTTCGATGCTCGACATCAAAACTCGCCGCATTCCCGAGTCAAAGGACCCCAACTGGCAGCGCTCCTACGACGCCGAAGACTACATGCGCAACGCGCGCGGCAGCAACCTCTATCGCGACATCGCCACCATCCAGACCTTCCTGGAACTCTCGACCCTCACTGGAGATCCGCGCTATCAGCAGGCCGCCGACGCCTACATGTCCTGGTTTATGCAGACCTGCGCGAGCCCCACCACCGGCCTCTTCGCCTGGGGCGAGCACATGTTCTACAACGTCGTCCGGGAAGACATCGAGGCCAACCGCCATGAACTCGAGCGCCAGCTCCCCCCGTGGGAAGAGCTCTGGCGCCTGAATCCCGAGGCTGTCCGCCGCGAGATCGAAGGTCTCTACACCTACCACATCCACGACAAGGAGACCTTCAACTTCGACCGGCACGGCAACTTCTATACCGGCAAGTTCGACGACCCGCAGGTGCGCGGGCCCTACACCAAGCACTCCGGGCTCTACGCCTACTCGTTCCTCTTCCTTTACACAAAGACCGGAGAGCAGAAGCACCTCGACTGGGCGCTCAAGGCCGGGCAGATGTTCTGGAAGGTCCGCAACCCTCAGACGAACCTGATCGGCGGGGCCTGGGCGCCGGTGCAGAGCGGCCCCACCAACCTGCCGGGCCACCTCTCCTGGTATCTCCTTCATGCTTACCGCCTGGACCGCCGGCAGACCGTGCTGCGCGATGTCGCCGCGGGCCTCGCCAAGGCCTATATGCAGGCCTCCTGGGATCCAGTGGCCCGCCGCTACCATCGCGACGTGAATGTCTCTGACGCCAAGCCGCTGCCCGGCTACCTCTCCCCGTGGAGCGACGGACAGGGTGAGTCCGGCATGTTCGGCCAGGCGGCCCTCATGGCTTTCCAGGAGACCGGTGATCCGCAATTCATGGAGTTCGCCCGCCGCTACGCGCAGGCCGCCTTCGAGGATCCCATATCGTCCGGCATCCATCCCGAAACCTACGGCAAGAGCCTCGAGTTCCTCCTCGATATGTTCGAGGCAACCCATGAGACGGCCTACCTCAAGGCGGTCCGCCGCTTCGCCGCCAAAGCCTGCGACACCCTGTTCGAGAACGGTCTCATCAAGGAGACCCCGGACGGCTACATCTACAATGCCTCCTCCGGAGCCGGCGACCTGGCCCACGCGCTGCTGCGCGCCGCGAAAGTCGAATCCGCAGCCGGCGTTCCGGCCTCCGCTGACGACCGTTTCCCCGTCCTCGACTCCTGGTCCTTCCCGAAGCTCGTCAAGGCCGGCCAGCCCGTGTCCATCTCCCTGAAACCGGGCCCGCTGCCGCAAGGCGCGCGGATGGTGCTCATCGCCGATGCCAGCCAGGAGATCCAGCCGTCGATCTCCGCCCCGGGCGTCTACCGGTTCGAACTACCGGCCTCCACAACGGGTGGCGCCCGCCACTTTGCCGCGCGCGTCCGTGTCACGGGCAGCCTCTCCTGGCAGGCCTGGTCCGGTCAGCAGACGGTCTGGACTAGCGAGATCGCCGCCTTTCCCAATATCCTGCTGGGAGGCCAGCCCGCCCCCGGTGTCGAGAGACTCGCCGCGGCGGCAATCAACGGCAGGCCACCAGCCAACGCCCTGCCGTGGTTGTTCCGCCTGCCCGCCGCCGCCACGCGTTCCACCCTCAGCGTGCATCTGACACCGGAGGAGATGGATCCTTACCTGCCCAACTCGCTGAAGCTCTATCGCCAGGTCAACCACACCTGGGTGCCTGTAGCGTCGAAAGTGGACCCCGCGGCCCGCTCGCTCACCACCCAGGCCGCCCCCGGCCTCTACGCCATCGGCGGCGAACCTCGCTTGAACTGGCGCCTGCCCACCGATGGAGCCTTGCTGGTCTCGCCTGTCGTGGCTGACTTCCAGCACGACGGCAAAACCCTCCAGATCGCCCTCGCCACTAACGACATCGACCGGTCGCTCCACTTGCTGCGCCCGGATGGCACCTCCCTTTGGCGCTTCCCGGCCAAGGGCGCCCTCACCACGCCCGTCCTCGTTCAGACCGGCAGCCAGCCGGCCATCGCCTTTGCATCCCTGGACACGCTCTACCTCGTCAACGCCCAGGGCCGGGAACAGTGGAGCCGCAAATTCAATAGCCGCGTCCTGCCGCCTGCCTTCACGCAGGGGCGGCTCTATGCCGCCACCGCCGGCGGTGAACTGCTGGTGCTCGATCCCACCGGCGCCGTCCTATGGAGGTACGCGCTCGGCGCCGCCGCCGTGACTTCGCCCGTGGTCACAGATCTCCTGGGCGACGGCAGCCGAGTCATCCTGCTGGGCGGCGCCGATGCCAAGCTCCACGCCATTGTCGAAAACAAAGGGGAACTCTGGGCGGCGGAGGCCCGCGGACCGCGCTTCCTGCCGCCTGCTGTCGGCGACATCGACGGTGACGGCAAACTGGAAGTCGTCTTCGCCGCCAAGTCCGTCTCCACCGCGCACGAGGTGGTTGCCCTCAACGCGAAGGGCGTCCGCCTCTGGGCCCACGAAGCGCACCGCGAGGGCGAGTGGGCTCCGGTCCTGGCCGACATGCAGGGCCTGGGCTACAAGCAGGTCATCGTCGAGACCGAACTCTCGCCCTGGCCCAAGTGCGAGTTGACGATCCTCGATCGCGACGGCCGCCGTCTGCGCGGCATCCCCATCCAGAGCCGGGTCACACTCATCCCGGTAGCCACTGACCTCGACGCCGATGGCAAGCTCGACCTCGTCTTCCCGTGCAACGAAGACCGCCGCATGCATGCCGTCGCCAACTCCGGAGCCGACCTCTGGAGCTTCGCGCCGAAGAGCCTCAACTACACCGGAGCCAAGATGAAAGGCGGCGGCTCACCGGCCATTGCCGACATCGACGGCGACGGCCGCCTCGAACTCGTGGTCGGCGATGACGAGACCGTGTTGAACTGCATCCGTACCGAAACCCGGCAGCCGCCGCGCACCATTGTCATCGGCGAGTTCCGGCATTCGGGCGCACACACGGGCAATTGATGTTAATCTCGGCGCGCGTGAGGCCCAGGGCCGGGGCCGCCGTGGGGCAGGAGGTGCTGGGACCCTCCTGCCGGCAGTCTCCCACGCGCGAAGGATTCCAGGAAAGGAACAGACTATGAATCAATCAGAAACATGGAGCCGCCGGAAGTTCATCGGCACCTCGTCGGCAGCCTGGATGACAGCCGCCGGCGCGCAGCGCGTCCTCGGCGCCAACGACAAGGTACGCGTCGCCGTGTGCGGCGTGAGGAAGCGCGGCTGGGATCACGTCCGGCAGTTCGCGAAACTGCCTAACGTCGAAGTGGCCGCCATCTGCGAAGTCGACGAGAACGTGCTGAACGGCCGCCTCAAGGATATGGAGAAGCTGGGGCTGCCCAAGCCGAAGACCTACTTTGACGTGCGCCGGCTGCTCGAAGACAAATCGATCGATGCGGTCTCTGTGGCCACGCCTACCAGTTGGCATGCGCTGATCGGCATCTGGGCCTGCCAGGCCGGCAAGGACGCCTATGTCGAGAAGCCCTGTTCCCACAACTGGTGGGAAGGTCGGCAACTGGTCGCCGCGGCGAAGAAGTACAACCGCATCGTGCAGCACGGCACGCAGGGCCGCTCCCGCAAGTCCGGCATGGAGGCCATGACCAAGCTCCACGAAGGACTCATCGGCGACATCTACATGGCGCGCGGCCTCTGCTACAAACGCCGCGACACCATCGGCAAGACTCCGGCCGAGCCCACGCCCGCCGGTGTCCACTACGATCTATGGACCGGACCAGCGCCGCTGCGCCCTTTCACAAAGAATCACTTCCACTACAACTGGCACTGGTTCTGGGACTACGGCAACGGCGACCTTGGCAACCAGGGCATCCACCAGGTCGACATGGCGCGCCACGGCATGCAGCTCAAGTTCCCCAACAAGATCACGGCCATGGGCGGACACTTCGTCTTCGACGACGACCAGGAGACCCCCAACACGTTGTCCTGCGCCTTCCAGTACGACCTGCCCGGAGGCAAACGCAAGATGATCGAGTTTGAGGTCCGCCACTGGATCACCAACCGCGAAGCCGAGATCGGCACGGACTTCATGTACAGCCAGGGCCAGGGTCCCAACACCATCGGCACGATCTTCTATGGCGCGAACGGCTATCTCGCCGTGGGCGACGAGGACACCCTGAACGGCTACCGCTCCTACATCGGCAAGGACATGATCCCGGGGCCGACCCATCATGAGGGCGGCGACCACTTTGCCAACTTCATCGATGTCGTCCGCAGCCGCAAACAGGAGGACCTGCACGCGCCCATCGAGGAAGGTCACATCTCGTGCACCCTGGTCCACCTCGCTAACGCATCTTACCGCCTGGGCCGCACCTTGAACTTCGATCCCGTGGCGGAGAAAGTGATCGGCGACGACGCCGCCAATCGCCTGCTGCGCGACGCCGACCGCGGCTACCGCGCGCCGTTCGTGATTCCGGACAAGGTCTGACCCAGCCAATCGTCTGGAGGGCTGCACTGTACGGACACGCGGGGCTCCGGTGACTTGTGGCTGACTCCCGCAGCCTGCTCCGCGAATCTCAGTGTGTTCCGTGCGGGTGGGCCGGACTGACAGGGCGGCAGTCCGGCCCCTGCGGGGATGAGGAAACAGGATCCTTAGACTTTGCTCAACGCCACCGTCAGCGGTTCCCCGCCCAGCGTCAGCGCAGCGCCGTCCTGAACTTCAGGTTCCAGCACGATGCTCTCCGCCAGCAGTTCCCCTTTCAGGTACTCAGTGTGCGTCTCCACCGCCTCGACGATTCGCGCCGAAGCCTGGTACCGCACCGTGATCCTGTCGGAGATCAGCAGGTTCTGCGCCTTGCGCTGATCCTGCACCAGCCGGTTGAAGTCGCGCGCAATGCCTTCCTGGAGCAGTGCCGGCGTCAGCGTCGTGTCGAGCGCCAGGAACGTGCCGCCCTCCTCCGTGCACTGCAGCGTCGCCGGGCCTTCCCAGAACACGAAGTACTCGTCCTGCGCCACCTCGATCACTTCGTCCCCAACTTTCACTGGGAAGGTCGGGTTCGCACGAACTTCACGCAACGTCGCGGCTTCGAACGCCGCGCTGATCGCCTTCAGGTGCTTGCCGGCGCGCGGCCCCAGCTTCTTGAGATCGGGCTTCAGCCGCGCCTTCACCAGCGCGCCCTCGTCTTCAATCAGCGCCAGTCGCTGGATGTTGCCCTCTTCCAGGATCTGCGCCGCGTACTTCTCGTTCTCCAGGACCTTGCGCTCCTGTTCATCTTTCGGCCGGATGGTGAGAACGCTCAGAGGCTGCCGCACTTTCACCTTGCTCTGCGTCCGCAGGTGCAGCGCCAGGTTCTTGAGGCGGATCACGGCCGCGATCGAGGTTTCCAGCTCCTCGTCCATCAGGCTCTCGTCGGCCACCGGATACGAGGTCAGGTGCACCGACTCTGGAGCGGAGGGATCCACCGCCCGCACCAGGTTCTGGTACACGTGCTCCGTCAGGAACGGCAGCACCGGCGCCATCAGACGGATCACCGTCGTCAGCACCGTGTACAGCGTCTGGTAGGCGTCGTTGTCGCTCTGCCAGAACCGGCGCCGGGAACGCCGCAGGTACCAGTTCGAGAAGTCCTCGTCGAACTCCTGGAAGCGCTCAATCAGCTTGTAATGCTCAAAACTCTGGAACGAACCATGAGCGTCGGCGACCAGGCGTTGCAGGCGGCTCAGCACCCAGCGGTCCAGTTCGTTTGTGCTTGGCTTGGCCTCGGCGGAGGGCTTCCATCCGTCGGCCGAAGCGTACATCACGAAGAAGCTGTAGCAGTTCCAGAAGGTCAGCAGCTTGCGCCGCGCTTCGCCGTCGATCGTCTGGCCCGCCGTCGGCTTCAGGTCAGGGAAGTTCAGGTGCTGCGACGTCTTCTGCTCGGCGTAGATGTAGCGCATCACTTCGGCGCCCAGCACCTCCGCCGCTTCGTCGAACGCAATGGAGTTGCCCTTCGACTTGTGCATCTCCTCGCCGCGCGCGTCGCGCACCAGGCCGTGGCCCAGCAGCGCCTTGAACGGAGCCTTGTTCACCAGCATGGCCGACATGGCCAGCATCGAGTAGAACCAGTTCCGGAACTGGCCGGGGAACGACTCGAGTACGAGATCGGCCGGGAACCACTTCTGCCAGTATTCGTTGTCCGAGGTGAAGCGCATCGTCGAGAACGGCACGATGCCCGCGTCCAGCCAGGGATTGCCCACGTCTTCCACGCGTGTCGCCGTGCCGCCGCAATGCTCGCAGCGCAGCTTCACCTTGTCGATGAACGGCCTGTGCGGCGTGTGGCCTTCGAACTCGTCCCAACCTTCCACCGCCTTCGACTTCAGCTCGTCGTAGCCGCCGATCACCTGGAACGAATGGCACGCGCCGCAGACCCAGATGGGCAGCGCCAGGCCCCAGAAGCGCTTCTTCGAGATCATCCAGTCGCCCATGTTCTTGAGCCAATCCTGCTCACGGGCTTCGCCGTCCGACGGGATCCACTTGATGGTCGGCACGGAGTTCTGGATGCGGTCGCGCCAGTCCATGCGGATGAACCATTCATCCACGGGGCGGAAGATCAGCTCTTCCTTGCAGCGCCAGCAGTGCGGGTAGACGTGCGGGTACTTTTCCTTCGAGACCAGCAGGCCCTTCTCGCGCAGCTCGGTCACGATGTCGTCGGCGATCTCGCTGGCGTGGCGCCCGGTGTAGGCGCCGAAGCCGTCGAGGAAGCGCGCGTTCTCGCCCAGCGGAGCAATCACCGCCAGGTCTTCCTTGCGGCCCAGCGCCTGATCTTCCGCGCCGCAGCCCGGCGCGATGTGGACGATGCCCGTGCCTTCCGCGTCGCTGACGTCCGTCCACGCCACCACGCGATGCGCGTGCCGCGACTGGTTCTGCGCCGGCAGTTCGTCGAACGGGCCGCTGTATTTCAGACCCACCAGGGACGCACCGGAAACCTCACCCAGCACATCCAGCGTGCCGCTGCCCTTCAGGATGGTGCGGATCGAAGGCAGCTTGTGCGTCTCGTGCTTGCCCTCCACCTGGAGATCCTGGATGCGGTCGCGTTCGAAATTGCCCTTGCCGATGTAGTAGGTCCATTCGCCGTGGCGCACCTTCAGGTACGTCATCCCGGGATTCAC